>JANXZM010000052.1 GCA_025355505.1 Acidobacteriaceae bacterium | reverse complement strand
CTCGACATCCATCGTGATCCACGGCATTTGCCCTCTGCCAAGCTGGGGCTGCCTTTACCTTCTTGCCCTTGCTTCGCTCGGGCCGAGTGTAAAGCATGTCCTGATAACGTTGTGTAAAGGATGTCATGAGACTGAACACCTGAAGTTGTGCCCTTCCCCAAAGTCGTTGCTTTCTCGGAAGACAATTTCCGTGTGCGGTTGCGGCGCATCTTGTTGTTGCAGATGGGCGTGGTGCTGCCGAGCTTTGCTCGGCTGGACCGGGCAGAGCTCCGTCCCCACACGAGCCATTTTCTAGGTGGTTTGGGGTGGGGCCGCAGAGTTTAGTTGGCGAAAGGGGAGCGTGAAGGGGAGGGGGCGGGAGGATTCGGTGGACAGGCGGAAGACGAGGTTGGTGGTGATGGAGCGAATTTTGGAACGAATGTCGGTCCGGACATCGAGGCGGAGCCAGATGAAACGCCCGATGCGGCTGAGGCGGACTGCTTCCGGACTTAGTCTGGCGGTGTAACTGGAGGCGATTTTTGCCATTTCTGCCAGGTCCTTCATGGGTCCGAATTCTACGTCGCTGGGGCGGGGGATTTGGCGCATGGACTCGAGTTGGCGGGCAATAGTTTTGCGTCCGGCAACGCAGGGCTGGGTGCGGCAATCGAGAATTTTTTCGATGGCATAGAGAGCGGCGTGGTCGACGCGTTCTCCAAAGGCGAGATAGAGGGTTTTGGTGGCGGCAGCGTAGTTGAAGGGGAGCATCTGAAAGGCTTCGAGGATGGGAAGGGGAATGCTGCCCGGAAAATGGATAACGGAAGGATCGAAGAAAGAGGCGACGGGACATCCCCATTGCAGAGCAAGGGCGGCAGTGACTTCGTGTTCGGTGGCAAAGCCAAGTTTTTCGATCCACTCCCCGATTTTTCCGTAACGGGCGCGACGCTGGGCTTCGAGGGCGGCGCGGACTTCGATGTGGGTGAGCTTGCCGCGGGCGACCATGAGGAGGCCGAGGGGAATGCGGTTGGGGGACTGCGGCGATGGAGCCATCACGCGAAGGCGAGAGAGTTGGTTGATGAGGGCGGTTTCCAGGCATTGGGGCTGGCAATAGAAGACGCCCTGAAGGAAGGTTCCGCTGGGGCGGGGGCGGAGGCGCTGCCAGAGCGATTGCGGGCGGGAGCAGTTGACGAGCGCGCACGGGGGATCGGAGGATTCAAGGTTGTGGCGCTTGATCCAATTGGCGGACCATGTTATCGGCTTGAAGAAATGTGGCATAGGGCAATCCTTCTTAGACAAAAATTATTCTTAAGCACGAAGTGCATATCCTTTTGCTTCGCTTGGAATGACAAGCGATAAGGGATCAGACAAGAGATCCCGCGGCAGGAGTGGGATCGACAACGTCGGTAACACGCAATCCGTATTTGCCGTCGACGACCACGACTTCGCCCTGGGCGATGAGGCGTCCGTCGAGCAGGAGATCCACCGGTGAATGAAGAGGGTTATCAAGTTCGACGACGATTCCGGCACAGAGGGCGAGCACATCGCGCAGCCGCATATTGCGGGTGCCAAAGCGGAGTTTGACGCCGAGGCCGACATCCATGAGGCGGCGGTAACTGGAGGCGGGCGGGGGCACGTTCAAGGAGGGAGGCGCGGGTGGGGCCGATGATTGTGCCGATGTTTGCGGGGGTGACGCGGCCTGCACTCGCGGCTGAAGCTCGGCGGCGAGGGCGGGGCTGATTTGAATTTCGATGATGATGGAGGCACCAGCTTCGTCGCGGGTCTGGAGGCAGACGATGACGTCCGAGGACCAGGAGGGGGCGGCGGCGGCGGAGAGATGAAGCTGAACTTCACCGCCTGTGACAGCGGCCAGTGCGGTGGCGGCTAGGCCGGCGATCTGCCGCAGAAGTTCTTCCAGGGCTTCCTTGTTATCAGGAGTGATGCGGTCAGCGGCGATGCCTGCAGCGGCGGGCTCGGTTTCGCCCAGGAATTTCTGCGCAAGGCTGGTGCCGGAGGCAGCGGGCAGACGCAACGTCATCTCGCCATGTACGGCACCTCCAGCGACAACCGTGTACCACGCGTCAGAATCGGCGGTGGGCAGGGGCTCGGAAGAAATCTCGAAGGGGGCGGGTTGTCCGGAAACCTGGGAGAGCACATTTTGGAGACACGTTTTCCAAGCTTCGCACCAATTGCGAAGTTCGGTGCGAAGTTCGGGGGCCGGGTTTTGGGTGGTTGCGTCGGAAGCGTCAGTCATATTTCTCCAGTCATAGGTTCGCCAGTCATAGTTCACCTGCGGCTGGAAGCGGGGCTTCGAGAGAGAGGACGCGGGCGGCGCGGCGGTTGTTGACGCGCACCGGAGTGGCTGAGCACAGCCGAACATCGTCGACCAGCATGACGGCCGGAGTAGAGGCGTTCACGGGAAAAGGAAGCAAGTGGCCGGGAGCGAGTCCGGAAAGGCTTTCCAAAGGCACTTGCAGGCCCGGCATGGAAAGTTCGACGGGGAAGAAGCAGTTGAGCAGTTTTTTCTGAATTTGAAGGCGGGCCTCAACGGGGCTGCGGCGGCGCTGATAGCTGAAGTCGGCGGAAATCTTTCTGAGCAAGGCATTGGAAACCACGGCGGGGATGGCGAGGTTGAGGGTACCGCAGGTTTCCGACATTTTGATTTCGAAACTGAGGCAAAGATTTTTTTCTTCGGGAGGCATCAGGTGCTGGGTTTGCAGAAAGCGCTGGCGCTGGCCGAAATTAAATTCGAGCGCAATCGCACCCCAGCTGGTTTGCAGCTCCCGGCACATGATGCGGACGATTCCTTCGAGAACCTGTTCTTCGATCTCGGTGATGTCGCGGGCAATTTCGCTGTCCTTGCCTTCACCTCCAAGCATGACGTCGATGATGGGGAAAGCGATGGCGAGATCGAGCTGGAGCACAGCGGTGGCGCCGACCGGGGCCAGATCGCAGGACGCGAGGTAGGTTTTTTCCGGGATGCTCTGCATGAACTCGCGGTAGGTGAGATGCTCCGCGGAAACCAGGCTGCAGTCGAAGACGATGCGCAGGTAGCCGCCGACGGAGGTGGTGAGACTGCGGGCAAAAAGTTCGTGAAGCTGGTTGATGGCGCGCAACTGCTCGCTTCCAATCTGACCGGCCTGGCGGATGTCCCAGGGTTGGACGACCGGGCCGGTGGAACTGGCGGCGCTATTGCCGGAGCGCGCCACCCGTACCATGTCATCAATTTCCTGCTGGTTGAGCACTTTTTCCATGGGGCCTCGAGTCGGTGGTAAGAATAAACATTTTGAAAAGTTCGGTAGCCACGCGGCTTGCCGCGTCTGCCACCAGACAAGCCTCGTCTCTACCGGAAAGCGAGTTACTAGGTGGTACCCGCAGCTTTCGCTCGAACGCCGGGAGCGGTTGGCTCGGTGAGAAAGTTGAGCCGGGCGCGCAGGCGAACCATGGCGAGAGAATGAATCTGGGAAACGCGTGATTCGCCTATGCCGAGCGTGGCTCCGACTTCCTTCATGGTGAGTTCTTCGTAGTAGTAAAGCGCGAGAACACGTTGTTCCTTTTCCGGCAATTCGGCAATGGCCTGCTCCAGAAGATGTTTCATTTCCGAGCGGAGGCACTGGAAGAACGGCGTTTCTTCGGGCTTCGAGGGGACGTAGTCGGTAAGATCTTCTTCTTTACCGTCGCGAGGTGACTCGACGCGCAGGCTGCCGAGTTCGAGGCCATCGAGTTCGGCGAGCAGGGATTGCAGTTCGTGTAGATTGATGCCCATCTCCTGGGCCATTTCATTTTCGGTGGGCGCGCGTCCGAGCTTGCCGGAAAGCTGGGAGTAAGTGGAATCGACGAGGCGGCCTTTGCGGCGTAATTCGCGCGGGCTCCAGTCGAGTTCGCGGAGACTGTCGAGGATGGCGCCGCGGATGCGAAATTTCGCGTAGGAGCTGAACTGCACGTGCTTGGACTGATCGAACTTGTTGAGAGCGTCGATGAGTCCGACGACGCCGGCATGGACCAGGTCTTCGAAGGGCACGTGGCGGGGAAGCCGCTCGTGAATGCGGCGGGCGATGTAGCGGACTTGGGGAAGCTGATCCATGAGGACGCGCTCGCGTTCGGCGTCGGTCTGGACGGTTTGATAGGCTTCGGCGGCTTGTTTGGTCATTGGGCTGGCCTGCTTTCGTTAGGGCGGTCGGTAGTCGTTGGCTTTTAGCTTTTAGCTTTTAGCTTTTAGCTGTTAGCTCTCGCTGTTCGTCGTTCGGCTTTCTTGTTCTTTCTGGTCATCGCATCGTTTTCATCGCACTACACCTAGCGACTGGACTGGAATCATGGAAGGAATTTCCAAGGGAGAAAGCACTACAACTTTGGGAAGAAAGGGTTCGAGCAATCGCCGCAGATGAAAGCGCGCGGGGGTGGAGCAGAGCAGGATGGGCGCGGTCTGCGCGACTTGATCTCCGGCAAGCGTGCGTAAGCCATCCAGAATGCGGCGGACAAAGGAGGGCTGCAATCCGGTGCTGGTGGCGGACGGCGCCTGCGGGTTGAAAGCGCGGCTCAGCTCCTCTTCGATGTTGTGATCGAGCGTCAGCACGCGCAGGCCGCCATCGTCGGAGAGCAGCGGGCGGACCAGGGCGCGGCCGAGCGACTGGCGGGCGGCTTCGACCAGCAGGACTGGATGTTTGCTGATGGCGGAAGCATCGAGCAGGGCCTCGAGAATGGTGGGGAGATCGCGAACCGAAACCTGCTCGCGCAGAAGTTGCTGCAAGACTTTTTGCACTTCGCCAAGGCTGAGGATTTTTGGAACCAGTTCTTCCACCAGCTTGGGATGGCTCTCACTCAGGCGATCGAGCAGGCGCTTGGTTTCCTGGCGGGTAAGCAATTCGTAGGCGTGCTGACGGATGAGTTCGGCGAGGTGGGTGGAGAGGACGGAAGTCTGGTCCACGACGGCATAGCCGGAGGTCAGGGCCTGGGACTCAAGGGCGGGGGAAATCCAGAGAGCGGCGACGCCGAAAGCGGGCTCGCGGGTGGGGACTCCGGCCAGCGGGGGCGGGCTAAGCTCGGAGCTGATGGCAAGGACCTTATCGTCGAGCATTTCCCAGCGAGCGATTTCGACGCCACGCAGGGAGATGACGTATTCGCGCGGCTTGAGGCGAACGTTGTCGGTGATATGAATGGGCGGAACGATAAAGCCGAGTTGTAAGGCGAGGCTGCTGCGCAGCGATTTGACGCGGGCGAGGAGTTGTCCACCTTGCTGGACGTCGACCAGGTTGACAAGCGCATAGCCGACTTCGAGAGAAAGTTCGTCGAGCTTGAGCAGGTCTTCGATGGAGTCGGACTTGGCGGCTTTCTTGTCTTTTTCAGCGGGCGGGGCGCCAGGTTCGACGACGGCGGCGTCTATGACTCTGCCATCTTTATCTTTGATCTTGGGCAGCCGCGCCGCCAGCAAGGCAACGACGCCGGCGATGGTGAGAAAGGAAAATTTCGGCAGTCCGGGAATGCAAGCGAGGGCGACCATGACACCGGCGGCGATTTGGAGGGAGCGGCGGCGGGAGAGCAGTTGCGTGCCAAGATCGACGGAGAGGGTGGCGTTCGAGGAGGCGCGGGTGACGATCATGCCGCCGGCCATCGAGACCAGAAGCGAGGGGATCATGGTGACCAGGCCATCGCCGACGGTGAGCACGGTATAGGTTTTTAGCGCCTCGCGAAAAGGTATGTCAAGTTGGAAGACTCCGATAAGGAAGCCGGCGAGAATGTTGATGCCAGTGATGAGGATGGTGGCGATGGAGTCGCGCTGGTTGAAGCGGGCGGCGCCGTCCATGGCGCCGTAGAACTCCGCTTCGCGGGCAATTTGCTCGCGGCGCGCGCGCGCCTGATGTTCGTCGATCAGTCCGGCATTGAGGTCGGCGTCGATTGCCATCTGCTTGCCGGGAAGGGCGTCAAGGGTAAAGCGGGCGGTGACTTCGGCGGTGCGCACGGCGCCGTGGCTGACGACGATGTACTGGATGGCAATAAGGGCGATGAAGAGAACGAATCCAACAATGTAGTTACCGCCAACCACGAATTGTCCAAAAGCCTGGATGACGTGTCCGGCGGCGCCGGCGCCTTCGTTGCCGTGGAGAAGAATGCGGCGGCTGGAGGCCAGGTTGAGCGACAGGCGGAACAGCGTGAGCAGAAGCAGCAGGCTGGGAAACACGGAAAACTGCGCCGGGCGCAGGATCTGAAGTGCGGAAAGCAGAACCAGAACGGAAGCGGCAAAGCTGGTGGCGAGCAGAAGGTCGAGGACGATCGACGGCAACGGCACGAGCATGACGAAGACCAGGCTGACGGCCGCGATGGGAACGATCCATTCGATGAACGGGTTGCGGGCGGGGGCGGCGGCAGTGACGGTCGAAGCGGGCATTAGCGGCGGCCTCCTCTTGCGGCTGCGGCAGCGGCCAGGGCGCGAGCTTCGGCGCGGTAGACGGCAGCCAAAATTTCAGCAATGACGGCGTAGAGTTTTGCGGGAATGCTTTGTCCCACTTCGACGGTGCGGTAGAGGGCGTGAGCCAGCGGCCGATTCTCGACCATGGGAATGTTCTCCCAGCGGGCGATTTCCTTGATCTGGGCGGCCAGCAGGTTGCGTCCCTTGGCGACGACGACGGGCGCGGGCATATCGGGGCGGTACTCAAGCGCAATGGCGTATTCGGTGGGGTTGGTGATGACGACGTTGGCGCGCTTGGTGTCGTCCAGCATGCGGCGGCGGCGCACTTGGCGCTGCAGGCGTCGAATGCGGCCTTTGATGACGGGATTGCCTTCCGATTCCTTGTATTCGTCGGCGATTTCCTGGCGGCTCATTTTCAGTTCGCTCGAAAGGTGTTGGCGCTCGAAGAGGTAGTCGAGAACGGCCCAGACGAGAAGAACGAGAGCGGATTTCCAGGCAACTTCGAAGATGCGGTCGGCGGCAAAGCCCAGCGTGCCGCGGGAGGAGCGCGCCGAAAGCGACATGAGCGCTGGCCAGTCGCGACGCAGGCAGCCGACGCCGAGGTAGGCGACAGCCGCGGCGGGCAGCAGGGACTTGATGAGTCCGCGAAGCGCGCTGATGGAGAAGAGCTGGCCGAGTTTGGCGGCGGGGCTGATGCGGGAAGCGGTGGGCAGCAGCGAAGTGGGAGCGAAGACGAGGCCCCCCTGAGCGAGGGCGGAGCCGAGCGCCACGATCCATCCCATACCGAGCGCGGCGGCAGTGGCCACGAACAGTCCAGAGTGATTGAGGAAAGGCGGCAGCGCGTCCATGCGAAGATTGCCGGAGACGGCGCCCTCGATGCAGTCATGGAAGAAGCCGCCCCAGGCGTGGGGAAAGCTCGACATCAGGGAGAACAGAACGAAGGTAGCGGCCATACCGGAGGCGGCGCCGATAAGATCGCGGCTGCGGGCCACCTGCCCTTTTTCTCGGGCTTTCTCGCGGCGTCTCGGGGTTGCCGGTTCGGTTTGGTTGGCTTGTGGCATAGGTCAGTTTCCAGTTGTCAGTGCGCTAGTCTCAAAATCCTTTCCGAGGCATCGAGGGCACGTCCGAAGCGGGCGTCGAAGAAGCGCGGCCAGAACCCAACCGCGCTGCACAACAGCGCCAGGCCGAGCAGGTTCTTGAGTGATATCCCGACAAACAGGACGGGCAATTGCGGCGAAGCTTTGCCGATAAAACCGAGCGCGACATCGGCAAACAAGCTGGCGACCAGCACAGGCGCAGCGATCTGCAAGCCGGCGACCCACATGCCTGCGGCAAATTCAAAAAGCGCGGACGTCGCTGGCCAAGTAAGAGAAAGATGACCGGGCGGCAGATAGTCGAAGCTGCGTGCGAGTCCGCGCAACAGCCAGTGCGGGACGCTGAGCTGAATAAAGAGCAGGAGCACAATCAGTTCGTAGAAGGTGGAGAGCACTGCGGAGTCGGCCATGCTGTCGGGATTGATGACGCTGGCAAGTGAATACCCCATCTGGACACCACAGACCTGGCCGGCAAGCTGTCCGGCTTCAAAGATGAGTTGGAGGGTGAATCCGAGGAGGAACCCGATGGCAAATTCGCCGAGCAAAAGCACGGCCAGCGCGGGAGGGGAAAGGGCCGGGGTCGCAGGAACCAGCGGCACGAGGAATAGGGTAAGAAGAAAAGCGAGACCGATTTTGATGCGCGCCGGGACGGCGGCGCTGCCGAGGAAAGGAGCAACCACGAGCAGGCCGGAGACGCGCGAGCCGGCAATCATCCAGGCAGCCAGGCTGCGCTCGATCGGCATCGCAAACGGAATCGCTATTGGCATCTGGAACACAATCACCTCAACCGGCAGTCAGCCGGCTATTCGCGAACACTTCAAGAACTCTCATCGGACAAAGGGATGGAAGTCGGACCACAGGCCGATGGTGAAAAACATCAGCTTGCGCAACATCCAGGGAAAAAACAGCAGGGCCGCCGCCGCCACCGCCGCCAAACGCGGAACGGTGGAGAGGGTCTGATCCTGCAAGGAAGTCAGCACCTGCGCGATATTAACCAGCAGGCTGACGAAAACTGCGATCAGGAGCAGCGGCGCGCCCATAAGCAGCGCCATCTGCAGCGTATTGCGGAACAGGGCGACAACTTGTTCGGTTCCCATAAGCGCCTTTCAGGCAAAACTCCGCATCAGGGAACCGATGAGCAGGTTCCATCCGTCGACGACGACGAACAAAAGAATCTTGAGCGGGGTGGAGATGATGACCGGGGGCAGTTGCATCATGCCGACCGAGGTGGTGATGGCGGCGGTCACCAGATCGATGACCAGAAAGGGGAGGAAGAGGGCGGCGCCGATACGAAACCCGGCTTGCAGTTCGCTGAGGAGATAGGCGGGCGCGACGATGCGCATGCCGAGATCTTCAGGGCGGGCGGGACGCGGCTCATGAGCCAGTTCAACGAAGAGCGCGAGATCTTTTTCGCGGGCGTACTTGAGCATGAAGTGACGCATCGGAACGATGGAGCGATCAAGCGCGGCCATCGCGGTTATGTGTCCGGCGTCGAGGGGAACGATGGCGTCGGAATAAATGGCGGCGCCAACCGGCTGCATGAGAAAGAAAGTGAGAATTAGGGAGAGTCCAATGAGGGTTTGATTGCTGGGCGTGGTCTGGGTGCCGAGCGCCTGGCGAAGAAAATGAAAAACGACCAGCAGGCGCACGAAAGGCGTCATCGAGAGCACGATGGCGGGAATCAGCGTCAGCAGGGTAAGCAGTAGGACGATGTTCCAGGACGCGGAACTGCCGGGCGCGGAGAGACCGGGCAAAAGACCAGGCAGAGACAGGCCGGGCGCCGCCTGCGGACGCGCCCAGAGCGGAGCGGCGGCGATTAAAAGCAAGAGCACGACGCGGCAAAAGCTTTTAAAGGACAAGCTCCCTAAGAACGGTTTTGGAAAGGCCCACATCAATTTCTTTTTTCGCTTTCTTTTCCGCTTCGTTCGCCACTGGCAGATTCGTCCGGCAATTCGGAAAGCAGGGTGACCGAGGAAGGGCTGGAACCGATCAGGAAGCGCTGGCGCTCGAACTGGATAACAGAGACGAAGCGGCGGTCGCCGAGAGCTGTGGTTTCGCGGACGGCCAGCGTCTTGCGCTTGCTTTTTGCCCGGCCAATAACTGCACGCCAGGCAATTTTCAGGCGAGCGACGACGAGCGTAAAGAAGCGCCGCGAGATGGGCCGCGTCTGTGTGATTTCGATCTGCGCCAACTCTGTCTGCGTCAGTTCCATTTGGGTCGTCCCTCCGGGACTTGCATCATTTCTTCAACTTCTTCCAGCGCTCAAGCGCTGAGCCAACCTCGTTCGCCCCTCCGGGGCTGGATTCTCCAGCTCCATCTAGGCCAACTCCGTCAAGCGCACGGCCAGGCGGTTCTGCACGACTTCAAACTCGCTCCAGGCAATCAATTCGCCGTTGACCCGCAGGGGAACGTCTTGCCCAACGGTCCAGCGGGTGGCGATGATGCGTCCGCGCTCCAGATGAACGAGATCGGCAACGGTAAAGCCGGGCACGGAAATTTCGATGGTGAGCAGGCAAGGCAAAGCCTCGATGCGCAGCCATGGGTCGGCGATCGGGGAACCGGCGATCGGAGCTTCGAGCTTGGGTTGGGCGGCGGCGGCCATTTACATTTGCACCATTTACATCTGCACCAGAAATTCGGTGAAGTAGACGTTCTCGATCGCCAACTGCGGCACGCGCTCTTGCAGCGCTTTCAGCAGTTCCTCTTTGAGCTGGCGCTTGCCTTCGAGCTTTAACAGTTCGTCGGGCTGGGCAGTGGCCAGCACGGAGAGGATGGTGTCGCGCACCAGCGCCGTGGGCACACCTTCCGCCTGGTTGCGGGCAAGAGGGTGCGCGAGTCCAAGCGTGATTCCGGCGCGCAGGTAGGCACGCTGGCCGGAGCCGTTGAGATTGACGACAAAAGTCTCCAGGGCCAGTGTGGATTCTGCGGCGGCGCCTTCGGCCGCACTGGTTGAGCGCTCCGGGCGCAACCAGACGAAGATGCCTGCCCCGCCCAGCCCAAGAGCGAGCACCACGGCCAGCCAACCCTTCTTTTTTTTGCGCGCGCTTTTGGGCCCGGGACTCACCTGCGCATTCGGCATATTGCCGATGTTTGCAAGCTGGGTGCCGGGGCGCGCATTTCGACCACCCAAAGGGCGGTGGATGGAAGTGGGTTGGAGTCAGCGGATTGCAGGAACGCGGCTGGCTCGGGCGTGGTCCGGGAGAAAACGGCGGCGCGGCGCGAGAGTTTTCTGAGAGCGCTCTCATGAAAAAACTCAGAGAGGGCCGCGGGTTTTCGCCGCAGCCCTTGCCGAGTTGCACTGGGCTGGACAGCCGAGGGCGGCTGTCCCTTCGAGTTCTACGGTTTCAGGGCAATGGTGGCCTGCGCGACTTGATCGAAAGTAGTGACGACGCGAGCATTGGCTTCGTAGCTGCGCTGCGCAATGATGAGGGCGGCAAACTCGCTGGCGATGTCCACGTTGGACTGTTCGAGGGCGCCGCCGGAGATGTTGCCGAGCCCGCCAGTTCCGGGTGCGCCGATGGTTGGCTGACCCGAGGCAAGGGTGGGAGTGAAATCGTTGTTGCCCTGGTGCGAGAGACCTTGCTCGTCGGCGAAGCTGGCCAGCGCGATCTGTCCAATGGTAGCGGTCTTTCCGTTGCTGAACGATCCGGTAATGGTGCCATCGGAACCGATGTTGAAATTCTGTAGGGTGCCACTGCTGGTTCCATCCTGTTGGATGGAAGCGGTGCTGTTGGGGCCAGCCAATTGAGTAAGGAGCCCGACGCCGGCATTGGCCACGTGCCAGGTAAAAGAAAGTTGATTGGCGCCGTCGGCGAAAACCGATTGGGTGGCGGGCGGGACCGCCGCGGGCGGCACAACGATGACGGGGTTCGTGACAGGAGTCAAGATGTTGCCGTTGCCGTCGAAAGTGATGGGACCGCTGGCGAGGCTGACGGGGGCGCTGGCGCCTTGGATGTCGGCGGCAGGAATAGTAGCGGCATAGGTCCAGGCGTTGGTGCCGGTCTTGGTGTAGGTAAAGGTGATGTTGTGGCTACCGCCCAGGGAATCGAAGATGGTGGCTTGGGTGGAATAGGTGGACCCTACGGCAGCGGTGGCATCGAGGTTCGAGGTCAGGCTTACGTTGGCGGTAACCGTAGCCGGACTAACCGTTCCAGCTCCGATGGCAATCGCGCCGAGGCCCTGACCGGTGCTGACGACGCCGTTGACGGCGGGGTATCCGAGGACCTGTTGACCAGCGGCGGTTTGGAGCAGGTTGTTGGCGCCTACTTCGAAATTACCGGCGCGAGTGTAACTCTGCACGCCGCCTTTCTGCACCACGAAGAAGCCACTGCCCATAACAGCAACATCGGTGGAGACGCCGGTAGGGGTGACGTTGCCCTGGGTAAAGTCGGTGGGTTTGGAGCTGACGGTGACGCCCGCACCTTGCTGAATGGGGTCGCCGGCGCCGTTCGAACCAAAATTCTGGTAGAACAGATCGGCGAACTGGATGTGCTCGTCCTTGTAACCGATGGTGTTGAGGTTGGCGAGATTGTTGGCGGTGGTTGAGAGTGCCTCGGAACTGGCGGTCAATCCGGATAAAGGTATCGAAAACGAAGGCATGTATGGGCTCCTTAGTGAGAATTGAAAGTCAAGCTTGGGTGGAAGTCGAATTGGCAACCGCGCTGGAATTGGCGGTGCCAGTGGGAGTCGGCGAGGTTGGAGTCGTATTGTTTACGAGCGCCTGCATGAGTTGTTGGATCTGGGTCAGTGCGCCAAGTGAGCTGAACTGGGCGAGCTGGGCGACGAACGCGTTCGGATCGAGCGGGTTGATCGGGCTTTGGGATTTGAGTTGCGCCGTCAGCAGCGTCAAGAACGTGGAGGTCAAGTCCGCTCCGGGATTGCTGGCGGCGGAAGTTGTGGACGACGAGGAAGTCGTCGGCGAGGTGGACGCAGTTTGAGCGGCAGGAGTTAGCGATTGCAACAGTGGGATGTACACGAGTTTACCTTCCTAAACGTGAATGCTGACGCGAGTTTTCGCAGGCCCGGCGTACTGGTCTGCCGGAAGAATGTTGACGGTCGCGGACTCCGGTGCCGTGTCCTTTTCCGACAATGCGTCGGGCAAGGCTGCGGACTGGGAGCCCGGTGTTTCAGAAAAATGTTGCCGCGGCTGGCCATCCTGAAAGCTGGTCGCGGTCTGGACTCCGGAGTTTCCGTTATCGAATTCCACCGCGGCTAGGTTCAGGTGGTTATGGTTGAGTCTGGATTCGAGGCTCGAAACTTCGGAACTGAACCAGCGCGCCAGATCACGGTCGGCGTGAACGGTGATGCCAACCTGACTTTGCTGGACCACGGTATGAATCTGCACCGCGCCGAATGCGTCAGTACGCATACCGACATGCATCTCGGCGTTCATCCGGGCATCGGCGCTGAGATCGAGCACGGTGGGCGCGGCCGGCGGACTGGGGGGAACGGGCGGCGCGGAGTCGAGCATCTCGTGAGTTTGGGGAAGCCCGGGTGCGGCGTCGGATCGGACTTGGGGTGGCGGCGCGGTGGCGGGCGGCGCGAAGGCGGGCAGCGTAGCCGAGGAGTCTTTCCCGGAGGCTCGTGCGACCGTAACCTCGTGCGATGGGCCGTCCTGCGATGGATTGGCGTTCGGTTGGACCGCAGTGGGAGATTTCTTATAAGCGGCGGTTGTTGGGCGCACATCTACGGAAGCTGGTTGGACGGAGACGCCTGGCTTCGCGTTGCTGGGGGCAGCGCTGGTGGTTGCCGCAATCGACGCAAAAGTCAGCGCGGAGGCGCCGGAATTCAGAGTGAGGTTGTTGGCGACGGCGAATCCGTTTTCTGGAGCGTTCGAAGTTTGTGCCGCCGCAGTGGTGCTGGTATCGGATAAGAACGCTGAGGCAGCGCCGAGCGCAGCGGAATCCAAGGTTGGTGATGGCTCCGCAGTGGCGGGGTTGCCTAGTCTGAAGTTGCCTGGCGTGGGGTTGCCAGACTTGGGAGTTGCGGGTTGCTTGGCATTTGCCGGCTCGGTTCCGGGCGCAGAGTTGTTGTTGCTCACGGGAGATTGCAGCGTTGGAATTGGAATTGGCGCTGGCGTCGAAGCAGAAGGCGTCAGCGAGGAGATGTTGAAGGCCACGTTGGTGGCAGGAACCGCTGGGCTTGGGTTGTAGGCTGACGAGGGCGCTGCCTGGTCATAGGATTTATTGGACAAATTATTGGGAAGCGGTGATGGCGCGCCTTGCGTAGGTGGTATCGCGGGCGGCACGGGCAATGGCGCCAACAGCACAGATGGAAATTGGTCAAGCCAGAAGATGGTTGCGCGGCTTGGAATCGGCGCCTGGAATTGGCTGTCGGTGGGTGCAGGCGTTGTCGGATTCGCAGGCACTGGTGAAGCTGGGACTGAGGGCGTTGCTGAATCCTTTTGCGTGGTTGGCGATAAAGCGGGCGTTAGTGAAACCGGCTTTGGTACAACGGGCGCTTGCGAAACAAGGGCCAAGGGATTCGGAAACTGTGTCGTTGCGTTGGCCGTTTGCGCTGGGACGTTGGAAAGCGAGTGCGCAGCGTCGGAAACGACTTGACCGATGGCTGATGGAGGTTCAGAAGATTTCGGGCTGGCTTGGATTGGTAACGGAGAAGTCGCGGTGGCGGCGCCGGAATTGGCAGGAAGGGCGTCCAGGGCCTGACTGAAATTCGAGGTGAAAAGCGGGACGGTTCCACTGGTCGCGGCGAGTGAAACGGCGGAAGCCCCGGTGGAAGCTGCGATGGAACCACGCTGATCCTCGGGGGACGAAACCTCCAACCTGCCGGGAAAGCGGAGCGTCCCGGGCGTGATGATCTGGGCCGGAAGAGCAACTGGCTGAGGGATCGGCAGCGGCGGAGGTGCGGTCACACTGGCGACGTTCGCTCTGAGTTGCTGCGCGAGTGGTTGCTGATTCGAAAACAAATCGGCGAAGTTCGGTGCCGGAGACGAAGAACCCCACTTTCCGGAAACCGCGAGAAGTGGGGCACCCGCAAGTAAAGATATAGACAGTAAGGAAGTGGGTAGGGGTGTCGTGAGGGACGACGTCGTTCCTGGAGCAAGCTCGGAATTTTTCTCGCGCTTAACGTCAGGCTTGCCAGCAGACTTTGAATTTATATTCCACGAATTCAAACTTGGACTGGAGTTGGCCCCGCGGTTCGCAGCTATGTTGTGACTGAATCTGGAATTGATGTTTGTATCGAATGTCGAGAATAACGTTGCTCCGGATTTTTCGCCGGTCTTTGCATCGACTTTTGCGCCTGACTTGAACTCGGATTGTAAAGTCGTGGCAGCCGCAACGGCGGACTGATTTTGGAAATATTCTGGCGCGGAACTGGACATGGATGAGGCTAGCTTCGCGCTGAAACTCCCAGTCCCGGACAACGCCGGGCTGGTCGCGGTGGAAGCCGCTGATATCGCCGCCGGGATGGGAATTGCATTTACCTGCATCGGAGTACCACGGGTTCGATTGCACTCGATGCGCCAATGGCAGGGAGCCTGGCTTGAACTGGGAACCCACGCTGCCACGGTTGCAAATTCAAAGACTTACAGGAAGGGAGACAGGCGACGAAGCGGACGTAAAACACTGGCGCGCGCTGGATGCGGCAAGGGTTGCAGGGTACAGCCCGGCAAAATCAGCCGCTTCAATTTCGACGATGCCAGCGTTGCAGCAGATAGCTGGCATCCAGTTCCTGTTGCTGGCGGCGTAATTGTTCCTGCTGGTAGTCGCGGCATTGGCGAGCGCGCAGGGTTTCCAGAACCTCGCGTTCGCGATAGGCCTGATGGTATGCGCTGACCGCTTGCTGGCGCAGAAGTTCGAGCTTGCGGACGTCGGCCTGAAGTTCCTCGCGGAAGTGGTGTAATTTTTCACGGAAAACGCAAGCGAACTGGAGTTCGGCGGCAGTACGTCCGGCGGTGAGCGCGGCGGAGTCGGACTGAGCGGAGTCGGAGAGAAAGCGCTCCAGTTGTGCCAGTGTTTCCTGCACACGGGAGACCTGGAGATTGGCCTCCTGCAGTTTCAGGGTGCGCTGGCGTTCGATGCTTTGACGGAGGCGGAGTAACGGGGCGAGAGCGAAACGGAAGGACATCTATTCAGGCCGGGAGCGCCATCAGGCGAGAGAGCGAGTCTTTCATCCCGGCAACTTCCTGCGAGGACTGCATAAGGAATTCGCGAAGTAAGGGCATGAACGCGATGGCGCGATCGAGATCGGGATCGCTGTTTTTCTGGTAAGCCCCGATGCGGATGAGTTCCTCGGAAGCTTTATAGGTTGCGAACAGGCGGCGGATCATATTGGTTTTTGCGAGGTGGTCGGCGGAGATGACGGCGGGCATGATGCGGCTAATGCTGTCGAGAATGGAAATGGGAGGATAGTGACTCTGCGCAGCGAGGCGCCGATCGAGCATGACGTGGCCGTCGAGCAGGGCGCGGGCGGCGTCGACCAGGGGATCGTTTTCGTCGTCGCCTTCCATGAGCACGGTGTAGAAGCCGGTGATGGTCCCGGAGCCGAAAGAGCCTGCGCGCTCGATGAGGCGGGCGAGCAAAGTAAAGACCGAGGGCGTGTAGCCTTTGGCGGTGGGCGGCTCGCCGGCCGCGAGTCCGATTTCGCGTTGCGCCATGGCAAGACGGGTGAGCGAGTCGACAACTAGCAGCACGTGCTTGCCGCGGGCACAGAAATATTCCGCGATGGTAGTGGCGGCAAGACCGGCACGGATGCGGAGCAGCGGATCCTGGTCGGAGGTGGAAACCACAACGACCGAGCGGCGGTGGCCTTCTTCGCCAAGCGAGTTGAGAAGTTCTCCCACTTCGCGCCCACGTTCGCCGATCAGGCCCAGCACGGTGAGGTCGGCGCTGGTGTTGCGGGCCATCATGCCGATGAGCGTGCTTTTACCAACCCCGCTCCCGCCAAAAATGCCGACGCGCTGCCCGCGTCCGCAGGTGAGGAACGCGTCAATGGCGCGAATGCCGCAACCGAGCGCATCGCGGATGGGAGTGCGCTCGAGCGCGAGCGGGGCTTCGCGATCAAGCGCAAAGCGTTCCCGGCAAACCGGCGCGGGACGCCCGTCGATGGGATTTCCAGCGCCATCCAGCACCCGGCCCAGCAGTTGTTCGCTGAGCCGCAGCGAGGGACGCCGTCCCCAGACCACAACCTGGTCGCCGTATCGGATGCCGGTCGGACGGCGCAGCGACATGGAGAGAACGGTGTGGCCGCGAAAACCGACAATCTCTCCCGGCCAGTGGCGCCCGCGCGAATCGATGATTTCGCAGGCCTCGCCCACCGTGCAGAAGGGGCCTTCGGATTCGACGAGCTGCCCCACAACCTGTACCACTCGCCCGCGCCAGCGCAGCGCGGATGAGGTCTCGAGGTGGGAAAAGTATGCGGAAAGAATCTGCGAAGTCATTCCGCGTGTCTCCGCTTGGCCTGGGGTTGGAGAGTTTGGCGTTGCTGGGTTTGGTGTCATGAGCGTGCTTTCGACGATGCTGGTGTCGAAACGGGCGAAGAGGTGGGCGCAGCGCCGGGTCTTTCCGCAAGCAAGTCGAGCAATCCGGTTTCGATTTCCTTGAGCTGCGATTCGAGCCCCACTTCGGTCGAGCCGAGTGAAGTTTCAATACGGCATTCCCCGGCAGTAATGGCCGGATCTTCGTAAATGTCCGGTGCGGGAACATCTTCCATCTGGCAGGCGAAGTAGTGCCGCCAGTCGGCGGCCTCTTTGGGGTTGACCTTCAGGTTGACTTTGGTGCCGGTATCGAGTTTCTCCAGCGTGACCCTCACGATGCCCGCAAGCGCGTGCGCATCGATTTGCACTTCGCGATACAGTATCTTGCGGGCGATGGCGAGCGCCAGTTCCACGACTTCGCCTTCGATGCGGCGGTAGTAGTCTTGCCGCTCGATAGCGAACTGCTGGAGAGCATGGCCGATCTCCTCGCGATTCTTGGCCAGCCCAGCATCGAGTTCGGAGCGGAGCTGCTGTTGCGCGCTTTGGCGTCCCTGCTCGAAGACTTCGGCTTGCTGACGGCGGCTTCGTTCCTCGGCGGCCTGGCCGGCATCGAAGGCACTGCCCGGGGCGCCGCTCGGGAGTTCGGCTTCGGGGTAGGCGAATGGCAAGGCTTCGGCGACGGCCTGCAGCTTGGGAGCGCTAGACGACATAGTCCTCCTGCGACTCCGCGTCCAACGCCAGCTTTCCCTCCGCTTCGAGTTTGCGCGCCACGTCCACGATTTCGCGCTGGGCGTGATTCACATCCTTGGAGCGCACCGCGCCTAATACCTCCATGTCTTCTTTCAGCATCTCGACGGCGCGCGACGACATGCACTTGAAAATCAGGCTCTTGAGTTCTTCGGTCGCGCCGCGCAGGGCCATCGCCAGCGCTTTCTTGTCGAGATGTCCGAGCAGTTCGCGGATGCCGGCTTCGGGCACTCCGAGCAGATCCTCGAAGGTGAACATCAGGTTGCGAATGGCCAGCGCCATCTTCGGATCGTCTTTTTCGATGGTCTCAAGGATCCCTTTGCTTGCCTTCGGATCGAGCTGGTTCAGCATGTCGGCCGCCCCTTTAAATCCAGCGTAGGCGCGCCGGCTTTGTTCGCCGACCGACTCCAGGCGCTTGTTCAGGGCAAGCGCTACCTTCTGGGCAACTTCGGGGGAAAACTGGCGCAACCGCGCCAGGCGCTTGATGGTTTCAGCACGAACTTCTTCGGGCAGCCGCAACAGCAGCGCGGACGCCTGACGGGCGTGCAAGTGAGCCAGAATGAGGGCGATGGTTTGCGGATGCTCGACTCCCAGGAACTTGGCCAACTGCTGCGGATCGGCTTCCTGCAGGCTCTCCAGATGGACGGCGTCCTGTCCCATCGTTTTCGACACCTGGGCGAGCAGTTGTTTGGCGCCCGCTTCGCCGAAGGCTTTTACCAGCAGTTTCTCCGCATATTCCGGGCCGCCTTCAGACAGATAGCCCTGGGTAAGTGTCAGCTGGTAATACTCTTCAAGCACAGCCATCGCCGTGTCGGACCGGAAGTGCTGCAGCTCCGCGATGTGCCGGGTCAGGCGCTGCACGTCGCTCTCGGGAAGATTGCGGTAGATGTGGCTGGCCGCCTCCTCGCCGAGCAACACCATGAGGATGGCTGCTTTCTGCAATCCCGCGTTGTTGATGGTTCCGCCCATTTTGTGTCTTTTGTTCTGTTGCTGTTTTTTCGTTACTGCCTTCTTAGTTACTTGATTTGTCTTCGCTTGCTACTCTGTTAATTCTGCCTTGGTTATTTTCGCCGTTATTATTTGTGACCATCTCTTTTTATTTTGATTTCCTGATTCCCTCTTTGTTGGCTTGTCGTCTTGCCGCTTACCGCGGAGAGTTACTCGTTGGTCTTCGGCTCCCGAATCCAACCCTGCACCAGCCGGCTGGCGGCTGCCGGTTCAGCTTTGATCTTGTCGGCCAGCTCTTTTTTCAACACTACGGCGCGCTTGGCTTCCTCGCTGCCCGGAGGAAGGTCAATGCCGGCAAGCGCATTGGGGCCGGCCGTTCCGACTGCAAGCGGCCTGGCAAGATGAGAGGGAATCTGTTTGAAGGCCTCGATCGCCTGTTTCTTCACCGGACGCAGCACCAGGGCATAGACAACCAGGAACAAAAGCGTAATCCCCACATAGCGCAGCACACCCACCCAAGGCTGGACCAGAAGTCGCCATTTATCCAGCTTGCCGGGGGCGGCCGGCAATTCGACGGGGGCGGTCTGAAAGGAAAGGTTCTCGACCGCCAGCAGATCTCCCCGTTGATCGTCGACCCCGATCGCGGCGCGGGCCAGTTTTTCGATCGCTGTCATTTCTTCCGGAGTGCGTTTCCGCCGGACGGTGGACGTCTTGCCACCGTCTTGCTTGGTATCGACCGCATCATCGATCAGCACGGAAGCGGTGATGCGGCGCACGCGTCCCGCCGGGTTGGTCACGTGGCGGATATTCTTGCTGATCGCGAAAGTGGAGCTGTCGGATTTCGAACTCTGGTTGTCCAAAATCGAAGGCATGGGCGGAACGGCGGTGGTGCTGCCCGGAACATTGCTCGCCACGCCCGGCACGCCCGCGGGATTCGCCCCCCCGGCAAGTTCTTCGGAATGTTGCTGGGCAATGGTGGCGGCCGCTTTCGGGTCGTAGATCTCGGAAGACTCTTCGCTGCTGCTCAGGTCGTAATCGACGTGCACGCTGGCGCGAACGTGTTCGGAACCGACCACGGGCTCGATGGCGTGCACGGCGGCGGCGGCCAGTTCCTCGTCGGAATCGAATGACGCCCGGCCGGATGGACCCCGCCGCGCCAGAAAAGATGTTGCCGTGTCGGCGTCGACGACCGTAACATTTTCCGGCCGCAAGCCATCCACGGCGCTGGCAACCAGTTGCGGGATGGCTTGCTGCGCTTCGCGGGAAAGCGTGCCGCCGCGGGTTTTCACGATGACTGCGGCTTTTGATTGGTGCTCCTGCTCGCTGAACAGCGACTCCCGCGGCAAAACCAGGTGCACCCGCACCGCCTCAACTTCGTTCAGGGTCTGCAGCGTCCGTTCGAGTTCGCCTTCGAGGGCGCGCTGATAGTTCACTTTTTCGCTGAAGTCCGATCCCGCCCAGTTCGGCGCGTCGAACAATTCAAACCCCAGGCGGGCGTTGCGCGGCAGACCCTGCGAAGCGGTTTCCAGGCGGGCGGCGTCGAGCTTGTCGGAAGGAACAAGAATGCTTCCGCCATCCGGGGAAATCTCGTAAGGGATGCTCTTGGCCGCCAGGCGGCTGCCCATCGACTGCGCATCCTGCGGTTTGAGTCCGGAGTAGAGGATGACGTTCTTCTGATCGAGCAAGAAGACGAACAACCACAGGATCAGCCCGACCGCAACCGCTCCGCCGGCAAGCAGCGCTTTCTGCTGCAGGCTCAAGCCGCGCAGAAAGTCCTGGATTTGATCGAAACTTTGCTTCAAAGTTTTAAGCTCCTAAAACAGTTCAAAAGCAGAGTACGCAGAGTTTGCCAAGGGTTCAGATGGACGCGGTTCAGAACTGCATGCTCGAAATCTGCTGGTACGCCTGCACGATTTTGTTCCGCACCTGCATCATCAGCTGAAACGAGAGATCGGCCTTTTCGACGGCAATCATGGCGCTGTGCAGATCCGCGCCTTTGCCGTTGAGCAACTGGGCCACCTGGGTTGCAGCATCGCCCTGCGCGCCCTCGACCTGATCCATGGACTGTTGCAGGGTCTCGAAAAATTTACCGCCCCCGGCGACGCCCGTGGGGACCGCGCCCATATCGGCCGGCAAAATGCGAATTGACGAAATCGAATTATTCATGCTGAGCCTTTCATTCCCTCGACGGCTAAAGCCGCCTGAGTGCCGGGTTCTTACGGCATGCCTCAAGGCATGCCCGGATTCGAATCGCACTTGCGCCGCGCGCTGCTAACGCAGCAGGTCGAGCGACTGTTGAATCATGCCTTTCGTCGCCTGCACCGCCGACGCGTTTAGTTCGTAGGCCCTCACCGCTCCCAAAAGATCGGTCATTTCTTCAATCGGATCAACCTGGGGATAGGCCACGTAACCTTGCGGGTTCGCGTCGGGATGTCCCGGCTCGAAGCGCAACACCGGCGGCCGCTGATCGGGAACCACCGCGGCCACGCGCACCGCGGAAGACGTTTCGCGATGCAGGCCGGCAAGAGCCAAAGAGAAAGAAAATCGGGGTGTGCGCTGCGCTTGAAATATCACCAGCTGGCGGCGATAGGGGCCGCCCGCCGGGGTGCGCGTGGTTTGGGCATTCGCCATGTTGCTCGCCACTACCTCCGCGCGCTGCCGCTCCGCGCCCAGCGCCGAGCCACTGAGTTCCAGCATGCCGAACAGGTTCATGACGTAGCCCCTCCTCCGGTGATGGCGCTGGTCAGCCGGTGAAACTCGGCTTTCAGAAATTGCACGGTCACCTGAAAGCGCAGCTGGTTCTGGGCAAGCAAGAGCGATTCGCGGTCGACCGAGACGTTGTTGCCGTCGGGACGCTCCAGCAGTCCGCGGATTTCATGCGCCACCGGAGTGAACGATGCCTCGTTTCCGGCCATGGCCTGCTCGATTTCGCCGGCGAACGGACGAACATCGCGGGTGCGGAATCCCGGCGTATCGACGTTGGCGAGGTTCGCGGCAATGATTTGATGGCGGAACGCGCTCTGGTCGAGCACGCGCTCCAGACCACGCATCAGCGGGGTATCGATCATGGACATAAATGCTCCTTGCTGGTGTTATTTTGAAGACTGTTATTTCGAAGATCGGCTCTCGGGAGACCGTTGCGATAGTTGTCCCGCGGCGGAAGTCCAAACTCGCGGACTTTGTTGCGCACCGTGCGCAGGCTCACGCCGAGCAACTCGGCCGCCCGTGCCCGGTTTCCGCCCGTCGATTCCAGGGTCATGGCAAAAAGCTGGCGCTCCATTTCGCCGAGCGAGAGGCCCGGTTTCCACTCCGGCGAGCGAGGCGCCCGAGAAGAAAGAATTTTTTCGGGCTGACGTTTTCCATGCTCAAGGGCTTCAACCCCAATCTCGCCGCCGCGGGACAAAGCTACCGCCCGCCGTACGAAATTTGCCAGCTCGCGCACGTTGCCAGGCCAGGCCTGCTCTTCGAGACGCGCCAGCAGCTCTCCGGATAAGCGGGCTTGAGTTCCGACAGTCCCGTGAGTCCCGTTAATTCCGGGCGCGGAATAGAACCCGGCAAAATATTCGGCCAGTTCGGCAATGTCGCCCGCGCGGTCGCGCAGCGGCGGCAGGGAAATCGGAATCACGTTCAGGCGATAGTAAAGATCGGCGCGGAAGCGGCCTTCGCCGACGGCGGCTTCCAGTGGACGGTTGGTGGTCGCAATCACGCGGATGTCAACGTGCACAGTCTGGTTCGATCCCAGGCGGTCGAACTCGCGCTCCTGCAGCGCGCGCAGCAGTTTTGGCTGCAGCGCCAGCGGCATCTCACCAACCTCGTCGAGCAGCAGGGTGCCGCCGTTCGCTGTCTCAAACTTGCCGGGCCGCGCCCCCACGGCCCCGGTGAAAGCGCCCCTCGCGTGTCCAAACAGTTCGCTTTCGAGCAGGCTTTCGGGAAACGCGGTACAGTTCAGCGCAATAAACGGTTCTTGCTTGCGGCGGCTGAGGCGGTGAATGAGGCGGGCGATCAGCTCTTTGCCAGTGCCGCTCTCGGCCTCGATCAGAATGTCGGCGTCGGTGGCAGCCGCTTGCCGCGCGCGATCGATTGCCTGCTCCCAGGCCGGGGAGTGGCCGATGAGCGTTTCTGTATCTTTGCCAAATTTTTCGGCGCGGCGCAATACTTGCTCCACGGCAAGCTCAAGTTTCTCGAAGCAGACCGGCTTGACCAGGTAGTCGCAGGCTCCGTTGCGCATGGCTTCGACTGCGTCGGGCACACAACCATAGGCGGTCAGCAGGATCACAGCCGTGCGCCCCGACGAGGTTTGCACCGCGCGCATCAGCTCGAAGCCGTCGCACCCCGGCATGCGCACGTCGGTAATCACGAGCGAATGCAAGCCTTCGCGAAATTTTGCCAGCGCTTCGGTGCCATTGACCGCGACGTCGACCAGCCATCCGCGGCGCTGAAAGCGCGCTTCCAGAGCGGCGCGCATGCCGGCATCGTCGTCGGCGATAAGCAGCCGCTTCATAATTTGGCCCCGGATGCGATGGCAAGCTCGGCGGCAGTTTCGGCAACATGTTCGGATGAGTTTTCCAGCGAGGGTTCGGGCGAACGTTTATCTTCCATCGCTTTCGTCGCGCCATTGCGGGGAAGGCGGAGCCGGAAGGTGGCGCCGGAACCGGGGCAACTCTCGACCGAGATCGATCCGCCGTGCTGTTCGACAATGCGCTGGCAGACGGCGAGTCCGAGTCCGGAACTGCCGGCTCGGGTGCTGAATCCCGCTTCAAAGATGTGCGGCAGGTCGCCCGGCGCAATGCCCGGCCCGGTGTCGCGCACCACGATTTCGACGCCGTCGCCCGGCAAGCCCTCTGACGATGCGCAGTCAACGCCGCGAATCGAAAGCCATCCGCCGCCCGGCATAAAGCGAAACGCGTTGAGCGCAAGGTTCAGCAGCACCTGCTCGAGCCGGTGCCGGTCGGCATGAATCGTAATGCCATTAAGCCCGTTGATGACCTGCATTTCGACGCGCGCCTGCTTGGCGAGCGGCAGCAGAAAACCGTAGGCCCAGTCGAGAAGCTGGCCCGCATCGGTCGAGGCAAGCTCGGACTGAGGCGTGTTGTGCAGGTGCAGCACGTTGTTAACGGTGGCGGAAAGAGTGCGCAGACCCGCTTGGACGTGTTCGATCCAGCGGCGGCTTTCGCCTTCGAGATTCGCCTCGGCCAGGAGTCCCGCGAAGAGTTCGAGGCTGCCCAGGGGATTGCGGATTTCATGCGCGAGCAGGGCCGACATTTCGACCAGAGCCTGCTGCCGCCGAAGATGCTCGCGATCGCGTTCGAGCTTCTTCGCCTCGCTGACATCGCGCAGAATGAAAACTGAAGTGGCGTGAGTCTGACTTCGTTCCAGCCAAGCGTGGCGGACGGCGACCCAGACGGGTCGGGCCTCAGTCGAAGAAGACGGATTCGGAGTGGACTGCTCTAAAGAAGACGTGGCCAACCCAGGCTGGTCGAACCCAGGCTCGTCGAAACCAGGCTCGCCGAAACCAGAGAGTGGCAATTCAAACTCTTCCCCCGTCTGGCGAGCCCGGTCGAGCGCCGCGAACAGCGCCGCGGGCAACGCCTCGGCCAATTCGAAGCTTCCGCCAAGCAGGCGTGCCGCCTCGGGATTGAGAGTCGAAATCCGAGATCTGGCTTCGATCACCAGCACGCCGCAAGGCAAGCCTTCCAGAATGCGGCGCAGGCGTTCGCGGATGCGATGGTTTTCTTCGAGACTGGTCGCCAGATCGCGGTTGGTGCCTTCCAGTTCCTGCCGGAGATGCGACACCTGCCCTTGCAGTTGCCCATAGGTGCGCTCGAGCGAACCCGCCGCTTCGGTGAACGAGGCAAAGGCCCGGGCCAGCGGATGCTCGGGGTCGCGCTCGGGATCTCGTGGTACTGGAAAATTGGTGGACATGAAGATCACTCTGCAACGGCGATGCCAGCCCGGCATAAATTGCCTTAGAACGCTCTTATGCGGGGCTCGGATGAAGACGACCTATTGCTCGACGTAACGCGAGTTGCAAAAGCTCGCGTCGGCTAGCATCAGATGCTCGGAGCGAATCACCACTTCGTCTTCGGAGAGGATCAGCGCGCGTTCGATGACGTTCTGCAGTTCGCGAATGTTGCCAGCCCAGGGCTGCATTTTCAGCAGTTGCAGCGCCTGAGCAGACAATTGCACCGCGGGCAACCGCGACCCATATTTCTCCAGAAAGTGGGCGGCCAGTTGCGCAATATCTTCGGGCCGGTCGCGCAACGGCGGAACTTCAATGGGGAAAGCGCAGAGACGGTAGTACAAATCCTCGCGGAACTTTCCCTCCCGCACCAGGGTCAGCAGGTGCGCGTTGGTGGCGGAAACCACGCGGGCATCCACGCGCACGACTTCGGCGCTGCCCAGGCGCTGCAGTTCTTTCTGCTCCAGAAAACGGAGCAGCTTGGGCTGGAGGCTCAACGGCATCTCGCCGATTTCGTCGAGGAAAAGCGTGCCTCCCTGCGCCGCCTGGATTCTTCCAGCATAGGATTGCATGGCCCCGGTGAAAGCGCCGCGGGCGTATCCGAAAAGCTCGGCTTCAAGCATGGTTTCGGGAATTGCCGCGCAATTGACGACCGCAAAGGCGCGCGCGGCGCGCGGACTCAAATGATGAATGGCGCGGGCGACAACTTCCTTGCCACAGCCGGTAGGGCCGGTAATCAGGACGGTTGTGTTGCGCGGCGCCAGCAGGCGCACCAGGCGATACACGGGTTGCATGATGCGCGAGTTGCCGATCATTCCGGGCAAGGGACCTTCGGGAATGGACCGGGTGGCGCGGACGGGGACCGGAAATTCGCCCGTGACGTCGTCCTTCGCCGTGCTTCGCTCAGCGGGGCGGACGAGGGCGGCCACCCCTGCCTGTTTTGTGGATGAATCTACGGCGGGCCACATTTCCAAATGCGGGTTCCCTTTCTGTTCGGCTGCGGCTGGTTCGGCATCGCTGTTCGCATCGAACAGGACAACGTCGATTTCTGGAAAACGCTGCCGGACGATCTGGCTCAGTTCCTCGGCGTCGAGGTCGGGCAGGCGGCGATCGAGAAAGAGCACCTGCCAGAGGCCGCTCTCCAAATGGACCAGGGCTTCGGCTCCTCCGGTGGCCTGTTCGAAGCGGCGGACGGGCGAACGTAGACTTTCGAGCACGCGCTCGCGCGCCACGTTGCTGGGACTGGCCACCAGGATGTGGTTGGCATAGTTGGGCTGGATCGGAAAGCTCGTCATACCGACAATTTGAACCGGATCAGGTTAGAACGAGATTAGATGGAGATTAGAAGACTCTGTCGGAAGGAACCCATAGTGTAGTGCGCTCGGCAACTTTTGCTTTACAAGCGGACGGAGTTGGTAGTGTCCGGCATTTTCTGCCGGGTGCTTATTCCCAACTAAGTTCTCTGTACTTCTGTGGCTCGGGTCCCGAGCTTCGCGCTTGGCGCAAATAATATCTGTTTGCCCTTGGCTCGAAGCTCGCAGCCGCCGGGATTCATCCGGGTGCGATCATTTTTCCACGAATACCAGTTCGCCGTTTTCTACTTTGATGTCTTTGACCTCATTGGGCAGCTTGAGCTGATCGCGTTGTTCGGCGAGTTTTTTCTGCAACACTCCGTTGATCAGCGATGCGGGCACCGAAAGATCGCCAACCTTGACCTCGGTGGCATCGAAGGTGGCGTAACCATCCTTGGAGCCGAGATGCCCGGCTAGCGTGAGGTAGACGTCTTTGCCGGCGATCTGCGTAAGAAATTGACCGCGAATGAGGTCTCCATCCATGGACACCTGGTAGTCCTTGATATTCGGAACCCCGCCGGGAAACTCCATGGCACCGCTCGCGGGGGAAGAACTGGAGGCAGCGCCGGGCGAAGTATTCGCGGACGCAGTCGGCGATGGTATCAGGCCGGTAGCTTGCGCAAGGGCAGCCGACAATTCGCCGGAACTCATGCGAACTTCGCTTTCACTTTCTCCGGGCGCCTTGGGCTGGGCGAGCCGGTTCACCTTCTCCTGGAAGGACTGTGCATTAGCGGCAGCCACGGCGGGCGCCACCGCGGGTGCAACCGGCAAGGGCCGCCGTAACACGAGGACGAGCGTAAGAATTGAAATTGCCAGGGTGGCAAAACTGATGATCCGCTGCACCTTCACGAGGACACCTCCGCCGTTGCTATCTTCTGTCTATCGCTGTTTCCCATGGTACGCGCGGGGAGAGACTGGGTTGAGATGACGTAGGTGCTGGGGCCCTAAGATCGCTTTAGGCGGATGGCTTTGGGCCTTTTAGGAATTTCAAAAAGGGCCAGCTTCTTTAATAATGAATTCCGTCATTAAAGGATAGCTTCCCGTCCTTTAATAAGAAGGTAGGGTTTGTGGGGTGATGTCGGACTGTGGGCAAGCTTGGTGATGCCAGAGGCGAGGCCGATCTGCGCTCGGCCTGGACGGGCGATGGCGCCAGTCCCTACACGAGCGTTTTCATTCCACGATGGCCAACACGTCGCCGGGGTTCACGGCCGCGCCTGGGGTCGCCAATATTTTTTTTACGACCCCCTTTTTTGGCGACTTGATTTCGTTCTGCATTTTCATCGCTTCGACTACGACGACGCCCTGGCCGGCTTCGACCTCGGAATTTTCCGCGACCAGCAGGCGCACGATGCGGCCGGGCATGGGAGCCAAAAGTTTCCGGGGGCCCTTTTCGTCTCCGGCAGCGTGTTTGCGCGAGCGCAGGGAGCGCGGATCGTGCAACTCAACCGCGAAGCGGGCACTGCCTACCCACATATGGAGATCGGTGGCGGTCTGCTCGCGCTTGATTTCGTAGGCGCGCCCATCGACCAACAGGGACAAAACGTCGCGGCGCGGGATGACCGCGTCGACACGAACCGGTTTGCCGTCCAATCGGCACGCCCATCCGGCGGCGGCTTTTTCAAGCTCAAGCCGGTGTGGCTTGCCCCCCACGATGACTTCATAAACCATAAAATCAGCGCAGCGCTTCCGAGCGTCCTTTCTGTTTCCAGTTGGATGCATCCGAAACCGGCCCGGCCAAACTTGTTCCAGTCCTGTCGCCATGCTTGTTGACGAGCAAAGCTGGGTCGAGCACGGTAAACATTCCAGCGGCAATCGCGGCAATCGTCTCCAGCGCTTCTACCTCGAGCTGCGGTGCGCCCGACGTGACGGCATGGTTGCCTTTCGCGAGCAAGCGATCCAAGTATCCGGTATCGAGTTTTCCCGCCTGAAAATCCGCATCGCGCAGGATACGCTGGAACAACGAAATGTTGGTTTTAATGCCGGCCACAAAATATTCGTGGAGCGCACGCTGCAACCGCATGATGGCCTGCTGCCGGTCGCTGCCGTAGCCGATCAGCTTGGCGAGCAACGGATCGTAATCCATGGGAACCGTCCAGCCTTCGTACATGCCGCTATCGCAACGAATTCCCGGTCCGGATGGCGCGAGCAGCAGCGTGATCTTGCCGGGGCTGGGGAAATAATTATTATCGGGATCTTCAGCGTAGATGCGGCACTCGATGGCGTGCCCGCGAATCGCCACCTCGGATTGCACCAAGGGCAACTTCTCGCCGGCCGCGATCCGTATCTGCAGGTGCACCAGATCGAGTCCCGTGGTCGACTCGGTCACCGGATGTTCCACCTGCAGGCGCGTATTCATTTCCAGGAAGTAAAAGTTTTTCTGCTGATCGACCAGGAACTCGACGGTCCCGGCATTCGTGTAGTTGGCCGCCTGCGCGACTTTGACCGCAACTTCGCCCATGCGCCGGCGCATGTCGGGATCGACAATCGGCGAAGGCGACTCCTCGAGAACTTTCTGGTGGCGGCGCTGGATGGAACACTCGCGCTCGCCGAGCCAGACGGTATTGCCGTGTTCGTCGGCCAGCACCTGCATCTCGATGTGGCGGGGATTCACAATCGCCTTTTCGATATAGACTTCGCTATCGCCGAAAGAACGCTCCGCCTCGCTCTGCGCGGATTCGAGTGCGGAACCAAGTTCCTCGCGGCTGTTCACCAGGCGCATGCCTTTGCCGCCTCCCCCGGCCGCGGCCTTCAGCATCACGGGATAGCCGATCCGTTCGGCGACTTGTTCGCCTTCCTCCGGAGAAGACAGACCGCGCGAGGTGCCGGGAACAAAGGGCACGCCCGCTTTTTCCATCTCCTGACGGGCGCGGGTTTTTGAGCCCATCATTTCCATGGAGTGCGGAGTGGGTCCGATAAACTTCACGCCCGCATCGGCGCACGCCTGGGCGAACTTCGCGTTCTCCGAAAGGAAGCCGTAGCCGGGATGGATGGCCTCGGCGCCAGAGCGTTTCGCGACGTCGAGGATCTTGTCCATCCGAAGATAAGACTCGGTTGCCGCAGCCGGACCGATGGGGTAAGCCTCGTCGCACTTGCGGACATGAAGTGCGGCACGATCGACGTCGGAATATACGGCAACGGTGGCGATACCCATTTCGCGGCAGGCGCATATGACGCGCACCGCGATCTCTCCTCGATTCGCGATCAGAATCTTCTTGAACATTCTAGGTTGAACACGTGGTTGCACGCGTCTGCTTGGACTCCGCAGGTGCCGCCCTGATTTTACCTGCGGGAGCGGGTGTGTGCGTGCCACAAATCACCTGCAATTGTGGTTTAGCGCACAAGGAACACTTCAGAATCGCGCGGCCTTCGCGCCGGAAAAGCAAAAGGCCCTCCGCCGGAAAGCGTAGGGCCTTCGTTCTGAGGAATAAAATATTTACTGTTTCTGATCCATGACAATGCCGCCTGCGGGTTGTTTTTCTGCCTTGGCCTTCTTGGTGGCCATGGTTTTGTCCACCCACTCGTCGGCGGTCTTCAGATCGGCGGAGCGCGCGGCCAGATCGTCGCACTGGATATCGGCGCGTTCGCGGTACATCAGGTTCAAGTAGGCCATGGCGTCGTCATAATCAGGACGAAGCTTGAGCGCTTTGTTCAGGTTATCGATGCCTTCCTGAACGTTGGCACTATTTTTCTCTTTCACCGCGGCACAAACCTTTTTGTCCTTGGCGGGCAGGGAGTCTTCGGGCTTCATCCCAAGCTTGGCGCGCTCTTCCTGACGCGGCACGTAAGTCTGCGTCCAGTCGATGACCGCCACCGAGTAATAAGGCTCGGGGTCGTTGGGATCTGCCGCGGAAGCTTTCATATAAAACTCCTTGGACAGCGGGAATTTCTTCATCTGCAGGTAGAGATAGGCAATGCCCTTAATGCTGTTGATGTTTTTGGGATCGACCTGCAGCACTTGCTTGTACGAATCAATCGCCTGCTCGGCAAAGCGATTGTTGTCGGGAGTATCGGCGCCCGGAATGTACTGCTGGGCAAAGGCTGTGGCCAGATACAGCCGGGCGTTGATCAGGGTTGGGTCGAGGGCAACGGCTTGTTGGAAGTGGTCAATCGCCTGCTCGAACTTGGAGTTCTTGTAAGCCTGCACACCCTTGTTGAGGTGGTCACGCGCCTTAAGCTTGCTGCAGCCGGTGCTGGACATCAGCACGAGTGCGGCGGCGAATACCACTAGAAGCCTTTGAGTCGTTTTCATTTGCTTTATAAATCTCCCTTGCAGCGGAGTGTTGCAAAAATATACTTGACGCGGAACGGCCAGCTAGGCGTAAGACACCCGAACCTAAGTCTTTCGCCGTCGCATCGACAAAATTCTCAGATCGTCCGATGGCCCGATCACCCGATTCTAGCCACCCGCTTCGATTTTGGCTGTGATCAAGCCGACTTTGTCGACGCCGGCCGAATGCGCGATATCAATCACGCTGGCGACATCCGCGAAGGGCACATTGTCGTCGCCCTTCACAAACATCACCTTTTCGGCGCGGGTTTTGAAAATATCTTCCAACCGGCCCTGCAGTGTTTCCCAAGTCGCCTCGTCCTGATTGATCTTGAGACCCGGAGGGTTGCCGGCGCCGTGGTCAATCAACTGCACCACGATGGTGCGATCCGGCGTGGGCGGCGGTTGTTTCTGATCCTTCGGCGGAGGCTGGGGAACCAACGCTTCCAAACCCTTCGGGGTCAGCGGCGTAATCACCATGAAAATGATCAGCAGCACCAGCAACACGTCAATCAGCGGCGTGACGTTCATGTTCGCGTTCTGGCCCCCTTTGGAGCCGCCTGACATACTCATAATCGATCTCCGTACTGCTATGGTTCGCTATTGCCCGCCCGTAGGGGCCGATGGTGTGGCGCCCGCCGGAGGGGCAAGGGTTCCCGCCTTCTTTTGATCCGTCAAAAGGCCCAGTTGGTCCACACCGGCGGCACGAACATTGTCGACCACTTCGACCACCCAGCCAAACTTCGCCCGCATGTCGGCCTTGAGAAATACCCGTTTGTCGGTCCGGTTCGCCAAGCGATCCTTGATCTTCTGCGTCAGTTCATCCGCCTTGACGGGATCCGTACCGAAGAAGACCTTGTTATCGCGAGTGATGGCAACCAGCAGCGCGTCTTCCTTATCGGCGTCGTGCATATCAGTGGGGTTATTGACTTTGGCCATATCCACCGGAACGCCGTGTTGCAACATGGGCGTCACCACCATAAAGATGATCAGCAGTACCAGCATCACGTCCACCATCGGTGTGACGTTGATGTCGGAACTAACCTTGGACCCTTCGTCTCGCTTTGCTAATGCCATGGAATTCTGTCTCCTGCGTATGCTTGCCCTGGCCCGGGACCGCAACCATAAAGATGAGGAAGAGTAGGCGCCGGTGGGAAAACCGGCGCCTCTTCATCAACTCATGTTTGCAGCCCTAGTTATTGCGACCGCCGTTTTGCGACCGCCCAAAACCGCGAGCTTAGGACCGGCGCATGCTCCGCCGCTTGAGGAAGTAATCAATCAGTTCGCTCGATGAGTTATCCATCTCCACGTCGAACGCTTCCACGCGGCCGGTCAGATAGTTGAACATCATGACCGCCGGAATCGCCACGAACAAGCCCACCGCGGTGGTTACGAGCGCTTCCGAAATGCCGCCCGCGACCGCTGCCAAGCCGGTTGCCTTTTCCTTCGCGATACCGTTGAATGCGTTCAGAATGCCAACCACCGTTCCGAACAGTCCCACAAAGGGAGCCGTCGAACCGATTGTCGCCAGACCGCCCAAGCCACGCTTGAGTTCGGCGTGCACAATGGCTTCGGTGCGCTCCAGTGCCCGCTTGGAAGCTTCAATGGTCTCGCCAGGAATTTCACCCGGACTATCCTGGTGTGCCTTGAATTCCATCAGGCCCGCGGTGACCACCTTGGCCAGGTGACTCTTCTTGTTGCGCTCGGCCACTTTGATCGCTTCGTCAATCTTGCCCTCGCGCAGCGCTCCGGCAACCGCGGGAGCGAACGACCGGGACTGATTGCGGGCGGCGTTGAAAGCCATCCAACGGTCAATCATCACGCCGATTGACCACCCCGACATGATGAACAGAATGATAACCACGACCTTCGCCAGAAGACCCATCTGCTTCCAGAGCGAAATCGGATCCCAACCGACCGAGCTCTCGTCAAAAAGCCAGACGGCGAAAAGATGGAAATTACAGAGTGCGACTGCTGCCAGGTTCACTACCATGAGTTGCTTCTCCTCGTCGAAACTAGTTCAAACTCGTTTCTAACCACTTCCCAAAACTCTCCCCCCACACCCAGCATTAGACACCAATGCTGGCGCAGAAAGCAGCGATACTGCGATCCAATGCCACACCCACGAGCGTGCCGTGGGGTTGCGGCTTGATCATGAACCCTTTGATGCAAGAAAACTCAAGTAGGCGGAGTTGCCCTCGGTTGTCAAACCACCATAATTCCCCGTCTTGGCGAAAAAGGTGGGACCGCGAGTTCTAAAACCGCCACAAACTTAAATCTAATCCGGCCAGAGCTACACCGGCAGAACCGGCTGCGGAAACAATTCCCAACCCCTAAAAAAGCGGCCGATTTCGCAGAGCTTACAGCATCCCTAAAACAAAGCCCTGATACAAAACCAGGCTTTTCCGCAGCCTGACAAGCCGCCTGGAGAGTTTAGCCTCCAGACAAGCTAAAGTTTACAACCACCGTGGTCTCCACGGCCACCGGCTCGCCATTGAGCAGGTATGGCTTATAACGCCACTGTTTCACGGCCTCGATCGCCGCCGGCGCCAGCATGGGGTGTCCACTAATCAACTGCAAATTCTGAATTGTGCCTTCTTTGCTGATCTCCGCCTGCAGCACGACCGCCCCTTGAATGCGAGCCTGTTTTGCCAGCTGCGGATAATTGGGCGTGACCTTCTTGATCAAAAGTCCTGTCGATACGCCCGACGAAACCCGGACTCGCTGCGGAGTCGCAACTTTCGGGATTGCCGCCATCGAGTTGAGGATGCCACCGATCACGCCGCCCGCCGAGCCGCCGGGAATGCCCCCAGGCACGCCGCCCGGCACGCCGCCAGCACCCAGATCCGGGGGAGTTTCCTCTTCTTTGATCATCTGAACTTTGTCTGGAATCTTGGTGGGAGTGCGCAATTGGCCGTTAATGACTTCGCTCTGAACTTTCACCACCTTAACGGCCGCTGCCGGCGGTGGCGGCGGTGGTGGTGGCGGTGGCGGTGCTATCAGGAAGGTCATCAACTGCGTCTTGGGCAGCGCGTCGGTATAAATCAGCGGGATCAGGATCAGTATCCCGATGAGCCCGAACTGCCCAAAGAAGGAAAGGATCGTGGTGCTCAGCCGCTTGGTTTTGAGCTTATTGCCTGACTCGATAAGGCTGTCTTCAAACATGGGCTTCTCCTACACCAGACCGTACGAGAACTTAGACACCGACCGCATCCTCTTTGCTCCCGCCTTTTCGACGATTGCGTCTGTAAATCCCTGCCTCTGCGGACAGGTGAAGATTCTACGCCACATGGCCCGTTTTCAGGCCTTAACTTTTTCTTTCGGCTGCGTCGGGCCATTGCCGGACCGCAGCGGCATGGCAATCGGCTTCTTGCCGCTCTCGCCACGCCATTCCTGATACGCAACCAGAATCGGCGCCGCAATCGCGATCGACGAATACGTCCCGATCAGGATTCCGATCACCAGCGCGAAGCTGAAACCGTGCAACACCTCGCCGCCGAAAAGGAACAGAGCAAGCACGGTAAGGAAAGTCAGGCCCGCTGTCAAGATAGTTCGGCTTAATGTCTGATTAATACTTTTGTTGACGATGTCAGCCAGCTTGTCCCGCCGGAGCAGCTTGATGTTCTCCCGGATGCGGTCAAACACCACGATGGTGTCGTTATTGGAGTATCCGATCAGGGTCAAGATAGCGGCAATCACCGTCAGCGATATTTCCCAGTTCAGCAGCGAGAAGGCGCCGACCGTAATCAGTGTGTCATGGAAAACCGTCAATACGGCGGCGACGCCGTAGATCCACTCGAAGCGGAGCCCCAGGTAGATCAGCATTCCGGCCAGCGAATAAAGCGCGGCCAGGATGGCTTGCTTGCGCAGCTGCTGTCCAACTTGCGGCCCGACAATCTCCACGTTGCGGATACCAAAGTCCGAAACGTAAAAGTTTTCCTGCAGCACGGCCACCACCGCCGGATCCGCGGCACTCTTTAGCTCATCAATGGAACTAAGCACGCCGCCCTTCGTCTTGTCCCGATAGTCAACCACGGCCTGAGCCATCGCGGTGTAGCGCGGGCTGGCGTCGGCGCCGCTGCCTAGGCGTAGCGGATCTTTCTCCAAAAGATATTTCGCGACGGCCAACGAGCTGGAGTTGTTGAGATCCTGCTTGCCAGCGCTGGCGTGGCTTTCCAGCGCCTGAATAATCTGTGTCTTGCCCTTGTCGAGAGCCTCTTCGTTAGTCTCCTGAATATCGAGCGCGATCAGCACTTCGTTATTCACGGCTTGCCCGATTCTTTGAACGCGGGCATTCTTCAATCCCGCGCGCTCGATCTCCGAGTGGATGGCGGAAGGATCGGGAGTATGCGCGTACTTCACATAGACGATCGTGCCGCCGCGGAAATCGACACCCAGCGGGACGCCATGCCAGAACGCCATGGAAAGCAGTCCGGCCACGCTGAAGACCAGCGAGAAGACGAGAAAATACCACTTTTTCCCGAGAAAATCGATGTTGGTGTCTCTAAAAAATTCCATAAAAAACCAGGTTTCAAAGTTGCAAAGTTGCAAGGTTTCGAAGTCAAAACAATCGCGGCTCGTGGTCCTTGAAACTTTGAAACCTCCTCTAAATACTCAGTGCTTCGCCTCGCTGCTTCCGGCTCAGGACCCAATCAAAAATTACGCGCGATACAAACACCGCCGTAAACAGGTTTGCGGCTAACCCGAAGACCAGCGTCGTCGCAAACCCCTTAACCGGCCCTGTGCCAAAAAGAAACAGAATCGCGGCCGAAACAATGGTGGTAACGTGCGTATCCACGATGGTGATCCAGGCGTGGCTGAATCCCTGCTCCACCGCCGAGGGCGGCGTCTTGCCATTCCTCAGTTCTTCCCGGATGCGCTCAAAAATCAGCACGTTCGAATCCACGCCCATACCAACCGTCAGAATAACGCCCGCAATTCCCGGCAGCGTCAGCACCGCTCCAAAGTAGCCCATGAACCCAAGCAGGATGACCAGGTTCAGGATCAGCGCGATATCCGCATTCACGCCCGCCCACCGATAGTAAACCAGCATGAAGATGAGGACGGCGAGCATGCCAACCATGGCCGCCCGGACCCCGGAACGAATCGAATCGGCGCCCAGCGAGGGCCCCACCGTGCGCTCTTCCAGATACTTGATCCCAGCTGGCAATGCGCCGGAACGCAGCGTCATCGAAAGGTCCTGAGTCTCTTGCTGGGTGAACCGGCCGTTGATGACGCCGGTGTCCCGAATGGCATCTTTGATCACCGCCACTTCCTGCACCTTGTTGTCGAGAACCACCGCCAGGTTGTCGCCCACGTGCGCAGAAGTGAAAGAGTAGAACTTGCGGCCACCCTCGGAGGTAAGAATAAAGCGCACTGCCGGCTGGCCATTTTCGTCGGTGCTCGGTTCCGCCGTACGAAGATCGCGGCCCGTCACCGCCGAGGCCCGAGAGATCAGATACCAGGCTTCGCCGCCTTCGCTATTGCGCGAGCCAATGCTCTTGCCCGCCATCAAAACCGCGTCCGGAGGCAGCACCCCGCCGTGCTCCTGTAAAGCCGACTGCTCGCTCGAATAGGGCCCGCCCAGCGATTGCTTGATCTCAAGCATCGCGGTGGACTGCATGATTTCCTTCACGCGCGCCGGATCGTCCACGCCCGGAAGTTGCACAAGAATCTGATACTGACCCAGGCCGTGTTCCTGGATCACAGGCTCGCTCACGCCGAGCTGGTCGATTCGATTCCGGATGGTCTCGATGGCTTGGGCGACCGCGCGATTCTTCAAGTCGGCCAGGTTCTGGCCCTTCATCGCCACCGTCCAGCCGTTTTCCGCCCCAGAACTGGCGCCGTAGTCCGGCAGCCGATCGGAAATAATGCTCTTGAAATCGCTACCCTGATCCGGCGTAATGCCCTTCACCACGATCATTTCGGGATGGTTCACCCGATCGGGCTTGATGATGTCGGCGTAATTGATCTTGTGCGTCCGCAAGTCTTCCTTGAGGCGCGCAAGCGCGTTGTCGGAATCCACGTTAACCGCGTCGTTAACCTGCACCTGTAGGATCAGGTGCGTCCCGCCGCGGAGATCCAGGCCCAAATGAATGCGATCGGCAATCGCCGCCAGCACTCCCCTGCCCGACCAATCCTTCGGAACACCGAAGATGCCGAACAAAAAGACCAGCAGTATTCCGACAATAACTGCCAACTTCCAACTGAGGTTCTTATTCATGAAAAACCGTCAAACGCCCAAAGCGCTTCGTACTGCGAGCTAAAAGCCGAAAGCAACCTCTGAAAACGATTGCTCGAAGCCCGCGGCCCGAAGCTCTCTACGACTTTCCTTCTTCCGCCGTCGTCACCGATGCCACCGATGCGCGGCTGATTTCGAGCTTCAGATTGTCGGGCGGCACACGTAATACCAGCGCATCGTCCTTGAGACTGATGATCGTCCCGCGCAGCCCGCCGCTGGTTACAATCTTGTCCCCGCTTTTCAACTCGCTCAACATCAGCTGCCACTTTTTCTGCTTCCGCTGCTGCGGCATAATCAGCAGAAAATAAAAAATCGCGAAGATGAACAGCAGCGGCGCCAGCCCGAGCAGGCTCGTGCCCCCGGGTAGCTGCAACCAAACCGCCAATCCGCCAGGCATGCCAGACAAAATCATTTCCACCGCCAAGTTGATCCCCTGTAACAAATTACCTGCTTAAAACCCCGCCCGTCTGCAGCGCCCTTTCGGGCCAACCGAGCCGAACTCGGCACATGTTTGCTTCTTCCGCTGCCTAACTTGCGGGAATTCTTTTCTTCCATGGCCGGACACCTGCCGCTTGCAGGCTAAAACCAGCGACGCCGTGCTCCGCTTTCGTTCGGAACGGCACACAAAGAAACGGGCTTTACTCCCAAGTTCAATAGAATGCCGGACGGCTCGCTAGGTGTCAAGGTCGGTTCCCGGAAATTCGTCAAACTTTGCTCATTTTTTCGACCTTTGTTTGGACAGACCTTAGCTTGGACTACAGCTTGGGCTACCCAATCGGCAGCCTTGAACAACCGGTGGTAAGCCCGTGGCCTCCCCGGATCCACGTCCGCACCGTCTTCATCGTGGCAAGGTAATAGTGCAGGTTGTGGACCGTATTCAAAATCTGCGCCAGCAGTTCGTTCGAGGCGTAAAGATGTCTCAGATAGGCCCGCGAATAACGCTGGCACACGCGGCAGTCGCACCCGGGATCAAGCGCGCTGTCGTCCTGCGCGTACCGCGCCTGCTTGATCGAAAGTCTTCCTTCCGAAGTAAACAGCAGTCCATGCCGGGCGGCGCGGGTGGGAAGCACACAATCCATCATGTCGACCCCCGACTGCGCGTACTGCACGATCTCTTCTGGAGTGCCAACCCCCATCAGATAGCGCGGCTGGTCTAGGGGAAGATGCTCCAGCGTGGATTCGACGACGTCGCCGGTAAGCTCGCGCGGCTCGCCAACGCTCAGCCCGCCGATAGCGTAACCGGCAAAGCCGATGTCGATCGTCCGCTCCGCAGATTCGCGGCGCAGCTCACGGTCCATCCCCCCCTGCACAATGCCAAACAGCGATGGAGTTTGAGAATCACCCTCCCCATGATTGTCATCCTGAGCGAAGCGCAGGGCCTGCTTTTTTTCGCTCACTGCGGACGGCGGACGGGTGCTCTTCCACGGCACCTCGCTCTTGTGCTCTTCAAAATAATTCTTGCTGCGCGCAGCCCACCGCAGCGTCAGTTCCATCGATGCCCGCGCGCGCGCTGCGTCCGCCGGATACTCCGTGCATTCGTCGAAGGCCATGATAATGTCGGCGCCCAACCCTATCTGTACCTCCATCGCTTTTTCAGGACTAAGAAAGTGCGACGACCCATCCAGGTGCGACCGGAACGCCACACCTTCTTCGCTAACCTTGCGCAGCTCGTTCAGACTGAAAACCTGAAACCCGCCCGAGTCGGTAAGAATCGCCCGATCCCACGACATGAACCGATGCAGCCCGCCCATCTTCCGAACCGTCTCGACCCCGGGACGCAAAAAAAGATGGTAGGTGTTGCTCAGCAGAATCTCCACGCCCAGATCTTCCAGCACATCCTGCGAGACCCCCTTGACCGAAGCCAGCGTCCCTACCGGCATAAACACAGGCGTCTCCACCTCTCCGTGAGGAGTGATGAGTCTGCCGGCACGGGCCGCGCCGCGGGTAGCTTCAATCTGCAGAGAAACGGGCACCGAGGGATTCTATCGGACTCGGAAGTAAATCATCACCCCAAGAGACACAGAGAAACCGAGGAGAACGCACCTTATGCCCTTCCCTCTGTTCCCTGTGCCCCCCGTGGTCAAGGCGTTGTTCTTCGCCCGCAACGGCAAGTTTTTCGCGTTCGCCACGTGACCGCCCGGTGATACATTCACTACTTGCGGCAAGCAGCATCGAACCGAAAGCGATTCGTCACTCGTATGCCGAAGCCCCGTGGCAAAACCCTCTTCCTCCCACTCGACGACACCCTCCTGGTCAAGCCGCGCAAACCCGTCCCGCATGCATTCGTACTCGACGCGATCGCTTCCTTGTCCCCTCGAACCCACCCCATGTTCGGCTGCCTCGCCATTTATGTTCAGGACAAGATTGTCCTCATCCTCCGCGACAAACCCGACCACCGGGCAGACAACGGAGTCTGGCTAGCCACTACCGAAGATCACCACCGGAGTTTGCGACAGGAGTTCCCCAACCTGCGATCCATTCAGGTGTTGGGGAAGAAAATAACCAGCTGGCAGGTCCTTCCCGCCGATGCGTCTGATTTCGAGGAAGTTGCGTTACGCGCTTGCGAACTCGTTCTCGCCCACGACCCTAGGATCGGCAAGGTACCAAAAGCGCGCCGCGCCCGGCCCCCGAAGACCAAGAAGACGCCGAAATCTCGCGCAAATTCGTGACCTATCGTGTAGGGCGGACACTCCTGTCCGCCAGCCGAGCGCAGCTCGGCCCGATTTCTACAGCGCTCGCCATGAATCCTTGCGCTCGTTTCCGAATCCGATGAACCAGCAGCCAAACTATGCCGGACGATGTTGCCAACCCGCTCCCTGACGGAGTCCGCGCCATCGCCGCCCTCTTCGCCCTCTGCGGAATTTATCTGGCGATCGCGGGCGCATTGATGTTGCTCAGCCCAGGCGCGATAGCAATGGCAGCAGGCTCCCCACTCCTATTCGGCCTCGAATTAGCAGGCCCCTACATGTTCCTTCTGATGGCCTGCGTAGCGGGCGGCGTCGCATGGGGCCTGGCGAAACTCAATAACATCGTCCGCCACGCCGCATTGCTGATCGCCATCACAGGAATCGTAATGCTGGTCCCATCAGTCTCAGCCGCAACCGTGATGGTCCAACCAAAAGCACTAGTCCTCGGCGGCCTCGGGATTATCGTGCGCGTGATGGTGGCGTGGTACTTGTCGCGAGGAGAAGTCGCCGACCAGTTCAAAACTCGTTGAGCACGCTAGATATCTAGCTATTATTCAGGTTTGCACTGTAGCTGCAAGTAACCACATTTCGCACTTATGTTTCACGTGAAACACTTTTCATCGAAAACAAAGGACTTAGCCCCCGTCGCGCTGCGCTCGACCCGGACGGTCGAGGCCGGAGGTCCCTACCCGAGGGTCGTTGCACGGGCATTATTTCTTTGACTTCGCCACTTCTTTCTCCCCCACACGCTCGCTGACCTTGAACGTCATCTTCCCCGCTTTCTTATCGGCGTCCACCACCACGTGGTCGCCGTGCAGCACTGCGCCGTCCAGAATTTTCAGCGCCAGCGGATCCTGCACCAGCTTCTGAATGGCGCGCTTTAGCGGACGCGCTCCGAAGTTTGGATCGTAGCCTTCGGCGAAAAGAAGTTCTTTCGCGGCGTCGGTCAGCTCCAGTGAAATCTTGCGGTCGGCTAACAAACGGCGCAAGTCTTCCAGGCGCAAGTCGACGATCTTCACCAACTGTTCCTTGCCGAGCGGATGGAAGATGATGATGTCGTCCACGCGATTCAGAAACTCGGGTTTGAAATGCCCGTGCAGCGCTTCCATCACTTGCTTCGAGGCTTGCTCGAACGCAGCGTCGGAGCGAATGTTTTCCGATTGCAGGTACGACGAGCCCAGATTCGAGGTCATGATAATGACTGTGTTTTTGAAATCAACCTTGCGGCCTTTGCCGTCGGTGAGGCGGCCATCATCCATGATTTGCAGCAGGATGTTGAACACATCGGGGTGCGCTTTTTCTATTTCGTCGAAGAGCACGACCGCGTAGGGATGGCGGCGCACCTGCTCGGTAAGCTGTCCGCCCTCTTCGTACCCGACGTATCCCGGAGGCGCGCCGATCATACGCGACACGGCGTGCTTCTCCATGTATTCGGACATGTCGATGCGCACCGTGGCGCGCTCGTCGTCGAAAAGAAATTCGGCCAGGGCGCGAGCCAGTTCGGTTTTGCCGACGCCGGTCGGCCCCAGGAAAATAAAGGAACCGATCGGCCGCTTCGGATCGCTTAACCCGGCGCGCGAACGGCGGATGGCATTGGCCACGCGTTCCAGCGCCCCGTCCTGTCCGATAACGCGCAGCCGCAGGCGATCTTCCATGTTGATAAGCTTCTTGACTTCGCCCTCGAGCATCTTGGAAACCGGAATGCCCGTCCACTTGGAGACGATGCTCGCAACATCTTCTTCGTCCACTTCTTCTTTCAACATGCGGTGTCCGGTCTTGCTGTCAATCTGCGCGGTGACTTTCTTCAGTTCGTCTTCGGCGTTGCGGATCAGCCCATAACGGATCTGCGCCACGCGCTCCAGATTCCCTTTGCGCTCCTCGGCTGCTTCTTCGATTTTGAGCTGCTCCAGTTTTTCTTTCAGGGCGCGGGCTTTCGCGATCACATCCTTTTCCTGCTTCCACTTCGCTTTAAGCGCATTTGATTGTTCACGAATGCCGGCAAGTTCTTTCTCGACGTGGGCGAGGCGCTCTTTGGAATTCGCGTCGTCCTCTTTCTTCAGCGCCTGCTTTTCGATTTCGAGTTGCGTGGCTCGCCGTTCTAGCTGATCGATTTCGGTGGGCATGGAATCGATCTGGATGCGCAGCGAGGCGGCGGCCTCGTCAATCAGGTCGATGGCTTTGTCCGGCAGGAAGCGGTCGGAAATATAGCGATGCGATAGCGTCGCAGCTGCCACTATGGCCGAATCTTTGATGCGCACGCCGTGATGCACTTCGTACTTTTCCTTTAGCCCGCGCAGGATGGCGATGGTGTCCTCGACGTTCGGCTCGCCCACGAAAACTATTTGGAAGCGGCGTTCGAGCGCGGCGTCTTTCTCGATGTACTTGCGATATTCGTTGAGCGTGGTCGCGCCGATGGCGCGCAACTCTCCCCGGGCCAGTGCCGGCTTCAGCATGTTCGAGGCGTCGATCGCGCCTTCGGACGCACCGGCTCCTACGATCGTGTGCAACTCGTCGATGAAGAGGATGATCTTGCCCTGCGAGTCTTCGATTTCTTTCAGCACGGCCTTCAGGCGGTCTTCAAATTCGCCGCGATATTTTGCGCCCGCGAGCATGGCTCCCAGATCGAGTGATATGACCCGCTTGTTCTTCAGCGCTTCGGGCACGTCGCCGGAGACGATGCGCTGCGCCAGGCCTTCGACGATGGCCGTCTTGCCCACGCCCGGCTCGCCGATAAGCACCGGATTATTCTTGGTGCGCCGCGAAAGCACCTGCACCACGCGGCGAATTTCTTCATCGCGGCCGATGACGGGATCGAGTTTGCCGCGCCGCGCCTGCTCGTTCAGGTCGCGGGCATAGCGCTCCAGCGCCTGGTACTTCGCTTCGGGATTCTGGTCGGTGATGCGCTGCGAACCGCGAACTGCGGTGAGCGCTTTCAGGATCGCGTCGTGCGTCGCGCCATGACGCGCCAGCAATTCCTGCGCTGAGTCTCCGTGCTTTAGATCGAGTTTCAGAGCGGTCAACGCCAGCAGCAGGTGCTCGGTCGATACGTATTCGTCTTTGAAGGTGTCGGCTTCTTTGAAAGACTTATCGAGCACCTGGTTGATCTGCGCCGACATCGCCGGCTGGGCCGCGCCGCCGCTGCCCGAGACTTTCGGCAACTTTTCAATTTCTTTGTAAAGGTCGCTGAGCACGGCCTGCGGCCCGATGCCGATTTTTTCGAGTACGGGCGTAACGATGCCTTCGCGGTCCTCGACCAGCGCCGCCAGTAGATGCAGCGGCATCAGCTCCGGATTGCCGTGTTCCGAAGCAAGCTCGTTCGCGCGCTGCACGGCCTCCTGCGCCTTCACTGTGAATTTCTCCCAACGAATTGGCATGGGTTACTCCATTTTGTAATTTGGTAATCGGGTAATTGGGTAATCTGAAAACCGTGTCCACCTAAACGTCAAGGTCTGAATCGTTCTCAAGATCACGCACGTAGCACTCGAGGTTACTGGAAATCTTCTCCGACACTCTGGGCAGCACTCCCTCTATGTCACGGAACCTCGTATTGGCGTCCTTGCCAGACGGGTAAATTACAAAATTACCTGATTACGAAATTGCAGACTTAGCGGGAGGCGCAGTTTCTCGCCTCCCGCTAAGTTTACAACCGCCGGGCTTCGCCCGGCTGGACAGCCGAGGGCGGTTGTCCCTACGTGAGCATCCCCAACGGACGAGGCCGTCCGCCCTACGCCGACTCTATATTCGATTTGCTCTATTTGGCCGCCTTATTGTTAGCGCCTCGTTCGGCCTGTCCTCTAAGCCCGCTGGCGGCAATCGCACGGTCGCGGTCGCGAAGTTTTTCCAGGATCTTGATCTTCTCGGAAAAGCTGAGCGCAGCGAGCCGCGCCCGCAATTTTGGCTTACTCATGAGTGCCTCCAAACTTATGCTCGAACTGCTTCCATCGCGAAGCCAACCCATGACGATCTAGGATACCTTGCAGCTTTCCCCGATCCACCGCGTCCTGTTCGATAAACTGCAAAATGCGGTTGTGGTCCTTGGGCCGCCCGGTTCGCAGCGCGATAGCGACCAGGTGTTCGGCGGTCATCACCCACGTAGGGGTGCCCTCGACTGCCGTCTCGACGGATTCCGCCACAGCCTCGCGCTCCAATTCGTCACTGGGAGAAAGGAACTGCACCGGCCAGCCGTCGATGACAATGTACTCATCCTCCACCGTGCCGCCGTGGGCCTTAAGGTAGTCGTAAATCGGAGCAAGGCTGAGCAGCAGCCCGCCAGGGGTGGTCGGGAGCGTTACAAAGATGTCCACGTCGAGCGTTGCCGCAGGTTGCAGATAAAATGTTGCGCCCACCGCTCCGCCAATGGCGTACTTGCCGATGACGCCATCCGCTTGCATCTGGTTGATTGCTTCGAGCGTTGCCTTCATGGCTTCCTTGCCCCCAACATTGTCACCGAATCCAACGGCCAAGCCAAGGGCTGAAGTCGGCCACACAGAAGCAACGAGGCGGGCGAGGGCGTCCGCCTCTGCGTGAGCATCGCTTAGGCAGCTTCGCCGGCGCTCTTGGGCTCCTTGCTTTCGAGCGTCTTTTCGCTGCCTACGTTTACTACTTAAATCCCTATATTTTTCAATTGCTTACACTCAATATCAAGCACTGAAGATAGCTGGTTTCGGGCACATTCAGCAGGATGGGATGGTCTTTCGCTGCTCCCCGGTGCTCGACTACGCGCAGGGATTTGTGGGCGTCCTGGGCGGCGTCGGCCACCACTTTGAGGAAGTCCGCGGCCCCGACGTGGAAGGAGCAGGAACAGGTGACTAGAATCCCTCCGTTGCGCAGCATTTTCATGGCGCGCAGGTTGAGTTCCTTGTAGCCGCCCAGGGCCTTTTCCACGTCGCGCTTGGTCTTTGCAAACGCCGGCGGATCGAGAACGATGGTGTCGTAGCGCCGGTTCGCTGCCGCGTACTCTCTTAGCAGATCGAAAGCGTTCGCCTCGATCCACTCCAGTTCGCGTCCATTCAGCCTCGCGTTCTTCTCCGCCATTTCCAGCGCGGGGCGCGAGCTGTCTACTCCGGTGACGCTCGAACACTTTGCTGCCGGGTGCAGAGCCAGGTGCAGCGCGAATCCGCCCTGGTAGCAGAAAGCGTCGAGCGCTTCCCCATGCGCGTATTCGGCCGCCGCCGCATAGTTTTCCCTCTGATCGAGAAACGCCCCGGTCTTCTGGCCTTCAAGTCCGTCGTAGTGAAAGCGTACGCCTTTCGGATCTTCGCCGTTCATTCTGAATTCGGTCGAACTCTTCTTCCCCCAAAGCAGTCCCGATGGCAGCGGCGGCAATTGCTCCAGTTCTCGAATACGCGGATCGACGCGCTCGACAATTCCCGCCGGTTGCAGTTCTTTGCGCAGCGTTTGCAGGATCGCTTCGCGCACCGCTGCGGCGTCCATGGCCTGGGTAAGGATTTGCAGCGTGAGCACGTCGTTATAGCGATCGACGATCAAGCCGGGAAGAAAATCGGCCTCGCTGAAAACCATGCGGTAGGCGTCGCTATTGGAAACGAGTTCCTTGCGGTAGGCGATGGCGGCGCGAATGCGCTCGGCTACCAGTGCAGGCAGATCCGGCACCGAGCCGTGAGAGATCATGCGGATCGCGATCTGCGAGGAAGAGCTGTAGAGCGCGGTCCCCAGAAATTTCCCGCGCTGATCGAGGACGCGCACTACTGCGCCGGGGGGGATATCTTTTTCTTCGGTGATATCCGAGCGATAGACCCACGGGTGCCGGCCTTGCAGGCGGGCGACTCCTCGGGTGGAAAGTTTCACGGAAGGCTCCGCGTGTTTGGCGGAGGCGGCGCGTTTTTTCGGCATGGATAGATGATAACCGCGGACTTGATCTGCGTAGTTAGGAAAGGAACGCAGCCGCACTGCCCGGAGATTAAATTCCTAAATCGTGGAAGCCGCGCCCCAATCCGCGACCGTGCTAAGGCAAGAACAGCAGGTCCTTCGCTCAGGATGACAATTCATGTAAACAACCCATGGCAGCGGGGCCATGCAAGCGGCCCCTCGCTTTGTTCGGGATGAGCAGGGTAAAACTCTTAGGCTCGGATCACGATGCCGTCTAGATTCCGCTTTCTGCTCGGAATCGCGCCGGCACTGGCGACCACCGCTCCTGACATCACCTTCTGCCACGCAACCTGGAACTGCTCCATCTCGGGCGCGGTTCCTACCGTGATGCGCGTATAGGTTGGCCAGGCCGGCCAGATGCGTCCTACAAATATATTTTGCTTGGCCATGGCATCGATTGCCGCTTTCGCCGGCCGTTTCGCGTCGAGCATGAAGCAATTCGATTCCGAGGGAACGTAGGCGTAGCCGTTCCGGTCAAGCCAGGCAAAGACCTGGCCGCGGATATTGGCATTGATGCGCTTGCGTTCGGGCAGCAGTTGCGCGTCTTTCAGACTGGCCGATGCAGCCGCGAGCGCGGTGATCGGCATGGCATTCCAGCCGCCGTAGTTCTCGATTTTCTCCAGCAGGTCGGGGCGGGCATATACGGCGCCACAGCGCAGGCCCGCCATGCCGTATATCTTCGAGAAGGTGCGCAGCAGGATCACGTCCTTGCCGGCTTTCACCAGATCCATTACCGAAATCGCGTCGGAAAAATGAATGTAGGCTTCATCCACCAGCACCACGGAACCCTTGGGCTTGTTCTCGACCAGGTATTCGATATCGGAATGACTGGTGAGCGTGCCGGTCGGATTGTTAGGGGTGCATATATAGAACACGCCCGCGTCGGGCCCCGCGGCCAGCATCGCCTTCACATCGTGCGCGTAACTTTTCGTCAACGGGACTTTCACCACTTTGGCGCCAACCGCATTGGCGGCAAACATTCCGGCTTCGTATCCCGGATCGGCGGTCACGTAGCTGCGCTGCCCTGAGGCGAAAGTCGTCACAGCGTGATGAAGAGGCTCGCTCGATCCCGGATAGACGCGCACCTGTTCCAGCTTCAGGCCTTCCATTTCCGCCAGCGTCTTCACCAGATCGTCGGTGAGCCAGTCGGAATAGCGGCCGCCCTGCGAGACCATGGCGGCTGCCGCTTCGCGCGCCGAAGCACCGGGCCCAAGCGGGTTTTCGTTGGCGTCAATCCTGATCGCGCCATTGCTCATCGCATCTTTCGGAAGGTTGTGCACCCGAGCGTTAGCCAGCATCGGTTCGGTCACAATGCCAAACGCCAGCCCGGCGGATGCCGCGGCCGACAGACTGAGAAACGTCCGGCGGGACGCGGAAGGGATGTTGAGATCGTTGGCCATCACTCACCTCGTGGGCGTAATAATACCTCGAAATCGGCGGCAAGATCGGACTTAAGTTCCGCCGCAAACATGACCGCGCGACGCAAAACGAGCGCGGGAACGCCCTTTGCTTTCGTGTTAACCTTTCCACCTCAATTGATCGAAAAAAACCGATCGTCGATTTCCAAGTCCCCCATGAGGCTTTTCGTGAAACGTCCACTCGTCGCACTGATGATGATGATTTGTATCGCGCTAGCAATTGCGATTATTCTTCCCGCCGCCACACCCGTTCAAGCTGGTAGTCCCGGGAATGCCCACTCTCCGGATACCGACCTTGCCAAAGCTGAGAAGTATTGCGTCAGGCACGGCGGCGAAGTCGATGTTCGCGCACCCTACTTCAACACCAATGCCGATCCGGAAAACTGGTTCCGCCTTTCCGGGGAGCGCCAATTTTGCAAGTTCACGTCTAAGAAAGATGGCTCGCGGATTCACGTGCTGCTTTCCACCCTCTACAGCGATAAGCCCACGTTGGCCGCCCTCGCCTATTACGCGGAGGTTCCCTATGGCGGGAGTTGCAACGGCAATCCTGGATCCTGCTACTGCTCGCAGCTTGGCGGCACCGATCTGTTCGGTGGCATCAACTTGAACGGCGGTGGGTGGGTGCAGAAGTCCGATCCGATCGATACCGCGCTCGAGGCCTGCATCTTCCCGGATATGTCTTCGATCGATTCCTGGGGACTGACCTATCACTCCGCTGGGATCATCCGCGGCAGAAATCTGGCTAAGGCGCTGCGGTATCCAAACCCGTACGCTGCCAAATAAAAGTTTTAACTATTAAATATTCGCGAACTGGCGCGGGTTACAGAAACTTCAGCATCTAGCGGGCAGTCGGTTGTTCCGCCGGAGAGGCAGAGTGCTTGTGACCCGCTTTGTGCTCGCGCCAGATGGCGAGCAGATCTTTCTGCAGAAGGTCGAGCGCGTTGGAGGGAATCTCGGAACCCCATCCGTCGATTTCTTTTTCGTCCCAATGGCCGTTGAGCCGCAGGGCGGCGTCGGTCAGGTCCTCGGGAAACGCCAGGCGGTAACTTCCTTCGCGCACCAGCACGTCGCCGAATTGACGCCCAGTGTGCATTTCATAAATGCGCCGCGTCGAACTGTCGCCGCTATTGCTGAAGACCAGCAGCACTTCGCCTTCTTCGCCGTAATCCGGACGGTAGAACCATGCCTGCGGCGCCTCCGCCTTGGGGCGCGCGCGTTTTCTCCCGGTAACGGTCACAACTTCCTGCTCCGGCTTCACTTCGTTCGCAGGATTGAAATAATAAATTCTCGAACACGATTCGCAGACCATTACCTTCTCGCCATTACGGACTTCGTTGTAGGTCTGAGGCCGCAGCATCACCTGGCAGCCCATGCATTTGTGCTCGCGGACTTCCGCCAGTCCGCTGCCGCGGAACTTCATCACGCGCTCATAGTGACGAAGAAAATCTTCGGAAATCCCGCGCCGCAGGGCGTCGCGTTTGGCATTCCACTCCAAGAGCTTTTTCTCATCTTCGGCGGTGATTGTTCGCGCTTCTTCTTTTTCTTTTTCAATCTCGGCCGTCTCGGCCTGAAGCTCCGCTTCCGCCGCTTTCACTTCTTTTTCACGCGCGTCAACGTTGACCATCACCTCCAGGATGCGGTCCTCGTTGAGGCGGATCTCCTGCTCGGCAAACTGGATCTCGTGCAGCAGCGCTTTGTACTGGTCGTTGGTTTTTACATCGAGAGACTGGTCGCGATACTTCGAAATCTTCCCTTGCAGATCTTTAATGGCGGCTTCGAACTTCTTGCGGTTGGCCTCGTCGCTTTTGGCGGCGGTTCGCACCTTCTCCAGGTGCGCCTTTGTCCCAGCCAGTTTTTGCTCGATCACCGCCATGCGTTTCGGCAGCGCGGCGACTTCATCCTGCAGCTTGCGGATTTCTTTGTCCGCGATCTGCAGCTCCAGTAGTTTTTCGATATCGGGAAGCATCGGTTAGGGACGTTACAACAACGATTCTAGCATGCGACAGCGCTGGCCCTACGTCAGGCGAAGTGAAGCCGTTGTTCGTGTAGAGCGGGCGCCCTCGCCCGCTGCCTTTGACTTTGCCTTTGATTTTGACGTTGATGTCGGAACCGATCATTATGCAATGCGTGTTTCGCACAGGGACGAGGTCCGCGCTACCGCTTTCATGTTTTAAATTTTTTATTTTGGCTTTTGCAGTTGGAACGGGATGATTATTGGTTTGTACCCCCCCCGATTTGCGCTAAACCATTGAAACATAACGACTTACCTCCAGACTCTACAAAACAATGGACTTAGCGTCGAAATGGTCTGATCGGGCTCGATCAGGCGCATCGAGCGCGCGCTGCCTATCCGGTCCTCATTTTCGAGTATGGCGATTAGCACGTCTATGACAGCGGTCACTGTTGAATGTGATGAAAAATCCGGTGGTCGACAAAGCGGCGGCTGGGCGCACTCTCTCCTGCCGCGCAAAGCGAGGCCGAACGATGTCGGCTGTTGCTCAGTTTGTGGTAGCCTGCGGAGTTTGGTCCGGTTCGGGCCGAAACTGCATGGAGGCCATTCTTGAAGCCGCTTAGTCTCGCACTCTTTCTTTCGTATTTGCTCTTGCTCACGATGATCGCCACTCCGGCGCTGTGCCAACAGGACAAGGCCAGCAACATCCTGGTCGAGCGCGTCGGGGACACGGCATTCATTCAACTGCACGCGCCCAGTTTCCAGGCGCTTTCGCCCCGGCAGCAGGCCCTGGCGTATTGGCTGACGCAGGCTTCGATCGCCATCGACCCAATTATTTACGATCAATTGTCCGCCTACGGTCTGCGCCAGAGACGCCTGCTCGAAGAAATCGTGGCGCGTCCGAAGGGAATCGATCCGGCGGCGATGGCCAAGATCGCTGAATTTGCGAAACTTTTCTGGGCCAGCAGGGGCAACCACAATGAGCTGACATCCCAGAAATTTCTGCCCGCTTTTACCTTTGAGCAACTGGAAAAATCCGCCCTGATCGCGCAGCAAAACGGAGCATTTCGGACGGCCTACGCCGATCTCCCGCCGCTGAAGAAACCATCGGACGTGACACGAGAACTGGAGTCTTTGCGACCTTCATTTTTCGACCCCGCATTTGAGCCGATGATGACCGCCAAAAGTCCGGTGGGCGGAAAAGACACGATCCAGGCCAGTTCGAATACTTTTTATCAAGGCGTGCGTCTGGACGATCTGAAGGGATTTCAAGAAAAGTATCCGCTGAATTCGCGAGTGGTGAAAGGCGCTGACGGCAAACTTACGGAACTGGTTTACCGCGCCGGCACGCCCGACGGCAAGGTTCCTCCCGGACTCTATGCCACGTTCCTGAAGAAGGCTGTCGAGTGTTTCCAGAAAGCGCGCGGTTACGCCGAACCCCAGCAAGCCGAAGCGATCGACCATCTCATCCGCTTCTACCAGACCGGCGAATATGCGGAATGGGTGGCCTTCGGCGCCACCTGGGTTCAAAACGATGCCACCGTGGACTTTGACAACGGCTTCATCGAGGTCTATCGCGATGCACGCGGCGCGAAAGGAAGTTCGCAGAGTTTTGTGACCATCACCGATAAGCCGGTCACGACCGCCATGAAAAAACTGGCGGAAAATGCCGGCTATTTCGAACAGAAGGCTCCCTGGGACGCGAAGTATAAGCGCGAGTCGTTCAAACTTCCGGTGGTGAAAGCGGTCGAAACCCTGATCGAAACCGGCGATTTCAGCGTGAGTACGATCGGCGACAATCTGCCAAACGAAAACGAAATCCACGAAAAATACGGCTCGAAGAATTTTCTGTTCATGGGGAGCAAACGCGCCCTGGAAGAATCCACCGGCAAGACAGCCACCGCCGAATTCACCGCCGACGCTGCCGAGGTCGAACGCGCCTCAAAGTACGGCACAGAAGCTAGCGACCTGCTGGTCGCCATGCACGAAGTGATCGGCCACGGCTCCGGCAAGCTGAGCAACCGCGTCAGCGGCGGTGCCCAACCTTTCCTGAAGGAATATTTTTCCACGCTTGAGGAAGGGCGCGCCGACTTGATGGCGCTGTGGAACGTGTGGGATCCCAAGCTGAAAGAACTTGGCCTGATCTCAAACCATGAAGAAGTGGCCAAGGCCATGTACGACAGCGCGGCCTTGGTCGCCCTGACCCAACTGCGGCGCATTCCACATGGCGACACCATAGAAGAAGACCACCAGCGCGATCGGCAGTTAGTCGCACACTACATCGCCGACAAGGTTCCCGGTTCGATCGAGCAATTCACGCGCGACGGTAAAGCCTACGTTCGCGTGGCCGACTATCAAAAGATGCGGCAGGGCGTGGGCATGCTTCTCGCCGAACTCATGCGCATCAAGGCGGAAGGCGACTACGACGCCATCAAGGCGCTGGTTGACAAGTACGGCGTCCACTTCGATCCGGCGCTGCGCGATCAGGTGCTGGCGCGTTATCAGAAGCTCAAGCTGCCAACATACTTTGCCGGCGTGAACGCGCGCTTGACCGCCAAGTTTGCCAAGAACGGCGAAGTTGAAAAAGTTGAGATCAACTACTTGAACGACCCCGTCGCGCAGTATTTAAACTACGGCGCAATGTACGACAAGGGCATCGAAGCACGCTGATCCGAACCACCGCGCAACTCTGGAGTAACCATCGCGAACTGCGGACCTTCGCTCCGCTGGGCGTTGCACGTGGGAGTGCGGATAAGGTTATCTGCCGTGGGCCGGACTAATCTTCAACGTTGCGCTGCTTTTCCGCCGGTGTGGTAAACCTGATACTTGGCTATCCCGACCATCGTCTTCCTCTTTTTCGCGGGCGTTCTGGGCGGCGCGCTGAACGCCGTCGCGGGCGGCGGCAGCTTCATCGCTTTCCCGGCGCTCATGTTCAGCGGAGTCGCTCCCATCGCGGCCAACGCCACCAATACCGTGGCGCTCTGGGTGGGAGTGACGGCCAGCTCGGGCGCTTATCGCAAGCACCTCGACCTTTCGCGCCGCGTCATGATTCCGCTCGCCGTCACCAGCGTTATCGGAGGAATCACCGGCGCCTTCCTTTTGCTCCACACGCCCGCCCAAACCTTCCTGCGAGTTCTGCCCTGGCTCATGCTGGGAGCCACGCTGCTGTTTATATTCGGCGGCCGCCTGGCACGCGGGTCCAGAGGCTCCATCGCCGCGGATGCTTCCACCTCGGCTCTGGCCGTCGCGGCACTCTTCGAACTGGTGGTTGCGGTCTACGGAGGCTACTTCGGTGGCGGGGTTGGGATTCTGAATCTCGCTATGCTGGCCGCGCTCGGCATGACCGACATTCACGCCATGAACGCCTTGAAAGTCGTGCTCGGCGGCATCATCAACGGCCTCGCGGTCCTCACCTTCATCCTCGCCGGTGTTGTGGCCTGGAAGCAGGGCAGCGTCATGATTGTGGGTGCGCTCTTTGGCGGATACTTCGGCGCCCATTACGCCCAGAAGCTTCCGGGCGCGTGGATACGCGGCTTCGTCATTGCGGTGGGGATGGCGATGACGCTGTACTTTTTCTGGAAGGGCTACCACTAACGACCGGCAATGAGCGAACAAGCTTTCCGTAGAGACGCGGCTTGCCCCGTCTCTCCCCGCACCCATCCATAAGGAGACACGGCAAGCCCGTATCGACAGGCGGAAGAACTCAGGGCATCGCTAAAAAGATTCCCTGATCCGAAACCAGCCGCCTACGGCAGCGGCCCCGACACGTGCTCGTGCACGATCAGCCACTTTCCATCCTGCTTTTCGAAGACGGCCGTCCAGCGGTATGTCGCCATCTCGCGCTTGCCCGACTTTTGCGTCAGGTCCGACGCTACCGTGGCTGTGATCCAGTAAGCATCCCCGCTTTTGTGAATCTGCTCGTCGTCATTCACCGTGAACCTTGCGGCCTTGTAGTCTCCAAGCTCTTTGCTCACCGTGGACTGGTACTCGTCCCAGCTGCCATATTTGAGCGGCGCAGTGTCGAAAAACACGTGCGGGCCCTGCGCGTAGTACTGTTTCTGTCCCGCTGCGTCCAGCGTCGCCCAGCCATCCCAAATCTTCTGCAGGTAGGCCTTATCGACCGCCCCGCCTGCAACCGAGACTTTCTTTCCCTTTTGCCCAAAACCGGTTTGCGTGAAAGCGAGGAACATCATACAAACCGCTAAAGCCAGCACAGCCATTCGTTTCGTCATTGGTCTCCTCCAAACGGTGGAGCATTTTCGCATGTGCGGCGCACCCGTGCCAACCTGAAAACGACGCCATGTGGGGCCAGTGCCGGGGGCCCTGACTTTCGTAATCTGCCCTACAGCGGCCGTCTGATGCAAAATTGATCGACAATGTCTTCCACCGCTATCGTGCAAAAAGGAAAGCGGGGCTTGCGCGTCAAGCTCGGCGGCTCCATCCTTGCCCTGGTGCTGCTCGAAAACGGACGTCAGATCCGCAGCCGCATGAGTCAGCTCTCCATCAACGGTGGGCTGCTCTCGCTCGAACATCCGCTCGACGAGGGCATCCGGGTGACGGTCCTGTTCCACCTCGGCTGCACCAGCATCCGCTGTCGCGCGCAAATGCTGTTTCCCATGTGGGCGACCAATGGATGCCTCCAGCCTTTTCGCTTTTTGGAATTGCCCGAGGCCAGCCACTCTAGTCTCAACCGAGAACTGGAAAACCTGGTCCGAGCGGGAGCATCGCAGGAAGAGGAAGAAGCCGAGTAGGCCACCCAGCGCCCTGAAGCGGCCTCGAAGGTTGAAGAGCTTACGATATCGCTAAGGCGGACCCTGACACGAAACCCGCATTCTTCCGCGGCCGAGTCGGCCTTCACTTTTCCGCCGCTGCCAAAATCTGTTCCAGCGAATATTTTCGCAACTCACCAATCTGCTTCAGCGTAATATCCGGCTGCCGATACTGCGCCGCCAGCGCCGCATCCAGCGCGTAGTGTCCCTGGCGCGGAAACACCGTCGTCACCCGCGCCCCCCAATGCTTCTTCATCGCCGCCAGAATTCGCGCCTTGTCGTCCACCATCACGTAGTGTGCCGCCGGATACCTCGCCTCCACATCGTCCAGTTCCAGTTCCTTGTGGATGTAGATCAAGACGTGCCCTTCGAAGATCTCATGCAGGCCCGATCGGTCCACTTTGCGGGGCTGAAAAACTACATCGCCGTCGCTCAAGATCACCGCCCGCCCCAAACGCCGCGCGTACTGCACCGCATCCAGCGACTCCGGAAACAGCCGGGTGGCAAAGGGATAATTGATCATGAAGTGCGACACTGCCAGAAACTTCAGTTCGCGCGGGCGCTCGACGCGATAACGCTGCAAAGCGCCCAGATAATCCGCGTATCCGAGTTCCGAGCGCAACTGCTCGAAGATTTCCCAATAGCGCCCGGCGCTGGCCTCGCCCACTTCATTGGTGAGGTACCGCTTCAGATCTTCCGCCACGCGGTCGTTGTCGAGCAGCGTATTGTCCACGTCGAAAAAAAACACAATACTCGGGTTGGCATCAGCGCGATTCACACGATCTCCAGAATACTGATCTCCAAAATTGAAGCGCAGTCTTATCATGCCAGAAATTACCGCCCAGCGTCGCACCACGTTACAGACGGAATTACCGCGCTTCCACCGGCTTCGAGTCTCGATCTACAAGCACACCCCTACATCTGTTTACTCGTAGCTCGTGGCTCGCATCTCGCGGCAAATCCGCGCCCGCCACGAAGGGCTTGTACAGGTCCCTGCCCTTGTAGTACAAAGGCGTCGTCCAAACAGTCAATAATCAGCCGAGGCGGAATATTGCGACTCTGCCTCACAAACCGGGCGAATCCGTTTTCGCCCCAACCAGGAGCCGCTTTTTGTGGAACACATCGACCCCGCCGTCATCAGTCGCTTCGACACACGCTCCAGCCGGCCTTGTGAATTCTGCCGGGAGCTCGACCCACTATTCCCCGAACGCCGCCCACTCGACCAGATGGTTGCCAGCAGCCGCAAAGCCGTTGCTTCCGCGCATTTGACCGAGGACGGGTACGTCCGCCACCGGATGCTGGAACTGCGCCGGCTCACTTCCAGCGCGCCACTCACCGCGGCGTAACTGCTTGTTGTCCGCCCCAGCCCAAATTTTTTGCGCAACTTTCGCGGCACCCGCGAGTTCTAATTGGTAAGGATGTAAATTGGTGTACCCTGTGGGGGGGCTTCCCATGCTGGCCCGTGTGCGATCCTGTTTCCTGCTGTCCTTCTTGGTGGCGTTTTCTGTCGCCGCCTGCCTGCCTGTTCAAGCTCAGATTAACGGTGTCCCAGCCTCGGTCACTTCGTACGGCTTTGGCGGCAGGACCAACCCCAATCCCGGTATCCGCGCCGGCGTAACGTCTCTCGGACCAACCGGTTACGGCAACAGCCACCCGGTTTTTGGGACCTGCTGCAATAACTTCTTCTTGCCGGTAAATTCGAATTTTTCGCTGTTCTCCGGACGCCGTCACCAACCCCAGGATCGCTCCTTTTTCCCCGTCGGCATCAGCCAGCCTGTATACATTCCATACGCTGTTCCCTACGCCTTGGAAACTGACGACTCGGCCGACGACTATGTTCGCGCTCCTCGCCAGCCGAATCCCGACACTGCCACCAAACGTACCGCGGGCCAGGATTCAGCTCCGAAAGCTGCCGCCTCCGACAAACCAACTCCCGTTGAACCACAAGAGCCCGTGGCCGCACAGCCCTCGACTGTGCTCGTTTTCAAGGACGGCCATTACGCCGACGTGCTCAACTACGCCATCGTCGGCGACGCGCTGTTTGACTTCGCCCTCGGCCGCACCCACAAAATCCTGCTCGCCGACCTCGATCTTCCCGCCACCCGCAAAGCCAACGACGATCATGGCGTCGATTTCCAGATCCCGGCTGGCACTACCCGGCAATAAGAGTTCAGCGATATGGATTGACCGGGAGTGGCGTGCCGCAAGTTCGCTGCCAGCTTCCAGCAACCTTTCGACCGATTGCTCGTGGCCCGTGGCCCGTCGCGAACCCCAGTCCTCCGTGACCCGGAGCATTCCACCGCGCATTTCCCGCTTGACACGGCCTTCCCCTCACGTGGATACTTATGCATTCTGTTGCATTTTTATTCATGTCAAAAACAGCGCGCCACAAAGCCATCCTCGGCCTGCTCGACAACGGTCCCGTCCAAAGCCAGGACTCGCTCCAGCACCGGCTTGAGCGCAAGGGCTTCGACGTGGGCCAGGCGACCCTCTCCCGCGACATCCACGAACTCAAACTGGTGAAAGGCCCCGAGGGCTATCGCCGCGCCGGCGAGAGCCGGGGCGCGGAAAGCGTTTTGCCCTCGGTGATGCATCTCGCTCGTCAGTTTGTGGTCGAAATTCGCCAGGCCCAGAACCTGCTGGTGGTGAAAACCACGGTCGGCAGCGCGCAGCCCGTCGCCGCCGCACTCGACGCCTCGCACTGGCCTGAGGTCGTCGGCACACTCGCCGGCGACGACACCGTGCTGGTCATCGCCACCGACAAGAAGAAAGCGCAGGCGCTCGCCCGACGTATTCGCCAGCTATCGTAAGCGGCCTGCCGGGACCAGCCGCCACCACCGGCAACCGCGATCGAATTTTTTCGGAAATGGAGCGCTACGAAAAGTAAATGAGAACCGAGCCCCTGCCATTGACGAACCCTCCAACCATGAAGATAAACCCGCCGCACCTGCTGCCGGAACCGCCCGCGCCGCGCGATCTCGTCTCCATCCACGACCTCACCCCCGCCGAAATCCTCGCGCTCTTTAACCTCGCCTCCATGCTCAAGCAGCGGCCCGCGGACTTCCGCGAGGTTCTCGCCGGCAAGCAAATGGTCATGTTCTTCGAAAAGCCCTCCCTGCGCACCCGCCTAACCTTTGAAGCCGGCATGGACAGCCTGGGCGGCAGCACATTCTTCGTCGACCAGACGGCCAGCCGCCTCAATGCCCGCGAGTCTCTCTACGACATCGCCCACAACCTCGAACGCTGGATCGATATCATCGTGCTGCGCACCTTCAGCCATGCGGCCGTCGAACAGATGGCCACCTACGCCGACGTTCCCGTCATCAACGCTCTCAGCGAACTCGAACATCCCTGCCAGGCGCTCGCCGACTTTTTTACCCTGCACGAACATTTCGGCGATCTCTCAAAAATTCATTTCGCCTACGTTGGCGATGGCAACAACATGGCCCACTCCCTGCTGCTGGCGGGCGCGTTGGCAGGCGCAAAAGTTTCCATTGCGACGCCCGAGCGCTACGGTCTCAATCCCTTCATCGTCACCATGGCCAAGGCCATTGCGGATGAGACCAAGGCTTCGCTTCGCATCCTGACCGACCCGCGCAAAGCCGTTGCCGATGCCGATGCCGTCTACACCGATGCCTGGGCAAGCATGGGACACGAACAGGAAGCCGAAGAACGCGCCGCCATCTTCGCCCCTTATCAGGTCAACGCTGCGCTCATGCAGTTCGCCAAGCCCCATGCGCGGTTCATGCATTGTCTGCCCGCGCATCGCGGCTGCGAGGTGACGGATCAAGTCATCGATTCGCTGAACTCGGTCGTCTTCGATCAGGCGGAAAATCGTCTGCACATTCAGAAAGCCATTCTCGTATGGCTATTGGGCGGCGGCGTGGGCCGCTTCCCGGCCAGGAGCGCACATGCACATGCCTAAAACTAAGACGCCAGAGAAGATTGTTCTCGCCTACTCCGGTGGGCTTGATACCTCCATCATCATTCCATGGCTCAAGGAAAACTATGCCTGCGAAGTGATCGCCATGGTCGCCGACGTTGGCCAGGGAGATGACGTCGAGGCCGTTGTCGAGAAAGCCTACAAAACCGGAGCCAGCAAGGTAGTGGTCGAGGATCTGCGCGAAGAGTTTCTGACCGGCTACGTCTGGCCCGCGCTGAAAGCGGGGGCCGTGTACGAAAACAAGTATCTGCTCGGCACCTCGCTCGCCCGCCCCGTGATTGCCAAGCATCAGGTCGAAGTCGCGCTGCGCGAAGGAGCTTCGGCCGTCAGCCACGGCTGCACCGGCAAAGGCAACGATCAGGTTCGCTTCGAGATGGCTTACCAGGCGCTCGCTCCCGAACTGAAAGTTGTGGCGCCATGGCGCGAATGGGATTTGAAATCGCGCGAAGATTGTCTCGACTACGCTGAGAAGCGCGGCATTCCCGTGACCGCGAGCCGCGAGAAGATTCACAGCCGCGATCGCAATCTCTGGCACCTGAGTCACGAAGGCGGAGAGCTCGAAGACCCCGCCAACGCACCGTTCGCGAGCACGTGGCAAATGACCAAATCGCCGCAAGAGGCTCCCGATCGGGAAGAACAAGTTGAAATTGGATTCGAAAAAGGCGCGCCCGTTTCCGTAAATGGCATGGATCTCGTTCCTGTTTCGCTGGTCGAACTGCTGAACGAAATCGGCGGACGCAACGCGATTGGGCGCATCGACCTGGTCGAGAACCGCTTCGTCGGCATCAAGTCGCGCGGCTGCTATGAAACTCCCGGAGGCACGCTCCTGCTCGCCGCCCACGGCGAACTCGAAGCCCTTTGCCTCGATCGAGACCTGCTGCACTTCAAGCAACACGTCGCGCTCAAGTATGCCGAACTCGTTTACTTCGGCCTGTGGTTCACTCCGCTGCGCGAAGCGCTTGACGCCTTCGTTGAATCCACGCAACAGAATCTGACCGGCGCGGTTACGCTGTCGCTCTACAAAGGCAACGTAAACATCATCAGCCGCAAGTCCGATTACTCCCTCTACCGCACCGACCTCTCCTCATTCACCATGGACGCAAGTTATGATCAGAAAGACGCTGAAGGCTTCATCCGCATCCTGGGATTGCCCTCGCGTTGCCGCGCCCAGACCCAACATGGTCGCGCTGCCGTGGGCACTTTACATAAATTGCCAAAGTAAGCATGATTTGTCATCTCGAAAATCAATTGTCATCCTGAAAATGAATTGTCATCTCGAAAATGATTTGTCATCCTGAGCGAAGCGAAGGACCTGCTGTCCTCGCCGTACCATGGTCACTCATCAACGTCGCCTCCGAGGTCGCAAAATGAAGATGTGGTCCGGCCGCTTTCGGCAGCCGCTTGACCCCGAATTTGAAAAATGGCAGCGGTCGTTTCCCTACGACCAACGGCTGCTGCCCTTCGAACTCGCCGCCAGCCGCGCCCACGCCAACGCTCTCGGACACGCCGGAGTGCTTTCCTCCGAAGAGCTTTCCGCAATCGTGAAAGCGCTGGAAGAAATCCGTCGGCGAGCCGAGGATGCACCAGAGTTTCTCAACGACCCGGAAGCCGAAGACGTCCACCACTTCGTCGAAAAGCAACTCGCTGCGCTGATCGGCCCCACCGGCTACAAGTTGCACACCGGACGCAGCCGCAACGAACAGATCGCAACCGACCTCCGCCTCTTCGTGCGCCAAAGCAGCGACACCCTGCAAAACCTGATTGCCGATTGGGTCGAGGCGATCGTCTCTCGAGCCGAGGCCGCCGGCAGCACGTCTTTGGCTATGCCTGCTTACACGCACCTGCAACCGGCCGAACCTGTTCTGGTCGCGCATTGGCTGCTTGCCTATGTCGAAATGTTTCTCCGCGACGCCTCTCGCCTCGCCGACTGCCGCAAGCGCGCGAACCTTTGCCCACTCGGATCGGGTGCCGTTGCCGGAGCCACGCTAACACTTAATCGTCAAGCCATGGCCGCGGAGCTGGGGTTCGATGGCCCGACGGCCAACAGTATCGACGCTACAAGCGACCGCGACTTTGCCATCGAATTTGTCGCCGCGCTTTCGTTGCTTGCTCTTCACCTCAGCCGCTGGGCCGAGGAGATGATCTTGTTCTCCACGCCTGCTTACGGGTTTGTCGAGTTGCCCGAGCTTTACTCCACCGGCAGCAGCGCCATGCCGCAGAAAAAAAACCCCGACTTGCTGGAACTGGTGCGCGGCAAAGCGGCTCGTGTCATGGGTTGCTCCACCACGCTGCAAACTTTGGTGAAGGGCCTGCCGCTCGCCTACAACAAAGACCTGCAGGAAACGCAGGAGCCGGTGTTCGACGCCTCCGACACCGTCATCGGCATGTTGCCGCTCGTGACCGGATTCATGAACACCGTCGAATTCAACGACGCCAAGATGAATCAGGCCGCGCAATCGGGATTCATGAACGCCTGGGCCGCAGCTGCATATCTAGTCGAACGCGGAGTGCCCTCGCGCCTTGCCCACGAAGCGGTTGGCAAGGCCGTCGCCTTGGCAATGGAACGCGGATGCGATTTGCAAAAACTGCCACTCGCCGACCTGCAGGCGATTAGCTCGAGCTTTGACGCGGACTTCCACTCCTGCCTCGGACTTACTGAGGTGCTCGCGTTGCACGACGTCCCCGGCGGCACCGCGCCTCGTCACGTCAAGCGGGCGCTGCAGAACGCTCGGGAGCGGGCCAAGCTGCTGCGCTGAGCGCCAGCAAAGACTTCCACGTTAACTTCCCAAAAGAGGACAGGGGTGCGAACTTTTTTGTTGCTCCCAAGTCTCTTAGCCTTGCTCAAAGGGGCACTTTGGGGAGCTTGTTAACTGGTTAGTACCGGTACCCCCCTCCCCCCTGGTCTTATGGAATCATGGAGTTAGCGGGAATTTTTCCACTTGGTCTTTGAATCGAAAGGACTTATATCAAAGTATTCATAAATAAGGACTTACGCGATTTCTTGTCGCGTCTCGCGTCTTGTCCGTCTCCGAAGTGGGGTAAAGCGTGTCAAGTGCCAATTTTCAAAGATCGCAGAGGTGTTTAGGGGTTCGAGGCCCGTTTTCTCGGACGGACACATCTCTCCGCTGCCCCAATCAAATTTCGATTATCGCGCCCCTGGGGGTTCGAAGTCTGTGACGTGGGTACAGGATTTTTGTGATGAATCGGTGGCCACGATTGGGTTCCGATGGACGCCGAGCGCGTGAGCACGTATAATCGTGCTGCACGTAGAAATGTGCATTTATGAAGAGCAATATTACATTGAAGCTGGATGCTGCGCTGCTGCGGGAGATTCGCATCCTGGCGGCGGAAGAAGGCACTTCGATCAGCGCGATGCTGGCGGCGCGTCTGGAGCAAATCTTGCGCGAGCGCAAGAGCTATGATCGTTCACGCCGGCGCGCCTTGGCACGACTGCGCGAAGGAATGAACCTGAGTTGGACTCCGCCTCGGTCGCGCGACGAGCTTTACGAGCGATGATCTCACGAAGATGACCCCGACAAATCCCAAGTATTTTGTCGACACCAACATCCTGATTTACGCCCATGACCGCGATGCTGGCCCGAAGCACGAACGCGCCCGCCAACTGATTGAGCATCTGTGGACCACGGGGCAGGGCGCTTTGAGTACGCAGGTTCTTCAGGAGCTCTGCGTAAATCTGCGCCGCCGCGTGGCGCATCCGCTGCCAAGCGACGAGATCGCCAAGCTGATTGAGGACTACTTGAGTTGGGAGATCGTCATCAACACTCCGCAATCGATCCTCGCGGCACTTGGGATCGAAACGCGGTACAAGGTCTCGTACTGGGACGCCTTGATTCTGCACGCCGCCGAGAGCTGCGGAGCGGCGGTTCTCTACTCCGAGGACTTGTCTCACGGCCAGCGTTATGGCGCGGTTGAGGTGTTGGATCCGCTGCGGGATTGATGGGAGAGTCGCGGGGCTGCCTTCCGCGCGGAATCCAACTCATCGCAAAGAGCGCTATGAGTTGGACACCGGCAACCCGGCGACTTGACCCGCTAAGGTCGACTGGGTTGGCCTATCCACCCACCTTAGGGGGTGGTATGTTTGTGCCGGAATCTAAAGGTCCCTCCTCAGCTTGCGCTGAAATAGATCCGACAAACTCGAGATCTCCCTGAACCGCATCACTGATGCGAACCCAAAGGCCATCATTGCACAGTTCGCATTCAGGGAAATTACTCTCTTTGTTAACCGGTTTCTTTTGAAGTCTGAAGTGCTGATGGAAGCACCGCGAACAGGCATACTCTGCCGTATGTGGGGCTCTGTCCCGCGTGTTGAAACCGAACGGACGACCGTAGAACTCCGCAATCTGGGCTTGTAGGGCACGGGTTGTAGCTTGGTTCAACCTAGCTATCGCGGAATCCGCCCTGAAATAAGCTCTTGGAATTCCCGTTATCTGGCTCAAATCCGCAAAGCTGTCCTCTGCGATAGCGGGTGGCCGGGCCGGAAGATAAAACAGATATATAAACTCGTTGGCCCGAAGATTGTCTAGCTTCGCTACTGGGAGCTTCGTTACCGGGAACACTGGTGCAACTTGGTAGTTGCTCCTCTGCGCTAAATCACACGATTGGGTGACTAGTAGCACCCGCATCTTCTTTGCCTTGGCGGCTACGTATTCTTCTCCGTCACCATGCTGCCACACATCCTTAATTTGTCCTTCGACATTGGCTTGAAACCATTTGGGAATCTGACCTCCAAGGACGTCATCGACAGTGGCTGCGCCCTTCAGGCTAGGTCGAAGGATAATCCACTTGGAAATCTTGGGAGGGATAAAAACTAGGGGGATGTTGTCGAGGACATCCCCCTGATACAGTGACGTTCTGTCGGGATTGGCATCATACCAAGATGCCTCATCAGCAGGCATGTGTGTCCTGTCAGAACCGAATTCTCACACCCTTGCTTTTCAGGTCAGCATCTGTCGGGACGTCAACTTGCGGCCCACAAGCAACAAGTGCGGCGACTGCCTGCCGGTATTCCTCTTCGTGCTTGGTCTTCGCAACATAGAGCAACACTTTGCGAGCCATGGTCTCATCAAGCACGCCGATAGACTCGGATGGTTGGGCGGTCCTTACCGCGCTGGCGCTCCTATACATCGGGGATGCTAGTGCTGGGCTCATGTTCCTGTTCCTCCTCATTCTCCGTCTGCAGTTCCGCCTCAATTTGCTTCACCAAGGTTTGCAGGTGCCCACCCATCTGCAGGAAGACGTGCATGGGCATCACTATTTTTGCCACGGTTCTGCCGGTAATTTCAATTGGCGACTCGGCTCTGATACCTTCCTTGTGGCCTTGCAGTATGCTCGCGATCAGATTGATGTCCAAGAAAGCAAACTCAAATTGGACCTCAGTTCCGGCTCGCGAAATACCAACGTGGTTGCTGAATAGCGGAACCGGCCCTGCCGTTGGGTCTTCAAAGATGACTTTGAAGTTGACCTGTTGGCCTTCAGGCATCGCGTTCCTCGTTTCGTTGCCGCTGCAGAAGGGTCTCCTTACGTTATTCTGATTCACGGGCGGGCTGAGCGGATGCTCAGGTATCAAAAAACTCCGCGCGTTAACCGCGTTGCCAAGGATTGTACTACCCTCTGTCAAGCAGGCAATTGGGGAAGGAGAATCTGCTCCCTTGAAGTATACCCCCTCCTCTTCATCATCATCAAATCGGCACATCCCCTCCTAGACATTAGACTTCAATGCGCCGTGCGCGATTGTGACCTAGGTCACTAGCCTACTGGTGACTGCTCGGTTTCGTGTTGGCGGGTCGCCCAGGCTACGCCGTCCATCTGTTGAGGGAGAAAATACAAGGTCGGGAGGGAACTGGCCATACCCGACCTTCGCGGCGCGTCATACTCGACGCCCCCTAGCCGAGCCTTCTCCAGCCCGCAATGCATCTAACCAAAAGAGTTTCTTAACGGAGTATTGCCCTGATTCTTAGCCGAGTTTTCTTCTTTGCGCTGTTTCTATTAGCTGTCTACGCCGTCCAGCGATTCTGGTTTATGCGGGCGTGGACGTGGATTGGCGCGTTCTCGAATGCCAACTGGCGTTTCGGCCTTCATGCCGGACTGATCGTGCTCGCCGCTGCGCTGCTGGCTACTCTGCTTGATCCGTTACTGGGGCATGGGATCTCGCGTCTCGCCGTTCATAGTCCAAGCTTGGGCAGCTTCAACCTCGGCAAATCGCTGACTACATTTGCCCGCCTGTGGATGGTCGCTTCATTCTTCGGATTTCTGGCGGTCGAATCGGTAGGAGCAATCGAGTGGGTCACTAACGTTGCGGCGCGACTTCGTCCCGGCGCGGTCGCGGGTGGCTTCAGTCCCTCGCGCCGGACATTCTTTCAATACGCCGCCGTGCTTGCTGGAGGCTTTCCGTTTCTTGCTGCTACTTATGGATTTGCCGCCGGGCGTTTGCGCTACACCATCGAGCGCGTCGATGTGCCGGTGGCGAATCTTCCGCCGGAGCTGGATGGGCTGCGCATCGCTCAGCTTAGCGACATACACATTGGCGACTACATGCCGCCGCACGAGATTCGGCGCGCGGTGGACATGGCTAACTCTCTGCAGCCTGACATTTCTTTTGTTACGGGAGACTTTGTCTCCAGCGAAGGCGATCCGCTGGACGCCTGCATTGCCGAGTTGAGCCGGCTGCGCGCTCCGCTTGGCGTTTGGGGATGCAATGGGAATCACGAAATTTATGCGGGCGTGGAAGATGAGGCGGAGCGGCTCTTCCGCGAAAATGGAATGCGGCTGCTGCGCGCCCGGAGCGCCGTTGTCGAACACAATGGAGGGCGTTTCAATCTGATGGGCGTCGATTATCAGCGCGACCATATGACCAGCGCCGAGCGTACCGGGCCGATGTTGCAGGAGATCGAGCCCCTGGTTCGGCGCGACATGCCTAACATTTTGCTCTCGCACAATCCTAATTCTTTTCGGCGCGCGGCTGAGTTGGGCATCGAGCTCAGCCTGGCGGGGCACACTCATGGCGGGCAGGTGAAATTTGAGATTGTGGATCACAGCGTCAGCCCGGCTCGGTTGATCACGCCGTTTGTTGCGGGACTCTATCGGCTGCCGATTGCAACGAACGGCAACAGCTCGCAGAAGGCTGCGCTTTATGTGAATCGCGGGCTGGGGACGTTTGGGTTTCCGGTGCGGATTGGGGTGCCTCCGGAGATTACGCTGTTGACGCTGCGGCGAGCGTAGGCTGGCAGCGGGTCCCTCGCTGGCTGAAGCCGTCGGGATGGATTGGCCTTGATCGCAGCGGTGAACCGCTGCGCCACCAAAAATCAAATGCGTTTCCACTTGTGCAGAGAAGGGCTGCGGGCATCTAGAGTCACTTGCAACATCGGGCCGGCGCACTTTTAGTTGGAAACGATCAGAGTCAAAGGCAGTGGACAGGAGTGTCCGCTCTACACGACCACTGGCACCCAAAATCAAATGCTATGACTAGCCTCAAATGGCAATAGTCGCGGGCTCATCGGGAGCCCCGCACGTGGTATAATTCCGTAGTAAATCCGGACAGATAATGCCTGTAGATGCAAGAACTTAGCTGGATTTATGGTGGGACAGGGCGGGCTGAGCTTCGCTCCGCTTGACGGGCGGGCACGCCCGTCTCTCCATCGGGCTTTGCTGAGAACTCACTACTGAGAACCGAGAACTGAACTTCATGGCTGACGATCCCCAAAATCCTGAACTTCCCTTAACTCCTCCTCCTGAAGGCGACGGACAATCTCCAAGCGGTCCAGGCGCCCTCAACATGCTGCCCGTCAACATTGAAGACGAGATGAAGCGGTCGTACCTCGACTACTCGTTGTCGGTGATTATCGGCCGCGCGCTGCCCGATGTCCGCGACGGATTGAAGCCTGTGCATCGCCGCATTCTTTACACGATGCAGCAGATGGGATTGGCTCCGGGACGCGCCACGCGCAAGTGTGCTCGCATCGTCGGCGAAGTGATGGGCAAGTACCATCCGCACGGAAACCTGGCGGTGTATGACGCGTTGGTAAGACTTGCGCAGCCGTTTGCCATGCGCGCGCCGCTGGTCGATGGACAAGGCAACTTCGGCTCGGTTGATGGCGACCCGCCCGCAGCCGATCGTTACACCGAAGCTCGGTTGACGCGCGTCTCCACCGCGCTGCTAGAAGATCTCGACAAAGAAGCGGTTGACTTTTATCCGAACTACGATGGCACGGAAACGCAGCCCGCCGTTCTTCCCGCGCGTTATCCCAACTTGCTGGTCAACGGCTCCGATGGAATTGCGGTTGGCATGGCGACGAAAATACCGCCGCACAATTTGACGGAAATCGTCGATGCCACCATCATGCTGGTGAATAATCCGGCAGCATCGCTCCCGGAGATCCTGAAGATCGTCAAAGGTCCCGACTTCCCAACCTACGGCATCATTCACGGCAAAACGGGCATTGAGGCGGCTTACACAAGCGGCCGCGGCCGTTTCATGATGCGCGCGCGCGCCGCCATTGAGAACGTCACCAAAGAAAAGCAGGCGATCATCGTCACCGAGATTCCCTATCAGGTGAATAAGGCGCGCCTGATCGAGCGCATTGCCGACCTGGTCAATCAGAAGACCATCGACGACATTTCCGACATTCGCGACGAAAGCGATCGCGACGGGATGCGCATCGTGATCGAGCTCAAGCGCGGAGCCGAACCGCAGATTGTGCTGAACCAGCTTTTCAAGCACACCTCGATGCAGGAAGGCTTCAGCATGATTTTGCTGGCCGTGGTCAACGGCCAGCCCAAGGAAATGGGGCTGATCCAGGCGATCAAACACTTCATCGACCATCGCGTGGATGTGGTGCGCCGCCGCACTTCGTTTTTGCTCAACAAAGCGAAGGATCGCGAGCATATTTTGGAAGGCTACCTGACCGCGCTCGATCACCTCGACAACGTGATCGCCATCATCCGGGGCAGCGCGAACCGCGGGGACGCGAGAGAGAATTTGGTCGCGTACTTCGGCGGCAAGAAAATTGACATCAACACCAGCGGACGCGCTCCAAAGATCGAAACCGACAGGCCGTTCACGGCGAAACAGGCTGACGCTATTCTCGAACTGCAACTGCATCGCTTGACCAAGCTCTCGATCGATGAAATTTCGAATGAGTTGAAGCAGGTGCGCGAGGCCATCGCCGAGTTCGAATCGATTCTTGCCTCCGAGAAGAAGCTGCGCAACGTCATCATCAAGGAACTGGAAGAGGTCAAGAAGCTCTACGGCGACGCGCGCCGCACCGTCATCGAAGACGAAGCTGCGGAAATCATGCTGGAAGACCTGATCGCCGACGAGCAAGTTGCGGTCACGGTCAGCCACTCCGGCTACATGAAGCGGACTCCGATCTCGACTTACCGCATGCAGCGGCGCGGCGGGACCGGGCGCACCGGCATGAAGACGCGCGACGAGGATTTCGTCGAGCATCTGTTCATCGCCTCAACCCATGCCTTTATCTTGATCTTCACCAACACCGGACGCGTGTACTGGCTTAAGGTCTATGAGATTCCCGACATCGCCGCCGCCGGCAAGGGCAAGCACGTTGGGAACCTGGTGGGTTTGCAGCCGGGCGAAACGGTGCGCACCATGCTCGCCGTCCGCGATCTGGAAGAAGAGGGCAGGTACGTCTTCTTTGCGACTCACAATGGCACGGTGAAAAAAACTGCGGTGAAAGACTTCTCGCACGTGATGCAGCGTGGCATCATCGCCATCAATATCGAACAGGGTGACGAACTGGTCGCAGCCTCGCTGACAGACGGCAACCAGATCGTCTTCCTCGCCTCGCATGACGGGCAGGCGATACGCTTCGACGAGAACGACGTGCGCTCCATGGGACGCAACGCGACTGGCGTGCGCGGCATGAATCTTGGCGAAAAAGATTACATCGTCGGGATGGCCACCACGATCAAGCCGGAGGCGAAGGCGATCGCGAAAGAAGGCAATATCGCTCCCGAGATTGCCGACTTGATCCCGGAAAAAGGCTCGCTCATTCTTTCCGTCACCGAGAACGGATACGGAAAGCGCACTCCCGCCGACGAGTATCGCCTCACCAATCGCGGCGGCAAGGGCGTGATCAACGTCAAGACCACGGAACGCAACGGCAAAGTCGTCGGCATTTCGCAGGTGAGTGAGAAATCCGAGGTGATGCTGATCAGCCAATACGGCAAGATCATCCGCATCGAATCAAAGTTCATCCGCGAATCCGGGCGCTCGGCGCAGGGTGTCCGGTTGCTGAACGTTGAACCGGGAGACCGGGTCGCGGCGGCGGTGGTGATTCCGCCGGAAGAACCGAATGGGAGTGGGACGCTGATTCAGTAAATTAGCTGTTTGGAAGCCGGGCCGCCCCGGGCCGGAAACCGAAACCTCGAAACCTGGCGTCTGACAGCCTGTTTCGCGTAATCCACGGCGTGCCCGAAAGGGTGCCGCACGCGGCAAAAACGTTCCCAGTGAGTAAAAACTGCTCACTGCCGCGGTTCTTTACAACCCGTAATCCATTGATAAGCAAGCCATTTCACGTAGCGCCCTGCGGCCTCTCGCGTGCATCTCTATGCTTGGGGCTATGGTGGGGCGCGTCCGTCGCGTTGCCATCGCAACCCTCGCAATTGTCCGACAGAACCATCGCTCTTCTTCGATTGACAGAATCGAGATTTCCATTCCGGAGGACCAAATATCATGCGTCGCGCCGTTTACGTTTGCTTTTTCCTGGCGTCCCTGGCTGCCGCCCTCGTCGTGTCGGGTTGCGGAGGCGGAAGCAGTACAAGCTCCAACCAAATGGCAACTGCCAGCACGACTGTAAGCGACCCGGCGACCTGTGGAGCGCCGCAAGGCCCGTTCAGCCATGTCTATCTGACCATCACCGACGTGGAGATCCACCAGAGCGCGAATGCCGCGCCTACCGATGCGGGCTGGGTTGACCTGACGCCGTCGCTGAAGAACAATCCGAAACAGGTGGATCTGCTGGGAATGGCGAACAACCAGTGCTTCCTGGCCACGTTAGGTTCTGCCACGGAAATTCAGCCGGGCACATACCAGCAGATTCGTGTGTTGCTTGCCGCCAATGGCACCACGGTCGCAGGGAACCAGTGCGATGTCGCCGCCAATTGCGTGATGCTGACCAGCGATCCCAGCAACACGCCCTACGCCCTCCAACTCTCGTCTGAGTCCCAGACCGGCATCAAGATTCCTTCCGGCCAGATTGCGGGTGGACAATTCAAGGTGGCAGCGGGCGATACCAAAGACTTGAACATCGATTTCAATGCCTGCGCGTCCATCGTTGTGCAAGGCAACGGCCACTACCGGCTGAAACCAGTGTTGCACGGCGGCGAAGCCAGTCTGACTTCCGCTTCGATTCAGGGCATTGTTGTGGACGGCGCCACGGGAGCCGCCATCGTGGGCGGAAACACCGTGGTGGCCCTGGAGCAGAACGACGGCACCGGCGTGGACCGGGTGATCATGGAAACGGTCCCGGACGCAACGGGCCAGTTCGTCTTCTGCCCGGTGCCCTCCGGCACGTATGACGTCGTGATCTCGGCGATCAACGGCGCGGGCACGGCCTATGCCGCCACCGCGATCACCGGCGTGCAGGCCGGCAATAGTCTGGGGCACGTTCCGCTGACGGCCGCCGCGGCTCCGGCCTCCATCACCGGTCAGATCACAACCAGCACCGGCAGCGCAGGCACCGCAGCCGACCTGTCGCTCTCCGCTCTTCAGTCCATCACGGTGAACAGTGCCACGGTGCTCATCATCACGCCGCTGGCACAACAGTCGGCCGCCACCGCGACCCTCAGCACGGCCGCCGGCGGTTCGTGTCCGGCGAACACCGATTGCGCCAGCTACACGCTTTCCGTGCCCGCGTCGAATCCGAGCGTGGGGACGTTCAGCACGAGCGGCAACCAGACACCCGCGCCTCCCGCAAGCGGCGCGGTCAACTACACCGTGGACGCGGTCGCGTTTGTCCCCGGCTCGGCCAGTACGCTCGATTGCAGTCCCTCGGACCTGCAAACCAGCCAGACCAGCACGAACGCTCCGCTCGCAGTGACCGCGGGCAACAGCCTGACCGCGGCAACCTTGGGTTTTACAAGTTGCCAGTAACTGCTTCGGCGCCGGAAACCCCGCACGCCATTGTGTAGCGCGGACACTCTTGTCCGCGCTCACTCTCTTGGAGGTTACTTCCATCCATTCGACCTTTTGAATCAAGGTTGGATGAGTTACCTCCCAACTGATATCCCAAGAAAGTAACTCGCAGCCTAAGGCGTGATCAACGTCAAGACCACGGAACGCAACGGCAAAGTCGTCGGCATTTCGCAGGTGAGTGAGAAATCCGCGGTGATGCTGATCAGCCAATACGGCAAGATCGTCCGCATCGAATCGAAGTTCATCCGCGAATCCGGGCGCTCGGCGCAGGGCGTGCGGCTACTGAACGTTGAGCCGGGAGACCGGGTGGCGGTGGTGGTGATTCCGCCGGAAGAACCGAATGGGAGTGGGACGCTGATTCAGTAAGCTCGCGTAGGGGCGGACGCATTCGTCCGCCCGAGCTCTTCGCCTACGGTTACGCGGATATTCTCTTATCGCGACCCGCGAACACCTCTGTTTCGTTTTCACACAAGCGATTTTGCGCTTTACTTACACATTACGATGTGTAATTATTTACACATGGCAACCAACCTCGCATTGGACGACCAACTCATCGAGGATGCCCGCCGCGCCGGAAGTCACAAGTCCAAAAAGGAGGCGGTCACCGCCGCTCTGGAGGAATACGTCCGCAAGCGTCAGCAGATGCGCATCCTGGAAGCCTTCGGTACTTTCCCGGCGGATTCTAACTCAGTTGACCCCGCCTACGACTACAAGAGCGAACGGCAGCGGAATATCGGTCGCGCTCCCCGTAAAAGTTCGCGTCGCCGTCCATGATGGTGCTGGTGGATACGCCCGTGTGGTCGCTGGCCCTGCGGCGCAAGCCCGAGCAACTCAGCCCTAGGGAGCGACAGCTCACCGAAACCCTGGCCGAGTTGGTTCGCGAGGGACGCGTGCAGTTGCTGGGGCCAGTCCGCCAGGAACTGCTTTCCGGCATTCGCGAGGAAGCCCAGTTTCGCAAACTCCGCGACTACCTGCGGGCCTTCCCTGAGCACCCACTCGAAGCCGAGGACTACGAAGAAGCCGCCCACATGAACAATCGGTGCCGCACTCGGGGCATCGCGGGATCGGCCATCGATTTCCTGATCTGCGCCGCCGCCCACCGCCGCGGCTGGACCATTCTCACCACCGATCGTGATTTCCAGAACTACGCCTCGGTGCTGCCCCTGCGCCTGTACTCAGGCTCGGCCAGCGGATAGACTAAGAGCCGAATGGGGGTGGGCTGCTGATACAGTAGAGACGGGGTCGTTTTGTATCGGTTCAACCCATTTCGTCCGAACGAAATCGTCCATCCAGGCATGTTTGCTGGTAGATCCGATGAGCTCGTTGCTCTAGAAAAGACTCTGTTCCAGACGAAGCACGGAAATCCAACGCATTTCCTAATCGACGGGGAACGCGGGATCGGCAAGTCCTCGCTCCTTCTCAACTTGACATGGGCGGCGAAGGGCGAGGTCAAGCCTCTTGAGAACCCTCAGAATTTCAACTTCATAACAGTAAGTGTTTGCCTCGGCCCAAGTCATACCTACTCGGATATTGTGCAGAGCATCGCCTCCGAACTAAGTCGACAGATCTCTGCAAAAGCGCAGGTGAAGGAGTTCGCTCGGTCCGCATGGGAGTTCATCAAGAAGTGGGAGCTTGGGGGAATACGATATCGCGAGGGGGCGAAGGAGGTTCTTAGGGACACAGAATTGGTGGAAGATCTGTCCTTTGCAATCGCAGAATCCTTGAAGAATCTCGGTTCTGAGGTCGACGGGGTCTTGATTCTGATTGATGAAGCGGACAAGCTCCCGGTGTCCGCCAATCTTGGTACCTTCGTCAAACTGCTCACAGAGCGACTGAAACTCCGTGGCTGTGACCGCGTTTGCATCGGTCTGGCCGGACTCACCGCTGTGAAGGAGAGACTCCGAAAAAGCCACGAGTCTTCACTTCGTCTATTCAAGATTTTTGCTCTGGACCGTCTTTCAATGAAGGACTGCGCAACAGCGATTCAACGGGGACTCGAAGCGGCAAAGAAAAAGAACGGTTTCGACGTCTCGATCACACCCGATGCGGAAGAGAGCCTGTCTTTCATTACGGAGGGGTACCCGCATTTTATTCAACAGTTTGCATACTGCGCTTTTGACGCGGATGACGACAACAATATCGATGTGGAGGACGTACAGAAGGGCGCTTACGGCGAAGCTGGGGCTCTCAAACAGCTCGGATTGAAGTATTTCGAAAAGCAGTTTTTCGAACAAATCGGCTCAGACGAATATCGCCAGGTCCTGCGCGTCATGGCAAGGCACTTTGACGATTGGGTGACGAAGGCAGTGATCCGAAAGGAAGCTACGGCGATCAAAGCGTCAACACTCGACAATGCCCTCGCTGCCCTCAAGTCCCGAGGCGTCATGGTTGCCAAACCGGGTACCAAGGGAACCTACAAGCTTCCTTCCCGCTCTTTTGCCGTTTGGATTAGGGCGTACACTCAGACCGAAGAACTGATAGGCGGCTCCGGCTCGGAGACGGAGGAGCAAACGCAATGAAACCAGCATGCGACAGGTTGATGGAAACCCCGGTCTACGGGATCACAGAAGCGGCCCAATACCTCCGGGTGCCGCTTAACACTCTTCGGTATTGGGTTCACGGGGGTGGACCTGTCCCCGCACTCATTCGCCTGGCCGGCAGCGAGCCTTCTCGCTTGTCGTTTATGAACCTGCTCGAGTGCTACATGTTGAGCAGCATGCGCGCCATCTACGACGTGCGCATTCCCAAAGTGCGAAAGTCGCTCGCCACTCTGGCGAAGTACGTTCAGCATCGTCACCCCCTCGTGGAACAGGCTTTCCAGACCGATCGCCGCGACTTGTTCATTGAGCACGTTGGAAAGGTTGTGAATCTGTCGAAAGATGAACAGATCCTGATCCCCGGCGTAATGGAACTTTACCTGGAACGCATCGAACGCGATCCCAAAGGTCTCTTCAAGCTTTACCCATTTGTCATGGAGCGAACAGCGAACGAACCCAGGCTGATCCTGATCAATCCGGCGGTGGGTTTCGGCAAGCCTGTGATCGCCGGTACCGGCATCTCGACTGCGGTCGTTTCTTCCCGGTTCAACGCCCGGGAATCCGTGCCCGACCTGGCTTCCGAATATGGCGTCTCGCCAAAACAGATCGAAGAAGCGATCCGGTGGGAGCAGCGCACGGCAGCCGTCGCTGCCTGAAGACTTCGTTCTCTACCTTGACGAAAATCTTCACAACTGCAAACCCATTCTCGACGCTCTCACCCAGCATGGGGTGAAGCACGAGCGCCACGGGAACCACTTCGCGCAAGGAGTGGAAGATACCGCGTGGCTTCCGTTCGTTGGCAAGCGCGGCTGGATACTTCTCACAAAAGACAAGAGAATCCGGTTCAATGAATTGGAAAAATCCGCAATCCAGCGATACCGAATAAGGGAGTTCTATTTTGCGTCTGGGAACTACAGCGGGGCTGAGATGGCCGCCATGCTGGCTGTCGCGCTGCGAGAGATGGCGCGATTCTGTCGCCGGTACGATCCGCCGTTTATTGCGAGCATCAGCAAAAGCGGGAAAGTCAGTTTGAGGTTTCCCACAAATTGATGAATCACCGTAACCGACCGGTCAAGACAGCGCGCCACCCCGCATTACCGCAGTCACTCCCCAATCGACCCGCTTTCCATTACTGTTCACGATAGTGATACTGCCTCCCCCCGTGTGTGCCCGCGCGGTTGCAGACTCTTTGTGAGCGAGCGTTTGTGCACGATATTGCTAAACCTGAACCCGCGTACCAGGAACTTCTGAGTCGGCCGATTCGCGAGCTGGGACTTACGCTTGCAGGGTCACCGGTGGAGCGCTTTGTCGAACAGCTCTATCGTGAGCTGGAGGCGAAGGGGCTGACTAAATTTCGTCCGGCCTGTTATTTGACGGACGAGTGGGGCTGTCCGTCCGGCGAGCCGATCATCGGGATTCCGTTTTATCTGGCGAATGCGGCGCTGGCGCAACTGGAAAAAGAAACGCACGACCTGGAAGACGCGAGAGAAATCATGATGTACCTGCGGCATGAAGCGGGACACGCGTTCACCTATGCGTACAAGCTGCATATCAAGCCCGAGTGGAAGCAGATCTTCGGGCCATTCCGCCGCCCGTATCGCGACAACTACCGGCCCGCGCCGTTTTCCCGCGACTATGTGCGGCACTTGCCGGGATGGTATGCGCAGAAGCATCCGGATGAAGATTTTGCCGAAACGTTCGCGGTTTGGCTGACGCCGCGCTCGAACTGGCGTAAGCGGTATCGCGGGTGGGGCGCGATCGAGAAGCTGCTCTACCTGAACCGGCTGGCACGCAAGTTGGGGAAAAGCGACCCGGTACGACGGCGCGGACAGACCGACATCACGGTCGATGAAATGGAAACTACGGTGGCGGACTTCTACCACTTTCAGCAGGCGGCGCGGGAAGAAGTTGCGGTCAGCGAGCTCACGCCGGACACGGATTTGCGCGACATTTTTCCCGTATCCAAGCGGCGGAAAACGGCGGCGCCGGCGCACGAATTTCTCCATCAGCACCGCAAGGCGGTGATCGACAAAGTTGCGCAGTGGACCGGCGCGCAACGTCCGCTGATCAAAACTTTGATAGACACAATCGAAAAACGCGCCGGTGAACTCGACTTGCGCGCCGACAAAACACGCAGCGCGGAACATCTGGCGGAAGTTACCGCCTATGCCACCGCACTGGTGATGACCTACGTGACGAAAGGAAAGTTCATTCAGCCGTAAAAAAGCTTTTGGCTTTTGGTTTCCGAGGAGAGACTAATGATCGGAGCAAAACTGAAGATCGCGCTGCTGTACGACGTGTGGAACGAGGATCCGGTCGCGGCGGCGGCAAAGGAAGAGGCGGTTCCTGCGCGGAAGCCTCGCAAGAAAGTAAAGAAGGTAAAAAAAGAGAAGACCGATCGCGAGGAAATTTTCGAAGCGCTGCAAAAGTTGGGGCACGAGCCTTCGTATTTCGAGCTGGATGGGCGCCCACAGTCGCTGCACTCGCTCTCGCGTTGCGATGCCGACCTCATTTTTAACCTGACCGAGTCTTTCGACGGCGACGACACCAAGGAAATGAACGTGGTCGCGTATGTCGACTTGCTGGGATTACGCTATACCGGCGCGGGTCCGCATGCCATTTTTCTCGCCCAGGACAAAGCGATTGCCAAGAAAATCTTCGCCTTTCACGGCATCAAAACTCCGTTCTTTGCGACCTCCTACCGCGGACGCATTGAACATGCCCACGACATTTCTTTTCCGCTGATCGTCAAACCGTCGTGGGAGGATGGATCGATCGGCATCGACGCCGGCGCTGTCGTCAAAAACGTCAAGGAGTTGATGGAGCGCGTCGAGTACATCCAGGATGAATTCGACTCGCCGGCCCTGATTGAGGAATACATCGAGGGTCGCGAAATTTACGCCGGGATTCTGGGCAGCTACGAGCGGTCGCAGGTTTTGCCAATGGTGGAGCTCGACCTGTCACGCCTGCCCGAAGGCACGCCAAAAATCGCCAGCTACGATGTGAAGTTTGAGAAGAACACCGAAGCCTACAAGCTGACAAAATCGCAAGTCGCGGAAAATCTGGACGAGGATACGATGAAGCGGCTGGGAGATACAGCGCTGGCCGCGTACCGGGCACTGAAGCTGCGCGACTATGGGCGCATCGACATGCGACTGGCCCCCAACGGCGACGTGTACGTCATCGAAGCGAATCCGAATCCGTGGCTGGCCAGCCGGCAGGAATTTGCCATGGCGGCAAAGGCATCGGGACTCTCCTACACGGAAATGATCGGCACCATTGTCGACTTGGCGATGAGCCGCTACCTGAATGCCAACCTCACGAATATGGCGGCGATGCATTAGAAGGCTGCGCCCCCAGCTGCCCTCAGCGGATGAAGCCGTATTTCATTCAGCGGCACTTACGGCACGACTGAACAGGCTGCGGAAAAAGTCACGAATCTGTACATCACTGTGGAAGAGCGGCCCTTCAGGGCCACGTAAGTCGCCTAAAATCACTGCGGGCTTCAGCCCCGGTGGTCGTTTTTCCTGGGCAAATTGCATTTTTCCGCAGCCTCTGAAGTCGTGCCCTTCCCACACACTTGCGGCCTACCTTGCCGTCGGCTTCCCCGCGGGTTGCAGCCTTTCAAAGGCTTCTTCGGCGCGGCGCAGAGCGTCCTGCACGTTGTCGCAAATGTTTTCGGGACCGACCAACTCCTCGAACTCCGTCTGTTGGATGAGCTGCAACGGCTGTTCTCTCGCGCCACAAAGAATCAACGCGCGACCGCTCGCCTTCAGAGTCCGCGCGACCTCTTCCAGCGCGAAGAGTCCGGTGGCATCTAGCGCGGTCATATTTCGCAGCCGCAGAATCACGACTGGTGGCAGCTTGTGAATATGCTCGGTGACCACGTCAATCTTGTCGGTCGCACCGAACAGAAACGGCCCGTGGATGCGAAAAATGGTTGCGTAATACGGGATGTCCTTATCCTGCAGAATGTGCACGCGCCCATCTTCAACGTAGTCGTCGGTCACCTGCGAAACGGTCGTGGTGGCAGCCACGCGGCTGATGAACAGCAGCGCCGCCAGGATCATGCCCGCCTGCACGGCAACCGTCAGATCGGCGAAGACGGTCAGCGCGAACGTAACCAGCCAGACGCTGACGTCGGTTTTCGTAAGCCTGAGCAGCGACGGAATCTCGCTCCACTCACCCATGTTGTAAGACACCACCATCAGGATTCCCGCCAGCACCGCCATGGGCACGAAACTCACGAGCTTCGAAGCAAAAAGCAGAATCGCCAACAGGGTCAGGGCGTGAATTATGCCTGCAACCGGTGTTTTTGCCCCCGCACGGATGTTGGTCGCAGTGCGAGCGATGGCACCGGTTGCCGGCAGGCCGCCAAACATCGGCGAAACCACATTGGCGATGCCCTGCGCCACCAGTTCAACATTCGGATTGTGCCGATCATTGCTCATACGATCCGACACTACCGCCGACATCAGCGACTCGATCGCGCCCAGCATGGCAACTGTCATTGCCGGTCCGAGAAGTCCGTGAATCAAATCAAAACGAAACAAGGGAATGTGGAGATGCGGCATGCCGCTGGGAATTCCATTGAAGCGCGAACCGATGGTTGCGACCGGCAGTTTGAAAATCCAGACCGTGAGCGTGCCCAGCACCAAGGCCACAATTGCGCCAGGGACGCGATTGGAAACCGCACGGCACACAACAATGATGACGATTGTGCCGACGGCCAACGCGGTGGCTTCGAGCGAAAAAGTATGAAAGTTCAGTACCAGCGCCTCGATGCGCGCGAAAAACACACCGGGAACTTTTTCCAGCTTAAGGCCGAAGAAATCCTTCACCTGGGTGCTGGCGATGAGGATGGCAATGCCATTGGTAAAGCCGATAACGATCGGCCGTGGAATGTACTTCACCGCGGCGCCCATGCCGGTAAGGCCCATGATGACGAGAATGATTCCGGCCATCACGGTGCACATGAAGAGGCCATCGACACCGTGAGCGGCAACAATACCGGAAATGACGACCACAAAGGCTCCGGTCGGGCCACCGATCTGGGTTGAGGATCCGCCCAGCGCGGAAATCAAAAAGCCGGTGACCACGGCGCAGTAAATACCAGCCTGCGGCGTGAGTCCTGATGCGATGGCAAACGCCATAGCCAGCGGCAGAGCCACCAGGCCTACGGTGATCCCAGCCACCAAATCGCGCAGGAATTTATTCAGACTGTAATCGCGCAGGCAGAGAACTGATTTGGGGAGCCAGCGCTCGTCAACGAGTTTGAGTTCCATCGGAAACAACAATTATCGCAAGTAGAAGCGGCGGGCCATAGTCCCCGAAAGGGTAATGACAGGAACTAATCCCTTCGGAGCGGAAAAGAGGCCGAGCTGCGCTCGGCGAGGACGGACGGACGAGGGCGTCCGTCCCTGCGCGAGCAGAACCAACTAAAATTTGTTCCAAAGATACTGGTTATAGACGTCGTGGTGGTACTGCACTTCGGGCGCTTTCACGTACGTGCCCAGGAGGCGCGGACAGCGATCGGCCGAGGCCTGCTTCAGGTCGGCGTAACGCGCTTTCACGTCCTTGCCCAGCAACTCCGACGTCCAGTCGGCTTTCCGGAAGTTATCGAGTGCGGCGTATATGTTGTCCGGAAGATACCGTTCCGCCTGACGCAGGTTCTTGATCTTCGCCGTGTTGCCCTCAAGTCCCGCCTTGAAGATCGAGAGCATGACCAGATACGGATTCGCGTCTGGAGCCACCGAGCGCACTTCCACGCGCATGCTGCGCTCGTTGCCGATCGGGATACGGACCATCGAGCCGCGATCGACCGCCGACGCCTTGATCTGGTTCGGCGCTTCGAAGTGGGGATCCAGACGGCGATACGCGTTAACACTCGGATTCAGCAGCAGGCAGATGTCGTTGCCGTGGGTCAGAATGCGGTCCACGAACTCCCATCCCGGCTTGCTCAGCTTTTCTTCGCCCTTCGGATCCCAGAACAGATTCTTACCGCCCTTGCTGATCGAAACATTGGTGTGCATGCCGCTGCCGTTGACGCCGACAACCGGCTTGGGCAGGAATGACGCAGTCAGTCCAAGGTTGCGCGCGACCTGACGGCAGATCAGCTTATAAAGCTGGATCTGGTCAGCCGCAGCCACCACTTCCGCATAGCTGTAGTTGATCTCGAACTGCGACGGAGCAACTTCCGGGTGATCTTTTTCATTCTGGAATCCCATCGAGCGCTGCACTTCCGCGGTCGTATCGATGAAATTGCGCAGCGGATCGCCCGGCAACGAATGGTAATAGCCGCCCGTGTTCACGTATTCGAACTTGCCAGTTTCGTGGTAAGTGCGCTCGGCGTCCGAACCCTGAAACAGGAAGCCTTCAATCTCATTGGCCGCGTTCAAAGTGTATCCGTGCTTCTTGTGCAGACCCGCGGCAAAAGTCTTGAGGACGCCGCGCATGTCGGCCGAGTAAGGCTCGCCGCCCTTGTCGATCACTTCGCCGAACACCATCACCTTGCCGGGCCCGAACACATCCGCCGGTCCCCAGTAGAAGGCAGCCCAGTCAATGCCTAAACGCAGATCGCTTTCCCGCTGCGCCGTGAAGCCGCGAATCGACGAACCGTCAAAAGTCAGGTTGTCGAAGCTGTTCAGCAGGAATTTCTTGTCATAGTCCAGCATGTGCAGACGTCCTTCCAGGTCGCTGAACATCACGGTCACGGCCTTGATGCGCGATTCGGCCGCCAGATACTTCAGCCGCTCCTCCTGAACTTTGTGAGGAGCCACGCGGTCCAGGCGCTGCTTCTTCGCTTCCAGATTCATCTCTTCCAGTTCGTCGTAGGGGATCGCCAGAAAATTCCGCAGTTCAGTTGACATGCCTCTCCTTAAGTTCGTGTGCTGCCCAGCAATCAGATTGAATGACCGGGGTGAACAGACAGGCTATCGCGTCAGGTGCAAGCAGACAAATAGAAATCGCTTATAGCAGCGATTAGCGGCGTTTATACACGATCTGCGCTTCCAATGTTGCATCAGTAACGGTGCACAAGCCAGCTTTGAGCTTTGAGCTTCGCGCTTCGCGCCTTGAGCTTCCAGCAACCCAGAACCTGATCGCGCAAAGCGTCGAAGCTGCACGCTCGCAGCTCGTTTTATTTCGAGGCGTCTCGGCGGTAGAGCCTGGCTCTTTCCGTGAAATAATCGAATTCGAGGAACTGATCTTGAGTTGTGCGATCTGTGAAGAACGAAAAGAAAAGCGGTTTTGCCCGGCTGTGCACGGGAAAATCTGCCCGCAGTGCTGCGGCGAGCAGCGCGAGGTGACGCTCGACTGCCCCAGCGACTGTCCTTATCTCCAGCAGTCGCGGGAGCACGCGAAAGAGCACAACGGCCAATTTAGCGAACAGGAGCGCGAAGCTCTGTTCCCTGAGGTTGAGATCAATGAGCAGTTTCTCTACGAACGCGAGGAACTGATCCTGGGACTCAGCTTCGCGCTGGCCAAGAGCGCCCGAGCCGATCGCTCGCTCGCAGACCGTGATTTGATTGCGGCTGTCAGTTCGCTGGCCAAGAGCTACCAAACGCTGGTGAACTCCAGCCTCATTTACGAACCGGCAATCGCCAACGTGGCGCAGCAGAACATCGTTCGAGACATCGCTCGCGAAGTCGAGACCATGGTCAGGGAGTTTCGCGAGGCCGAACAGCAGCAAATCGGCCACACACGGCTGCGGGATTCCGAAGTTTTGAAGGCGCTGGTATTCCTCTTGCGCATGGGCTTGGGACGGACATCCGGCAGGCCGAAGTCGCGGGCGTTCGTCGATTTCCTATTTGCGCAGTTCCCTGAAAAGCACTCGGCCATCGTCGGCCCAGAAGCGGCAGGCAGCCGGATCGTCATTCCGTGAAACTGGACGGCCGGGGGCGGCCCGTCTCTGCGTGTTTCCTGTTTCTGCACAAACCTGAATTCATCACAAATCTGGCGTCGAGCCCTCACAAACTTCGAGGATAGCTCTGAGGCTATACTGCGAACAATGCGGTAGTGTCTCAGTTTGCCAGAAGTACGATTTCCTCAAGCGACCAGACGTGATCAGATAGACCAGCGGCCATCGCCGGAGTAATTCGGAGCGTCTTGTGGATTCTGGCGAAATTGTAGTACACCGCATGGATCGCGACCATCGCAGCATGGTTCTCGATCTTCTTGGGGAAGCCGTTCGTCAAACGAGTGAAGCGCCGCATTCCCATTCGCATCGTCAGGTTGTGACGTTCGACGTAGGACGTGCTCACATGCTTGGGATCGGGATCACCGCTAACTGTTTTCATTTCGCAACCGATGCACGTTGCCGGGGAATATCGTGTGTCGTTCTCTGCTGGTGCGCCGTAAATCTTCTGCAATTGTGCGTAATCAACATCGGCTCCGAATGCTTCTTCGACTGCCTCTAGATAAGCCTTGTGGCCGTCCGTGGTGATCTGCACCCGGCCACGGATGCGGCTGGCAGCGTCTTTCATGAAGTCGATTGCCCAATCTGCGCTACGACCGCCCACTAGGTAACTGACGCAGAGTTTCGTATCGGCATCAATCGCTGTCCACGTCCAAACATCGCCCCATCCCTCTAGTTTTTTCTCTGCGCTAACATTCTTTGCTTTCGCACCAACGAAGGACCAAATTTCATCGCACTGCAAACGGCGTACCCGAACGTTATTGACGCGCTCATTGTGGGAGTTCTCGCAGGCTGCTCCGAGATCGACCAGCAGTTTCGTAACGGTGTTGATGGAAACGTCAGCCATGCGACTGCACGACCGCAGGCTGTTTCCCTCTACCAGCATCCCCAGAATCTTGGCGCGGGCTGCAACTGAAAGGCGGTTCATGTCATTGAAATTACACCTCCGTCACTTTCATGTCAAGCATATAATTCAGTTTAATTAAGAACTTGACATACATCAATACGGAACATTAGAATGTCACATATTCCTAGTCAAGTGAAAAATATGTCCGAATTTCAACCGGCTTTATTTGGTTTACAAACGGCTGCGATCGAGATCGATCAGTCTCAAGCCGACCTGCTTACTCAGGTGGAGGAAGGCCAATACTCCGAGGTGAAATCGACTGCAATTTCACCGGCGAAGTTAACCAACACAATTTCCGCTTTCGCAAATACAGACGGCGGTGATCTATACATTGGCATTACTGAGCAGATGCTGGGCGGTAACGTAAAAAAGCGGGAATGGCAGGGATTCTCCGATGTTGAATCTGCCAACGGTCACCTCCAGGCCTTTACCAGAACATTTCCGTTGGGAAAAGAATTTCAGTATGAGTATCTACGTTGCGCCGATCGCCAAGGTGTCATGCTGCATGTTCAGGTAAGCCGCACGCAAGAGATCATCAAGTCCACAGAAGGCATCGCTTATATCCGCGCAGGCGCACAGAATCTTCCGCAGAGCATGCCGGAACAATTGAAACGATTGGAATATGCGAAGGGTCTTATTTCCTTCGAAAGTCAAACTGTTTCCGCGCCCAATGAATTAATCATCGATTCTCCGAAAACGAAGTGGTTTCTAGATTCTGTAGTTCCAAAAGCGCCACCTGAGACATGGCTGAGAAAACAGCAACTCATTGTGAACCAGATGCCGACCGTGGCCGGACTGCTTTTGTTTGCGGAAGAACCGCAGGCCATTCTCGCGAAACGTTGCGGCATCAAGGTTTATCGGTACGAAACTCAGGATGAAGCGGGTTTCCGTGATGTGTTGACGTTCCTTCCCATCACGATTGAAGGATGCCTCTATGATCAAATCGATAAAGCTGTCTCGACTACGGTCAGCGAAATAGAAAAAATTCAACACTTGGGGGCGAAGGGATTCGAGGCGATCAAATACCCGAGGGAAACCTTACATGAAATCATCACCAACGCTGTGATTCACAGGGATTACAGCATTGCCGACGACGTTCATATTCGCATTTTTGACAATAGGATCGAAGTGCAAAGCCCCGGACGACTGCCTGCTCACATTACACCCACCAACATTCTGGATGAACGCTTCGCGCGAAACGGAACCATTGTTCGACTACTAAACAAATTTCCCAATCCTCCCAACCAAGATGTCGGAGAGGGCTTAAACACTGCTTTCGAAAAAATGCGGGACTTGGGCCTGCGCGATCCGATCATCGAAGAACGCAACAACGCTGTGCTCATAAGAATATTGCATGAACCGCTGGCATCGCCAGAGCAAAGAATCATGCAGCATCTCGAAACCCACGAAACGATAAGGAATAAGAAAGCGCGTGAAATAACCTTCACCAAGGACGCCGACCAGATGAAAAGAATCTTGCAGAAGATGGTTGAAAAGAACCTGATCGAAGGCGTCCCGAATACACGCGGTGGTGGATTCACCTACCAAAAGAAACAATAACGACTAGAACAAGGAGATTTGTATGGCAGAGAATTTTCAGTTAGATATTTTGAAGTTCATTTGCGCCGAGCTTTACTTTTTGGCCGGGCTGAGCGCTTCCCGCGAGATGTACGGGAAGTCTTATTATGCTCTAGGAGTGGGGGAGAAAGCGGCTGTTGATCAAGCCGTAAATTCGCAAATCTTTGGAAATTTCGCGACGATAACTCCAGCATTATTTGCACAGCCGACGCCAAACCAGACGCCGCAAGCTCCTCAGGAGAAAAAGAACGGGCACGCAAATTAGGCGACATGGGCAAGCTCCTGACGTAACGCTAGCCATCATACCCCAAGTCTGTCAATCAAGCTGATCTGTAGGGATCACCGAAGAACACGGCCTAATGGCTCGAACGCTATTTCGCCCAACGTGCTTTTGCTGCCGCACTGGCGATCTTGCGTCGCTCTTCTGGCGTTAAACGTTTAGCTCTTGACGCGCCGCCCTTTAATCCGCCAGACCGTCGCTTCGAGGGATGGCGCTTGGATTCGCTGATGGTATCCTCAGTATCGCCAATAGCAATGTCGAATACCTGCTTGGCAAGCTGAATCGGTTCTCGCGGTCTTTTGGCCACGGAAATGAGTATGCCACAGCTCAGCGACTATTTTGAAACTGAGACACTACCAACAATGCCCCAAGCTGGCCCAAACCTGTCGGAAGTGCTGCGACGCTACTGGGGATACCACGAGTTTCGCCCCAAGCAGGAGAATGTCATCCGAAGTGTGCTCGCCGCCCACGATACTTGCGTGGTGATGCCGACGGGAGGCGGGAAGTCGCTGTGCTACCAGCTTCCGGCGGTAATTTCGGGAAAGACGGCGGTGGTGGTTTCTCCGCTGATCGCGCTAATGCAGGACCAGGCGGCGCAACTGGCGCAAATGGGTATTCCGGCGGCGGTGATCAATAGTTCTCAGAGTTCGGCGGAACGACGAGAGGTGATGGAGAAAGCGGCGCGAGGGGAATATCGGCTGCTCTATCTTTCGCCAGAACGGCTGGCCGGCGGAAATACTTTCGAATGGCTAACCAAAGTGCCCGTCGGGTTCTTTGCCGTGGATGAGGCGCATTGCATTTCCGAGTGGGGGCACGAGTTTCGACCGGACTACCGGCAACTGAGCCGCCTGCGCACCAGCTTTCCGAAGCTTCCGATTGCGGCCTTCACCGCCAGCGCGACGCGGCAGGTGCGGCACGACATTCTCAAACAGTTGCAGATGCGCGAGCCGGATTGTTACATCGCCAGCTTCCATCGCGATAATTTGCGCTACGTGGTGCATAAGTGCGAAGCGCGGACGCAGATGGAGTTGCTTGCCCGCGCTTTGCGGCGCTACGCGGGCGAGAGCGTGATCGTGTATTCGCCCACGATTCGCCGGGTGGAGGAGACCGTCGAATATCTGGAGGAGAGCGGGATTGCGGCGATTCCTTATCACGCGAAGCTGGAATCGTCCATGCGCCGGCAGAATCAGGAACGATGGATGTCGGACGAAGTACGGGTGCTGGTGGGAACCATCGCGTTCGGGCTCGGCATCAACAAGCCCGCGGTGCGTGCGGTGATTCACCTGTCGCTGCCGAAGTCCATTGAGCAGTATTACCAGGAGGCTGGCCGCGCCGGGCGCGATGGCCGGCCGGCGGATTGCGTGCTGCTCTGGCAGAAGCAGGACCATGTTTTGCTCGATTATTTTATTCGTCAGATTTCCGATGACGCGGAGCGGGAACGGTCATCCGCTCGGAAACGCGTGATCAGCCGGTTCGCCGATTCTTCCGGCTGCCGCCAACGGCAGATTTGTCTCCACTTCGGAGAGACTCCGCAATGGGAGAGCTGCGGAAGTTGCGACAATTGCGGCGTTAGGCCGGAGTGGCTGAATAAGGAGACGGTGAGGGTTGACTTGCCGGAGGTTGTGACCCGGCAGGCGCCGTTTTCGCCCACCGCTTTCCCGTCTACTTTCCGATCGCTGCCGCCGCCGGAAAAACGGCGGGTGCGGGATACGGCGCCGGCGGAAGCGGAACCAGCTCTGGCCGAGTATCTGCGCGAATGGCGCCGAAATATGGCGCGGGAGAACAAAGTGCCCGCGTACATTATTCTGCACGACAGCACCCTGCAGGAGTTGTGCCGCCGGCGTCCCGCCAATTTTGCGGAGTTGAAGCAGGTGCCGGGGATTGGCGAAAAAAAAGCCGACGTGTACGGGGCCGAAATTCTACAAGTTTTACGGAACTATGGCGATGGAGCGCGCGCCACGCCGCCCGTCGCTAACGAGGCCGCTCCGGCGGAACAGACGCTTAAGCTTTTGAATGAGGGATGCAGCTTTGAGGAGATTGCGCGCATCCGAGCCCGGCAGATTTCGACCGTCGTGTGCACGGTGGCAAGCCTCATTGAAACCGGCCAGCTGAAGTTAAATCCGAAGTGGATTTCTCCCGACGCGCAGCCGCTGATTGAGGCGGCTTGCCTGAAGCAGGGAATCGAAAAACTGAGAGACATCAAGGAAGCGGTGCCTCCGTATGTCAGCTTCGAGGACATACGACTGGTGGTGGCCCACCTGCGAGCGGAGAACCGGGTGCCGGAAAACACCGCGTAGGCAGTGCTGTCGGTTGCTGGAGAGCCGCGCGAGACGCCCGTCCCTCGATCGGAGGACTCATCGAACAATCGCCGTGCTAGACACCCTTGGCGGCGGGATTCCAGATCAGTTTGTGGATTTGCAGGCTGAGCCTCGCGGGAGTTTCATCGGCGAGAATCCATTCCGCGAGTTCTTGCGGATCGAGCAGGCAGTGGGAAGTATCTCGCGAGCCAGCCGCAGCCTTTTCGAACCCAGGGGAAAATAAAATGGCGTGAACGCGCTCGGCCAGCGCGTGATTCAGAACGAAGTCGCGGGCGAATTCGTAGTCCGTGCGGTCGGTCAAGACGAACTTCAGTTCGTCGTGGGGCCGGAGCGCTTTCAGATTCTCGAGCGCGAAGGTGTTGGGTTCCCCGGAGTGCGGACACTTCACGTCAACGATCTTGATGACTTGTTTCGGAACCCGCGCCAGGGGGCGTTCGCCGCTGGTCTCGAGCAGCACCTGGTAGTCGGCGTCTAGAAGTTGCTCCATCAGCGGGATGACTTCCCGTTCCTGCAACATGGGCTCGCCGCCGGTGATCTCGACCAGTCCGCCGGCCGGACTCAGTCGGGCGACTTCGGTCAGCACTTCCTGCAGCGTCATCTTGTGCCCACCGTAAAAACTGAACTCGCTGTCGCACCACGAGCAACGCAGGTTGCATCCGGTCAGACGCACAAAAACGCAGGGCATTCCGGAATATGTCGATTCGCCCTGGAGCGATTTGTAGATCTCGGTAATCTGCATGGAAGTGACGTGATCTGGTCATCGGGCCATCGGGTGATCGAAATTCAAAAACAGATCGATTTGCCACTCAGAGCACCAGATCGCCCGACGGCCTCACTCGGCGTACTTGGCCGTGGTTGTATCCGTTTCGAAAACGGTGACGTCTTTCACTCTCACCCTGCCGCTGGTTACGCTGCTCAAGCGCGTGTTGGTTTCGTCGTAGAAATATTTCGCGAGATTTTCGGCGGAGGGGTTGAGCACGGTGAAGGGCTCGATGTCGTTGATCATCTGGTGGTCGAGACGGTCAATGGCGTGCTTCATAACGTCTTTCAGGTCTTTGAAATCGAGCAGCAGGCCGGCCTTGTCCAGTTCAGCGCCGGCCAGGGTCACACGAATTTTGTAATTGTGGCCGTGCGGGTTCTCGCACTTGCCCTTGTAGTTGCGCAGGTAGTGCCCTGCCGCGAATGTGTCTTCCACTGTGACTTCGTACATGAATCTAGCTCGCCTCGGCTGTGACCTCTATCCGTTTTATTGTACCTTTTGAGAGCCTTGGCCACACGCCGGTGGCGAATGCCCTCGCAGTTCGCTTCCCCGTCCGCTGGCGGGGAGTCCACCCTCGCACCAAAGTCATGCCCGCTCTCCCTGGCACCCTGCGCTATACTGATGCGCTGGCGATGGAGTTCGCCGTTAACCGCCCTCCGGGCTGATAACTCCTACAGAACTTTTGCAGGAGGACTCCCGTCGTGAATTATCTCTGGATCGCCGTCGGCGCCGTTGTCGGAGCCAGCGCCCGCTACTTCCTCAGCACCCTGATCGCCCGTGATTTCTCCTCCGCGTTCCCCTATGGCACGCTGCTCATCAACATCACCGGCAGCCTCGTCCTCGGATTCTTTCTCGTCTTTTCCGCCGAACGCGCGCTGCTCGACCCGCGCTGGCGCCTCCTGATCGCCATCGGCTTCTGCGGCTCCTACACCACTTTCTCCAGTTACGCCTTCGAAAGCTTCGCGCTCATGGAGCAGGGGCAATGGCTCCTCACCGGCATCAACATCGTTGCCAGCAACGCACTCTGCCTCGCCGCCGTTCTGGCTGGCGCTGCGTTGGCGAGGGGGTTGTAAAATGGCAGCCGGCGAAGTTATGGCCGTTCAAGTCACCCTCTATCTCACCGAAGGCGATTCCTGGCATCATCGCCCGCTTCATCTTGAAATCCTGAAATATCTGCGCGAACAAAATGTCTTCGGAGCCGTCGCCTTCCACGCCGTAGCCGGCTTCCTCGGACGTGGCAAAGTCCACACCGCCCACCTCGTCGAAGCCGGAGGCGAGTTGCCCGTCGTACTTTCCTTTGTCGATACCGACGAGCACGTCACCCGCGTTCTCCCCAAGCTTCGCGAGATGGCCGCCCACCGCCTGATCGTGCGAGAGAATGTTGTGATTGAGCAGGGGAGCTTGGACTAACGCAGTTCTACCCATGTGGTTGCCCCACGGGAAATACCACCGTGGACGCGGTATCCTTAAGCTTGACTCTATTGTCTAAGACAGTGACTAAGATTGGGCGAAACGATCCTTGTCCATGTGGCAGCGGCAAGAAGTACAAGCGCTGCTGTAACGATAAGCCACCATTTTCAACCGACCTTCAAACGCAGCGCGTTCATCGTCTATTTTTAAAAAATAAAACGGGAATCGTGGCGACCGTCGCGGGCACCCGGAAAAAGCTCGACAACAGGATCATTGAATTATTCGGGAGCTGTGGACCCGATATCGAAGCAAATGCCACCCTTCTTCGGGAGTACGTTAGTTGGCTTGAAGATGAGTGTGCCCCAATAATCACGCGACACGAGCCCCTTTTTTGGCTATCGATTGACCGCCGCATTCCCGGATGGCTGTCGATCAACGTTGGTGGAGCAAACCAGGAAGTTCTACTACAGGAATCGTCAACGGTTAAGACTGCACTCTTTTTCAAGCATGGTGCCAAACAAGATTCGCAACTGGAAACTCACATAGACGGGACCTTTGGCTTCGAAATCTCGGATGATGACATCACTCGCCTTTTCGGCGTACTAGGCGTGCTGTTCGGCGAAATCACGAATCTGCAAGTCCTATATCGAAGGGTGAACAAGAGCGCGCAACTGAAAATCGGTGAGGATGGGATCCTGATCGCAGAGCCTAACCCGGAAGAAACGGAGCTGATGCTTCTTTACGATCGACGGCGTCAAGAATTTTCTTTAACGTTTAGCCCGGTCGGTTTTTTCTCCGCCTTCGCCGCAAGACAGGAGTTTCCGTCAGCCGAACTGCGCGCGGATAGATGGTCCACCATCGGTTTTCCTTACAATACCGACCGGGACTACGTGTACCAGATAGGCACCAGTGCGCGGATCAAAGGCCCAGGCTTTTTGCCATTTAGAGTCCTTCTGGATTGTTTTTCCTTCATCGAGCCCTTTGCACTACAGGTCGAAGCGGTGACCGGCCTGACGCTCCGACAATTGCGACTGTCCTTTGTAGCCCTTAAAAACTATATTTGCGACCGATGGAGCGAAGAACCCGCGCAATTCACGTATTTGAACCGTGGGCTAGTCTTCGCAGAGCCTTCCTTTTTTACTGAAAAATTGACTGCGTGTCTGAAAGAGTTGTTTCAAGTTGAGGCCGAGCAAGGAGATCCGCAGGAGGTAGTCTCAATATTTGTCCGATTGCTGTCGTCCAGCGGAAGCGCACAGGAGTACGACCCATTGATGCGTCGCGGGGTTGGGGCCCTGCATCAGAATCCGGGCATTTGGATATTTGATTTAAATCTGACACCCGTGCTGTTGGCAAACGTCATGATGGACCTACAGCTTGACAGCGAGATGAGACAAATTAAGGGGTCGCATTTCGAGACCTATGTCGCTGATCGACTGAGTTCGGATTGCCCAGTCATCAGCATGCCCATCAAGCCGGGCCTAAAGCTGAAGAGAAAAGGGGAAGAAACCGCGTTTGCTGAAGTCGATGCCTATATTCAGGTCGGGGCTCTGCTGTTTTTAATTGATTGCAAGGCGTATTCCCTGACTCGAGAGTATTTCCGAGGTGATTACAGAGCAGTAAGGAATAGGCGCATTCTGAACGAACAGTGGCTTGACGCTAGTGACAGGCGGGGGGCAGAAATAGCGAAATCACGGTCGGGTGCAAACTACTTCATTCCTGTGGAGATCAGCCACGTTGTTCCGGTGGTCTGCAGCGCGTTCCCCGAGTTCTGGTGGACTTTTGATGAGCGGGAGTTCCTGGTACCGAGGAGCGTGCCGCGAGTCTGCACGTACCACGAACTGGTAGAACTGCTAAACTCTAATAGTGTGAACGACTTGGTGAATCACCCGTTCGCCATTCCAATTGTATGACTCACTTCAGCCCCAGCGCCCTTAGCACCCCCTCATCCGCCACTGCCTTCCCCTCTTTCTTCGTAACCACGCCAAACGATCCCGAGTAATCCCACATCGCCCAGCCAATCCCGTTCTGCTCGAGCGCCGTCCGCACATCGTGCAGCCATGCCGCCCGGTCTTGCGGATCGGCATACTCCCGATATACGCCAAACTCGTTGCACACCAGCGGAACTCCGCGCCGCCGCGCCCACTCCGCTGCCTGCTTCATTTCGGATTCAATGCGGGCCGCGTCCCAGTGCTCGCGCCCATATCGGATCACTTGCAAGCGGTCCACCTCATCCGGTACCAGCGCAGCCGCACGCTCCGCCGATTCCATACTCGACGGATATTTCAACCCGCGCAGCCAATGCCAGTAATACGCGCTCCAAGTTGCCCCCTGATGCGTGAAAATATGCGGCTCATAAAAATGAAAGTTGTAAATGACGTTCGCATCGTGCAACGGCTCCTGAAAAACCAGTTCATCGTCGTCCGACCAGCGCGCTCCCGCCGCAATGATCGTGTGCCGCGGCGCACCCTCCCGGATCGCCGCCGCCAGCTTCATTTGCACACCGAGCCAGCGATAGCGATCGGCGAACTCCGGCTCATTCATGATTTCGAGGAACACGCGATCCGCATCCCACGTCGAATAGTGTGCCGCCAGAGCACGCCAGAAATCCGCGAACCTCTCAACAAACTCGTCTTCCTTCGCGAGTCGCGCTTTGAAATCACTGTCCGGATGCAGGTCAATCATCACCGCCAGCCCGCGGTCCAGTATCATCTTCACCGCCGCATCCAGAGACGCGAGATACTCCGCCGGAATCTTGTTTGGCTCGCGCGCGTCAAACATCGGCTGCGGATTCACGCTCAACCGCACATGATCGAAGCCCATCGACTTAATCAGCGCCAGGTCTTCCGCCGTCGTCCAAGCCTGAAAATGTTCCAGCGTATAGCCCCGCTTGTCATACACCTGCGCGAACCACTCACTTGCGTTGATCCCACGTTTCAGTCTTTCAGCCCGCGCGAACGCCAGCGAGGCTTTGCCGCTCGCCGGGCCACCCGTCTGTGCCGCCGCACAGTTCGCCAGCAGGACTGACAACAATAAAAAGGCCACCCACAATTTCACTCGACTCATCTTCTTTCCACTCATCGTCGGCAAACCCTTCCGCATTGATACACTGATGGCCACAGACTAGCCCATGATTCCCTGTCAGCGCCATCTCTTCGACATCCCCGATGACGTCGCCTACCTGAACTGCGCCTACATGTCGCCGCTGATGAAGCCGGTCATCGAGGCCGGAAACGCAGCGCTGGCTCGCAAAGCGCATCCGTGGGAAATTACTCCCGACAAATTTTTTACCGGCTCCGACGAATTTCGCGCCACCGCCGCGCAGCTGGTCGACTGCTCCGCCGACGATATCGCCATCGTCCCCTCGGCCAGCTACGGCATCGCCACCGCCGCGCGTAATCTGCCGGTAAAAAAAGGCCAGTGCATTCTCGTGCTCGCCGAGCAGTTCCCCTCCAACTACTATCCGTGGCAGCGGCTCGCCGAAGAAACCGGCGCGTCTCTGAAGATCGTTCCGTGGCCTGAAGATCACGACTGGACCGCCGCCGTTCTCAATTCCCTGACTGCCGAAGTGGCCATCGCCGCACTCCCGCACGTGCACTGGACAAGCGGCGGAAGACTCGACCTCGTCCGCATCGGCGGAGCTTGCCGTAAGATCGGGGCCGCGCTCGTTCTCGATCTCACGCAGTCTCTCGGCGCGCTGCCCTTCAGCGCGCGCGATGTGCAGCCGGATTTCGCCGTCGCCGCCAGCTACAAATGGCTGCTTGGGCCCTATTCCGTTGGGCTTCTCTACGTTGCTCCAAAATGGCAGGGCGGAATGCCGCTCGAAGAAAATTGGATTCAGCGCGCCAACGCTCGCGATTTCGCCAGCCTCATCTTGTACACGGAAAATTACGACGCCGGTGCGCGCCGATTCGATATGGGAGAGCGCTCCAACTTCGCGCTGTTGCCCGCCGCCGTCCGCGCCATGAAGCAGTTGCTGGAGTGGGAAGTCGCGCAGATTTCGGAGACGGCCGGCGCGCTCAATCGTCAACTGGCAAGCGCGGCCGCAGACTTGGGTTTTTCCGCGCCCGCCGAACCCTTGCGCGCGCCCCACTATCTGGCCCTGCGAAGGAAAGCGGAGATTCCCAAGGAACTCCCGGAAATGCTCGCAAGAGAGAAGGTGTACGTCAGCGTCCGCGGAAACTCGATTCGAGTGGCGCCGCACGTCTATAACACTCTCGAAGATTGCGAGCGCCTGATCGCCTGCCTGCGCCGCATCGACAGCTAAGACGTAAGACGATGGAGCGACGGGCGTCCTCGCCCGTCCGGTGCGCGTCCGCGAAAGCATCGTGGCTGGGCGGGACGCCCCGGCTCTCCACTAACAAATTTGTTGCTATTGTTTGAGAGCGGTGGCCTTCCGCTGCGCCAGCGAGGCTGCTTCGGTCGAAGGATTTTCTTTCTCTACCTGGTCATAAATCTTCTTGGCTTCGTCTGGCTTCTGCCGCGACTCGTAGAACCCGGCGAGTTCGAGTTGCGCCGTCGCCTTGCTGACGACGAGCGTAGGCTTGTCGATCAACTGCTTATAAAGATCGACCGCCTGCGTGTCCTTATTTTCCCCCCGATAAACCGAAGCCAGCGCGAACTTGCCCAATGCCGCAAGGTCGGCGTTCGAAGAGCCGGCCGCCTCCTGCAAACTGCGCTCCGCTGCCGCGTTATCGCGAAGCTGTGCCGAGGCCAGCCCCACGAAATAGCGCGCCATGTCGGCAGTATGGGTGTGCGGATACTTATCGACGATGGCCTGGAACTGCTTCCGCGCCGCCGTGCCGCGATCCTGTGGCGACGCAAAGCTCTCAAACCCCGGTTGCGCTGGCACGCCTGCCGGACGCACCTGCGTTTCAAAAGTGCGGACCGCCGCTGAAAGCTCGGCACTCGCTTTTTCGTCCTGCTGGTTGACGTAGTACCAGCCGCCAATCGCAATCGCGGCTATGACGACAACTGCAATCACAATGACGATGAGTTTCGTCTTGTGCTCCTCGCTCCAGTGCGCGGCGTTCTCCGCTGCCTCGAGGGTGACCTTGCTGAAGCGATCTTGTTTCAGTTGATGCCGGGTTTCTGCGCGCACGGGCTTCCTTCTTCGCTTAAGGGTGGGCTAACAATCTTTCAGTCTAACAGGCCGATTTCCAGAGCGTCAAAGCGCAACTGCCACATCTAGATGCTCCAAGATAATGTCACCCCTGACATTCTTCACTTCGGATCCGTCCGATACCTCCAGAACCCAGCCATCTGCTCCTGCAGAACATGGAAGGGAGCCTCGCGAGCTTCGGGAGCGAGACCTGTCGCCGCATCCTCGCGCACCGCATCCTCAATCAGATGATGCAACGGCGCAAGCTCGCACACCGGATCGGTCGCGCTGGCATCGCCCGTCAAGAGATACGCCTGGCAACGGCATCCGCCAAAATCTTCTTTTCGTCGGTCGCAGGAGCGGCAGGGTTCGGGCATCCAGTCTTCGCCGCGAAATTTCTGGAATGCTGCGGAGCTTTGCCAGATCCAATCGAGCGTGTGTTCGCGCACGTTGTCAAAGCACATGCCCGGAATCACGCCCGCCGCATGACATGGCAGCGCACGGCCGGCGGGATCGATCAGCATCAACTGGCGTCCCCAGCCGCCCATGCAGGCCTTGGGGTAGCGGGCGTGGTAGTCGGGAACGACCATATCGATGCGGACCTTGCCGCGCAGACGTTCCTCGGCTGCTGCAACCACCGCCAACGCCCGGTCCAGTTGCGCGCGCGTGGGCAGCAATGCCGACCGGTTCTGCAGCGCCCAGCCGTAGTATTGCGCGTGCGCGATTTCCATGCGATCGGGATGGAGCGCCTCGATCCCTTCGATCATGCCCTCAAGGTGCTCGATGTTCTGCCGGTGAACGACCAGGTTTGCCGTAAACGCGATGCGATGCGAGCGTATCCATCCGGCCAGTTCGATCTTGTGCGCGTGTGCGCGCGCCCCGGCAATCCAGTTGGCCGGGCCTTCGCTTGAATCCTGAAAGCTCAGTTGGATATGGTCAAGGCCCGCTTCCACAAGCTGGGCCAGACGCTCGCGTGAAAGCCCGATTCCAGAGGTGATCAGGTTCGTGTACAGACGCGACTGGCGCGCACCTGCTATCAGCTCGGCCAGATCCGGCCGCGCCAGCGGTTCGCCTCCGGTGAGGTGAAGATGCAGAACGCCGAGCGCGGCAGCCTCGCCGAAAACGCGCAGCCAGTCGACGGTCGCGAGCTCTTCTTTGCGCGAAGTCAGCTCCAGCGGATTCGAGCAGTACACGCAGTGCAGCGGGCAGCGGTGCGTGATCTCGGCAATCAGGGCCAGCGGATTCGGCATTGGGAATCAACTCACCGAGCGTTGTCATCCTGAGCGAAGCGAAGGACCTGCTGTTTTTTGCAGCTACAAGAAAGCAGATCCTTCGCTTCGCTCAGGATGACAAACTTATTTCTTGCTCGCGTTCTAATAGTCAACGATTCGCTTAACGTGCAGTTGCTCCAGAAATGTCTGGACCTCGGTGCGAATCTTCCCCTTCGGCGCCAGCATAAACTGCGTTTCCAGCTTCTGAACGATTTCGGCGAACGTAAAATGTCCGTCGCAGAGTTCGAGAATGATGCGGCCCGTTCCTTCCACACGGATCGTGCCTTCTGGAAACAGCACGACCGGCGCTTCCGTGGTCCCGCCCCAGCGGCAGCCCACCGCAAACTTCGGAACGCTTGCATCCGTCAGCTCAGCCACGATTCCCCTCATATTTCGCGTCAATCCGAAAAGCCCCTGGCGGCGGCCAGCCCGGTTCGACATAAGCGAAATAGAGCGCGTCGAGCTGCGCCCACAGAATGTCACACTTGTCGCGCAATGCCTGCATGACGCCCTCCTGCTCTGCGCGCGTCCCAGCCTGGTCGAACACATACTGGATCGCGAAGGCGGCGTCTTCCGGCGCCTCCGTCAACCGCGCCTCAAAATAGTCGAGCGCGGAAGCGAGCCAGGGATAGTGCTGACGCATTTTCTCCATGCGCAGCGCGATCAGGTCGCGCGAAAAAAGTTCGGTCAGCGACGAAGCCACGCACTCCACAAAGGGCCGCGTCCGCACCAGGTTGAGATACTCATTTCCAATAAAGCGCGTTGCCGGCAGAACCTCGTGCGCACTCATCACCCGTTCTCTATCGAGTCCGGTCGCTTCCGCCAGCTTGACCCAGCGCAGGATTCCGCCATTGCGCTGGTCATCTCCGTCATGATCCACAATGCGTTTCCGCCAGACGCGGCGGAATGACGGGTCGGCGGCTCGCGAAAGAATGATCGCGTCCTTGATCGGAATTATCGATTGGTAGTAATAACGGTTCAGCGCCCACGCCTGCAACTGTCCGCGGCTGAGTTTGCCTTCGTGCATCAGCAAGTGGAAGGGATGTTTGTGGTGATAGCGCTCTTCCCCGATCTGGCGCAGCGCCGCGCGCAATTCCTCGAACGTAAGCTTGGCAGCGTTTGTGCTGTTTCCCGGCGCTACAGTTCCAGTTGCCAATTGTCCTCCGCCACTTCCCAGCCGGCTTGGCGCACCGCCCCATGTTCGGCACTCGCCTCGTTCAGAATCGGATTCGTGTTGTTGAGATGAACAAACATCTTGCGCCCAACGTGAATACCCTTTAGCACGCGCAGACTTTCTTCCACTGGAATGTGTCCCATCTGGTGCGCGGTTTCGCCGCTGCCCTGAACGCGTTTCAGCTCGTCATCGCTCCAGAAGGTGCCGTCGAATAGCAGCAGGTCCGCATTATCGATCTTTTCCAGCAGTGTATCGCTGAGGCTGCCGACAGCGGGAATATAAGCCACTCGTTTTCCCGAAGCGGATGCGAAGAACAACGCTGCCGTCGCTTCATCGCGGGCGAGTTCCTCAATTTTAGTCTTAACATATTTCGGATAGCGGCCGGAAAGGTAGCAGACCTCACATCGTAACCCCGAATCTTTCCCGTCGGCGGACAGCAAGGGAAACGGCGCACCCGCAGTCATGGGCGCCCAGATCACCTGCGGCTCCACCCGGTTCAACATGCCAAACATGCTGTTCTCCTCACGCAGAATCCGCAAGATCGAGGCAGCGGCATACACGCGCAAAGGCTGAAGCTCGCGGAGCAGCAGCAATCCCACTATGTGGTCGAGATCGCAGCTTGCTAAAACCACGCCGGCGACAGGCGAATCGCGCAGCCCACGAGGATGAAGCAAAGGAAAGTTTTCGATTTGAAACGCCAAATCGGGAGAGGCTCCGGCTAGAAACCATGTAGAGCCGTCGGTGCTCAGCGCAAGCTGAGATTGCGTGCGCGCTGTGCCGGGAAATTTCTTCTCGCGCACGTTTTTGCGAACACCCACGCAGTTTCCGCAGCCGCAATTCCACTGCGGGAACCTACCCCCGGCCGCAGAACCGAGGATCTGAATGCGCATCTTGCGGGTTTAGAGTTCTGCGCTCACGTAGGAGTTGATCTCGCAGCAGAGAACGATTTCTTCGAAAACTGGACTGGTCCAAGCCATAATATTCACCCTTAGGTTAAAGATTTTTCCTTCGCCGAGCCCCGAGGCCCAGCGTGGAGGGGGATGAGGAATCATACCATTGCTTTGGTTGCATTCGTCCGGGAAAGTTGGGCGCCAGCATGGCCCGAAGGGGCCATTTTTGCATATCGGGCAGGGTGTGCCCAATCCCCAGTCAAGCCTCTTATAATCATAGAGTTAGGAACAAAGTCCGCAATTCCAAATAGCGGCGGTACAAAAAGCCACCCTCCGCAAGCCGAGCGCAGCGTCGAGGACGTTGATGGTGCCAGTGTTGGTGTTGTTGCTGACCAGCAGGGGCGCGAGCCCCGTCTCTACAGGCGGAAGAATTTACCGTGTCGCTGAGGAAATGCCCTGATACGATCCTAAATTTTTCCAGCCGGGCTGGTGCGGAGTTCCGCGCGGACAAGAGTGTCCGCGCCACACGAAAAACTATTGAGCGGCTTCGAGCAGACCTTGCTCTGCTTTTTCCTGGCACTCGATGCAATGGCGGGTCCAAGGCACGGCTTCCAGGCGCTTGGCGTTGATCTCTTTGCCGCAGGAGACGCACTCTCCGAAGCTGCCTTCGCGGATGCGAGCGAGAGCTCCATCGACCATATTGAGCAACTGGCGGTCGTTGTTGCTCTGGCTGAACAGGAATTCCTTATTGTAGGAACTGGCGGCGCGGTCGGCTACATCCTGGGTGGCCTCTTCGTCGGCGGTACGACCGTCCTGCTGATTGCGGGTCACCATGTGGCGCAGCTCGTTGCACCGGGTTTCCAGTCTTTTCCTGAACGTCTCTAGTTTCTTCTTATCCATGATTCCTGCCTGCCCTGACGCGGAAGTCGCGCCTCACAGGCCCTCATTCCCACATCAAGTCGAACAGTTATCGTAAGCGCGGGGGAGAGCGGGCGTCAACTGGAGGGAAACTTTTGTAGTGTCCTAATTGTGCGTTGCTGGGATTCAGACCAAGCCGTGTTTGCTGGCACAGTCCTGAATCTGGAAATAACGGACCATCTTGCGAACGTGCCCGATCTCTATTGTTCTGGTTTTCGGTAGAGATGGGTAAATCAATCCCCGATACTTTATGCGTCGAAAATGGTCTGAAAACCGAATAGTGTGCCCGGGGGCACACTCGGTCAACATGCGCTGAATATCGGCGAAGTCTCTCGATGCCGACATTTCAAGCGGCTTGTTTATCGGCTATAGAATATGTGATGGATACGTTGTCACTTGCCGTAAACGGCTTGACTTTTCCGTCTAGACGCTCCACTTCGATTCGAGCTGGCCTCGAATCTGGCGATTGGCGCGGCAGTTTTGCGAATGCTTCGGGGGGCGCGATACGCTGATCCCGTACAGCCTTTAGGGCCTCTTCCCACGCTTGCTCGTCTACGTCGCTTTCGTTGAAGAAACGCTCCACTTCTGTTCTGAACTCGTCGAAATCCTTGCTTTCTTGCACGATGTCAAGCAAGACTTGCGTATGTGCTTGCCGGAATCTCAGGAAAGCCTCATCAACGGTACCACCGGCCTCAGCGATGGCTGCTGGGCGCACGCCATACATCCACCACTTGCCATCCTCTTCTTGCCGCATCAATGTGCGTCCAGACACAGTGATTCTCACCAAAAAACCATTCCCAGAGATCACGTCTTGGAGCGTGATCAATATTGGATGGTCCTTCAAATCGACGGTAGGTTCAGTCATCAACATCATTTCCCTCGCTGGTTCTCCTAACGTTTTATCGGCACCCCATGATTGTCAGATCAGGGTACCAATGATTCAACATAACCGAGGGCATGTATCGGTCACGCAGTGCTCTTGCACTTTGGATTCCACAATGGGGAAAATGGTTACTTTTGTAACGAAGTGGGATGGTATATCAGTTCCTTCACGGCAATCAAGGGGAAACCTTCCAAAAGTTAACTGCAATAGTTCGTGAAAAGCAGTTCCGACATGCCCCAAACGTGGTCTGTGATGTTTGCGTCCATAGCCGGGGTGACACGTAGCGTCCCGTGAACCCTACAAAAATTGTACCACGCGAAATGTAATGCCACGGCTGCTTTTAGGTTCCCCCACTTTTTTGAGAACGCATTCGTAAGCCGTGTCAACCTACGAATATGCATCCGCATCATGAGGTTCTGACGCTCGATATGTGATGTGCATATGCGCTCATAGTCAGGCATTCCGATTCTTGGGACTACCTCCACATCCACAACCTCGGCAGGAGAGTATCGCTGTTCCCCGTCGCGGGAAGCGCCATAAACCTTAATCAGTTGCGCGTAGTGAATATCAGTGCCAAACACGCGCTCTACCGCATCGGGATACGCAGGCCAGCCGTCAGTGCTGAATTGGAATTTGCCGGTAGTAGCGCGGCGCAGTTTGGTGATGAACGTCAGAGTGTCTTGACGATTGCGCTTGCCGATATGCCACGCGAGGATCAACTTAGAGTTGCGCTCGATTGCGACGTAAGTATACGCATCCCCAAGTTCGGCCACGTCCTTCCGCTCGCGGCCTTTGGCCTTTTCCTTCATTCCGACATAGCCCCACATCTCATCGGCTTCTACGTCAAGTACCGGGAGATTTTGGATCGCATTGGCCAGCAGCCTTTCGCAGCGCTCCCCGGCAAGTACCAGTAAGCGGAGAATCGTATCGCGGTGAACTTCTGTGACGCGCTCAATCGTGCGAACAGAACAACCTTCGACGAACAGCCGGATAATGGAGATGGCTTTCTCGAAAGGTAGGCGCATTTCGCCAAGAGGTCGCGTGTGGTCTTCCGTGAAGGTTCGGCGGCATTGATTACAGCGGAAGCGTTGTAGGCCGTTGCGATGCTTCCCGAAGCGATTGCAGCGTGATTGGCAGTTGTGGCAGGTCACTGTGAAATCTCCTTGAGTTCACAGCCGACTTGCCAGATAATGAAGTTGCGAGTCTCATTGTGGCTTCGGCTGCGATGGATTCAAGCCCTGATTGCCGCTTCTAACGGTGATCGGGGCTTTGTTCTTCATAGCCAGAATTATACTCCGACAAACTCCAATGTCAATACTTGTGCGAGAATAATTTATTCTCTTGCGCTTGAGAATAATAGTGTGCTATTGTAGGTTCGTCTGGAGGATACATGGCCAAACATCGAAGTCCGAATTGCCCGCAGATTCCATTCACCGAGGCAATCGAAAAGGGGAGAAGGGTCTACGAGAAAGAGCGCACACACCCTGCCGTAAAACTGGTTGTGGCGCAAGACTTGGGATATAAGGGCCTGAGTGGGCCTGCGCTAGGAACTCTCGGAGCACTGCGTCAATACGGCATTATGGAGGGTTCTGGCAATGCGCTACGCATTAGCAAAGATGCGCTAGTCTATTTTGAGATGGATGATGGCCCTGAGAAACGCGAAGCAATTCAGCGGATGGTATTTGCTCCGACATTGTTCGCTGAGCTAAAGCAGGTGTACAAATCGCAATTGCCCAGCGATGGCAACCTGCGCCACACTTTGATAACGAAGGGGTTTTTATCTGAGACGGCGGAGGATGTAATCGAGGTCTACAAAGCTAACGTCGCGCTTGTAGGCGGAGAAGAAAATAGCTATAGTGGGGATGACAGCAAGACGGAGGAATCCACTATGCAGGCAAGCGCGCAGGCCACCACAACCAACCAAGTTGCAGCCGTTAGGCCCGTTCCGGGGGTACAAACTTACGCCTTCGCTCTCTCCCCGGATGCCCGAGCAGAATTGAGTCTGAGAGGAACAATTACGGCAGATGATCTAGACCTACTGCGTGATCACATCGAGCTAACCATCAAGGCTCTTGCGCGCAAAGCGAAGGCGGATCAATGACGAACTGGCGGCCTTTCTTTCCGAGGCCGCCACCAAATCTTCAACGCAGTGTTAGGACACTACCGGAACTTTTGTGGAAGTGCGAAATCTGCGATTCTACTTCTGCAATCTTACTTCCGATTTCAATCCCTATCGCGGCAGCGGCTCCGGCATGTTGGCGAGCGCGTATCCCATAACGGCCATGCCGGCGCAGTCTGTGACCACGCGGCAACGCTGGCAAAGAGCAGGAGGGCGCAGATCGGGGTCGGGGTTTTCACGTTCAGCATTTTCATTCTGGAAATTTTCATTCTCGTCTCAATCTTCTTCCGCGCCCGTTCACGGCTTATTCACGGCCTCACCGAGCGCGGGCGCGGGATACTCAGGAAGTTTCTGTTTGGCGGCTTGCGTCCGCTTGACCTGCAACTCGTCAAACAAAAGCGCGGGGCTGGCGACGCTGAACCAGACGGGATCGGAACGGTCCTCGACCGCGGGCGCGGTTCCGGCGGCGACAAGATCGCTGCGCAGCGAGCGAACGTCGAGATCTCCGAAGACACCCCCGCGCACTAGTTCTTCATGGGCATCTTTGGTCCAGATGCGATAGAGCAGCCGCGGCTGGAGCGACGGCCCCATAGTTTCCACGTACAGTCCATAGGGCAGGTCGCGCTTCTTGCAGAGCTCGATCAACTTTGCCTTGAGGCCGGCATCCGGCTGGGGATCGATCGACTCCAAAACGAGATTGCCGGGATCAGGCAAAGGCGCGGCGGCCGCGGCGGCGCGACCGTGTCCGTTCGAGGCCGGAAAGTCACGGATGGGCTGGCGTCCGATGAGATAAGAGACGAGTTGTCCTTTCTCAATCAGAGATACGCGCTGGCCTTTCACTCCCTCGTCATCCAGCGTGTAGCTGCCGAACAGAGGCTGGCCGGAAATAGTGGAGATCGTTGGGTCGTCGAACACATTGATGAAATCGGGCAGCACGCGCGACTTGTAGCTGCTGGACCATTTCCCCGTGGTGCGCGCGTTCTCGCCAAGCTGCGGTTTCCTGCCGAGAACATTCGGCTCCACCAAATCGGTGATGACGGTGGCGGCGGCATCGTTCGAAAACAGCACTGGTCCACGATATTCCTCATCGACGACTGGAGCGTCACGCAGCAACTTCAGCGTCTCCAGTATCCGGCCCGTGGTTTTCAAAAATTGTTCGCGGGTGGGAAGATCCTTCAGGTCGTTCCCCTGGTCGGCGTGCGCCCGTTGCACCAACATGCCGTCGGAAGCCTGCGTTGAGCCGGCGATGGAGATGACGTAGTGGGTGTGACCGGCGCGCGCGACCGTGCCCTCGGAGTTCAGGAAGTAACGGTTCTCGACAGTGAAACGCAGCGCCGATTCAAAGCTCTGCAGTTCTTTGTCGGCGCGATATTGAGCCGAGGCCTCTTCGAGGAGATGAAGCCATGAGGTGAAGTCAGTCGAAGAAAAACGGGCGAGAGGCTCGACGGCTTCGACCGGCGTGGCTTTGGCAAAATCGTCAACCGGCTCATCCACTTTCAACTGCTTCAGGGCAGCCTGCTTGGCGGAGAGCGCTTCAGTGGCGGCCTTGTATGCGCGATCGGTGGCGAGCCAGAGGCGGTGGCGGATGGCGTAGACGTCATTATCAAATGGAACGAGGTCGATAACGCCTTCTCCGGTGCCGAAGAAACTGTCCTGCTTGTAGTCGCCGACGCGGACTACGACGCGCAACAGGCGGCCGTGATCATGTTGCTGGTTGCGCAGCGCGCCGAAAACCGCGCTGGCTTCGAATTGGTCGATCTCGGTGACGCGGTATTCGATGTAGTACGGCGCCGGCACGTTCTCCAATTTCAGCTTGGCTTTGGAGCGGTCCATCTCTTCCCGAAGCGCCCGGAGGACGACATCGCCGGAAGCGGAACCGGCGGCGCATGCCGAAGTTGACAAGGCGCAGAGCAGGATTGCCGAAAAGATGACTGAATAACGCCATGTTGAACTTGGTTTTGGGTGGAGCAGCGCTTCAGCCCTGCGATTACTGCATTGTTGTGAACCCGGCTTTAGCCGCTGAGGTCGCGCCTTCCCATCGAACGCCGGCTTTTCCGCCACCTCTTTGGACTCCCGCCCAGCAGCCTCACCGCGGCGGCTTAAGCCGAATCTGAAAACCAGCCATTTACCGCGGCGCTGAAGCGCTGCGCCACCCAAAATCACGCGCGAAAACGACAAGGCGTATCTGGTCATTTCGCGCCTCCCCGCTCATCCGTCGCGCCGGGCGGGGGCGGAAGAATAGGAGGACGCGTATCGCCGTACTTTCGTTTCTGCACTTCCATCTCCGAGAACAGCATCGCCGGCGCAGCCGCGGATACAGGAACGCTCCCGGATTCGGCCCCGCAAATTCCGTTGAAGACGCTGGTGGTGTCTCCGGTAGCGGCGATCTGCGTCAACACGGTCAGCGGGGTCCCCACGATGTCAACCCCGCGGACCAGCTCATCGGGACGCCCATCCGCATAAACGCGCCAAACCATTACGGGCAACACCTGAAACGCTTGCGGCAGATCGCGCTTGGTCAGGGTGAATCCGCCCTGGATGTCTTCGAAGTAGAGGCCGTGGGGTTTTCCCTGCTTCTTGATTTCTTCGATGAACCGGGAGCGCAGTTGGGCGTCGGGAATCGTCTTCGAAGAACTGACGATCAGGTTGCCCTGGCGTCCGACCGGCATCAGTCCGGACTGGGCACGGCCGTGGCCGTTCGAATTGCTGAAGTTCTTCACCGGCAATCGCCCCATTAGAAAATTTTTCAGGATGCCGTCTTTCACCACCTCAACCCGCGCAGCGGGAATCCCTTCGTCGTCGTAGCGATAAAAACCCGACAGTTCCGTGCCGGCGATACTATGCAGCGTGGGATCGTCGGTGACGCTGAGAAAATCCGGCAGAATTTTTTCGTTGACCTTTTTGGTGAAGGTCTGGCCTTCAGCCCGCCCGCGCTGGCGCTGTCCTTCGACTCGATGGCCCAGCACTTCATGAAAGAAAACCGCGGCCGCGCGTCCCGAGAGCAACGCGGGACCACTGTAAGGTTCGGCGAGCGGAGCCGCGCGCAACGCGCTTAAGTCGTCGGCCATTTTTTTCACGCTCGCCGCCACTTCCACTTCGGTCGGAAATTTCGCCGGGTCCGAAAACTGGAAAGTTTCCACGCGCATCAGTTGCATGCCATCGTCGGCCCGCGTTTCCGCCTGGATCATAATCCGGAAGATGGCGTCGGCGGTGACGATCTTCGTGCCTTCGGTCGAGACCATGTAATCGTGGCCCCTCGCCGCGGAAACAGAAACCAGGGACTCTTCGACTTGGGGGAAGCCTCGGAAATAAGCGGAATAGCGGCGCGCCAGTTCTTCCCATGCCTCCTGCTCGGGAAACCCAGCCAAAGAACTTTTCTCGATGTAAGTCGACGACTTCTCCTCGGAGAAGTCGGGCGAGTCGTCTTCGTCCTTGGCCCGGACGGCGGTCTTGGTCTTGACGTTGGTGTAGGCCTGGCGCGCTTTCCGGTACTCCTCGTACGTCAGTTTCCAGAGAACGCGGGCGATGGCCTCGGGGTCGTCCCGCTGCGGAAGCTGCCCCGAAGTAATGCCCGAGAAACGTTCCTGGTCATGCGTGTTATCAAGAGCGGGCGCGCCGATCCGCATGCTGACGTCGGCGGCGCGGTGCCGCGTATGAGATGAGGCTAGAATTCCACCCTGGGCGCTGAGGATGACCAGCGATTCCCCGTCGGTGACGTGGTAGCTGGTGAAGTAGGGGGCAGAATCCTGCTTGGCCAGCTCGGACTGGCCGCGATTCAGCTCCTTTTCCATGGTGGCGAGCAGGACATCGTCGGGCCCGGCCAGAGGCTTTTGCGCGCTAACCGGTTTCTGCCCAACCAGGGCCACCCCTAGAAGAAGAATGCAGAGAGAAATGGTTTTTTCAGATTTCATTGGAAGCGGCGAGTGTACAGGACCGGGAGAAACAAAAAAAGCGGCCCCTTTCGGGGCCACCAATTTCAAAGAGGCAAAGTGGCGGGAATCAGAGGAAACTTAGTTTGGCGCCGCTCCAAAGCAGTGGAACGGACAGAGTGAGTTGTCGAAAACATCGAGAGTGAAGTTATCCAACGAGTACGGCCTCTTCAGTTACCATGGAAATAAGCATTTGCGGAACCAAATTGGTAACGGGGAGCAACGATGAAGTCCCATTTCGGGAACTTGTTCAAAATCAGGGTCTTAGGGTGAATCCCTTAGACGTAGACAGGCTAGCAGATCATCCAACTATGCGCGCCCAAGTGCATAAAGCTGCACTTTGATAGAAGTAGTCTGGAAGCAAGCCAAAGCCCCGTCCCCACACAAAAACCAAGCCCCCTCGCAAGGGGGCTTGGGGAAAATCCGCACAGACGTCTAGCTGTCGGCGGCCACGGTGCGCACCTTCCCCGGCAGGAAATGGTAGGGCGGCCACGGTCCCGTCACGACCATATGGCAATTCTTAAGTTGCTTGGCGGCCGTGCTGTAACGGTTCTGATACTTTTCGATCGACTTGGTATCGATGAGGTGAGCGATATCGAGCAACATTCCGTTGGCGTCAACCTTCTTGCAGCTGATTTCTTCCTCCAGAGGGTTAAAAAGCTTGTGCACCTGGACGGAGAGGGCGCGAGCCTTGGTCTGGCGTTCGCGCTCACGGGATGCCTTCTCGCGGAGTTTGGAAAGGTACTCGCGACCGACCGTATTGGGCAGGATAATCTCTTCCATGTTGCCACGGAGAGAACCGTCGCGAACCGTCAACTTGATGCGCATTTCGGACTTGCCACGAAGCCGGGCAACGCTCTCGCAAAAAGTGCGCCGATTCGATCGAACAGCCTGGCGGATGGCATCTTCGGTGTCGAAAATCGTCCCGAAGCGGAAAGGCAGGACGGTGGCGGTGCGGAAGCTCTGGCTCACAACCCGAGCATGCTCAAGAACCGATTTTTCGTCCAGTTTGGATGTCGCACGGTCATATTCACTGACTATAACCGCGAATTCTCCACTCGGGTAGCTCATAACGGGGGCGGAATTGACCCCCTGAATTCCATCTATAACGAAGGGACGACGGGCGCGAACACCGTTAGCAAGGGTCTGGTGTTCCGTGAGGCAGTACGCGTACCACGACATGCATTCTCTCCGAATAGCACCGGGGCTAGGGCACCCCTTTAGATTTTCATTTAAAGCTAGGGCAGCGTTTCTACCTGGAAGATTTGGCTTTTTGAGACAAGGTGAACGCGAAATGCTGCGCCCAAAGTCATACTACTGCCGGCACGGCTTATTTGCAACCTTTGTTGCGATGAGTGCATCGCCGCTTGTCTCAATTTGTCACGAAAGCGGGTGAAGGCTGAAAAAACAGGGAACGTTCCGTCTGTCCCCGGGTTTTCATCTCCGGATTTTGCGAGTGGAATGGCCCGCCGTGCACGTTGCCGCCGCTTGGCCCGCGCAGCACCAGCGGTGCCGGCGCTCCCCAACGGTAGTGCGACTTCGCGGCCATGTTGACGATCTGATTGAAGGCGCAGCCGATGAAGTCCATGAACTGGAACTCGGCCACGGGGCGTAAGCCGGTAAGTGCTGCACCGAACGCAGCGCCCACGATGGCCGACTCCGCAATCGGCGTATCAATCACGCGCTCGGCGCCGAAACGGTCGATGAAGCCGTCGGTGACTTTGAAGGCGCCGCCGTAGATGCCGATGTCCTGGCCCAGGCAAAACACACTGGGGTCGCGTTCCATCTCTTCCCAGATTCCCTGGCGGATGGCTTCGAGATAGGTGACGACGGGCATGTGGAGGAAGTGTACCGCAGCCGAGTTCTGAGTTCCCAGTTGTCAGTAAAAGCGGAGGATATTACTACTTAGTACCCCCCCTGCCTATAGGAATCATAAGGATAGGAGGAATTTTTGGGTTCGGTCTTTGAAACGAAAGGACTTATATCAAAGTATTCCGGAATAAGGACTTAGCTGATAAATACTGCGCTTTGGTCCCAAATTGGAAGCGGGTAAAGACTGCTCAGGTGTTATTTAGGTTGTCAAAGAGCGCTGGCAATGGATTCGGTGCGGCATCGCAGCCGTCTCTGGAGACGGATACACTGCTGCCCGGGCCAATCCGATCTTCATTTTCGCGCATGGCGGGTGGGATGTCAGTGATGGCGGTCACTGGTTGGGTGTGATGAAAAAACTGGGTCGATGGAAATGGAAATTCACTGCACTTGTTTTCTCGCGATTCCAGATCAAACAAATCAACGGCAACGGACAGGAGTGTCCGCTCTACACGTGCAGAACGGTTCGCCTGGGGTATCTGACGCCGAACGAGTATGCGGAGCGGTTGGCGAGAGCGAGCTATGGAAATGACGGCGATACAGCCGCCTTGGAAAACGCCTCCGGCGTTTCCCACATTCCCACAGCTCCGGCTACGGGAGTTTTAGAAGCAAAGCACGAGCAGATTGTCGTATGATCCTGTGTGCGGATTT
>JANXZM010000119.1 GCA_025355505.1 Acidobacteriaceae bacterium | reverse complement strand
GAATAGGGAAGCATCGGTGGCGGCAGCGTAGCGGCCCACTTCTCGAAAAGCGCGAGAAGTGGGGCACCCCCTTTTCTCATATTGGTCAGAGGTCAAAGACGAACGGCGCTATAATCGCACGCCGGAGAAAGGGGCCACCCGCCGTGAAGCTTGGGCTTACGAATCCCTTTCCTCCCCCTTCGTGGCTGAAGGACTTGATGAATTATTTTTCGCAAGGCAAATGAGTGCAGCCCGCTCGACTGTGACAGGAGGTCTAATGCGCACTTTCTCCGCTATTGCTCTCGGTGTTTTTCTCAGTATGATCTTGTTCGCCGCGGAAAGCTTCGTCGTCATCAATTTCACAAAGGGCGGGCAGTTGACGCGAGACGCACTTTTTACTAAGAACCCAATGGACGCCGCGGTCGCTCAAAAATATGGCGGTGACCCGTTCGAACTGATACGCTCCACACAACGAATTCAGAAATTCGTGTTCGACCCGATGATCGCCATCGCTGTCGGCCTTCTCGTAGGCTTTGTGGGCAGAATCCGACCAAAGTTCTCAGCGGGCTTGGCTCTTACGCCGTGGATCCTTCTTGACCTATTCCACTTGAACTGGCAGCAGGCCTGCAAGACATGCCTTGGGGGATCCCTCGCGTTAGACGCTGCCTACCTAGGGATAGGGCTCCTCGCTGCGCATTATTGCGGAAGTCTAGTACGAGGCTGGAGAGGAACTTCTCCTAGAAGTGGCGCTGGGGTGGCACTGCCTGAGAGTGTCAGACCGAGGTGATGCCGCGATGAGGGGTAATTGGGATTGGGATATTGTCCCCGAAGGCAGGGCCGAATGGATCGGCTTTTCTATCGCGCTGTTGGTTGTGCTGGCGGCCGCATGGTGGATTTTCCGATAAAGCTGGCGGGTGGCTCCTTTCTCCGGCGTGCGATTATAGCGCCGTTCGCCTTTGACCTCTGACCGATATGAGAAAAATTGCAATCAATCTGCTTTGGCCACAGCCGGTCCTATCGTGACCTGGAAGAGCGGACTGGCAACCCTCATGGCAGGTGTCTATACCTTTACGTTGCCAGGAGGCCCCACTTGGGGCGGTTTCTTGCGAGGGCTGGGTATCTCCCAAGGATCTAACGTGGTTACAACGGGAATCATATACACCGGGCAGTTGCAGGCTTGTCTCGGAGCGAATGGGGGCACAAATTCAATGCCCCACGGCCATTAAAACAAAAAAAGAGGAACCCCAATGCGCGAGTCGGATAATGGCAACGAACAGATCGCTATCTTAGCCAAGCTGATTGTGTTTTGCATGATCTCGGCAGTGGCGATTCACGCGTTTCGCGCGAGCTACGTCGTCCTTGGGTTGTCGTTTATCGCTGCTTCATTGCTTCAGGCTCTTGTTCCACCGAGAAAAAAGGGCCTCGTGCCAATCCTGGCAATTTCGACGTTGTTTACCCTTGTCGCGTTGGTTTGGCAGTGGCGGCATCCACTTTGATGGCACCGTGGACCCCCGAGGACCCGCTGGGACTTGACGCAGTGCCGTGGCGGGTGGCCAACTTCTCCGGGCCGTAGGTATAACCCCTACCTATCCCGGAATGCTGACAGAGAGATAACTGGGGGTGCGCCCCTTCTCGCGCTTTTCGAGAAGGCGCCCGCCCAACCGCTGACGCCATCGGGTTCTTACACAGGTGGTTGGCCCACGTCTCCCGTGGGCATGGGTAACAGGCAGGGTCTAAGTGGTGGCAGATAGCAACGGAGGGCTGCCCTACTTCTCGCGCTTTCCTAAGGTGGGACTCCACGGTCCTGTCCTCCTCGGCCTTGCCCTTCTCTTTCATCACAAATTTCCCGTACGCCCATCACAGACATCCCCTCCACCAAATGCAACAATCGTTCCCTGATTGGGGCAGCGCAGCGTGTACCCGTCGCCAACGACGAGTCTGCCAAGCTATCCCAAAACCATCTCAGCGTTCTTTGACAATTTGAGGCGACTAGCGGGCGTGAGCGAAGCGGGAGCCCGCTGCCGAAATCCTGACCCTGAGCGAAGCCGAAGGGGAAGGATCTTGAAACTTGACACAACTTACCCCACTTCAGGAGTCGATAAAACCACGGGCGCGGCGAAAATCCTGTAAGTCCTTATTCCGGAATACTTTGATATAAGTCCTTTCGATTCAAAGACCACACCCAAAAATCCCCGCCAAGCCCATGATTTCATTAGACCGGGGGAGGGGGGGTAGGGGTACCAAGTAGTAACCATCCATCCCCGCACTACCCTTTTCTTTCATATTTCATACATGGAGCAAATAAAAAAATGCCCTTATATCCGAACAATATTTTGCGCTGTCAGCATATTAAGATCAACGGAACCCAGTGTGGATCACCGTCGCTGCGCGAGACTACTTATTGTTACTACCACATCCGCTACCACTGGCCACAAATGGAAACTCTGGAGAACCACAGCGAGTTTCGCGAATACCTGCCCACTCTCGAAGATGCAAACTCCATACAGGTGGCGCTGGCCAAGGTGATCGAGCAGTTGGTGATGCAGGAGCTCGACCACAAGACTGCTGCCCTGATGCTGTATGCGTTGCAGACAGCGTCCATGAACCTCAATCGCACTACGCTGGAACCGGAACTGCCCACGCAGGTGGTGATTGATCGCCAGTCGGTCGCCCGGCGCCCGATTGGGGCATCGGCTTGGTCCCGAGTCGAGGGGCGCGAATACGATGATCTGACCGCGGAGAACGGCAGCGACGCGCAGGAATCGTTGGAAAAGTATCTGCCAGAACCAGCAGCGGACGGACAGCTATCGTGAGCAGGAGTTGGTCGAGTCCCTTGTTCTCGGCTCTCTTACCCTTTCGCCTTCTTCACTTCCTCAATCAGTGGAGGCACGATATCGAACAAGTTTCCGACGATCGCATAATCCGCAATTTCAAAAATCGGCGCCTCGGAATCTTTGTTAATCGCCACGATGCTCTTCGCGCCCTTCATCCCGACGATATGCTGAATCGCGCCCGAAATTCCGAGCGCCAGATACAGCTTCGGAGCGACCGTCTGTCCCGACGATCCGATCTGCCGGTCCATGGGCAACCATCCGTTATCGCAGATCGGACGCGACGCCGCGAGCTCACCGCCCAGCGCATCCGCCAACTGCTTCGCCAGTTCAATATTTTTCTGCTCTTTAATACCGCGTCCCACCGAAACAATAATTTCAGCCTGCGTCAGATCGACCGCCTGCTTGGCTTCTTTGAAAATTTCCTGCGGCTTATTGCGTACAACGCCATCCGGAACATCGGCATTGACCGTCTCCACGGGCGCCGCCGCTGCACCCGCTTCAACTTTATCGGCGCGGAACGAGCCATTCTGAAAGGTGACAAAGTAAGGTCCCGAGCCAGCAAAACTCACGTCGGCCACAAACTTCCCCTGAAACATTTGCCGCGTGAACAGCAGCTTCCCGCCTTCATACCTGACCCCGATCACGTCGCTGATGGCCGTGGTCTGCAACGCCGTCGCCAGCTTCGGCACAAAGTCCCGCACCTGGTACGTGTGCGGCATCAATACCAGCTTCGCGGGATGCTTCTCCAAGAACTCCTGCAACGCATGCGCAAATGCATCCGGAGTGTAGGGATCGAGCTTGGCCGACTCGATGTCATACACTTTGGCAACTTTCTTCTCTGCTACCTCGCCCGCGATCGCTGCGACGCCCGAGCCCACCACTGCCGCCTCCAGCGTCCATCCAGTCTGCGCGGCAATCGCCTGTCCGGCGGTAATCGTCTCCCACGAGACGCGGTTCAGTTTTCCTTCGCGCTGTTCAACGACTACAAGAATTGTGTCCATAAAATCAGTTCTCGGTTCTCAGATATCAGTCCTCAGAAGAAGCCCCAGTTCTTTACTGAGAACTGGGATCTGAGAACTGCTCTCTCAAATTACCCGCAATTCATTCTTCAACTTATCCACCAGCTTTTTCGCCACTTCCGCTGGAGTGCCTTCCAAAAACTCTGTATTTTTCGACTTCTGCGGTACGTACAGCTTCTCGATCTTCTGCAAATTGCCGCCCATGGCCGACTGCACTTCGGCCATCGTTACCTTGCGCATGGGCTTCATCTTGGCTTGCTTGATCCCGATCAGCGTCGCATAGCGCAGCTTGTTAATCCCCGACTGGATGGTCAGCACCGCCGGCAAAGGCATATCGACAAACTGAAAAAACCCGGCTTCCAGTTCGCGCTTCACGCGGATGCCACCGTCGGTTTTTTCAACCTGCATGATAATAGTCGCGTGCGGCAATCCCAGAATCTGGGCCAGGATCACGCCCGTCTGCGCATATCCGTAATCGTCCGACTGCAAGCCGGTAAAGATCAGGTCAAACTTTTCGTCCTTGATGGCCGCCGCGATGGCTCGCGCCGTGTTGTAGGCATCGAGCCCGACGAAGGTATCGTCTTCGAGATGGATCGCCCGATCCGCCCCCTTGGCCAGCGCCTCGCGCAACACTTGCGACGCTCGCGCCGGACCCGCAGTGACGACTACCACCTCGCCGGTGTGCTTTTCCTTCTGCCGCAACGCTTCTTCGAGCGCGAATGCGTCCGGCTCATTCACTTCGTAGGAAACGTCTTCGCGGATCCACGTCCCCGCCTCATTCAACTTCAGCGGAGCGTCTTTCTGCGGCACCTGCTTCATGCAAACCAGAATCTTCACGGATCGACTCCCTTGCAGCGCCAACTGGCACTCGCGAAACTAACTAGTATAAACGAGCGGGATGCGCGCCGCAGGATGCGCACTGCCGTAACCTTGACCGCACTCCGTCCGCTTGCGATGCTGAGTCATCGTGAAGAAGTCTCAGAAGCCGTGCAAGAATCCGCGCGCCCCGCGCATTCGCGTCCCCAATAGCGAGCGCGCGCTGTTTGCCATCGACGATACCCGCTTCGTGGGCGTGCTTCAGCGACTCTCTCTCACCGGAGGTTCTGCCGTCCTCTCCAAAGGTCCGATTCCCCACGGAACTATGGGTGACGTCGCGATGAGGACCGTCTTCGGCAAAGTCAGCGCTCATATTGAATTCCTTCAGACTGGAGCCGATGGCGTCCCGCTCGCCCAGGCCTTCCGCTTCCTCGCCATGGAGGATGCCAGTGCCAGGCGCTTCGCCGCCGCCGCAAAACAAATGGAAAAGGAGGGCTTCAGCGACTCGCTGCCAGTTAAGCCATCCCCGTTTTCCTCCCCAGCCTCTGAAACGCTCGGCCTGCTTCTCCACAGCGTCCGTCGCCTCGCTGCCACGCTGGTTGCCAACCGCTCCTCCGCCAAGAGCTAGCAAGTCGGTGGATTTTCGCGGGGATTCTCCAGCATGGAGTAGCGTCGGAGATGCCGCCGCTGGGTGCGACGACAGCAAGGTTGGTGAACTAATTATGAAAAGTGACTGGCGATGACCTACTGCAGAAACGCGACGCTCTGCACGCTCGTAATCTCAAATCGCTTTCGGCAGCGCACGTTCTTACACATCATCATGTCGTCTCGCCGCAGCATGTAAGACTGCGCCTTGGCGAACTTTGCCCGGTCGCGATCATCGGCCCGCGGCGGCAGAGCCTTCTTCTTCATGCGCACCAGCCACTGGATCTCATATTCCGCCGACTGTTGGCAATGCGGGCAACTCAGGTTGGACAGCTTCTTATCGGACTTTTCGTCAAAAAATTCGCGCTCATCCATAAATTGGGCTCTCGCAATTCAGTCTAACGCGGCAAGGTCGCCGCCCTTTGCGAGATCGCGAAAGAACGGAGCACCACGCCAACCTCAGATTATTGCACTTTTGCGGATTGAATGTGCGAAGATGCGAAGATTACGACCATGCCACGCAAGCGCAAGAAGAAGGTCTTTTCCGCCGCCAAGATCGTCCGCGAAATGGCCCGCGAGCGCGTCGGCAGTCCCAAACCATCCCAGCTCGTGAAGGCGAAGACGACTAAGGCAGAGAAACACAAGCCTACCTTGGGCAAGCTCCTGCATGAGGACTAGCGCCGACGCTCGCCTCCGGCGAAATCTGATTTCTACTTAAAAGTGGCTGTGACGACAGTGCCACCAGTAGGTACGGTCACGGTGCACAAGTTACCCGTAAACGTTGCGCAGTTCCCCCAAGTGGTGGATAGCCCGTTGGCGGGGGCCGCAGTGAGCAACACCGAGCTGTTCACGGCCACATTCGTTACCTGGCACGTGGTCGGACAACTGATCCCCGAGGGGTTGCGCGTTACCGTCCCGTTGCCGTTGATCGCGACGACCAGATATGCGAATTTGCCGCCGCCCGGGCAAAGTGCGCTGCTCGGATCGTCCACGATAATGGTCGCGGATGCGCTCACAATGTTCGACGAGCCGCCCGTGCCTTCGGGCATGGTGGCGGTGATATCTGCGCCGCCACAGAACTTGCCATTGTTGGTGTCTGTTCCGGCACTCACACCAACAACACCGTCATCCACCACCCAAGTGGCTTGGCTTGTCACGTTCTTCGTGGCCGGAGGATGAATATAGGTAGCGGTCGCAGTCAACTGCTCCGTTTGTCCCTCGGTCGGAAGCAAGAACTCGTGGGTCGGCGGAGCGATGGTAAGGCTCACCAGTTTCTGGTCGTGCCCGCAACTCGGCAGGCCGAGCACCGCTCCCAGTGCACCAGCGCGCCCAAGGCGAGCCCAATATAACTCCGCTTCATATCCACCACTCCTGGAGGCATGTTTCGGCCTGCCCATTCGTCAGATTAGGGAAAGATGAAATCTAGCGGAAGAACCCCCAAAAGCAAGAAAGGCGCGGCCATTTCCGCCCGTTACGGGCCCTGCACGACCAGCAAGGGTTGAGGTGTTTGCAGTCGTTGGCGCAGGATGGCTTTCCTGGTGGGGATTTCAGCGATGGCATCGGCATGGATCACGTAGGCGCCGTGGGGTAGCGTGCTTCCAAAAGGGATTTGAACGCTGATCGCGCCGGCTTTCAGCGCGAAATGCTCGTAGCCGATCGCCGTCGCTCGCCCATTTTCGGCGACGGCCACGATGACGACCGTCAGATCGAAATCGTCGGCGGAGCCATTGGAGACCTGGACGATGCCGTCAATCCGGTTGTCGCGGACCTTCGGAGGTTGAAGCCATTCGATCAACAGGGAAGCTGTAACTACGGCCTTAAACTCTTTGTTAATGGTGTGCGCGGGGCGGCCGGAGTCCTCGATTTCTAAGCTAAATGCGGATGTTCCGGGCTTGGCGGGGCGTCCGGCCAGCAGGCCTTCCGGGGTGAGCGTGACTCCCTCGGGAAGATCGCCGCTGGCCACGCTCCAGACGTAGGGCGCAACGCCGCCGCTGGCATGCAGCAGAATGTGGAACTCCACGCCTGCCTCGAGTGGGGGCAGAGCTTCGTCCACGATGGCAAGCGGAGGAGCCTGCGCGGCCAGCAGACTGCCGAAACAAATCAGGACCGCAATGAGCCGAGCGATTTTGGTGAAATTCATCCCGGTTCGTTTGATTTTACGCTGGGCACGGCGTAAAAGAACTGCAATATGTCTTATCGTGTGTCGCACGCTGTAGTTGGTTTCTTACTCGTCTGCGCACTCGTCTGCCTGACGAGCTCGGATGCTCTGGCGCAGGCTTCACCTTCTTCCAGGCAGAAAACGAATAACGCTAACGCCGAAGAGGCTGCAATCTTCGAACGGATCTTAAACCGTATCCACTTTGAAAACGACGGAACCGAAGTGAGCGAGACCGAGGCGGTGGTGCGAATTCAGAGCCAGGCGGGCGTGGAAGAATTCGGCCAACTGGTTTTCGGATACTCATCGGCGACCGAGAAGCTGGAAGTCGAGTATGTCCGCGTGCGCAAGCCGGATGGGCGGGTGGTGGTGACGCCGGAATCGACGGCGCAGGATTTTGCCCCTGATGTGTTGAAAGAAGCTCCAATGTACAGCGACTACCGGCAGCGGCATATTTCCGTGGCGGCGCTGCAACCCGGGGACACGCTGGAATACCGCACGGTGACGCGGGTTCTCACGCCGCTGGCCGCGGGAAACTTCTGGTACGAACATACATTTCCGAAGGGTGTGGTGGTCAACGAAGAACGGCTGGAAATTGACATCCCGAAGAGGCGCGAAGTGAAGCTTAAGACGACGACGCGAAAGCCGGAGATTCAGGAGACGGGAGACCGCCGCATTTACACCTGGGTGGTGAAGGACATCCAGCCAGAACGCGACAAGGACAGAGATAAAGATGAGGACGAGGAGACCGGCCCCGATGTGCAGCTGACCACGTTCACCGACTGGAAGCAGATCGCGCAATGGTACGCAAAGTTGCAGGGCGAGCGCATGACGGTGGACGACAGCGTGCGCAAAAAGGCCGACGAGCTTACCAAGGGAGCGAACACGCCCACGGAGAAGGCGCGGCGGCTCTACGATTTTGTGGCGCGGAATGTGCGATACGTGAGCATCTCGCTTGGGATCGGACGGTATCAGCCGCATTCGGCTTCAGATGTTCTGCAGAATGGCTACGGCGACTGTAAGGACAAACACACGTTGCTTTCCGCACTCCTGCGGGCGGAGGGAATCCAGAGTTATCCGGTGTTGATCCACAGCACCCGCAAACTGGATGTGGACGTTCCCTCACCGGGACAGTTCGATCACGTGATTACGGTGGCGCGACTGGGGACGGGCCTGACCTGGCTCGATACGACTCCTGAAGTGACGCCCTTTGGGCTGATTCTTTACCAACTGCGAAACAAGCAGGCCGTGGTGGCGTCGGAGGATAGCGAGGGAGGCTTGCAGCGGACGCCCGCGGATTCGCCGATCAAGACGTTCATGCACTTCGCGCTCGACGGCAAGTTCAGCGAGTTCGGCGCGCTCGATGCGACGCTTGAATTTACCGCCCAGGGAGATCGCGATTGGCCGATGCGCGCCAGCTTTCGGCGATTCTCGCAGGCGCAGTGGAAGGACTTTGTAAAAGTCCTCTCCGCGAGTTGGGGCTTGCCGGGCGACGTCGATGACGTGCAACTCGATCCCATCGAGGATACGAGTAAGCCTTTTCATCTGAAGTATCACTTGCGCCAGGACCGTTATTTTGTAGTGCCGTCGGCGAGCGTGAATTTTCGTCCGATCCCTGCGCTGGGGATGCCCGCGATTCGAGCGTCGCAGAAGAGCAAGGAGCCGCTGGACATCGGCCCCGCGGGCGAAACGGACTATCGAATCCGCTTGCAGTTTCCCTCCAATTACGCGGTGCGCACGCCGACTGCCGTAAAAATGTCGCGAGATTATGGCGATTATGCATCGACGTACTCGCTGAGCAAGGGAACACTGGAAGGCGAGCGCAAACTCGTCGTGAAGATGAACGAGGTGGCGGCGTCGCGGCGTGCGGACTACGAATCGTTTCGCAACGCGGCGCACAGCGATGAAGACCAGTTGTTGTCGTGCACGATCACGACGCCGTCGGGGCAAGGGGCCGGGACGGCAGCTTCAAAAATGGAAGGAACTCCCGCGGAACTGCATAAAGCGGGAGTGAAGGCGCTGCAGAGCAAAGATTATCGCGGGGCGATTGATCTGCTGAAGCGCGCGATCGATAGCGACGCGAGCATGACGAATTCGAGCATGAAAGATGGCTGGTATGACCTGGGACTGTCCTACGCCGGCGCCAATAATCATGCGGAGGCGATTGCTGCGTTCCGCAAGCAGATCGAGATCGATCCGAATCACAAGCACGCCAACAGCGACCTGGCGATGGAGCTGCAACAGACGGGAAAGACCGACGAGGCGATCGCGGCCTATCGCAAGCAACTGGAGATGGCTCCGTACGAGAAAACGACGCACAAGAATCTCGGCTTGTTGCTGGAGCAACTGGGGCGGGATGCGGACGCCCGAACGGAACTGGAAGCGGCCGCTGCGATTCCTCCAAATGATCCGGAAACGAAGATGGCGCTGGCGCAGGTGTACGGGCGATTGGGAGAGAAAGCGCTGGCGCAAGAGTTGATGAAGGGATTGACGGGTAGCGCCAGCGCGGATTCGGGGCAGGATATTTATGCGTCCGCGTTAAAGGACGGCATTGATCCGGCGCAGACTGAGAACGATGCGCAACAGGTTCTCTACGACATTGGAGGACAGTTCGACTCGGGCGAGTTGGACCGGCTGGGGCCGTCGGCGTTTTCGTCGATGCGCCTGGTGGCGCTGGCATGGGCGCGGATGGGATGGGCAAAATTTCATCGCGGCGAAAATCTGGCCGCGATGCAGTTTCTCACCTCGGCGTGGCTTTTGAGTCAGTCGGGGACGGTCGGCAATCGGCTGGGGCAGGTGCTCGAAAAACTAGGGCAGCAGGAGAAGGCGCGCCACATGTATGCGCTGGCCATAGCGGCGGGCGGAAGCGACGTGCAGGATTCGCGGACGCGCTTGGCGAAACTGGCTGGCGATCCAGGTGCGGCGGAAAAAGATGCCGCACAGGCGCCGGTCGAGCTGGTGCAGGCACGAACGGTGAAGCTCGGGCCCATCACAAGCAAGCCAGTTTCGGCGCGGTTTAACCTCGTATTCGACAGCTCGCCCCGTCCGGAGCGCGCCGAGTTTGTTGATGGTAACGAGAGTCTTCGTGCAGCGGCCGAGCAACTTCGCGAGAGGGACTTCCCGGTAAGATTTCCGGATGCGTCGTCGGTGAAGATCGTTCGTCGCGGTTTGTTGAGCTGCGGTGGCTCGGGGTGCGCGATTGAGCTGCTGCCCATCGAGAAGGAATCTTCTTCGGGAACGCCAGCGGGTTCGAACAACTGAGTTCGACAGTTTCCTCCGTAGAGACGCGGCTTGCCGCGTCTCTGCCGTCATCCAATGACTTCAAGCCACGTTTCCGGTTGCCCGGCCGCATGCGGCATCCCCTCGACGCATCCGCATGAACTCCGATAATCTAGTGAGTCTTGTAAGGAGGTCCTGCCCATGCGGGAGTCCGTCGAACGACTGTGGCCGGAAATTCAGTGGATCGGGGATGCCAAGCTGCGAGAGCAGGTAACGCAGGCTTGGATCAAGGCGCTCGAGCGCAGTCCACTGAAGCCTGATGACCTGAATCAGATTCCTTTTACGCTCCTCGTTTCAAATTGCCCGATCACATTCATGGAACACAAGCGTTGCGTGGTGCATATTGCGCGGGACAGTGCGAAAGCGATGACGGAGTTTATGGGTCGAGCGCTTCCGATCGACGCGGACGTGGTGATTGCAGGCGCGATCCTGGCGGATGTCGGCAAGTTGTTGGAATATGAGATTGGTCCGGACGGGAAGAGCCGGCAAAGTGAGCGCGGAGAAGCGTTGCGGCATCCGTTTACTGGAGTTGCGCTGGCGATGGAGTGTGGCGTGCCGGATGCAGTGTGCCACATCATCGCCGCGCATGCGGCGGAAGGCGATCTGGTCAAGCGCACGACCGAAGCGTTCATTGTGCATCACGCGGATTTCATGGCGTTTCTGCCGTTCAAGAATCCGAAGAACGTCAAAGTGAAATAAAATGTAGTTTTTTACAGACGGCTGAAAGTTGATAGCTGACAGTCAAGAGCTAATAGCCAACAGCTAATAGCCAACAGCTAATGAGGAGATGTCCTTGTCGACACCGCAAGCAACTACCAAAGAAACCATCACCGCGACCATGTCCCGCTGGGCGGCGGGCCTTGAATACAAACAGCTCTCGCAGGACGCGGTGTATCAGGCCAAGCGCTTCCTGCTTGATTCAGTGGGCTGCGCGCTGGGCGGATATCGGCAACACGACGTGGTGATTGCGCTGGAAGTGCTGAATGAGATTGCGGGGCGCGGGCCGGCGACCGTGATCGGCACGGGTCGGAAGATGGACGTAGTTTCGGCGTCGCTGGCGAATGCCCTGATGATCCGCTGCATGGATTACAACGACATTTACTGGAAACAGGATCCGTCGCATCCCTCCGATATTTTTCCGGCAGCGATGGCGTGCTGTGAGCGCGCAAAAAGCGATGGCAGGGAATTGATCGTTGGATTTGTGCTTGGCCACGAGTTCGAAATGCGCTTGTGCGAGGCGGCATTTCCGGGTATCCGTGAGCGCGGCTGGCATCATGCCACCCTGACGGCGTTTGTTTCGCCGATCGTTGCTGGACGAGCGCTGCATTTGAGTTGGGAACAGATTCAGCATGCCATCGGAATTTCCGCTTCGCGGCATTGCACGATGGGCGCGGTGACTGCGGGAAAGCTGACGATGATGAAAAACACCGTCGATCCGATGGCGACGCAGAGCGGTGTTCTGGCGGCACTGCTGGCCGAGAAGGGCTACAGCGGCCCCGAGCACGTGATCGACGGCAAGGAAGGCTTGGTGCATTGCTACGGTCCGGAGTGGAAACAGAATTTACTAACCGACGGACTCGGCGAGTCGTGGCGCATTACGCAATGCGGGATGAAATTTTTTCCGACTGAGGCGCTGACCCACGCGCCGATTTCGGCGGTACTTGACCTGGTCAAGAGCCACGACCTGCATCCCGATCAAGTGGAGAAGATTCAGATCCGGTCACTGGCGCGCGCGGCTGACATTCTTTCCGACCCGAGCAAATACGATCCGCGCAGCAAGGAGACGGCGGACCATTCGCTGCCCTACGTGATTGCAGCGGCGCTGGTCGACCGGCAAGTGACGCCGGCGCAATTCGAAATGAAGAAGATCATGGACTCGACAATCCGCGCGCAGCTGAAAAAAGTGGAAGTCGTGGCCGATCCCGAGATCGAGAAGGTTTTCCCGGCGCTGCAGCGAGTGATTGTGAACATTACCACCACCGACGGGCGAAACTTCTCAAAGCAGCTCGACTATCCAAAAGGCGATCCGAGAAATCCGCTGAGCGATGCGGAAATTGAAGAGAAATTCCGAGCGTTGGCGGAGGGTGTGCTTTCGGCAAAGGCGCAGGACAAGCTGATCGACGCGATTTGGAATTTGGAGAAGTGCGGGTCGGCCGCGAAATTGATGGCGCTGATGAAGGCCGATGTGAAGAAGAAAGCGGCGCACAGCAAAGCGAAGACTACGAAGTCGAAGGCAAAGGTGAAGAGTAAGAAGCAGCGTTGAGGATGAAGAATGACTGATCTGAAAGAAACGGTCGCATCGAGCCTGGCAGCGCGTTATACGAAACTAGGGTGCGGGGTTCGCGAACTGGCGGTGACGCTGAGCGATGAGCAGTTTTGGGCCAAGCCCTTCGCATTCGGCAATAGCTTTGGCCACCTGGTGCTCCATCTCACCGGCAACCTGAATTACTACATCGGAGCGCAGATTGCAGTGACGGGCTATGTGCGGGATCGTCCCCTGGAATTTTCTGACGCGACGCGGCCATCGAAGGCAGAAGTGTTGAAGAAATTCGATCAGGCGATTGAGATGGTGGTCGGCGCGATCAACAGTCAGTCGGCGGAAGACTGGTCAAAGGAATACATAGCAGTGGGTGCAGACGCCCGTGACAGGTTCGATATGGTGCTGCAGTGCGCGACGCATCTGCACCATCACATTGGGCAGATGATGTATCTGGGGTTTGAGTTGAAGCGGAAAGGCTGAGTTATCGGGAGTTCATCATGGGGCAGACCATCGTGGAAAAAATCGCGCAGAAACACATGACCGAAGGGCCGGCGCGGCCGCTTCGGACGGGGGATTTCCTGTCGATTCGTCCGCGCCGCTGTATGACGCATGACAACACGTCGGCGGTGATGAGCAAGTTCAAGGGCATCGGCGCGAAGAAGGTGAAAGATCCGCAGCAGCTCACGTTCGCTCTCGATCATGACATCCAAAATCAGGATGAAACGAATCTGAAGAAGTACCGCGCGATTGAAGCGTTCGCCAAAGAGCAGGGCGTGGACTTCTATCCAGCCGGGTCGGGCATCGGGCACCAGATCATGGTGGAGCGCGGATATGTGGTCCCCGGTTCGTTCGTGGTCGCGTCGGATTCACATTCCAATATGTACGGCGCGTTGGGTGCGATTGGAACGCCGATCGTTCGCACGGATGCCGCCGCAGTGTGGGCCACGGGCGAATTCTGGTGGCAGATTCCGCGTTCGATTCAAGTCGTGCTGGAAGGCAAGTTGCCGGACGGCGTCACGGGCAAGGATGTCATCATTACTTTGTGCGGGCTCTATAACCACGACGAATGCCTGAATGCGGCGGTCGAATTCACGGGGCCGGGAGTGGCGTCGCTCTCGATGGATGCCCGGCTTTCGATTTCGAATATGACCACGGAGTGGGGTCCGCTGGTGGGCTGGTTTCCCGTGGACGAGGTTACGATCCAGTATTTGCGCGGCGTTGATTCGCGGCTCAAAGCGATAGGGGTGGAGCGGTTCACGGAGAGCGACATTGCGAGCTGGGAGAAGAATCCTGCGGCGCCCGATGCCGATGCGGTCTATGCGGCGCGGATTACGCTCGATCTCGGACAAGTGACTCCGCACGTGTCGGGACCCGACACGGTGCAGGCGATGCAGTCGTTGGCTGAGATCGAGAAGAACAAAGTTGCGATCCAGAAGGCGTATCTGATTTCGTGCGTAAATTCGCGACTGGAAGATCTGGCGGCGGCGGCGAAAGTGCTCAAGGGTCAGAAGGTTGCCGCGGGCGTGAAGTTCTACTTGAGCGCAGCCAGCAAGTGGGTGCAGGAAGAGGCTGAGAAGCGTGGCATCTGGCAGACGTTGATGGATGCGGGCGCGCAGCCGCTGCCGTCGGGCTGCGGGCCGTGTATTGGGCTGGGCGTGGGATTGCTTGAGGCGGGGGAGGTTGGGATCTCGGCGACGAATCGAAACTTCAAGGGCCGCATGGGATCTCGGGATGCGAAGTGCTACCTGGCGAGTCCGGAAGTGGTGGCGGCATCGGCGGTTGCCGGTTACATTCGAGGGCCGCATGAATTCGCGAATCGCGTGCCGCAGCGTGCCTACACCGATTTGGCGACAGCGTCGGGCGAGGCGGAGCAAGTTGAAATCCTGGCGGGCTTTCCGCAGCGCGTGAAGGGGCGACTGGTGTTCATGCCGCAGGATAACGTCAACACCGATGCGATTTACGGCAAGGACTACACCTACCGCGATGATATGACTCCGGAAATGATGGCGAAAGTGGTAATGGAGAACTACGATTTACAGTTCGGAGCGCGCACGGAAGCGGGCGACGTGATCGTCAGCCAGTTTAACTTTGGCACTGGGTCGAGCCGCGAACAGGCAGTCACGTGCCTGAAGGCGAAAGGCATTCCGCTGGTGATCGCGGCCAGCTTCTCGCAGACTTATCTGCGTAACGCGTTCAATAATGGCTTTTTGTGTATCGAGATGCCGGAATTTGTGGCGCGCGTACGCGAGCAATTTGCGGAGGAGATAGCGGCGAAGCAAAAGACGATCATTCCCGGTGACCAGATTGACATCGATTTCACTTCGAGTACCATCTCGTGGCGTGGAGAAACATTTACCTTCCCCGCGCTGGGCAGCGTGCCGCAGTCGCTGGTGATTGCCGGCGGAGTAGAGAATCTGGTGGCAAAGAAACTAGGCGTAGCATAGATTTCCTTGCCGCCGAGACGCCGAAGGACGTTGAGACAAAGCAGGGTTTTCGCTTTGCCCAGGATGACAATCCTGTTTAGTTGTTTTCAGCGCACTCTGCGTCTCGACGGTGAACAGTTTTGATCTAAGGAGCAATTATGGCGAAACACACAGTCATCACCATGCCGGGAGACGGCATCGGAAATCAAGTCCTGCCGGAGTCATTGCGGGTTTTGAAAGCGGTCGGCTTTGACGCTGAGTACATTCATGCCGATATCGGATGGGACTGCTGGTGCGCGGAGGGCAATGCGTTGCCGGATCGAACGATCGAGTTACTAACCAAGCATAAGCTGGGTTTGTTTGGCGCGATTACTTCGAAGCCGAATAAGGCGGCGCAGGCGGAGCTTAAGCCCGAGCTGCAAGGGAAGGGTTATGTTTATTACTCGCCAATCGTGACCATGCGGCAGAAATTCAATCTTGATATTTGCATGCGGCCGTGCGTCGGGTTCATTGGCAATCCGTTGAATTACATTCGCAAGAAACCGGATGGCGGTTACGACGAGCCCCAGATCGACACCACGGTATTCCGGCAGGGCACAGAGGGCATGTACGCAGGCGTGGAGTGGACAAATCCTCCTGATAACGTGCGCGCGGCGCTGAACAGCCATCCCCGGTTCAAGGCTTTTGCCAGCGTGCCCGGACCGGAGATCGCGGTGAGTTGCCGCATCATTACTCGGAAGGCGGCCCAGCGCATCGTGACCGCGGCTTTCGAATATGCGAAGAAGCGTGGGTTCCAGGGCGTGACAATTTGCGAGAAGCCAAATGTGGTGCGCGAGACTTCGGGCATGATGGAAGAAGTGGCAAAAGAGGTGGCGACAAATTATCCGGGAATTGCGCTTTGGTCGACGAACATTGACGCGCAACTGATGTGGCTGAACAAAAACCCCGAGGAGTACAAGGTAGTTGTTTCCTCGAATCTTTTCGGCGACATTCTTTCGGACGCGTTTGCGGGACTGGTGGGTGGGCTGGGATTCGCGGCGTCCGGCAACATTGGGGATGACGTGGCAGTCTTCGAGCCGACACACGGGTCGGCGCCGAAGTATGCCGAGCTGAATCCGCCTATCGTGAATCCCATTGCGATGATTCTTTCGGCGGCGATGATGCTCGATCATGTCGGCGAAGACGAGAACGCCAATCGCATTCGCAAGGCGATAACGGACGTTGTGCGCGAAGGGAAGGTCCGGACTTACGATATGATGCGATTTACGGGTGGTCCGAAAGCGATCAGTGAGGGTGCGGCTTCGACGATGAAGATGACGGACGCAATTTTGGAGAAACTGAAATAACCTGTGAGTTCTTGAGGAAATTATGAGCAGCGCTGTCGAGACTGCGTCCCCGCGTTTTGCCGAGGCAGGCCATTGGGGCAAAGAAGTTCGGTCGGATGTGCACGTCGGCTTTGAGGCGCGGGACAGTGGCGGGGTCGAGATCTCACTGGAGTCGCGGGTTGCGCCCTATTACGGCACGGCGATCCTGGAACAGACCCGAGAAGTTCTGGGCGAACTCGGAGTGAAGCACGCGCGGGTTGCGATTCATGATGAAGGCGCACTGCCATTTATTATCGCGGCTCGCATCGAGGCCGCGGCACGGCGCGCAGGGATCGCGCTTGGCAAACGCTCGCTGCCGCAGCAGCATCCGCTAAGGGCGCCGTCGCAAAAAGACCGGCTTCGTCGATCGCGTTTGTATCTGCCGGGCTCCGAACCGAAGTACTACATCAACGCCTCATTGCATGGACCGGATGCCGTGATTCTCGATTTAGAAGATTCGGTGCATCGCGGAGAGAAAGATGCCGCTCGCATCCTGGTCCGAAACACATTGCGGACAGTCGATTTTGGATCGTGTGAGCGCATGGTGCGTATTAACCAGTTGCCGCTGGGGCTCGAAGATCTGGCGGAAGTGGTGGGCGAGAGTCCGGACCTGATTCTGATTCCGAAGGTCGAGGAGCCCGAACAGGTGAGGGAAGTGGATCGCATGATCGGCGAGATCAAGGCGCGCAACGGAATTATCCGATCGATCTGGATCATGCCGATTCTGGAGTCGGCGCTGGGGATCGAGAACGCATTCGCCGTCGCGACGGCGAGCGAAAACGTGGCGGCGCTGACGATTGGGCTTGAGGATTACACGTCCGATCTGGGCGTGGTGAAGACCGCGGAAGGGCATGAGTCGCAATATGCGCGATCGCGCGTGGTGAATGCGGCGCGCGCCGCGGGGGTGCAGGCGATTGACTCGGTCTTCAGCGATGTCGCCGACATGGACGGTCTGCGGCGATGGGGAGAAGCCTCACGGGCGGCGGGATTCGAAGGCATGGGCTGCATCCATCCCGGGCAGATCCGGGTGATCCACGAGGCGTTTCAGCCAACCGCAGTCGAGATCGAAAAAGCTCGAAAGGTGGTTACTGCTTTTGAGGAAGCGCAGAACAAGGGATTGTCCGTAGTGAGTCTGGGTTCGAAGATGATCGATCCACCGGTTGTGCAGCGGGCGCTGAAGCTGGTGGAGCGGGCGAAGGCGATGGGAGTGATTTCGTGAGTGAGCGAGTAGAACTGGCGCATAACGCGGTAGGGCGTGCCGTGCCGACGATGGTGAATGGCAAGCCGCAGATTCCGTTTCTGGGCGCAGGAAAATATCAGCCGCGCGCGCGAAAAGCGGCGCCCGCAATCTGCTCCAATAAAGATTATCCAGATAGTGGCGATAAGCGGGTGGCCGACCTGGAGACGGCGCTGCGCAAGTGCGGGCTGCGCGACGGGATGGTGATCTCGACCCATCATCATCTGCGCGACGGCGATAAAGTGGCGCTGATGGCGCTGGACGCGGCTGCCAGGATTGGCGTTAAAGATCTGATGTGGTTTCCGAGCGCGTCGTTTCCTTCGCAGAAGAGTGCGATTGAACTGATGGAGAAAGGCGTGATCCATCACATCGAGGGCTCGATGAACGGGCCCCTGGGCGACTACTGCACGCAGGGGAAGATGCGCGGCATGGGTGTGCTGCGTTCGCATGGTGGTCGCTACCAGGCGATCCAGGACGGAGAAGTTCACGTTGATGTCGCAGTGATTGCGGCGCCGACCGCCGATTTTTTCGGGAACGCGGATGGCTCGCATGGCAAGTCGGCCTGTGGCTCGCTGGGTTTTGCGCTGGCGGATTCGACGTATGCTGATCGCGTCATTGTGGTCACCGATAACCTCGTGCGATTTCCTTGTGTGCCCTGGCAGATTCAGGGCAACAACGTGGACTTTGTGGTGGAAGTGGAAACGATTGGCGACCCGGCGAAGATTGTTTCCGGCACGACGCAGATTACGCGTTCGCCGGACCGGCTGCGGATTGCGGAGTTGGTTGCCCAGTTTCTGCGGGCAGCCGGAATCATGAAGAACGGATTTTCGTTTCAGGCGGGAGCGGGTGGAATCGCGCTGGCATTCGTGCAGTATCTGAAACTGATGATGAAGCAGGATGGAGTCAAGGCGCGGTTTGTTCGCGGTGGATCGACGAAAGTTCTGGTCGAGTTGCTGCAAGAAGGGCTGACGGATTACATCCTGGATGGACAGACGTTTGATCTTGACGGCGTGAAATCGATGGCGAACGATCCGCGGCATGTGGCCACTTCGCCGTTCATTTCGTACAACTATCACGGTAAGGGAAACTTCGCCTCGCTGGTCGATGCCGTGGTCCTGGGTGCGACGGAAGTTGACGTGAACTTCAACGCCAACGTGGTGACGCACTCCGATGGGCGATTGCTGCACGGTATTGGCGGATGGCAGAACTGCCTGTTTGCGGGGTGCACCGTTCTTGCGCTGCCTTCATTCCGCGATCGCATTCCCGTGATCGTGGACGAGGTCACGACAATGACGGGGCCGGGCGAGATGATTGACGTGGTCGTGACCGAGCGCGGAATTGCGATCAATCCGCGACGCATGGACCTGCTCGATGCGGTCAAGGGATCGAACCTGCCAGTTCGTCCAATTCAGGACATCAAGGCGGAAGTCGAGAAAATTTGTGGCAAGCCGGTGCGGCCGAAGTTGGGCGATCGACCGTGCGCGGTGGTGAAGTGGGTGGATGGCACGGTTCTGGATACGGTGTGGCAAGTCAGCTAGAAAGTCCGGTCAAACGACGCGCGTCCCTTCGGCTGACGGATTAGCTCCCGGCCTTACGATAAAAATCCACCACGGAGTCACCGAGGACTGCTTTAGGAATTCCCCGTGATTCAGTATCTTCGTGGTGGACGTTTCTGTCCGTGGCTCCGCGTCAGAAATAAAACTTCAGCGCGAATTGAATCTGCCGTGGCGCGCGCGACGCCAGCGGATATCCGAAACTGCTCGCTTGAGGGTTCGTCGCAGTATTAATGTTATTCGGATCAAGTTCCAGGGGCGTTGGCTCGGCGCTGATCCCGCCAAACTGTCCAAACAAATAATTCACATGGTTGAGGATGTTGAAAAATTCCGCGCGGAATTCAAGGTGCATTTGCTCGCGAATCGGAAACTGTTTGACCAGAGAGGTGTCCCAAGTTTTGTATCCAGGGCCCTGGATAATGTTGCGACCCGCATTGCCGAACGTTCCCTGGACATCGTTGTGTACAAACGCGCAGGTGTTGAACAGCGTCCCCGGAACGCAGGGCGTGGCGTTCGGATTGCCGACCAGGTTGGGGCGGGCGCAATTAAAGCCGACGGTGCCGCCGCAATCGGCATTGGCGACCGAAACGATGTCAGTCGCGGTGTAGTAATTGCCGGTGGCGGCGGAAAAGACGCCGGTCATTTGCCAGTTGCCGAGAATCTGATTCACGACGCCGGAAGCGTTTTTGGCAAACATGCGTCCGCGGCCAAAGGGCAAATCGTAAACATAGCTGAAAACGAAGCGGTGGCGCACGTCGAAATCAGCATTGCTGTAGTTGGCGTTGGGGAATCGCTGGTCTTGAAAATCTCCGTTGTTCACCGAGCCGAGGCTGGCGCTTGAAGCGTTGTCTAGGGCGTGCGAGAAGGTGTACGCCGCTTCGTACTGGAGTCCATGCGAGAAGCGCTTTTCGAGGCGAACTTGCAGCGAGTTGTAGTTCGATTGTGTATTCGAACGGAACGTGCCGATGCCGGTATCGAGCGCCGGATTGCAGTTGTCGGGGGTCGCCAAAGTGCAGGAACCGGAAGCGTCAGGGGCGGCATTGTGGGCAGGACGCCGCGGCGCGGTCGCGTCCGTTGCGTTCGCGGTAGGAACGGCTTGGTTGCCATTGTAGAAAGCGAAGAGTTTCAATCCACGAGAGCCTCCGTAGGAAACTTCGAGAACGGTGTCGTGGGGCAACTGATACTCGAGACCCATGTGCCACTGCTGCGTGTAAGGTGTGACCAGGTGCGGATCGAGGGAGTAGAGGTTCGGCGTGTTCGGATCGGTGAGCGAACCGGCGGGAAAACCATCCTTCAGGACGTTCAGCGGCAAGCCAGAGTTCGTGGCCGAGATCGAGCAGTCGAGCTGGCCACTATCAGAATTTGCGGATGCCGCGCTGCAGAACGGGGAGAAATTCTGCGAGTCAAAGTACGGAGGATTGAAGCCGGGACTCGGGTTGGAGAATGGGCCGTTTTCCTGTCCGCCATAGAAGATGCCGTACCCGCCGCGGAGGACCAGCTTGTCGGACAGTTGGTAGGCGAGCCCAATGCGCGGTGCGAAATTATTGAGATCGGGACTGATCAGTCCGCGGGAACCGTTGCGCTGAACATTGAGCTCGGTGGCGAGCGTGGCTGTCAATGGCTGGTTCTGTCCGCGGGGAACGATCAACGAGAGCGAGTTGAAATCAAACGTCGCGGCCTGGTCGTTCGCCTCTTTGATGGTAGTGAAGAGTTCGTAACGCAGACCTAAGTTCAGTGTGAGCCGCGGAGTTACTTTGATGTCGTCAATACCATAGACCGCGTAAATCTGCCGGCGGTAGTCAACGTTATGCAGGCTGGTGATATCTCCGCCGTCAGGAATACCGAGCAGGAAGGTCGCGATCGACTCGCCGCCAGATCCCGGGGAGGCGGGATTGTCGGTGAAGTCGCTGCCGAAGCTCATGTCGCCACGAGGAGAGGCCGGCTGGAATATGGTGAATTGTTCGAAGCGAAGTTCGGCGCCAAATTTTACGGCGTGGCGGCCTCGGGTCCAGCTCAAGTTGTCGGTAAGAACGTAGCTGTGCTGCTTTTCGAGCGACGGCAGATATCCGGAACTGCCAATGGCTGTTGTGCCATCGGCAAAGCCAATGGAAGGCAGGCCGCCGATGTTCGGCCCGAAGGGAACTCCGGGAAAGTCGAGTTGCTTCGACACGTCAACGTTGTAGTTCAGATTGAAGCGGTGGGAGTTGAGGTGGTTGAAGCCGAAACGAAATTCGTTGATCAGGTTGTTGCGAAAAGTGTGGACCTCGCTGGCGGCCAGGCCGCGGGCTGAGTTTTCGCTGTAGCCATCCTGAAAGCTGCCGCCGTCAAGCACGTTGTTGAAAGGCGAGGGCAAGAAAGTGTTGTCTTTGCCGTAGCTGAAGCGGGCGAAGAAATTGTCCTTTTCGCTGAACGTATGATCGAGGCGGACATCGAACTTGTTTTGGGTTTCGCTGCGCTTGGGATCGGATAGAAAATTGCCGCCGGGCAGACCGCTATTGGGCAGGGGAAAGAGCGCAGCCAAGCGTGCCGCCAGCGGATCGATGCTGCCGTTGGTGCCGTTGAATATGTTGGCCGGCAGTCCGCCAGGGGCGTAGCCTCCGATAGGGACGCCGCACAGGCCGTTGGGGTTTCGGTCGAATCGATTTTGCTGTGCCTGCCGCGAGTAGAATATCTCTCCCTGATAAGTTGGATTGCCGCTGCAGTCCACCGCATTCTGATTGGTAGGATTGCCATTCATATCGACGGCGATCGCTGGAGTGTTCAGGTCGAGAAGCGCGGAAAAGTCTCCGCCAATTTGGTCTTGCGTGGGAACCGTGGACAGTTGCGGTAGCCCCTGGCGAATGCGTAGGCCTTCGTAGTCCCCGAAAAAAAAGGTTTTGTTCTTGATGATCGGCCCGCCCAGCGTAAAGCCGAACTGATTCTGCTTGTATGGCTGCTGGCCGCTGTCGAAGGCGTTGATGGCATCAAATTTTTCGTTCCGCAGAAACTCAAACACATCGCCGTGAATCTTGTTGGTGCCAGATTTGATCACGGCGTTCATGATGGCTCCGTTGCCGCGGCCGAATTCGGCGCTATACGAATTGGTCTCGACTTTGAACTCGGCGATGGCGTCTACCGAGGGCTGGATCACATATGCCGATCCGTTGAGCACGTCGCCAAGGTTCGCATTGTTGTCGATGCCGTCGAGCAGAAAGTTGTTTTGCAGGGAACGGGCACCGCCAGCGCTGAATCCGAAGGTGGTTTCGACGCGCGATCCGGGCTCAGCCGGTGCGACGCCAGTGCCGAGAAGAGCGAGTTGCGCGTAGTTGCGTCCGTTCAAGGGAAGCGCGTTGATCCGCCGGCTGTCCACTACCTGGCCCAGCTCGGAAGTTTCGGTTTCGAGCTGCGCACGCTCGCCGGTGACCGTGACCACTTCCGTTGTCATGCCAGGCTGAAGCTTCAGATTAACGCCGACCCGATCCTGGATGTTCACTTGAATCGGGCCAGCAACCGCCTTCTTGAATCCCTCCTTTTCGACCGTGACACTGTAACGGCCGATCCGGAGCGGGCTGGCGACATACTCTCCCTGATCGCTCGTGGAGAGGGTGAGTTGAATGCCGCGATCCACGTCCTCCACGGTGACCGTGGCGCCCGTAACCACCGCACCGCTGCTGTCGCGCACCAGGCCGACAATGGCTCCGGCGTCTTTTTGCGCCCATAGCGGCGTAACAACAGTGAAAACCGTAAAAAGAAAAAAAGCCGAGTAAGTTTGCAGGCGAAAAAAACGGACAAACATGGCGAGGCTCCTGGGCGCTAAACTCGAATGTTTGCCAGCGGCCTGGTTCGCCCAGGCAAAAATTCGGGTGCTGGAACTGCGAGCTTTCGGTGTAATATTACGAACCATTACTTTTACTTTCGTTTAATAGCGTTTGTCAACTGCGATATTTTGCTTCAAGCTAACGGACGCGCGGTTGTATAAGCTTGCGGAGTCACAGATGGTTGAACCTCAGGCAGAACAACAACAAAGAGAGAGGTTTTTCATGATTGCCCGCAAACACTGGATTGCCCTGCTCGACACATTGCTGGGCGCCCTGCTCGTTCTCACACTCATGCTGACGGCTTGCTCGAAGTTGCCGAAATCGCCTCTGCAGTCGCGGTTGAAGACCGCGACCGGCAAGCCGGAACCCACTCAGCCTTCCACGATCAAGGTGGACGTGAACGACGGCGGGCCGGTGGTGCTGACCACGAGCGCGGCTGAGTTTCAGGTAACGCCGGGAGGCTATGTGCAAGCATCTCTGCTTCAAAATGGGCAGAAGCTTTCGCTCGACGACCCCATCGTCGGCGCTCCCGCCGACAGCAATTTTGTGCGGGTGGCGGGCAAAGACCTGTATTTCACGCTCGACTTCCAGCAGGCGCAGGTGCACGAGGCGGTCGGGAAGATGGGCGTTGGAAAGCGGTTGGAGATTCCGGCCCGTCCGCTCGGGCCATCAGGGACGAATTTGCAGCGCGTGCTGGCGCTCGAAGTCTATGACAAGTTTCCGAACATTCTGCTGAGCACTGTGGAATACAAGAACACTGGCGCTAGCGTAGTTACCATCGAAAAAAGCGTGAATCAGCGGCGTCGATTGAATGCGCGACTGGGCGACACGAAGGCGCAGCCGTGGCAGATGTGGTCGTTTCATGGCGCGAGCTACGACTGGGGAAAAGACGATGTCGTGAAGCCGACGCCAACTTTGTCCCAGCCAAATGCCATGGGAGAGATGGTCAAAGGCGGCTATGGTGGCGGGATTCCGGTGGTGGCTTTTTGGACGCGCCAGGTGGGCGAAGCGGTCGGCCACGTGGAGACGATTCCGATTTCCGCGGCGATCCCGGCAAAAGTGGGAACCGATGGACGCGTCAATACCGAGATTGACTACGCCGCCAATATCACGCTGAAGCCGGGTGAGACGTACTCTACTCCGCGCAGTTTCGTCTCAGTCTTTGCGGGCGACTTCTATGAGCCGCTGCGGATTTGGTCGAGTGTGCTGCAGAAAGAAGGCTGGGAACTGCCGAAGCCGTCGAGCGAAGCCTATAACGTGAGCTGGTGTGGCTGGGGATACGAGGCCGATGTGACGCCGGCGCAGATGCTGGGCACGGTCCCGAAGCTGAAGGAGATGGGCATCAAGTGGGTGACGCTTGACGATCGCTGGTTCGACAACTATGGCGACTGGAATCCGCGCGCAGATACTTTTCCCGGAGACTCCATCAAGAAGATGACCGACGACTTTCACAAGGAAGGCATGCTGGCGCAGTTGTGGTGGCTGCCGCTCGGGGCCGAGGACGGCGAGGGAAAATACGAATTGCACAAGTATGCGGTTTCGAAAATCGCGCAAGAGCATCCGGAGTGGTTGATTCTGGACAAGAACGGCAAGCATGCGCGCATGACTCGCGGCCTGGCGGTGTTGTGTCCGGCAGTGCCCGAAGTGCGGGCGTATTACAAGCAGCTAACGGAAAAATTCATTCGCGATTGGGGATTCGATGGTAGCAAGCTGGACAATATCTACAGCGTTCCGGCCTGCTACAACCCGGCGCACCATCACAAGTCGCCGCAGGATTCGGTCAATGCGATGGGGGATGTCTACAAAGTAATCTTCCAGACGACGCGCGCACTGAAGCCGCAGAGCGTGACCCAGACCTGTCCGTGTGGCACGCCTCCGTCGCTGGCCTGGCTCCCGTTTATGGATCAGGCAGTGACGGCCGACCCGGTGGGGGCGGTGCAGGTGCGGCGGCGCATCAAGATGTATAAGGCTTTGCTGGGGCCCGAATCCGCGGTGTATGGCGATCACGTCGAACTTTCTGCGATGACCAAAGTTGGGAACAACTGGAAAGAGCACGGCGACGATTTTGCTTCCACGATTGGAGCCGGAGGTGTGGTGGGGACGAAGTTCGTCTGGCCCGATCCCGGTCCGAAATTCAAGGACGTCAATCTGACCGCTGCGAAAGAAGAGCGCTGGAAGAAGTGGATCGGTTTGTATAACGAGAAAATGCTTTCAAAGGGCGAGTTCAGGGATCTTTATGTGACCGGCTACGACACGCCCGAGGGATATGCGATCGCGAAAGACGGCAAGATGTATTACGCGTTCTTCGTGTCGTCGGCGGAATGGAAGGGCGAAGTCGATCTGCGCGGATTGAGGCCTGGGAAGTATCGGGTCACCGACTACGGCGAGGCCAAAGACCTTGGTACAGTGGATGCGGCGGCCAACGGTGTGGCGAAACTGGCGGCGCAGTTCAAGGATTATCTGCTGCTGGAGGTCAGTTCGCAGCCGTAAAGTTTTTGTGAGGCGCCTGTTTTCCTTGACAAATTGCCGGTGGAAGCCATAGTCTGCGCTTAATCTCTTGTTGCAACATACAGGTGCCCAAGTATGAAAAATGTGTACGAGGTTTTACGGCAGAAGGAACTTGAACTGACTCGACTGGAAAAAGAAGTTGAGGCGTTGCGCGTCGCCGCCCCGTTGCTTTCGGAAGAAAAAGAGTCACTGGCTGAAGCGCCCAAGCCGAGCTTAACGGCTGTGGTAGCGCAGCAACCGGTACGGATTCCACCGGTGGTGGCGGCCCAGGGAGCAACCGCTCCGGCGCGCGTCGCCGGCTGGGAAGATGCGGCCAAGCGCTGGCCGTAAGACAATGGGCAGGTCGCTGTAAAGACGGGGCTTGCCCCGTTTGCCGGTCATTGAAAATAGGAATTGAAAATAGCTCAGGATCGAACACCGCTCCTGGGCTATTATTTTCTCTCGTCGCCGGCGTTGTCAGTTCGGCGGTTTTCAGCCCATCGTCGTGAAGGCCAGCGCCAACAACGTCTTCTGCTCCACATCGTGGGCCTTTGCCGAACCGGTAGCCGGACTCGCACTGCCAGAACGTTTCACGGAATGCACGGGCCGCTCATTTGCGATGTGCTTTAAGCGCGGGAGCATGTAGGAAAGCGCACCCATGTTGGACGGCTCTTCCTGCACCCAGACAATATCTCGCGCAGCCCCATGACGCTCCAGTTCCGCCGTCAGTTCCGCCTCCGGAAACGGGTACATCTGCTCGAGGAAGATAATGGCGGTGCTCAAGTCTTTGTCGTTGCGCTTCTGACGTTCGGTGCGAAGTTCGTGCCCGATCTTTCCGGTGCAGATCAGAATCCGCTTGGCATCGTGCGCTTCCGTGTCCGGAATCACCGGCAGAAACCGCTGATGCGTCAGATCTTCCAGCGGAGAGAGGGCGTCCGGATGCCGGAGCATGCTCTTGGGCGTGAATACAATCAGAGGCTTCCTCCACTTGCGCAGGGCCTGCCGCCGCAACAGGTGGAAATACTGCCCTGCATTCGAAGGCTGACATATCTGGATATTGTCGCGCGCCGCCAGCTGCAAAAAACGCTCGATGCGGGCACTGGAATGCTCCGGACCCTGCCCTTCGTAGCCGTGGGGCAGCAACAGAACAAGTCCTGAGAGCAGATTCCACTTGTCCTCGCCGGCACACACAAACTGGTCGATTACGGCTTGTGCAACGTTCGCAAAATCGCCAAACTGCGCTTCCCACAGCACCAGCGCCTCGGGATAATCGCGACTGTACCCGTACTCAAATCCCATCACGCCGGCTTCCGAAAGCGTTGAGTTATAGATGTCGCACGCCCCCTGGCTCGGCGCAATGTGGCGCAGCGGAACGTATTCCGTCTCATCCTCAATATCCAGCAGCACCGAGTGGCGCTGATTGAAGGTGGCGCGCCGCGAGTCCTGCCCGCTCAGGCGCACCGGAATCCCCTGCTTCACCAGGCTGGCGAAAGCCAGCGCCTCCGCCATGCCATAGTCAACCGGCTTCTTGCCCGTCCCCATTTCCTTGCGCTGCTCCAGCAACTTCTTCACCTTGGGATGGATGTGGAAACCCTCTGGATACGTGGTCAAACGCTCGGTGAGTTCGACCAACTCCGCACGGGCGACGCCCGTGGGCTGCTCAAAATCCGGTTTGTAGAGTCCCCCGAAATAGTTGTCCCAGTAGTTTGGCAGATCGCGCATGAGTTGCTTCTTGGTAAACAGAGTCGCGCTGGTCTGTGCGGCCTCGTACTCGCTCTTGACCGTCCCCACTCGCTCCGCAATATTTGCGACGCCGATTTGTTTGGCGTAAATCTGGTACAAGGGCGGATGCTGTTTGATCGCCTTATACATCAGCGGTTGGGTCACAGTGGGATCATCCACTTCGCTATGCCCATGGCGCCGGTAGCCGATCAGGTCGATGACCACGTCGGTGCCGAATTTGTAGCGGTACTCGGTGGCGATGCGAGCAATCCGGATTACGGCATCCACGTCTTCACCATTCACGTGAAAGATTGGAATCGCTTGCCGGCGCGCGAGTTGAGCCGAGAAGCGCGAGGAATGCTCGTCGCGGGAATTGGTGGTGAACCCGATCAGGTTGTTGACGATAACGTGGATGGTCCCGCCCACGGTGTAACCAGCCAGGTCCGCATAATTCAGCGTCTCCGCCGTGATGCCTTGCCCCGCGAACGCGGCGTCGCCGTGTACCAGCAGCGGCAGATACTTTGCCTTTCCGCCTTCACCGGCGCGGTCCTGCTTAGCGCGAGTGCGTCCGACCGTCACCGGATCCACGGCTTCGAGGTGACTGGGATTCGACGCCAGGTGGATATGAATTTTCTTCCCGCTCCTGGTGACGTACTCGCCGGTCGCGCCCATGTGATACTTCACGTCGCCCGACCCCAAAACGCTGCGTGGATCCACATCCTCAAATTCCGCAAAGACCTGCTCCGCCGGGCGCCTGGCTAAATGAATAATGACGTTCAGCCGTCCCCGATGGCTCATGCCCATCACCAGTTCCACGGCACCGCGCTCGCCGGCTACGTCGAGAACCTCATCCACCGCGGGCAACAAAGACGTGCTGCCTTCGAGGGAGAAACGTTTGTTGCCGAGATATCGCTGCTGCAGGGTCTGCTCAAACAGGTCAGCGCGCAACAGCAGGTCCAGCGCACGCTCCTGGTCGACCGCAGGCGGGGACCCCTCGATGCGTTCCTGAATCCAGCGTCGCCGCTCCGGGTCGGCAATGTGCATGAACTCCATACCGAGGCTTCCGCAATAAATGCGCCGTGCTTCGCGCGCCCACTCGTTGTGGATCTGTAAGTCGAGATGCGGTTGCGGAGGCAGCAGGCCGAGCGGGTTCAGTTCGGCCTCCAGATATCCAAATTGCCGGAACAGCCCAAACGTACGTTCCCGTTCGTGGTTTTCAATGATTGGAGGAGCCGCTCCCCCGCTGGTATTCCGAGTTGAAGTCGCCATAAGAGGTCTTCTATAGAATAACGGATGCGACGCCCTGCGTGGCCGATTCCTCCGGAAGCAGTGATTTCGGTGGAGCGACGGGCGTCTTGCCCGTCCGCCGGGCGGGGACGCCCGGCTCTCCACCAGCAAGCGCTGTGTCGGCGGTCACAGCAAGATGCGCTCGCCACCATTATTCTGAAACAGATTATTCTGAAACAAGAGGAACACTTCCATGACGCTTCGTCCCGACACGGCCAAGCCCGGAACCCCTGTCATTCTCGGCGTCCCATTCGATGCCAACTCTTCGTGGTTGCGAGGAGCGGCCGGAGCGCCGCCGATCATCCGCGTGGCCTTCAATTCCATTTCGTCGAACTCGTGGACGGAAACGGGCGTCGACCTCAGCGCCGAAGGCACCTACTGCGATGCCGGCGATCTGAAGTTCACCTTCGATGAGCCGTTCGCCGCGATCGAAAGGAAAGTCGGCGAATTGCTTGACCGAGGTCTGCGCCCAGTGTGCCTTGGCGGCGACCACTCGATTACCCTGCCGATCGTTCGCGCCTTCGGCAAGCGCGTTCCCGGACTGACCATCCTCCACTTCGATGCGCACCCCGATCTCTACGACGAACTCGAAGGCAACCGGCTATCGCATGCTTGCCCATTTGCACGCATCATGGAGGAGGGCGCGGCCAAGCGCTTGATCCAGATCGGGATTCGCACCATCAATGGACATCAACGGGAGCAAGCCAAAAAATTTGGCGTCGAGATCATCGAGATGCGCCACCTGCCCGCGCTCGACCGCATGAAGGTCGATGGCCCGGTGTACATTTCGTTCGACATGGATGCGCTTGATCCCGCTTTTGCGCCCGGCATTTCGCATCGCGAGCCCGGAGGGATGTCGGTCAGGGAAGCGATCGCGCACCTGCAGGCTATCAATGGGAAAATTGCCGGCGCCGATGTGGTGGAATACAATCCCGCGCAAGACAACACGCAGATCACGGCGACGGTTGCCGCGAAGCTGCTTAAAGAGATTTTGGGGAAGATGATTTTGAACTAGAAGATGTGTTGCAAGTCGTCGGATACGAAATGGTGCACGCGACCGGCACCTTTAATGAATTGTCATCCCGAGCGAAGCGAGGGATCGGCAGTTCGTCGCAAAATACAGAATCTTCGCTGCGCTCGGGACGGCAAAATCTGGTTAGAATGAGCCTGCCCGAATACATCGATCGAGTTGATCGAAATTAGAGGTGATCCATGGCCAATGGGCAAGAAAAAGAAGCCGCCGGTCGCGCTGCCGCGGAGCTGGCGCGTGACGGCGATGTTGTTGGATTAGGCACTGGCTCGACCGCCTACTTCGCGGTCGTTGCTCTGGGCGAGCGCGTGAAAGCGGGACTAAAAATCATCGGAATCCCAACTTCCTTGCAGACCGCCGATCTGGCGCGCGCCGTTGGCATTCGGCTGACCACGCTCGACGAACATCCGGAAATCGATATCACGATCGACGGCGCCGATGAGGTCGATCCCAAGCTGAACCTGATCAAAGGCGGCGGCGGTGCGCTGCTACGTGAGAAGGTCGTCGCATTTGCGTCCAGGAAGATGGTGGTGGTCGCGGACTCCGCAAAGATTGTTGCCGTGCTCGGCAAATTCCCCTTGCCGGTCGAAGTAATTTCGTTTGCGCGGGGCGTGGTCGAGAGGAAGATCGTGTCGCTCGGCGCGTCGCCCAAGTTGCGCACGAAGCCTGACGGCAGTGCTTACCTGACCGACAACGGCAATCAGATTCTCGATTGCAGCTTCGGAGAGATCGCAGACCCACCCGCGCTGGCGCTCGCCCTGAGCAATACGCCCGGCATCGTTGAACACGGCCTGTTTATCGGCCTGGCGAGCGTAACACTGGTAGGACGCGGAGACCGCGTGGAAGAGCTGCGGCGCTAGCAGTCGCACATGTCACGTGGGGACAGCCGTCCTCGGCTGTCCAGTCGGGCGAAGCCCGACCGCGACCGCCAGCTCAACCGACAATTTCCCGCAGCGCTGCCAGCAGTCTCTCCACTTCCTCCATAGTGTTGTAGTGCACCAGACCGATGCGCAGAAATCCTCCCAGCCGCTCGACGTCTAGCTGCTCGGTAACATTCAGCGCATAGTAGTTTCCGTCCCACGTGAAGAAGCCTTGCTCGCCGAGCTTGGTTGCCAGCTCCAGCGGCGTGTGGCCTTCGATGCGGACCACCATCGTCGCGCAACGACTCTGGAAGTGCGGCGGGTCGCTGATGCCGTAAAGCTTCAATCCGGGAATGGCAAGCAAGCCCGCGATCATCTTCTCCATCATCTCGCGCTCGTGCTCATGGATGGCTTCGTGGGCGGCCAGGATGGCGCCGCGCCGGGTGGTGACAGCGGGCTTCGCGTGGCGGCCGAGTTGTTCCCAATAATCGATGCAGGCTTTGATGCCCACGATACATTCGTGGTTCAGCGTCCCCCATTCCCAACAGTTAGGAATGTCGTCGGTGAGAGGCCGTACTTTATACGGATACAACCTCTTCAAGTGCTCGCGTTTGCCGTAAAGAACGCCCATGTGCGGACCAAAGAATTTGTAAGTGGAGCAGGCGAGGAAATCGCAGTCGAGGGCGCGCACGTCAATCGGCCCGTGCGGAGCGTAGTGGACGGCATCGATGTAACTGAGCGCACCGGCTTGCCGCGCCAGGCGCACCACTTCGGCAACGTTGTTGATCGTGCCCACCGCATTCGACGCATATCCAACCGCGACCAGCCTGGTGCGATTGCCAATTTGTGCGGCCAAGTCGAGCATGTCGAGCGTGCAATCGCCCTGGTTAAACTTCACCGTGCGGATGATGACGCCTTTTTCTTCCAGGGCTTTCCAGGGCGCGAAATTCGCGTCGTGGTCGAGCAGCGTGAGCACGATTTCGTCGCCGGGGCCGAGTTCGCGCCCGATTGAGCGGCTCATGGCGAAAGTCAGGGCCGTCATGTTCGCGCCGAAAACAATTTCATCCGCATCGCAATTCAGGAAATCGCCCATCGCCGATCGCGCCTCCGCGATCATGCGGTCGGTGTTGCGGCTGGTGTGGTAGGCGCCGCCGGTGTTGGCGTTGTTCCGCGCCAGATAGTCCGCGATGGCGTCAATCACCCGCTGTGGCACTTGCGTGCCCCCCGGCCCATCCAGAAAAACGGCAGGATGTCCGTGAATAGTTTGCGCGAGCGCGGGGAACTGGGAGCGCACCCAGGCGAGGTCGAGCACGGTGGACGAAGATGAAGTCTGCTCAGTGGTTGGCATAGCAAACATTCTAATTCGGACGACGGGTGATTGGCAGGGCGGTTCTGGGCGCGGATGAGGCCGGCGGTCGCGGCGCTGTTTACGCCGCCTGTTCGGGAGGATTGGGTTGCTTGGCTCTTTCTTTGCTGTCGGCGCCCAGCCGGATGCGCGTGACTCGCGCGGTTTCCTGAACCAAATCGTCGGTGGCGCGAGTCCCATCTCCCGCCATCACTGAGCCTGCGGCTAGGGCAAAGCGCAAGGCGTCCGCTTGGTCGTCGAAATACAAAATGACTTGTTCCGACATAAATACTTCTCCCTGAGTCTGCCTTCGCAGGGCCCGCATGGAGCAAGAGCAGGCGCAAGAGAAAGATCAGTTTAAGACGCAGGTGGCGCTGCGACAAACGAGTGCCGGTGTTCACTGCAATTCCAGCAGTCCAATGATTGTCGGAGAATGCCGGTGGCGGAAATAGTGTTTTTGTTGGTTCTCGTCCCGTCCGATTTACGAACTGGCTGCCCGGATGAAATCCGCCAACATGCCATAGGCCGTCGCAAAGAGGCCAGGATTTTCCTCCGTGATGGTGAAGGCGGGGAAGATGTCGGTTTCAAATTGAATGATGGACGATGTTCCGCTGACCAGCGCCATGGGGTCGGAGAGCGGGATCTGCTCCGGGCAAACGCTGGCGCTCACACCGGATTGGTTGCGCTGAGCGCGGCAGATCAATTTGTAGGGTGAGCCGGAATTTCGAGCGGAGCGCACGGCTTCTCCGCTGAGCTCGCGGATTCCCTTACGCTCCACTTTTTGGGGCGGCAGGTGGACGGCCATGATCACGTTCACCAGGGCGGCGACTTTTACGGCTGCATCCCAGCCGTCGATGTCGTAGCTGGCATCGGTTTCAGCGACACCCAGTTCTTGCGCCAGCCGCAAGGATTCGTCAAAGCTGAGGCCGCGTTCCATGCCGGTCAGGATCACGTTGGTGGTGGAATTGAGGATTCCCTTGAAGCTTTTTACTTCGATCGCGGGCAGGGTATTGCGGAAAAGGGAAAAGATGGGGATGCCGTCCATGACGGTCGATTCGAAAAGAAATTGCTTGCCGCGACCGGCTGCAAGGTCCCGCAGTTCTTCATAGGCGTGGACGACTGGACCCTTGTTCGCAGTGATCGCGTGGGCTCCGTGTTCGAGCGCGGCGCGGATGTGATCAATGGCCGGCTGTCCGCTTTCGACGTTGAGAGACGTGGCTTCGAACACGGCGTCCGGCTGGGCGGCGTCGAGCCAGTCGCTGTAGCGCGGATATTCTTGTCCTCCCATGCCCACGAATGCATCCGAATTCCGGGCGCGCAGGAGTTCGTCCGGAACAAAGCCGTCCGCGTTCACCTGCCAGCCGATGCGGCGCGAGCAGACGCCAGTGATGCGCCAGTCGATGCCGTGGCGCTCGCCCAGTTGAATGTCTTTCCGTTGCAGGAGTTCGACCAGCGTGCGATTGACGTTGCCGAAGCCAATTAAGCCGAGCCTGAAAGTTTTCATGAGTGCGACGGCGAGAGTATACCGCTTTTACGTTGTATGATTGCGCGGTTGTCAGCAGCCGAGGGCGCCCGTTTTATTGATTGCAAGCGAAACGAGACGGCGGCTAGCACTGTGTTGTCTTTGGCTTAAGAGCTGTATTTCGACGCTCGAAGGGTAAAGCACGGCCAAAAGGTCACTGTCCCCCGTTACGGAAGTTTACCTGCAAATATCCGAATGCTTTTCTGCCCGTCCGGTGCCTGTTATCAATGAGTATTCCTATATTTCCCCCCTGGGAATTGCAGCCCGGCTTCCCGGGCAGGAGTTCGTTGGAAATGAAAACTCACCCTCAATCCTGGAGGGACATGAGCGCGGCGCCACGGTTTTTTATAGCTGTGGTCGTGCTCTGCGGGATGAGCGTCCTGGCCTATTCGATCTTGCATGGCCGGAGCGAGAATCCGCTCAAATTTTTCTGTTACCTGGTGATTGCGCTGGCAGCCTCGCGTCTCAAGGTGAACCTGCCCGGGATTACCGGGACGATGTCGGTGAACTTTCTATTTCTGCTGCTGGGTGTGCTGGAACTGAGCTTGTCGGAAGCCATGGCGCTGGGCTGTGCGGCGGTGGTAGTGCAGTGCTTCGACCGTGATCGCCCGCTTCCGATTCATGTCGCTTTCAACGTCAGCTCGACAGCGCTTGCCATCGCGGCGACCTTCGCCGCGTATCGTTTTTCTTTGTCGCAGCGCGCGGTAAGTAACCCCTCTACGCTGCTATTTCTGGCGGCATGCGTTTACTTTGTGGCCAATACGCTTCCGGTTGCGGCGGTCAGCTCATTGACGGAGCGAAAATCGCTGCGAAAGATCTGGGCAGACGGCTATTTTTGGAGCTTTCCGTACTACCTGGTGGGTGCGGGCGTGGCGGGCATGATGAGCTGGCTGCACGGTTTTACCGACTGGCAGACGTCGTTGCTGACGCTTCCGGTGGCGTACCTCATCTACCGTTCCTACCGCCTTTATCTCGGCAAACTGGAAGACGAGAAGCGGCACGTAGAAGAGATGGCCGACCTGCATATGCGCACGATTGAGGCGCTCGCACTGGCCATCGAGGCCAAGGATCAGACGACGCACGACCACTTGCAGAGAGTTCGCGTCTACGCCATCGAGGTTGCGAAGGAGCTCAAGATAGACCGGGATGGAATGGATGCCTTGCAAGCCGCAGCCTTGCTGCATGACATTGGCAAGCTGGCGATTCCCGAGCACATCATCTCGAAACCGGGCCGCCTGACACCGGCGGAATTCGAGAAAATGAAGATTCATCCGCTGGTGGGAGCGGAAATTCTGGAACGGGTGCGCTTTCCATACCCGGTAGTGCCCATCGTACGGGCCCATCACGAGAAGTTCGACGGGACCGGCTATCCGCTGGGATTGAGTGGGACACAGATTCCGATAGGCGCCCGGATATTGGCGGCGGTCGATTTTCTGGATGCGCTGGCGTCAGATCGGCAATATCGGCGGGCGCTGCCTCTGGATGAAGCGATGGCGCGACTGTCGGATGAATCGGGAAAGTCCTTTGATCCGCAAGTGGTCAAGGTGCTCGAACGAAGATATGTGGATCTGGAGCAACTGGTCCACCAACGCACCGACAGCTTGGGTAAGCAGAAGTTATCCACGGAGGTAAAAGATCAGGGCGCAAAGGCGGAGTCGGCGATCAAGCCGGCAACCGGGTTCGAGGAGGAGGGCCAGCGGCAATTGCCGGAGCGCAGTTTTCTGGCTTCGATCGCGGCGGCGCGACAGGAAGCGCAGACGCTTTTCGAACTCAGCCAGGATTTAGGGGCTTCGCTCAGTCTGGGCGAAACGCTCTCGGTGTTTGCGGTGAAGCTGCGGAGAGCGATGCCCTACGATGCGATTGCGATCTACGTGCGTCAAGGCGATGAACTTGTGCCGGAATATGTGAATGGCGACAACTTTCGGCTGTTTGCCTCGCTGCGCATTCCGATGGGACAAGGACTTTCGGGGTGGGTAGCGCAAAACCTTAAACCGATTTTGAATGGCAATCCTTCGGTTGAGCCCGGTTATTTGAACGATGCTTCAAAGTACAGCACGCTGAACTCAGCCCTTGCCATTCCGCTCGAGGGCTTGCAGGGCGTAGCCGGGGTGGTGGCTTTGTACCACGCGGAAAAAGATTTCTTCACCTCCGACCACCTGCGCATTTTGCTCGCGGTAAGTTCGAAGATGGCGCTCGCCATCGAAAATGCGATGAAGTACGAGCAGGCGGAGAGTTCGGCAGTCACCGATTACCTCACCGGTCTTCCCAATGCGCGCTCGCTATTCCTACAACTCGACCGGGAACTGGCACGCTGCAAGCGCGACAACAAAACGCTGACCGTGATGGTCGCCGACCTGGACGGCTTCAAGCAGATCAACGACCGCTTCGGACACCTGGAGGGGAACCGCGTACTGCGGCTGTTTGCGCACTCCCTGAAGGAAACCAGCCGTGAGTACGATTATGTTGCGCGCATGGGCGGCGACGAATTCGTGGTGATTGCTCCTGGACTCACGTCGGAAGCTGCCGCGCGCAAAGCGGAGCAGATGCGGGAGCTGGCAAAACAAGCGGGAAAGGATGTCTGCAACGAGGACATTCTATCGTTGAGCGTTGGCAAGTCGGTGTTTCCGGAAGATGGAATGGATGCGGAAAAGATCCTGTCGGAAGCCGACAAACGCATGTATCTGCAGAAGCAGAGTCAGTCGACACCGAAGAACCACCGTCTGTACCCGCGGGTGCGGGGCCGACTTACTGCCGAAATTTCTGGAGAGGGTCAAGAACGGGCGACGCTGGGCATCGTTACCAACCTGAGCCTGGGCGGCTGCTATGTTGAAAGCAGCGGCCTGCTGCTGCCGGGATCGAAGTTGAAACTGACCTTCTCGCACGATCATACGAACGTTTCGATTGAAAGCGAAGTGGTGCGGATGGACATGGGTATAGGAGCGGCGCTGAAGTTCAATGAAGCGACGCATGAGGTCCGTGCCGGCTTGCAGCGCATCCTGGAGCAATTGGCCAGCTTGGAAGCGGTGGTTGATCTAAAGCGCAGCCACAATGCCGCAGCCGGGAGCACACTGTAGCCGGCACTCCCGCATCATGCGGGAACAGCGATCGACCGAATCTGGATCAGGGGTATGGTGGTGCGTGGTTTGGACAGCCCTTGCTGCAGCATGTTGGCCGTGGGCACGCCCGTCCGGTAGAACGACTTCTCGCAATCGGCGGTGGATGGGCCGCGCATACTTCCTTCCATATAGGCCAAGCCTGGACAACGGGTGCAACTGCCGACATGTGAGCACGAGGAGCAGACGGTCAGGTCTTTGGCCTGGATCGAGCGAACCTCTTTCATCTCCGGGGAAAAATTCCAGATATCCAAAAACTTCTGGTGACGAATATTCCCCGTGGGGAGGGGAAACTGCACGCAGGGAAAGACATCGCCGTAGGGCGAAATGTAGCAGAAAGAATGGCCCGCGCTGCAGGAGTAACCCTCAAGGTCCTCCTCCGAGGGCGGCTTGGGAGGAGCGCAGAACTCGTCCTGATTGCCGACCAGGGCAGGATTGTGAAAAATTTCCGGAAGTTCTTCGCCCGGAATGCGCAGCGAGAGAACGGATGTGTCGCCGTCCATCATGGGCGTGATCGTGGGATCGAGTGTGTACTGCACGCCGAGTTCGGCGGCCAGCTTCTGCACTTCGCTGTGATCGAAAGAATTCGCGGTCATGAGCACGTTGGCGATGGTCACTCTTAGGCCTTGTTCGCGCAAGAAGCGAATGGCTTTGATGGTGCGCTCGAAGGAGTGAGGCAACTTGGTGATGGCATCGTGAACTTCGGGACGATGGGAGTAGACGCTGATCTGGATGGTGTCCACGCCCAGTTCGCGAATTCTGCGCGCATCGTCTTCGTGGATCATCACCGCGTTAGTCTTGATCTTGACGTTGAACATGAGACGCCGGGCGTATTCGACAATCTCAAAAAAGTCGCGGCGCATGAAGACCTCGCCGCCGCTGAACGTGATAAAGAAGACGCCTGCCTCGGCCAGTTGATCGAGGACGTCCTTGACTTCGGCGGTGGTTAACTCTCCGTGGTCGTCGTGATCGAGATAGCAATGCACGCAGCGCTCGTTGCAGCGATAGGTGACGTCCATGTGCACGGCGATGGGCACGCCCAGGTTGAATGCCTTCTGGCCTACTTCGCTCATCAGGCTCATCAGGGCGCCTCCGAAGCTAGAGGTTGATTGGAAACGAGAAGAATTCCGTGGCTGGAGAGCTCGGCGACGAACTGCTCGGCGTCCGCCAGCGCCTGTTCGGGATCGATGTCAAATTGCCCGCAGACCCGGTCGCGGACAATTTCCCGCAGGGGAGTATGGCCATCGGCGGCTTGAAAAATGGCGGTCGCGACTTCGTTCAGAGTGAAGAAAGTGGAATCGACCGAATTCATGACCATCATCTCGCCGGCCAGCGCGCGGGCAGCAATCGCAGAACTGCGCGTAATGTAAATGCAATTTTCAGGCATGCTCGGGCACTCCGTGGAAGTTGCGAACCTGGTCCCACACCTTGCCATCAGGATAGAACGTCAGGCGGCGAATGGCAACCCTGGAAACGAAATGACATGCTGTGTCGAGAAGCTTTTCGACGAGGCGGCGGTCTTCGGCGAAGAACAAAATATTGCGCATCAGGCGGCGGACGGCGTCGGCGGGCGGCAACTCATCGACGCGGTTCTCCGGACCCTGCTCCAGGAAAAAGAGAGCGGAGACCGGAGCTGTGCAGTTCTCACCGGACTTGGCCAGCTCTCCGGCGAAAGGAGTGCCGTATGCCGCGTACCCGTCAGCGCTGGGGCGCACGTAGGAAATTTCGTCGGTAAGCAGGGTGATGTCGGCGGGAGCCAGTCGCGTCATGGTGGTTTTGCCGGCGCCCGATACGCCGGAGAAGAGATATGCCCGGCCACCGCAAATTGCACTGGCGGCGTGCAGCAGGAAACCGCCGCGTTGCGCCAGAATCAGGCTGTGCAGAATGCGCAGCACCGAATCGAGAGAATACGGGTTGGCATTTTGCCGCACGCTGCCTCGTCCGGTGCGCGGGTCCCAGCGGGCGTGGAAGTCTCCGCGCTCCAGCAGCCACTCATCACCGTCGCGGCGGACCCGAACGTCGTCATCGGAAGCCGGTCCGGTAGGGGTGAGATCAAATTCAAGCTCAAACTCGGGACGAGAAGAACTGAGGAAGCCTTGGTAGCGCTGGCGGAGCAGATCGAGGAAGCGATCGTCAGAGGTGGACAAGGCAATCGGGATCCCTCCGATCTCAACGCACGCAATTTTTCGGGGCGCGGCCATCAGAAGGCTTCCATCTCCGCAGCGCCTTTAGGAGTTCGAAATTCGCGCGCCGATGCCTTCCGGCGGCTGTGAAGTTTCAGAGCAAGACGGCGTGCCACGCCGCAATGACAAAACAGCATTCCCAGCGCGCGCGACCATTTCACGCCAAAGCCTGGGCGCAGAGCGGGTGCAGAGCCGACTCGCCCTTGGTTAGCGCTGCCCACGAGCCGGCCCAGCAGTGCTTCGGAAGAAAACAGAGGGTCAGGACCAGGCATGGAATCACCGCGCAGCAGGAAGCCGTTCGGGGTGCAGGGGGCGACGAGGCGATGAAGGAAGAGGCGGCCTTCACGCCGGGCGAGCACGATCTCGCCGGGCCGGAGGTCTTGGAGCGAGCAACTTGCGATCTCGACCACATCGCCCGGCCAAAGAGTGGGAAGCATGCTTTCGCCGTGAACGCACAGACGCACGCTCGAACCCAAACGAGGGCTGAGACGCAAAGTATCTGCCAGCAAAGCTGAGCGTTCAGCGCTCCAAATCGAGTGCGCCACACTGGTGGCGTTTTCCAGCATCAGGAAGTCTTTCGCTGGGAATTACAATTGAAGCTGGTGCCGGCGATCTTGCCGCAAGAGAGAGCAAGGGTCTCGAAAACCCGTTCGTAGCGGAATGCCGGCTTCTGGTAGAGCTTCTTTTCCTTACCCGCGCTGTCCGGGTGCTGAGGCTTATCGCGAGTGGTCCGATTGTCGGTCATAGTCGATCAAGCCAGCCGGTCAAAAAAGAAAAGCTGGCTTATCCCCCAGTTTTGATAAGAGTAAGGGCAGTGTACTACACGGCTTTCCCCGGCGCCAACTTCACTTAGGGAGACTCTGATTAAGTTCTCCATTTTCCACTGATGTTCAGGATAGATTGAGGGGAGAGCATCGGAGGGGTGGCGAGGATGAAACAGCGGACACTGGCGGCGCAGAGCGGGTTTGAACGGTACACGAAGAAGACGC
>JANXZM010000074.1 GCA_025355505.1 Acidobacteriaceae bacterium | reverse complement strand
CGATCCGCAGTCAAGCATCGGTACCCTCCGGCGATCCGGCTTCGGCCACCACCAATCTGCTCTTGAACCGATTGCCAACCGTTGCGCCGTATCTCGCGGGTGACGGTCGAACGGGGACGCAACAATCCTCCCGCAATCGCCCCCGGACTCATACCCAGCCGCAACTGCGTCTCGATCAACGCCCGCTCCTGAACTCCAAGGTGACTGTAACCGTTCGCCATATGCAACTATCTCCTAATTCGGAAATGTTGCTCTTGGACCTTGAATCCACCCTGCCCCATCCTTCGCGTGCTTTTCGCGAACTGTGGGTGGCAGTCTGATCGCACCGTGCTCTGACCTGCCCCCTATTTCCGCACACTGGATCATACGACGTTTTGGTCTTGACTCGTTTCTAAAATACTCCCAGTAGCAGCTGTTCCACCAAGCAGCTACTCCCGACAATAGCTTCCTGAAACCAAAATCCGGCGGTCTAGTTTTACTCCGCCGTATCACCCCGCTCACGCGACGCGATGCGGTCTATTTTCGCTCCGGAGTTCTCACGCGCCACCGATATCCTGGAAAAAGTCGAACGCGCCCGCCGTACCCTAAATACACGTCAATCTGTTTAACGCACTACACTAGTGAACCTTTCCCTGGTAAATTGCCACTGCGTTATCGTGCAGATAACCATGCGCCAGCTCTAGCGCCCGTGCCTCACTTACTTCGCCGCTGGAGATCATTTCGGCAAGCGCAGCAGCCAGGGCCGTCCGGGAGGACTGCACCCCCAGCCAGTAGCTTTCTTCTGCGCCAAGGATTTCGTTATAAGGGAAACAATCGGTGCCGAAAGTGATTTTATCTGGAAAGGTCTCCAGCCATATCTTCAGAGATTTCTTGAACTCCGAAGGATACATGGCGATTTCCATGAGCGACGAGTCCATGTAGACGTTCTTTACGGCGGCCAGCCAGATAGCCTCGCGCTCATAAGGATATCCGCCATGAATCATCACGAAGGTGGTTGCCGAGTAGCGGGGATCGCGAAGAATATTTTCGAGGTTGAAGATGTTGCCCTGGCTCAGGTTGAAGTAGTCGCCAATCCCGACCGCGGTGTGGATATGCACCGGCAGATGAAGACGGCCGCCCTCCCGCACCAGATGACGAAAAATGTAATCCTGAAAAGTGCGATACTCCGGCTCGGTCGGTACTCCGCCAGCGGCGTATTTCCTGTAAATCGCCTCGGCTTCCTCCCGGGAGGGATCGCTGAACTTCGTGGGGCGGAAATAGGAGACCTCAAACTTTTCGGCAATGGCGCCCTTCTTTTGATTGTCCTCTAAAGTGCGGGTCACGACGTTCAGGTAATCGGAAAAAGTTGACGGGAGCTTGGCAACTCCCTCCTGCTCCATCCAGCGGTGGAGCATTTTTTCCTGAAGAGGAATGTAGACCTGCTGATCAGGGTTGCGGGAGCGCTCGCTCGCGTTGTCAAACGGCCACAGGAAGGAGTCCGCGAAAAAGACCCACACGAAACGCTTCGGATCCAGATAGTCGGCCATCATGGCGCGGTTGGCAACGCTCTGTTCGATATTCAATTTGTCGAGGATGTCCGAAAAGTACGCAGTCCCGCGACTCTTCTTTAGTGCGGCTTTTTTCTGGACCAGCCACCTGGCGTGCTCGGGCGAGAAATCGCCATAAGGATAGCCAAACAACGCTTTGGCCGCAGCTACCAGTTCGGGATTGCTGTCACGCTCGCGCAGAGCGACACTGCCCGGAGGTGCGGCCATGGCATCAACGTCAGGATCATCGAAAAACCCTGGGTGCGCATGGTGATCGAAAATCGAAATCTGCTCGATCTCCGGGAGAAGACGGTCATAAATCTGCTGAACGTCCGGGCCGGGAAATGGACGGGCCTGGCCGAAGGCAAACCCACCTAGTATCGGAAAAAAGCAAACAGACCAAACCAGAAGCATTCTCATGGAGCATTGCCCCCAAATTGCATAAGCTATCTTGCGACTGCCGTTCGCTCCCACGCCGGGGAGACACGACGGATTCGCTCCACCGCCTCGTGAAGAGTCGCTGTGGAAGAAGCAAACGAGAAACGAACAAAATCCTTGCCGGAGTCGCCGAAAGCTGCACCCGGAATCGCAGCCACCCCAGCTTCTTCGAGCATGATGCGGCAGACTTCTTCGGCGGCGATTCCCGTATCCGCGATATTGACCCATGCATAGAATGCTCCCTGTGGCGGAGTGCACCGGAATCCGGAAATACTGCTCAGTTCGCGGGCAAAAGGTTGGCGGCGCTTTTCGAACTCAGCGACCATCCGCGGCGTATTGCCATTGCGATCGCGAAGCGCCTCAATGGCTGCATATTGTATGAACTCGTTCACGCAGGTATAGCTGTTCACCGCGAGCATTTCCAGGGCGGACACAACGCTCGCCGGTGCAGCGCTGTAGCCTAGACGCCATCCCGTCATGGCAAAGCTTTTCGAGAAGCCGTCGATGACCACGGTGCGCTCTTCCATCCCTGGATAATTCATCATCGAAACATAGTTCTGGCCGTAAATGATGCGGGCATAGATTTCGTCCGACAGCACAAAAAGATCGTGTCTCACCGCAAGTTCAGCAACCCGGCGCTGAACTTCATTCGTATACACGGTGCCCGTGGGATTGCCGGGCGAGTTGGTGATCATGACGGTTGTCCGGGAGGTGATTTTCGCGGCGATTTCATCGGGATCAGGCTGTAGTTGGTTACGCTCAGCCAGCATAAACGGGACCGCAACTCCACCCAGACCTTGCGTGATAGACCGGTATGCAGGGAAACCAGGCTCAGGGTAAAGAACTTCATCTCCAGGATTGATCAGCGCCATCATCGCCATGAAGAGGCCGATTTTGCAGCCGGGCGCAATTACAATATTGCTGGCAGAAACCTTCACTCCGCGCGTTTCGCCCAAATAGCGGGCAATCTCCTCGCGCAGCGCGGGAACTCCGGCGATGGGGCAATAGCGGTCTTTACCCTCGTCCAAAGCGCGTTTCGCGGCATCGTTCACCGTAGTAGCGGGATGGAAATCGGGTTCGCCCAGCTCCAGATGGATGATCGAGCGGCCCGAGCGTTCGAGTTCCTTGGCGCGCGCAAAAACTGAGAGCGCGCCCTCACCGCTCATTACGGAAATGCGCGAGGCTAGCGGACGCATACCACTCTACCTCGCTGCCGGGACCGGCGTGACCGGGATGCGAAGGCCGTCAACAAACCTGGGAAAGAATTCAAAGACCGCGGCTGTGGCGATGAGTTCGATGATTTCAGCGTCGTTGTACGCATTTTTCAACTCGGCGAATAAAGCATCATCCAAGTCGCTTCCCGAGCGATGAATCTTTTCGGCACATCGCAGCCCAAGTTTTTCCGCTTGAGTGAATGAGCCTTGTTCAAAGCCACTCTTGACGGCCGCGATCTGGTCCTCGCTCGCGCCCTTCTGCCTTGCCGAAAGCGCATGGGCAGCGATGGCGTATTCGGAGCCGTTCAAGACAGACATGCGGGTCGCGATCAATTCTTTGTACCAGCCAGCTAGCGCCCCGTCACTGAGGAGCGCTTTCAGATATCCCGCAGTCGCCAGAGCAAGCGCCGGCGTGTGCGCCAGCGTCTTGAACATGTTGGGCACGACGCCCCGCGCTTTCTGCAGGGCGTCGTACACGTTGGCGACTTCCAGCGTGACCTGATCCCGCTCCAGCAACGGGATCCGCGTCGGGTTGCTGCTGCCGCTCACTAGAATGCATACCTTAGCTGGAATTGGATGAGACGCGGCGTGCCAACGGTGCTGTTGAGCTTTGCAAAAGATCCCAAGGGAAAACTCACGTCCGTTTGGGTTGGGTTGCCGAAATTGGAGTGGTTCCACATGTTAAAGAAATCCGCCGTGAAGCGGAGCGACTGCCCTTCAGTCAGACGAAGGTTCTTGATCAGAGAGAAATCCCAGTTCTGCTGGAATGAGCCGCGGTAGATGTTGCGACCCAGGTTACCGAAGGCAGTAACGCAAGTGGGATTGTTGGGAAGAACTGTCGGGCAGGAAACGAGGTCAGCTGGGGGAGCCACGTCGAAGTTAGCGCGGTCCAGATAACCCTTAATGCGCTGATGAATGTCGCCGTGCGTAAGCCCTGCGGCAATCGAGCGCCCCGGCGCTAAACTGCCGCCCAGTGTTGCTGAGGTCAGCCCCGGTGCCAGATACGCGGTACCGGCACTGGCATCCGTAACAGAAAACGGCGTGCCAGACTGAAGGATGGTGATGCCGCTGACGGCCCAATCTTTTAGCAAGGTGCGTTTCAGACCGGTCGCGGCCGAGAAGAACGGCAGGTCGTAGCGATAGCTTACGGTCAGTCGATGCTTGCGGTCGTAGTCGGAGAGGCCACGGGAGAATCTCAGGTCACTCTCATCGTTGAACGCCGTGTTGAGCGCGGTATTGCCGCTCGAGGTCGCGTCGGTGGATTTAGCGAAAGTGTATGCGCTCTGGAAGTAACCCGCGCCCCAGCGGCGAGAAAGCGTAGTCTGGAACGAGTGATAATGCGAATACGCGTCGTTGGCGAACAACTGCATTCCGCCGTAGCCGTTCACACCTGACAGAGTGGAACGAGCCACGCCGTTGGCCACCGTGCTATCGGTAAGTATTACCGGGCCACCCGTAGTCTGGACAGTCAGGGGGTGGCTTGGGGTGGCCAACTGCGCTTGAATGTTAGTTCGAGTCTCACGAAGATGAATCGCGTGATTTCCGATGTATCCCAGTTCCAGGACCCATTGCCTGCCGAGATCCCGTTGGATCGTCAGGTTCCACTGCTGCGTGTTGGGCGCCTTGAAAGTCCGAGGCACGACCAGGGCAAACAGGTTGTATGAGGCCACAGATCCCGGACTGCCGTTCGCGCAGGCGATGTCTGGAGAACCCTCGGTGCCGCCGGAAAACCCTGTGATGACCCCCAAACACGGCAAGAAGCTGCCATCAAGAACACCAGCCTTGGGCAACGCGTTGAAATTTGGATTGGGGCAGCCCGGTAGAGGGTTCGCAGAGAAGAAACTGCCCAGACACCCGGCCGGTCCGGGTCCGAAGGCGATGGGAAGGATCGGAGCCTGGAAAGAAAGCTGGTCGACGGTTCCCACGTCCTCGCGAACAAAGTAAATGCCGTAGCCGCCCCGAATCGTCGTGTTGTGATGTCCAAAGACATCCCACGCGAAACCAATGCGTGGCCCCAGACCAGTGGTGTAGGCGTTCTTCAAGGTCGTGTCACTGCCGGCGCCAGTCATGCCCGCAACGCCCAACTTGTTGGCACAACTGCCATAAATCAGAGGATACTTGCCGGCATTGGCCAAAGCCGGATCGAAGTTGCCGATGTGGCAGAGATTGTCGTGGAACGCGCCGAGTATCTCGGTACGCAAACCAAGGTTTAAGGTAAAATTCTGCCCAACCTTCCAGTCGTCCTGAGCGAAGAAAGAATAGTTGCTGTTCCGGTACTGGTGGTTGTAAACGCCGCCACCGCCAAAGCTAAAGTCGACCTGGCCGGCCAGCGCCTTCTGGAAGTCAGTGAGACCGCCGCCATTCACGAAGAACAATTGACCATTAAACGTCTGCGGAAAGAGCTTGTCGAGATAGACGCGGGTGTATTCCCCGCCAAAACGGAAGGTGTGCTTTCCTTTCACCCAGCTCAGGGTTTCGACAAAACTGTAGTTGTTCTGCGTCTGAAACTGGTCGGCGGGCGGTGTTGGTCCGATCTGGAACCCGGAACTGCCCAGAGTAAACTTGTAGATAGACTGAGTAATGTTATTAGTCGGGCGATCGATGCCCACTGCATCGGCAGTAACACCTGCAGGGGGGACGTTGATCAAGCTGTTATTGATGCGCACGTATCCGAAGCGAAAATCGTTGACCAGCGCGGGTGAGAACAAATGTGTTTCTGCGATGCTCAGGAACCTGGTATTTACGGGAAGATCGTAGGGGAAATTCAGGTCGGTAGCGCTGATGCTGCTGGAGAGCGTCCCACCGAGCGAGGCCTGCAAGCCGCCAGCACCGAATGGGAGCAGCGATTCCGCGTTGGAGAAGAAGAAGCGCGCTGAGAGTTTGTCATTCCCGTTGTTGAATTCCTTGTCCCAGTTTGTCGTGAACTGGTCATCGGTGTACTTGCCCGGCTTGCTTATAACAAACTGCGCGGCGTTCAGAAACGGATTGCAGGTATCGGTATCCGGGATCGTAACCCCGGGTGTGCCCGGCAGCGACGGAAAGAGGTAACCGTTCGCGTCGCCTCCAAACTGGTCGCTCTTGAGGTTAAGCAGCTTGACCATAACTGGATCGATGGTGATCGGAACAGCGGGACAAGGTCCGGTAGCGGGCGTGCTGAACACGGCCGCCAAGTTTGCCGCCGAACGGTCGGCGGGCAGAATCGGGAAGCCCTGATTGCTGATCGACGTCCCCGGCGACAAGCCGCTGCGCTGGCGGGTGCCCTGGTAATTCAGAAAAAAGAAACCGCCCTTGGCGTCGGGGCCGATGGGACCGCCCATGCTGCCGCCGAAAATGTTCTGCTTCACCGAGGGCCGCTTCTGGCTGGCGTCGTTCAGGAAAAATTCATTCGCATTGAGCACGTCGTTGCGGAAAAACTCATACAGATCGCCGTGAAAGCGCTTCGTACCGGACTTGAGGACGGCGTTGACGTTGCCGCCGCTGTTGCGGCCCTGGCTGGCGTCGTAGAGCGAGGTCTGAACCTTGAATTCCTCGATGACGTCGGGGTTCGGCAGGGGAACGTTGGTGGACTGCGAAACGTTATAGTCGGTCGCGCTGATGCCTTCGATCAGGTAGTTATTGTTGTCTTCGCGCTGGCCGTTGACGATGATGCGGGCATTGCCCCGACCGAGTTGGGCGGAGGCATTGAGTTCGCTTTGCGCGCCGCTGGAGAGCGTCAGCAATTGCTGGAAGTTCTGGGTCGACAGCGGCAGCTCGCGAATGGTCAGCTCTTCGATGGCCTGACCCGTGGTCGCAGTGGTGGTCTCGATGCTCTGTACGGTGGCCTGAACCTCTATTCTCTCCAGAACTTTCAAGAGTGCGAGCTTGGCGGTCAGGCGCGTGGTCTCGGTGATGCGGACGGCGATGTCCTTGAAGTTCCCTTCCCCAAAACCAGAAGCGATAATCTTCACCGTGTAGGTGGCAACGGGCAGCAGCGGCGCGCTGAAGCCGCCGTTCGCGTCGGTCTTCACCCTGCGCACTGCAGCGCCCGTGTCCTGGTTGATGATCTGGACCTGAGCGCCCGCGACGGCGGCGCCTGTGACGTCCTGGACGGTGCCAGAGATGGCACCCGTAGCGCCGCTCTGGGCAAGAACTTGAATCACCGATACTCCCAGCAAAACACTGACAAAAACCAGACTCGCTGCCAATTTCCGCATACACTTCTCCCGCTTGTGAACCTGAATTGCGTTATAACTGCCGACGTGATTCAACAGCGAACTGCGGATGAAAAAATATCGTCTTTCATCCGGCTGAGACAGCCCAACGGCCCATTCTTGCATTTTCAGATATGAAGGCGTCCACTTGCAGCGTTTGGCGTTTGGGTGCATGGCTCCCTCGTCTGAGATTGGGTTGGCTCAGAGTACTAAAGCCAACTTAGCTTGGCAATAGGGTTTATGGCTTCGCGGGAAATTTCCTAGAGACCTTTGTACGCGCCGCCGTCAACCAGAATTGTTTGTCCGGTGATGAACGAAGCTCTTTCCGACGCTAGCCACACGATGGTATCGGCAACTTCCTCAGGCTGGCCGACGCGCTTTAAGGCGGAATCCATCGCCCAATCGTCATAGATATCCTTTTCACTCTTGTGTGTAGCTGCGGATCGGCTTTTCGCCAACTCCTTCAAACGATCGGTCGCGGTATAACCAGGGGCTACATTATTCACCAGAATGCCGTCCTTGCCGAACTCGTTGGCCAAACTCTTGACCAGGCCAACCACTGCCGCCCGCACCGCATTCGACAGGACCAGGTCCGGCACCGGTTGCTTGGTGGTTATCGACGTGATGGTGATGATTCTCCCCCAGCGTTTGGCCTGCATATGCGGAATCACTTCGCGAGCGAAATACACTGTGCTCAGAAAGTTCTGATCCAGTGCTTTGCGCCACTCGTCGTTATTCGCGGCAAGAAACCCCTTGGCGGGAGGTCCCCCGGCATTCGTGACACAAATGTCTGCCGAGCCGAAGCGGGCGATGACCAAGTTCACGAAATCGTGCACCGCTGCCGCATCGGTAACGTCGAAGACTTCCGCCAGCACCGGGACGTTGTACTGCTGTTGAATCTTCTCCGCCGCCTGCTGGAGCGGTGGCTTGTTGCGCGCACACATCGCTACATAGCAGCCCTCAGCAGCAAACGCCTGCGCCGCCGCCCGCCCAATTCCTTGGCTGGAGGCGGCAACGATGGCAACGCGATTTCTAAGACCGGTTTCCATAGAGCAGCAATTATATAAAAGAACGCCGTCCTCGGATTGCTTGGCCACAATTTGCCCAACTGGAACAGCGCAAACGTGGCGGTGACTCCTCTCTTCAGCAGATCGCGGCAAACCTTAACCGCATGGGTTCTCTACAACAAATTGGAATTACTAGGTGGGAAGAAGCGGCCCACCTCGAACTGACGTGACCGGGGATTTTTGTACCAAGTGGAATGAGAGAGAATCTACTTGGAGGAAAAGCTGGTCATGCCAATCAAGAGGTACAAGCCACAGCAGCCCGTTTTGAGCCGCTCCCGATCATGCTTATAATGCCGACAAACAAAGAGCCGATTTATGGCCTCCTCTCAGTCTCTTTTGCTAACGCATGTATGTTGCGGGCGTATCGCGCGGGTGCAACGTGGGACGAACCCTCCCGAGTGCATATTTGCTGATGGGACCACGCTCGGTTTTCTTCCAGCCCGCATACGCCGCCATCCGAGACCCTCCGGTTTTGCTGACGCCAAAGGTGCACAAAATAGCCCCAGCCTCTCTGTCTTCAATATCGACAGTTTGGCTCGTTCACTCGGCGCAGCAAGAGAGTTTTGCCGGATCCTTATACCGGGAGATCGCAACAATCTTTAGCGCTTCTGCCATGGTGGGATAGACATGCAAGAGTTCGATGAAGTCCTGAATTTTGGCCCCGAAGCGCAGCGCCATGGCAGCCTCGTGGATCACTTCCCCCGCGTTTGCTCCCAGCATCGAAACGCCCAGGACCTCTTCGGTTTTGGCGTCAGCCACCATTTTGATGATCCCGCGCGTGTCGCGAATGGCTCCGGCACGCGGCACCAGCGACATCGGAAGCGTATTGCACCAGCAGGGGTGCCCCGCTTCAAGAGCCTGCTGTTCCGTGACGCCGACAATTCCGATTTGCGGGTCGGTGAAGATAGCGCGCGGAATAACACGGTGGTTTACACGGCGCGCCGGTTCGGCGGATAACGCGTTGTGCGCGGCGATTCCTCCGTCCTGACTGCCCACCGGCGTGGCCATTTGGCTCTCAGTCTCGCGCCCAATAACATCCCCGGCAGCAAAAATGTGCGGAATATTCGTCCGAAGGGTTCCGTCCACTTTTATTGCGCCCTCGCGATCGGTCAGCACTCCGGCTCGTTCGATAGCGATCCGGTCGGAGTTTGGGCGGCGCCCGGTAGCCACGAGGAGTTTTTCCGCTCGAAATTCGCGTTCTGAACCATGGACCACAGCCGTAACCACGGCTTGTCCATTTGCTTGGCGGACCCTCCGTATCGCCACTTGCGTCACCGCTTCGATGCCTTCGGACTCGAAAATCTTCGCGATTTCGCGCCCCAGTTCGGGCTCGTAGCCGCGAGCGAGCAACTGTTCGTTGCGCTCCAGCATGGTGACTTTACTTCCAAAGCGCCTGAACATCTGCCCCAACTCCAATGCGATGTATCCGCCGCCAATGATCACCAGCGATTCGGGCAACTGAGTCAGTTCTCCAGATTCATCAGCGGTGAGCAGATCACTCGTGATGTAGGGCACCTGGTCCAGGCCTTCAATGTTCGGAATCACAGGATGCGAGCCGGTGGCAATAAGGACCTTCTCGCCGGTAAGCCGTTTCCCGTCAACCTCGACGGAATGTGCATCTACAAATTGAACGTGCCCTTGTTCTATGCTGATCCGCCCTCCAACCAGGCTTTCGTACTTCTTCTTGCGATAGCCGTGGATGACTTCATCCTTTTGTTGGATTAGAGATCGAAAGTCTATGCCCATTTTTGCAGGCGTAAGGCCCGGGTAGCGAGGATGGCTGGACTCATAAACGATCCGCGCAGCTTCGATCAGGTTCTTGGAAGGAAGGCAGCCGCGATTGACGCACGTTCCGCCGACAATGCGCGACTCTGTCATTACCGCCGTTTTGCCCAATTCTGCGGCGCGCAGGGCGGCGGCAAATGCGGTCGAGCCAGAACCCAAAATGAGAAGATCGAACTGTTGTGCCATGCGTACTCTCCCGGTTTTGAATTTCTGAGGGAAAGAAGACTTTGAACTCGTGGGGGTCGCTCCGGTAACGCTAGTCCTTCCCTAACCGGCAGCTTTCACAGTTCGCCGCCGATGGGCTCCCGGCAACGGCGTGCGAAAAGCAGCCTTCCATCACTTCTTCTCCGGTGCCGGTTCGACCTTGAAGCCGGTCTTGTTAATGGCTTCGCGGAGCTGCTGCTCGTTGGTTTGGGTGTCGTCGTACACGACAATTGCCTGCGCCTTCTCGTAGCTGACATCGGCGCTCTTCACACCTTTTACCTTGGTCAGCGCACTCTTTACGCTCACGGCGCAGGAGCCGCACGTCATCCCACTAACCTTAATCTGCGTTGTCACATCTTGGGCAAGAGCGGAAATCGATAAGAACATCAATGTTGCGAGTGTTGCGACTTTCATTGGTTTAGCTCCTCAAATCAAAATTCAGTGACTTTTGCCTACGGGGTAGCAATGGACGCCACAGGGCCCGGCACGGGATGGGATTTATAGCCGGAATCCGCGATCGCCTTTTCCAAAGCCGCCACTGTTACGAGAGAGTCGTCGAAGTCCACCTCAGCTTTTTTCTGCTTATACGAGACGCTGACTTTCCTCACGCCAGCTAGGCCACTGAGCCTGTTCTCGATGGCGGTAGCGCAGGCCGTGCAATCCATGCCCTCCACCGCCAGGGTGACATGCGCGAGTTGCGGGCCAGTCGCCGAGGCGCTCTGCGACAAGCCGGTCCGCAGCACAAAGTTTGCCACCGGGCCGGAGTAATAAGGGAAGGCTGCAAACAAAATCACAAACGCGGTAGCAATCCAGAGCCCGATGCGTCCCTTGCGATTCACGGATGGGACAGCGCAGGCTGAGCCCGGTTCGCACGCCTCCTTAGGCTTGCGATAGGCGAAGTAGAAACCGACCGCAAGAAGCAGAAACGTTATGCCGAGCAGGTACGGGCGCCATGCGGCAAAGAACGCCGACACACCTACAATGCCAGCACCCGCCAGTGCGAACACGATGGGCAGGATGCAACAGAGGCTTGCTGCAATCCCTGCTACTAAAGATGCTCCGATAAAAGCCTTGTCCTTCATCTTCTTTTCCTCCCAAGTGTCCGGCGACGCGATCCCAGCTCGTTTGCCTTGGCGATCACCACGACCCGCTTCGATTCGCTCTCCAGTGTCTGGCAGCTATCCAGGGCGGCAGCGTATTTCACGAGGTGCTTCTCAATTCCAGTCAGGATTGGTTGGAGGTTCGAATTCAGCCGATAGACTTTGTTCTTGCCATTCCACTCCCATTCCACAAATCCGCAGTTCAGCAGGCAGGATAGATTGTGGGAAACCCGACTCTGCTCAATCCCGAGCCTCTCAACCATCTCGTTCACATAATGCGGCTTCTCTCTGAGCAATTGCACAATGGAAAAGCGGGTCTGGTTCGAAAGAGCGCGGAAGAATTCTCGATAAAGCCTGGCCTCCAGGGTAACCTCCAATTGATATGATTAACATTACATATGAACTGTTACACATATACATGCTCGTGTCAATTCTGTGCGATTGGGCGGGGATGCTGTGTCCTTGTGGCGGGACCACATTGGGCTTTTTCTTGCATTCCGCTTGACTCTTGAGTGTGTCAAGGGCGTAGCTCTGGCACACAATTCGCACACTCGAATGCTCATGGCCAGGCAGCTCTATCGAGAATCGTGGCACCATGAGAAGGGCTACAAGTTGCTCTGAAGGATCGCAACAACGATCCGCATTAACGCCGCAAGAAGTACACCCGGTCGGTCCAATCCCATTTCCCGGTTTCTTTAAATAGCTGGATCAGAGCCCGGACCAGACCGCCGATGTCCGCCGGGGAAATTGTCTTTTCATCGACAAAGATCACACCACCGTGTCGTCGCGATTCTTCTGCCCAGATCTTGAGCAGTGGAGGAATCGTCCTCCGGTCATAAGTAACCAGGGTCAAGCCCTGCTTAGCAGCTTCCAGCAGGCAAGCAGAATCTTCTTTCCCAAGAAACTCGCCGCCTTCCCACTCCGCCATCCAATGGATGACCAGCAACCGACTGCGGCGTCGCAGGGCATCTGCCACGTCCAGGGAAATATGCTCGTCCAGAAGTAGCTTGAGCATGTCAACCCCGCTTGGTCTTCCGGGAAGCAACGGCGGCCGCCTGGGGCAGCATGCGCTTTAGCGTTTCGAAATCTGCTGAATCGTTCTCTGCCGTCGCCTCAGCGATCTCCGCGGGGAACGCTTCCGCATAATTAACGGCCGCTCCAACCTTGGCTTCTGGCCACCTGAGATGTTTGGCGACGGCCGCGACGTTTCCGTGATAGCTGCGCAGCAGGAAAATCACCTCCCACACCGCGAGCGTGCTTCCTTGAATGTAAGCTTGCCGGCCTGCAGGTGAATCGCGAAAGTCGAGGAAGGCAAATTCTGACCGCCGTAAGCCTTCTTCTACTAAACGCGCACTCGCGTCGCTAGGCGTCCATCCATGCCGATTCGCAATACGCTTTAGACGTCTTCCACTTTCCGCTGGCAGGCGCATGCTAAAAACCATCGAACGAACTGGCTTCACCGAAACCTCCTTGTGTAACTATTGTAAGCATTGTAGCATTTGTGGCCAGAAACTGGCAGCCCCATCTCTGATACCTCCCGGTGATGAATGCAGCCCATATACCCCTTCAAAACTGTCCGGGAACCAACTTGATCAGAGTTTCCTTAAGCATACGGAGTAAATCAAGACAATGGATCTCTGGAGCGCCCTTTCGCATTGTCAAACAAGGCCGCTGGCAATTGGGGACAACCCTGATAAAAGCATCGGGGGAATCATATAAAACTAAAGACATCGCCAAATTAAATCCAATTCTCCTTACATTGCGTACGTCCAGTAGCACGATTTGAAAATTCGTGTCATGCATGGCCGGAGAGACAGGAAAAAGAGCACCCTGCTCACAATTAAACGAAGCCGCCTTATGACTAACAACAACCCACAGACCGCAGCCCGACTATTTGTGCAGCGTGTCTTCGCTGCCGCACTTGTCCTCGGGATATTAAATCTGTGTGTTTCCGACGCGAGAGCCTCTAACAAGTTCTCGGGCAGCCTCGCCGACCCTAAGGGTGGCGTCATCGCCGGAGCAACGGTCCGTCTCTTGCGCCGCGCGGACTCCACCGGACGGCAGACCAGGACCGACGCGCAAGGGCGGTTTTCATTCGACAGTCTGGACGGTGGAGAATATCGCCTCACTGCGGAAGCGCCGGGTTTTGCGGTTCTCACGCGAACCGTCGCGGTGCGGATCGAGGGTCAGCAGACCGAAAATCTACAGTTTTCGAGCGTGGCGTCACAGAATGAATCCGTTACCGTCACAGCCGCAGTGTCGGATGTGGGTGTCTTTGAGCCAGATCCGGCGCAGCGGGTCATGATTCGCGATGAAACTCTAGACGCGAATCCGGGACGGCCGGGTATGCCGGTCTCGATTCCTGGCATGCCGGTCGAGTCTCCCGCCGGCGGCGTGAAGCCCCCGCAGTATTTTTCTCCCGGAGTAGCTGGAGACCACGGTGAACCGATCGCGATGTTCTTCCGGGTCGGCGGATATCTTTTCCCCAATAATTTGCCGGCCAACGCGCACGGCAACGGTTACGCCGACCCAAATGTCATTATTCCGATCGCGATCGAGAGCGTGCAAACCGATGGTGCTGCCTTTAACGTGCGCGAGGGAAACAATTCGGTCAACTCCTCGATTACTTTTGGTCTCCGTGATCGCATTGAGCCCATGATCCGAGTTACCGGCGACTATCGTGACCTCAATATTGTCACGGGATGGAGCCCCTCCAATCCATCCAACCGAACCTGGGTCGGAGCCGAGGTTTCCTTTGGCAACGGCTACCTAAACCGGCTGGAGCATCGCAAGCAATATAAGGGCAACATTTCCAAGGTGTTCAACTTCGGCAGGCACGAGCTCACAGTCTATGGCATCGGCTATTACGGTACCGCCTTCCAGCCCGGATTGATACCAATTGATACACCAACCCCCAATGACACCATTGACCCCCGTCAGCACGAAGAGACCTCCAATGGGACAGTAATTGTGAATGACGTATGGCATCTCACCGTCCATCGTCAGTTCCAGTTTTCCGGTTTTTACCGGCGTTATGCTCTCGACGTGCGACCGAACTTCGGAGATGGATTGATCCGGCAAAGTGAACATCGCAATGTCAACTCCGAAGACGTGCTCTACACCGACCGCTTCAGCAAAGCCGTTTCGCTGCTGGCAGGCTTTGATCAACGGCGGGAAGCCCCGCGCGACCTGAATCTGGATAAATTCGACGAAGGCAAGGGTGCATTTGTGCCGGACACGTCGAATAACCTCACCATCAATTTCTATAGTCCCTTCGCCGCCGTGGACGGCAGGCTCGGGCGTTTCGTGCACTACAACGCGGGGTACCGGATGGATCAAGTCACGATGGAGAATCAGGATTTACTCCGGCCGAGCTTTTCCTTTAGCCGGAGCGCCACCATCAGTTCGCCGAAGACGACGTTGACGTTCCTTCCGCCGGAGTCGGCTACCTTTCTGCCCACAGTTTCGCTGAGCTTCGGACAGACTTTCCACATTGACGATCCGCGCATCGGCACCACGGCAATCATGGGCAGCACCATCGTCGCCAAGGCGCGTGCTTATCAACTGGTGGCCAGCAAGACCGTGGCCAAAACGGAATTCCGTCTGACTCTCGCCCACGTCACCACCGCGCAGCAACTGGCTCGCATCTCCAATGACACCGGCTTGCAGCAAGACGAAGGTCCCGGCATTGTAAAAGCACTAACCTTCACCGTTCGGCACAATTTTCCACACGGCTTTGTCCAAGGCCTGTTTTCGAAGGCGGACGCGCGGGACCGCATTACCGGCGAGGCCACACCAGAAGCTCCGCGGCAGATTTGGGATATTCTCGCAACGGTGGACAAACTGCCGTTTCACCTGGTAGCCCGCGGTCAATATGAAGAAGTAGGTCGGAAGCCCTTGGGAGGTGGATTCATCGCGGTACCAGTCCGCGAATTTCGAGGCGCAGTCATCCGGCCGTTTCCGTCCCGGGGCTTCGACATCGGCGTCAACACGCTTATCGTCAACGGGTACGGTGGCCAGACAGTGGAGATGCTGGCCCTTCCCGGAGAAGGTGCGCCTTTTGATCGCATTACCGGTTTCCCGCTGAAGTCGTATGTGAGCGCGTCTTTTACTTATTACCTCCGCCGTAACCGGTAAATAACCTATGCCGAAACGTTCTTTCACCGGGGCGAAAAGACGGATACGCGGTGGGTTGTCGGCAACCCGGAAACAATCGGAATTTTTGTCGGCTGTTACCAGATTTCGCGCTTCAGTTGAGTTTTATCGACAATGGTTCACGAGCGAGCAACGTCAAGTTGCCTTCGCCACACCATCGATTTCTGATCGCATTGCATTCGCCTGATGGAGTCGCCGAAACCGGACTGCTCGGGTGCGCTCCAGAGAAAAAGGCTGCGAAGCTTGACTACAGCATCGAGCACAAGCCTTTCTCCGGTCCGGTTTTAGGGCAAGAGTTGCAGGATTGCGCCCATTTCCTGCAATTTCCAGAGCAATCCACGCGGATTTCTCTGCACTTCAGACTGTATGGCGGAGAGAGTGGGATTCTATTACCGCCATTACCAGCAAGTCGTAGTGAGTCCTACAGTTAGCGATTCTAGCCTGTGTTTATGCTAGTGTCGAGCACATTCGTAACTTAGGCTGCTGTTTCCACAGTTTCCCTTATTGCCCCCAATTCCTCAGAAAACAGTATCACTGGTATCAGTGTTCTTTTCCTGCTATTGCAGCTTCGCGTACTCCGCCTTAGCTTCCTTCAGAATGGGAATGTCCGGGTCGGCATCTTTCCAGAGGGTTAGGAAGTCTTTGTAGGCGGCGAGCGCGCGGACGCGGGCGGCGTCGGCGTCCGCTCCCTTCGAGGTTCTCGACTGCAAGGCATTGGCACGAGCCACTCCCAGATGCGCCAGCGCTCCGGTCCAACAGTTCCAGACGATGCCATTGTGATCGATGATCTTCTGAAACTCGGCGGCAGCCGCCAAGCCATCCCCGGAGGCGAAATACGCCTGTCCGCGAATATAGGTCGGATACAGGCAGGACAGGTTGGCCACAAAAATGATTTGCCCGTATTCGCTAGGCGGCAAAGCGCGGTCGAGGGCGGCCACAGCGTCAGCCGAATCCCCGCGGTTCGGATCGAGTTGGATGGCACGTTGATGGTAAGGCAGGGCGGCGGCGGCGCCTTTCTCATCATTGGCCTTTCTGCCCAAGCTAAAGGCTTTCAGAGCGTCGAGCGAGGACGTAGTGGCTTCGGAAAGCGGAACATCAAACTTCTGCACCGTAGCCAACGATTCTCCTAGTTCACCGCGCAGCTTGGATGTTGCATCGCCGAGCGCATCCAGCACCTTTTCCTTGAACGACGCGGTTATCTGCTCTTGCGCCAGTGTGTCCCCGCTCTGGCAATTCACAGCCTTCAATCCCACCACATATTCGCTTCCCAGGCTGGCGATTGCCCCAGCAATGTATGCCTTGCTGCCTGCCCGTTGGCAAACCTCCTGCGCAACGTCAGGCGTGAGCTTGGTGTCACGCGGGCGCGTCATCAGCTTGAGAGTCTTGCTGACGGTACCGTCCGAGAGCACATTCAGAAACGGCGACTGGTTGAGGGAGACGCTGAGCGCCGTCTTCAGAGTGTCGTCGAACACAGCGTCGCCCGTCGTGTTAGCAAAATCCGCGAGGACGATGGTGTCCTTCTGGGTGAGGCGGTGCCCTATCCGGCGGGAGCGGAGGTAGTACGTTCCCCCGATTGCAGCCGCCAGAAATACCACGATCGCTGGAACCAGAACCTTCCGAAGTTTCCCGACCGCTGCAGCAGCGCCGGCCACTTTCACGGCACTCGCCAACGAAGATGGAATGAGCGCAGGCGAGGAACCGCATGCTGGCAGCGGCGGTTGGACAATCGGGGTTCCGCTGTCCTGCGCTGCACCCACGGTGTTGGAACTCGCAGCGTTGGCTCGTCCCGTCTCGTTATCCCGTCTCAGGCGTTGCAGATCGGTTCGCATGTCAGCGGCATGCTGATAGCGCAGGGTGCGGTCGTTCTCCAGCGCCTTGTCGATGATCCGTTCCAGTTCCGGGGGCACATCGGGATTGAGGCGCACCGCCGGAACAGGCGCGCGGTTCAGTATCGCTTCGAAGATAGTTGCCGTACTCTCCCCTCGGAAGGGCAACTGCCCCGTGGCC
>JANXZM010000057.1 GCA_025355505.1 Acidobacteriaceae bacterium | reverse complement strand
TCCTCCCAAAAGCAATCGCTTGGAACCGTGGCAATACGATAAGGCTCTTTACCGCAAGCGCAACGAAGTGGAACGGCTCTTTCGCCGACTCAAGGGCTTCCGCCGCATCTTCTCCCGCTTCGACAAACTCGACGTCCTCTTCCTTGGATTTCTCAACTTCGCCCTGATCGTCGAAGCTCTACGTAGTGTTAACACGCCCTAGGTCGGCGGTGGGGACCTTTAGCTTGACGGCTTTCACATCCATCGGCGATGTCTTGGACTTTCTCGCGGGCGTTCGTCCGCGACGAGAGACGTCGAGATTTCCTTTCCATTTGACTTTGCCTCGAAGCTGCCGGATGCCTGTCTGAGAATGGGTTTGAATGAGCAGGAGTAAGGCGGCTTCGACGACCGCTTTCTTGGTGGTTAGGCCGCTGAGGCGCATCGCCTTGCGCATCAGGCGGTCGTCGATTTCAATGGTGGTCCGCATGGTTAGGGTGTTCCCGTTGAGCGATTATCTCGATATATCGGCGAAGTCGGCACCTCTCATGAATTGTCGTCCCGAACGAAGTGAGGGGTCTGCATATTGCGGCGAACAGCAGGTCCTTCGCTTCGCTCAGGATGACAATGCTTCGCTCAGGATGACAATTTTGTTGGGGATGCGAACAGCAGGTCCTTCGCTTCGCTCAGGATGACAATTTTGTCGGGGGTGCGAACAGCAGGTCCTTCGCTTCGCTCAGGATGACAATTTTGTTGGGGATGCAAACAGCAGGTCCTTCGCTTCGCTCAGGATGACAATTTTGTTAGGGATGTAAACAGCAGATCCTTCGCTTCGCTCAGGATGACAAGTTTGTTCTTCCGATTGATGATTCCGCACCCGACGAACTACCATATCTCCATGCCAGTTGATATCGAAACTCCAACATCTTCCTACACCAGCATTCGCGCTCCGCGCGGCAATACGCTTTCCTGCAAAGGATGGCAGCAGGAAGCGGCGATGCGCATGTTGATGAACAATCTGGACGAGGACGTCGCCGAGCGGCCTCAGGATCTCGTTGTCTATGGCGGCACGGGGAAGGCGGCTCGCAATTGGGATTGCTATCACGCCATCGTCCGGGCGTTGAGAAGCTTGGAAAACGATGAGACGCTGCTGGTGCAATCGGGCAAGCCGGTGGGCGTGTTCAAGACTCACGAGTACGCGCCGCGCGTGCTGATTGCGAACTCGAATCTGGTTGGGCATTTTTCCAACTGGGAGAAGTTTAACGAGCTTGAGCGCGCCGGGCTGATGATGTACGGGCAGATGACGGCTGGGTCGTGGATCTACATTGGGTCGCAGGGGATCGTGCAGGGGACCTACGAGACGTTCAACGCTGCGGCGGACAAGCATTTTGGCGGCGATCTAAGCGGGAAGCTGATCGTTTCGGGCGGCATGGGCGGCATGGGTGGCGCGCAGCCGCTGGCGGCAACCATGACGGGCGCGGCGTTTCTTGGGATTGATGTCGATCCTGAGCGCATCAAGAAGCGGCTCAAGACCGGCTACTGCGATTTTCTTGTTACTACCCTGGACGAGGCTTTGCGCATTCTGAAAAATTCGATCCGCAAAAAAGAAAATGTTTCGGTCGGGCTGGTGGGCAATTGCGCGGACATTATCCCCGAACTTGCTGAACGCGGCGTGGTGCCGGACATTCTTACCGATCAGACGTCAGCGCACGATCCGCTGAACGGATATGTGCCGAATGGCATGACTTTTGAAGCGGCTCTGGAACTGCGTAAGAGCGATCCGAAGACTTATCAGGAGCGGTCGCTCGACGCCATGGCTAAGCACGTGGAAGGCATGCTGCGGCTGCAGAAAATGGGATCGGTCACGTTCGACTACGGCAACAACATTCGTACGTTCGCATTTCAGCGCGGCGTGAAGAACGCTTACGACTTTCCGGGATTTGTTCCGGAGTATATTCGTCCGCTGTTTTGCGAAGGGCGCGGGCCGTTCCGGTGGGTCGCGCTTTCGGGCGAAGCTTCCGACATTGCCGTCACCGACGATCTTGTGCTTGAACTTTTTCCCGAGAATCGCAGCCTGCGCCGATGGATTGAACTTGCCCGCAAGCGGATCAAGTTCCAAGGGCTGCCGGCCCGCATCTGCTGGCTGGGATACGGTGAGCGGGCGCGGTTTGGGCTGGCCATCAATGAACTGGTGAAGAAAGGCACGATCAAAGCTCCCATCGTGATTGGGCGCGATCACCTGGATTGCGGCTCGGTGGCTTCTCCGTTTCGCGAAACCGAAAGCATGAAAGATGGCTCGGATGCGGTGGCCGACTGGCCGCTGCTGAATGCGATGGTGAATACGGCGGCGGGCGCGTCGTGGGTATCGATCCACAACGGCGGCGGCGTGGGCATTGGCTACTCGCTGCATGCCGGACAGGTCACGGTCGCCGACGGCACCGACGCGATGGCTGCGCGGATCGAGCGCGTGCTGACAACCGATCCGGGCATGGGCGTGATTCGGCACGTGGACGCGGGATATGAGGAGGCTAAGGAGTTTGCGGCGAAGACGGGCGTTCGCATTCCGATGGCGCGATCATGAACACCCACCGCAAAACGGGAATGCGCAGGATATCGGCAACGTTGCTGGTGAACATCGGCCAGTTGCTAACCCTTCGTTCAGCGGCAGAAGGCCCGCGACGCGGCGCTTTCCTTTCCGAACTCGGAATCATTCAAGACGCAGCCGTGCTCTGCGTTGGCGGCAAAATTGTCTCGGTTGGCAGCACGAAGGACGCGCTGCGCGATCCGTGGCTCAAGAAGAATCGCAAGAAGATTGTCGAAATCGATTGCGGCGGACGCGTGGTTTTGCCCGGCTTCGTCGATTCCCATACTCATCTGGTATTCACACATGCGCGGCTGGTGGATTTTGAGAAGCGGATTGCTGGCGCCAGCTATGAAGAGATTGCCGAGGCTGGTGGAGGAATTCGATCGAGCATCGATGGCGTGCGGAAGGCTAGCAAAGCGGCGCTGACGCAAACAATTTTGGCGACGCTGGCGGATTTGGCGCGTCACGGAACCACTACCGTCGAGGCCAAGTCCGGCTACGGACTCAGCCTCGAATCTGAACTGAAATCGCTAGAGGCAATTCGCGCGGCCGCGCGCGAGTGGCCCGGGACTGTGATTCCCACTTTCCTGGGTGCGCACATGGTCCCGGCCGAGTATCGCGGACGTTCACGGGAATATGTTGACGTGGTCTGCAACGAAATGCTGCCGGCGGTCGCGAAGCGCAAACTGGCCCAGTTTGTGGATGTGTTCTGCGAGCGGGGAGCATTCAGTGCTGAGGAAACCGCGCGGATTTTCGCGGCTGCGAAAAAACACGGCCTCGCGGTCCGCGCCCATTTGGGGCAACTCAGTGAGACGCGACTCGGGCCGCTGCTTCGCTACCAGCCAGCGTCTTTCGACCACATGGACCACGTGAACGATGCCGACCTGCCGGCGCTGGCCCAGACTGACACGGTCGCAACGTTCGTCCCAGGGGCAAATTATTTTCTTGGTTTAGCGCGATATCCGAAGGCGCGCCGGTTTATTGAATCCGGTGTGGCGGTGGCGCTGGCCACGGACTACAACCCAGGCTCTTCGCCAACGCTCAGCATGGCGATGGCGATGTCGCTGGCCTGCACGCAGATGAAGATGTCGCCGGCGGAGGCGGTGGCAGCGGCGACGATCAACGGAGCGTGGGCGCTTCGACTCGCCGACCGCAAAGGCAGCGTGGAAGCGGGCAAAGACGCCGACCTGGCCGTGTTTGCGGTGAGCGACTATCGGGAAATTCCATACTGGGTTAGCGCCAATCGGTGCGCGCTGACGATCATGAATGGCGTGCCGAGCGGCCAACTCTGTTGGTGAGGAAGTATGGGAGAAGGAATGCGAGAAAGAAGTTGAGAAAGTGAAGGCGCGGGGAAAATTGTCAGCAATCATTTTGAGCGAACGGCGCCGGGTTGTTATAATTGGAAAGTTCCGCACGGTTCCAGCGCATCGGCTGTTTTGCTTCGCGGCATCCCGCCCAGTGAGAGCGCCCAGTGCACGGCCAGAATTGGCCGTCAGTCGATTTGCGGACAGCGATGTGCGAACGAAAAGTGGCCAGGTAGCTCAGGTGGTAGAGCGCAGCCCTGAAAAGGCTGGCGTCGGGGGTTCAACTCCCTCCCTGGCCACCATCATTCTAAAG
>JANXZM010000094.1 GCA_025355505.1 Acidobacteriaceae bacterium | reverse complement strand
CCGACTTTCCCTGTCCGCTTGGAAATCCCGCACAACCCGCGGGATTCCCACTTTCCCACAGCCCCGACGGCGGCTGGTTATTAACCAAAACCGGACATGTCACGTGCTACAAAAACCGGACATTTTAACTTGCTACCGACAGGGATTCCTGCAAATTGTTCCCGGTGCGTCGGCGCGGAACCCCTTACCCAGCTTGGATTCCAGCCAGTCTTGCGCAGCGGGCGCGGCGAAGATCCTGCAGTTCCCAATGCCCAGCCACACTACCGCAACAACTCCCACAGTTCGCGAGGGCTCTCGACCAGCACATCCGGCGGCACCTCTTCCAGCGAATGCGGCGCGAACCCATACGTTACGCCGCAAGTCCACAACCCAGCATTGCGCCCGGTCAAAACGTCAATCGACGAGTCTCCTATCATCAGCGCCTCATCCGCCGCAAAACCAGTTTCCCGCAGAATGGTCCGCACCCCCAGAGGATCGGGCTTCTTGGTCGTAAAGCTGTTGCCGCCATACACGCACACAAAGAAGTCCCCCAGCCCCAGAGCCCGCACAATGTCGCGCGAAGGATTGACCGGTTTGTTCGAGAGCACCGCCATCTGCCGCTGCACTCCATTCGATGCCGCTCCGTTCGCTGGCTTAGCCAATCCCGCCAACACCTCCGGAATCCCGTCATAAACCGTGGTGTGATCAAGCTTGTGCAAACGGTAGTAGCCCAGAAAATACTCCAGCGCCTCTCGGAGCAACGCCTCGTCGTCGGAGTCCCCGAGTGCGCGGCGCACCAAAGCCGGAGCGCCGTCTCCCACATAGCTCGCAATGAGTTCGCCCTCCAGTTCGGGACGGCCGATGTGGCACAACATCGCATTTACGGAGTGAATCAAATCAAGCCGCGAGTCAACCAGGGTTCCATCAAGATCAAACACCAGCAAGCGGAGGCGAAGTGGGTCAAACGGGCGCAGGAAACGAATCATGAGTGTTTAGAATAAACGATCGGCGGCGCGATAGCTGCGAGCTGCCAGCTGCCCCTATTCCCAAATGCCTCCCCCCATTTACAATGATGAAACTCTGTGGGGTGAAGAACGCGGCATGGCCACGACCAAAGTCGATCCCAAGCTGAACGAAAACAGCATTGCGAAGAAGGCGAAGACCTATCAGGGCCTGACCAGTCAGCAACTGATTGAGGCCTATCGCATTATGTTCACCTCGCGGCGCGTGGACGACCGCGAAATTCTGCTCAAGCGCCAGCAGAAAATCTTTTTCCAGATCTCGGGCGCCGGGCACGAAGCCATCGGAGTCGCCGCCGCTTTTGCGCTGAAAACCAACTACGACTGGTTCTATCCTTATTATCGCGATCGCGCGCTTTGCCTGGCCCTGGGTGCAACGCCCTACGAGATGCTGCTGCAGGGCGTGGGCGCGGCCGACGATCCCAGTTCCGGCGGCCGTCAAATGCCCTCGCACTGGGCTTATCGGCGGCTCAACATCGTCACTCAGTCTTCTCCAACCGGAACCCAAATTCTGCAGGCCGTCGGATGCGCCGAAGCGGGCCGCTATTTGGCGAAGTATCCAAAAACAGCGCAGAAAGCCGAAGGCGATTACCGCCAATTCAAAGATGTCCAATTTCAAGGCGATGAAGTCACCTACGTCTCGCTCGGCGACGGCACCACCAGCGAAGGCGAATTCTGGGAGGCGCTGAACACGGCTTCCAATCGCCGGCTGCCGGTAATTTTTTGCGTGCAAGACAACGGATACGCGATTTCCGTGCCCGTCGAAGTGCAGACCTCCGGCGGCAGCATTTCGCGCCTCGTCTCCGGCTTCCCCAACTTCCATTTCGAAGAGGTTGACGGCACCGACCCCGTCGTCGCCTACGCGGCCTTCAAGCGCGCGGCCGATCATTGCCGCGCGGGCCATGGTCCTGCGTTCGTCCATGCCCATGTAATCCGTCCCTATTCTCATTCGCTCTCCGACGACGAGCGCCTTTACCGTCCCGACTCCGAGCGCCAGGCCGATGCCGCGCGCGATCCGGTCCCGCGCCTGCAGATGTTCCTGCTGCGCGAAGGCATCCTCGACGAAAAAGACATCAACAAAATCGAGAAGGAAATCGAAGAGCAGATCCAGGCCGATGCCGACCGCGCCCTCGAAGCCGCGCCACCACAGCCGGAAACAATTTACAACTTCGTCTACTCGCCCCATCTCGATCCCACCTCGGCGCAGTTCGACACTCATCCCGCAGTTGCCGCTCCCGAGACCGCCGCGGATGGCAAGCGCTCGGCCGCGCCGAACAAGACCATGGCCGACCTCATCAACACCGCGCTGCGCGACGAGATGCGCCGCGATGAGCGCATCGTCATTTTCGGCCAGGACGTTGCCGACTGCAGTCGCGAAGAATACTTAAAGCAGAAGCTGGTAAAAGGTAAGGGCGGAGTCTTTAAACTGACGGCGGGCCTGCAAGTGGAGTTCGGCTCCGACCGCGTATTCAATTCCCCAATCGCCGAAGCCAACATCGTCGGCCGCGCCACCGGCATGGCAACCCGCGGATTGAAGCCTGTAGTTGAGATCCAGTTCTTCGATTACATCTGGCCCGCGATGATGCAGTTGCGCGACGAACTCCCCATCATCCGCTGGCGCTCGAACAACGCCTTCTCGGCGCCTTTGGTGATCCGAGTCGCGATTGGCGGCTATCTGACGGGCGGAGCAATTTATCACTCGCAGTGCGGCGAGAGCATCTTCACCCATATTCCCGGATTGCGCGTCGTCTTCCCCTCCAACGCACTCGACGCCGCCGGCCTGTTGCGCACTGCGATCCGATGCGACGACCCAGTCTTGTTCCTCGAACACAAGCGCCTCTACCGCGAAACCTACGGGCGCGCACCCTATCCCGGCCCCGACTACATGGTCCCCTTCGGAAAAGCGAAGATTGTACAGCCCGGAACCGATCTCACCGTCATCACCTACGGCGCCGTGGTTCCACGGGCACTGCAGGCCGCACAAAAACTGGAGCGCGAGCATCAAGTCAGTGTCGAACTAATCGACCTGCGCTGCTTAAATCCATTTGACTGGGATGCGATTGCCGCGTCGGTAAAGAAAACCAACCGCGCACTAATCGCTTACGAAGACTCCCTAAGCTGGGGATACGGCGCCGAAATTGCCGCCCGCATCGCCGACAAGCTGTTCCATCACCTCGATGCCCCGGTGAAGCGAGTCGCAGCCACCGACACCTTCGTCGCCTATCAGCCTATTCTCGAGAATGCCATCCTGCCCCAGGCCAGCGACCTTTTCCGTGCGATGAAAGAGCTGGCGGAATTTTGAAAATCAAGCGGTTGGCTCTTGGTTCATGCCTCTGCTGTAGAGACGTGGCTTGCCCCGTCGCTACGGAAATCTTCTGCTGTGTAAATCTCCACAGAGCCCCGGAGGGGCGGCCGATCTTAGCCCAGCGCTTCAGCGCTGGGTAAAGCGTAAAACGACATCAAGTCCCTGCGGGCGAGCCGAGTTCGCCGGCTAAGCAGACTCTGATTAAGTTCTCCATGGGGAATGCACAATTGCGACCCCAGCTCGCCGAATGTCGGTAGTGTCTGAGTTCGGATGGAGGCACTACCAGACATTTTGCAGTGCGCACTTTGTGATAGAGGTGTATTTCAGGCTGTAGATTTCAGGCAGGATCGTCAACCAGAGACTTTAGAAGTGGCTGAAATCTCCTTTTTGGCGCCAGTATCCAGCTCCAAATAAAAAAGCTGCAAAAAAAAAGAGACACCGCTTACGCGGTGTCCCACCTACCAGCAACTTGACTTACTTATTCTCGTTGAGCGATCCAGCTCCAAATTCCTTGCGTTGTATCACCGGACGCGCCGCTCTGGCTGCCGCTACCGCCGGCATGACCGCTGCCGCTCCGTAACGTTCGAGCAGGACGGGAACCATCGCGCCTTCCGCTTCTTTCACAAAGGTAAGCTTGCTTTCGCCGAGCAGATCGACGCGGATGAAATCTCCCAGCTTCACCTGTCCTGTTGCCACCAGGTTCGCGAGCGGAAACACCAGATGCCGTTCAATCGCCCGCTTCAGGTGCCGCGCCCCGTACTTCGGATCGGTGCCCTCCGCCAGCAGAAAGTTCTTTACCGGTTGGGTGCAGTTGAACACGAACTGATGCGCGCCCGCTGCCATCAGCACCCGCTGCTGCACCATCCCCAGTTCGATTTCCAGGATCTGCTGCAGGTGCTCGGAACGCAGCGTCTTGAACACGACCACTTTGTCGATGCGGTTCATGAACTCGGGCGCAAACTTGCGCCGCGCCGCATCCACTGCCGACCGGTTAATCTTTTCGTCGAGCGAGTTATCCACCTGCACCGCTCTTGGCGCGAAGCCCAGGCCGCCATCCACCAACCCATTCATCTCCGCCGAGCCCAGGTTCGAGGTCATGATGATGATGCAACTCGAAAGATCCACGCGCCGGTTATCGCCCAGCGTCAGCGTCGCCTTGTCCAGGATTCCGAGCAGCAACTGCCACAGCGAATCGGAAGCTTTCTCGATTTCGTCGAACAGCAGAATCGACAGTTTCAGTTTTTCCGTGTGCCACTGGTTCAGCGCTTCCTGCGTCAGCAGCGGATGCGTCTCGCGATGTCCCAGATATCCCGGAGGCGAGCCGATCAACTTCGCAATCTCGTGCGAGTGCTGGAACTCGCCGCAATCGATCTTGATGCAGGCCCGCGCGTCACCAAACAGCGACTCGGCCACCGCTTCCACCACCCGCGTCTTACCCGATCCGGTCGGCCCCAGGAACAGCAGATTGCCCACTGGACGCCCCGGCGCATTCAGCCCGGCGAGAAACATCTGATAGATTTCCGCGACCTTTTCGATCGCCTGATCCTGCCCCACTATCTTCCGGTGCAGGGCGGTCTCAAAATCCCGCGAGTCGTTGCTGCGGCGGGTGGGATCCAGCACGGTTGCCAGGTTCGTTCTCATCGTTTCGGGCCCTTGTTTCCTTCCCGGGAACTGCAAGTTTTCAGCAAAATTACTCATTTTTGTCACTCGCCTACCACTCGGGAGCAAGCTTGCTTTCCCTCGCTTGCTCTCTCCTTGTGCAAGCCGCTAGCCATCCTCCGCAACTGCCCTATTCCCCCGCTTCTCATGAATTTAGGTACGGCTAGCCCACTTCATCTATGGCCGGTCACGTTACCCACAGTTTCCCCAAGAGCAATTCTTTGCAGACTGCGGGAACTTTCCCCCCGCACCCTCACCACCCTTACGCCCATGTCCGGTAAGCCGTAACCCGCTTGGACTGACGTAACTGGCGGCCCCGGTTACCCCCAGCCCACAATCACTGACAGAGTTCCTTTCTGGAGAACATCATTGTCTCGATTCTCGATGCCTAGACTTTCGACAGCTAGATTTTCGGCAGCCAGTGTCTCGATTGCCAGCGTTGCTGCCTTTCTGCTCCGACTTGCCCTAGCCAGCTTCGGCTTGCTTTCTCCAACTGCCGCCGGAGTTCAAAATCCGCACGCCGTCCAGTTGATGCAGGTGAAAGCCGATACCACCAAAAAACCCGAGCCCCCGTCGCCCGTCTCCGTCATTGTGCCCGCCGGCTCCGATCTCTATGTCGCCCAGCGCGGAGACAGCATTCCATCCGTCGCCCGCAAATATCTCAAGCGCACAAAATACCTGACCTCAACCGAAGTAGCCGAAGCGATCCGCGAAGCCAACCACAACCGTCAGGGAGTCTTCCTGAAATCCGGAGAGGCCATCGTCATCCCCGGAATTCTCGAAGCCGCAATTGTAGAGAAATCAGTGCCGGTTGCAAGAGATTTCGAAGTCCGCGCCATTTATCTGACCGGAGTGATGGCGGGCAGCGATCATGGAATGCGCATCATCCGTCATTGGCGCGAAGTTGGCGGCAACGCGGTCGTCTTCGATATAAAGGATAGCGATGGCATCGTCAACATCGCCTTCGACCACCCGCTCGCCAGCGGACAGCGCCACTACATTCCCGACCTGCCCAAGTTCACTCGCTTCCTGCATTCGCAAAACATGCATGCCATCGCTCGCATCGCCATCTTCCGCGATGAGCATCTGGTCACCACGCATCCCGAGCTAGCCGTGAAGTCGCATAGCACCGGGCAGAGCTGGCGCGAAAACGGCAAGCTAGTCTGGACCGATCCCTCGAACCCTAAGGTCCAGGATTACGACATCGCCCTGGCGAAATTCGTAGCCCAGGCCGGAGTTGATGAAGTGCAGTTCGACTACGTCCGCTTTCCCGCCGAAGGCGACCAGAAAGATGCCGCGTTCAACTTCCAGACTGACCATCCGAAGCAACAGCGCTCGGAAGTGATCGCTGATTTCCTCAAGCGCGCCTATGCCCAGATTCATCCCTCCGGCGTCCTGCTTTCGCTCGACGTCTTCGGAGTTATGGCGTGGCAGCGTCCCGTCGATCTTTCGCACACCGGCCAGGACGTCGTAGCCATGTCCAAGCACTGTGATGTGCTCTCGCCCATGATCTATCCCTCGCACTTTTTCGGCATGGACGGCATCGTGCACCCCGGTGACGCACCCGAACATTTCATCGGCGAGTCCATGGACCGCTTCAAGCTCGTCACGAAAGACAGCGGCGTGGTGATTCGCCCCTGGCTGCAAGCTTTCGCCTGGCGCACGAAAACTTACTCGCCCAAGTATGTTGAAGTTCAGATCGAAGTAGCGAAACAAAAAGGTGGCATAGGGTTTCTTTTCTGGAACGCCAACAATGATTACTCGAAGCCCTACACCGCCATGCCGGAAATGCGCGCCGCCAAAGGCCGCTACTTCCGCGGCGACGAAGTAGGCGTCAAGCCCGAACCGGCCACAGCCACGCCCGTTGCCCCCGCCGCGCCCATTGCCGCGCCCAACACAAACAATGTAGAGACGGGCCTTGCCCCGTATACCGCCGACAGCGCCCACCACGCCCAGAAAATCTGGCGGCACTAAGCAGCCCGAAAATCGGCTCTGGTATCAGGGCTTCGCCTTACCCTGTTTTTGGCCGCAATCGAATAGAATTGCATCGCGGCGATCGTGATATTGATCACGACCCTGTTCACTGGTCGTGTCTTTGCCATCGTTCGCCAATGCCTGCCCGTCGCTATTGAAGAAGAGAGCTTAAGCAATCATCATGAGCGAGTCCAAAAATAATTCCGGCGCTGCGCAGGCGGAGGCGTTGCGCTTCGCGAGCCAGATTCAGTCCACGATTATTTCGAATACTCTGACCCGCGCGCGATGGGAAGAACATATTGCGGAATGCCTGAAGTTCCGTTTCCAAGCCGCCATGATTCCGCCGGTCTGGGTGAAGAGAACCGCCGAAGTTCTCCACGACACCGGGATCAAAGTGGCTTCGTTCGTCGATTTTCCCTACGGCACGATGACCAGCGCCGGCAAAGCGTACGAGGCCGGGCAACTGGTCGAGGACGGCGCAGAGGAAATCGATCTCATGCCGAATGTCGGGTTCCTTCTCTCCGGCATGGAACGAGAATACGCAGACGATATCGGCAGAGTGGTGAAGGCTGCCGGAAAAGTTCCCGTAAAAATCATGCTCGAGCTTCCGCTCTTAAATGCACAGCAGAGGGAACGCGCGGTAGCGCTCAGTATCGACGCGGGCGTAGCCTACCTGAAGAATGTCAGCGGTGGTGCGGTGGGGGTAGCCACGCCGGAGCAGATTGCTTTCCTGCGCCGGCTCGCGCCGCCTCACATTCGCATCAAAGCCTCGGGCGGAATCAAGACCGCGCAGCAGGTGAGAGACCTGGTGCACGCGGGCGCCGACCTGGTAGGGACGAGTAACGGTGCCGAGATCATGGCGGAATTGCAAGGTGGCGGGTCGGTGGCGACCAAGCCTGACTCCACGCAATACTGAGGAATCTTTGAACTCCGCCGCTCTGAGTGGGTAAAAGTTATGTGAATCAGCCGGGTGCCCCACCCTCCCTTTCTTGAAGGGTGGGATTCCGCGGTCGTCTCCCACTTGGGATTTTTCCATGAATTCTGAAACGGCCGTTGTACCTCGGGTGCTCCGATGATTCCCAAACCGAGAGCCTGATGCTGCCCATCTTGCCGGGGGAAGCTGTGTGGTGGTGGAGCGACGGGCTTTCTACCGGCAAACGTCAGAAGCCCCTATCGCATTGCACACACTGGATTTCGTGTGTTAGCTTCGACACCGAGAGGTCCGCTTGCGACACACGGTTCCGGCTGGGATGGAGCGTAAGGAAACCGAGGTTTACTTGCGGCTCGATAGGGCGGGTCTGCCCAGGCATATCGCCATCATCATGGACGGAAACGGGCGCTGGGCGCGCCGCCGGCACATGCCGCGCGTCGCCGGACATCGCGCCGGAGTAGCCGCCGTGCGTTCGACGGTCCAAACCGCGGCCCGCATCGGAATTCCGGCGTTGACGCTCTACGCCTTTTCCGAAGAAAACTGGAAAAAGCGTCCGAAGACGGAAGTCAATTTCCTGATGCGCCTTTTGTGCCGCTATCTCAAGGCGGAAATTAAGACGCTCAACGAAAACAACATCCGTTTGAAATACATCGGACGTCAGCATGAGTTACCGGAGTCGGTGCAGCGCGAAATGGCCGAAGCGAGCGACGCCACATCGAAGAATACCGGGATGCTGCTGACGCTGGCGTTGAATTACAGCGCGCGGAGTGAGATCGTCGACGCGTTTCGCTCGCTGGCGGAAGCTGCGGCCCGCAATGGCGGCCTCGATCACATGCAAGTCGATGAGCAGGCGATTAGTGACCATCTCTACACGCGGGGGCTGCCCGATCCCGACTTAGTAATTCGCACCAGCGGCGAGATGCGGCTGAGTAACTTCCTGCTCTGGCAACTGGCTTATGCGGAAATCTATGTGACGCCGACGTTGTGGCCTGATTTCCGCGGCGTGCAACTGCTCGAGGGCATTGAGGAATATCAGAAGCGCGACCGGCGCTACGGCGGGTTGGGCGGGGACGGGCATGCTCCGCAGCCCACGCCGCACCAGGCGCACGCTGAGGTGAAGCGTTGATTGGCTCGAGTGGGGACGGGGCTCCGCCCCGTCCAAGCCGAGCGCAGCTCGGCAGCTGCCTATGCTCACAGCATTTTCGATTCGCCATATACGAAGCGTAACCTCATTCCAATGATCAAGCGCATCGCAACCGCCGTAGTTTTAATCCCCCTGGTTCTGATCCTGGTGCTGAAAGCGCCGCTCTATCTGCTGGCCATTGTTGGCGGAGCGGTCGCCCTGCTGGCCATCGCCGAGTTTTTGAAGCTCGCGACGCATTACGGAGTCCAGCCGCTGCGGCAGGCGACGTATGCCTTCGTCGGGCTCTTCTTTGTATTTGTGATTGTCGCTTCCACCAACCGCACGCCGCTGGTTGAGACGACGGCCATACTCTACGGGCTGGCCGTGGCGGCGGCGCTCGCACCGTTTGTGTTTCTGACTGTGGCCATGAGAATGAGGCGCGCCGACTTGACGAGTGGCTATCCGGCGGCGGCGGCTTCCGTGTTTGCCTTCGGATACATTGCGATCCCGATGGCGCTGCTGGTCGAGATCCGTCAGCAACCGGCAGGAGCCATCTGGACCATCTATACCTTGCTAGCCGTGTGGGCGGGAGACATTTTCGCTTACTTCGTGGGTAAGTCGCTGGGACGGCACCGCATGTCGCCGGAGATCAGCCCGAAGAAGACCTGGGAAGGCGCGGTAGCGTCGATCCTGGCCAGCGTGATCATCGGCACGCTGTGGATTCAGCACGCGCCCGGAATCAGTGCCGTTCTGCTGCGGGTTGGCCTGATCGAACGCGGCGATGGAATGTGGGGTTTGGAACAGCCGCCACTGTGGCCCGTCATTCTGCTGTCAGCGGTGGTCAACATCGCGGCGCAGTTGGGCGATCTGGTCGAGTCCCTCATCAAGCGCGGCGCCGGAGTAAAGGATTCCGGCACGATTCTGCCCGGCCACGGAGGCATGCTCGACCGCATCGACGCCATGCTGTTCGCAGTGCCGGTGGTGTGGGCGTACGGGGCTTGGCGGCTGATGCAGTAACGCAGAATTGGTGGGTTCGGACTGCTGTTAGGATAACGATGTTCTCGTAAATGATTGGACATGGTACGGTGCCTCAAGTGGGGCCGGAGTCGATTGTTCAAGAGTGAAAACCTAGGATCGAGGCAAGCCGATGGAATACAGACCCGTTCGGATCAAAGACGTGATCAGCGCTACTAATAAGGACTGTCAAAGAATTCCACCCCGTTTAAGGACTGGATCACCAGTCGGGATGAAGGGTTCAAGACGCGGCACCTAATTCCTCAGTTGAAGTCTTATGATCTGAATGCTTTCGAAGAATTCATTGAGGCTAGCAGCCCGTGCTAGAACTGCTGAAAATTCGTGAGTAGTGATGAAGCGTGCGGCGACGGAAATAGGATACGAGGTGCTCGCCAGCAGCGGCGGCCAGTCGCCTCCTAATGAAAGCCGTGGCGCAGCCGTCGGCGAAACTGAACCGCATACCCTGCCGGGTGCCGGTTACCCCGCTACCAGTTCCTCCCTTACAATAAGAGGGTCGCATGAAACGCATCGCCATCCTGGGTTCGACGGGCTCGATCGGCCGCAGCACTTTGAGTGTGGTCGAGAGCTATCCCGACCGCTTTCAGGTCTCGACGCTCGCCGCCGGCAACAATGCCGAACTCGCCTTTGAGCAGGCGGTGCGATGGAAGCCGCGCGTGGTTTCGCTGGCGGACGAAGCTGCGGCGCAAGCGCTGCAGTCGAGACTGCGGCAGGCAGGCTTAGGTAAGAATGAAGTCGAAGTCGTGCATGGCGCCGCAGGCACGGTTCGGGTGGCGACCCATCCCGAGGTGGATTTCGTGGTCAGCGCGATTGTGGGCGTCTCCGGCCTGGAGGCGACCTACGAAGCGGTGCGCGCGGGCAAGACCGTCGGCCTGGCCAACAAAGAGTGTCTCGTAGTAGCGGGCGAGCTGCTCACCGCCGAGGCGCGGAAGCAGGGCAAGCCGCTGCTGCCGATCGACAGCGAACATAACGCCGTCCACCAGTGCCTGCGCGGCGGACGGATGGACGAGGTTGAGCGCATCTGGCTGACGGCCTCGGGTGGACCGTTTCTGAATACGCCCAAGTCGGAATTTGCCTCGATTACGGTGGAACAGGCGCTCAATCATCCCACCTGGAAGATGGGGAAAAGAATCACCATCGACTCGGCCACATTGATGAATAAAGGGTTCGAGGTGATCGAGGCGTGCAGGCTGTTCAACGTTCCACCCGACCGCGTGCAAGTCATTGTGCATCCACAGTCTACGATCCATTCCCTGGTCGAATTCGTGGATGGCAGCATACTTGCTCAGATTTCTGTGACCGACATGCGTCTGCCCATTTTGTATGCGCTGACGCATCCGGAGCGCATCCCTTCGGAGTTGCGCTTCTCGATCAGTGACCTAAGGCATCTGGATTTCTCCCCCCCGGATATGGCTAAATTCCCTTGTCTCGGTTTAGCGTACGAAGCGGCGGCGGCCGGAGGGGCAAAGACCATCGCGCTAAATGCCGCCGACGAAGTCGCGGTGGCTGCGTTTCTGGAGGAGCAGATCGGATTCGAGGACATTCCCCGGATCGTCGAAGAAACAATGGCTGCAACGCCAGCGGGACATTTGGAATCTATACGGGGAGTGCTCGCCTTGGACACCGAGGCCCGCCTTTTGGCAAGAGAAATGACAAAGCGGCATGCCCGAAAGGGATCACCCATCCGAGCCATTTCGTAACCGGAATTTTGGAGTAATCTAAGAAAATATGCCGCAGCTTTTGTCCCTTCTTCATACCATCTTCGTCATGGGGATCGTCCTCGGATTCATGATTCTGATTCATGAGTTCGGCCACTACGCCGCGGCTAAGTATTTCGGTGTCCGCGTGGAAGTGTTTTCTATTGGCTTTGGCAAGCGTCTGCTGGGCTTCACCAAAGGCGAGACCGACTATCGCATCAGCGCCATCCCGCTGGGCGGTTATGTGAAGATGTCGGGCGAAAATCCCATGGACGACCGCACCGGCGATCCGGGAGAGTTTTTGTCGCATCCGCGCTGGCAGCGCTTTATCGTAGCCCTGGCCGGTCCGTTCATGAACATCATGCTTGCCGTCGCCCTGCTCACCGGCGTGTACATGGTGCACTACGAATACCCTGCCGTGCTTGATGAACTGGCCCGGATCGGATGGGTGAATCCCAACACTCCCGCCGAAAAAGCCGGCATCCAGATTGGGGACAAGATTGTCCGGGTGGAGGACATCGAGAATCCGAATTGGGAGCAAGTGGACGTCAAGGCTGCGCTCAGCCCGAATCAGCCTTTGAAATTCGGCATCGAACGCGACGGCAAAGTCATGGAGAAGGTGCTGGTTCCAGAACCGTTTGGGCCCAATCAATACGGAGACATCGGCTGGGTGCCGAAAGAGTCCAGCGTTCCTTTGACCGTTGTTGAACACGGGATGCCCGCCGAAAAGGCCGGTCTCAAGATTGGAGACCAGATCCTCACCGCGAACGGGCAGGACATTCCCGCTCTGCAAGCACTGGTCCAGATGTTGAACCGCACCAAGGATCAGCCGCTGGAGATGGTGGTGCTCCGCAACGGCCAGAAGCAAACATTTACGGTAAAACCGACCCTCGGCGCCAGAGGACCTTCGCAGGAACTTCGCTACCGGATCGGCATCGCCAGCGTTCCCACCAAAGTTGTGAAGCTCAATTTCGTTGACGCGCTGAAACGCTCTCTGTCGGACAACAAGAAGAGCTCTTTCCTGATCCTTGAATTGCTGCAAAAAATGGTGCAGCACAAAGTTTCCATGCGTCAGGTGGATGGCCCAATCGGCATTGGCAGCGCCGTTGGCGCGGCCGCCCGCGAGGAGGGCTGGACTCCGCTGCTGTTAATCACAGCCGCCATCAGCTTGAATCTTGGCATCATGAACCTGCTGCCAATTCCCATCCTGGACGGTGGCGTAATCCTGCTCCTTTTCATCGAAAGCCTGATGCAGAAAGAAATCAGCCTGCCCATCAAAGAACGCATCTATCAGGCGGCCTTTGTCTTTCTGGTGCTTTTTGCCGTGATGGTGATCTATAACGACCTGGTCAAGACGCTGCCAGGACTCACGCGGATGCCGTAGGACAGCCGTCAGCTCTCAGTCATCCGACCCGCATCACTTGGCACCTTCCGTAATCACGTAGACCCGGACGCCCTCGTCCGGGCGGGCGAGCGAATCTCGCCTGTGAATCCCTCTAACTGCGGGTTGGCCGGCCAACCCATCTGAGATACAATGTATCTCAGAGTTCGATATGGCAGCGACAGAGATGGTTCACGTTCGCATTGACAAGCGAACCAAGGCAAGAGCGGCCAAGGCACTCGCAGCCATGGGCCTTTCCGTGTCCGACGCAGTTCGCGTACTGCTGACGCGCGTGGCGGCGGAGAAGTCACTGCCATTCGAAATAAAAGCTCCGAATGCCGCGACGGCTGCGGCGATGCTGGAGGCACGCAAGGGTGGGCTGCCCTCGTTCGGCAATGTCTCCGACTTGATGGGCGACTTGAATGCTAAAATAGAGCTTAAACATGGCCGACATTCAGCGTAGAAAAACCCTCACCGTCACCGTCGGTGGCGTCCGCGTGGGCAGCAACGCACCAGTCATGGTGCAGTCCATGACCAACACCGATACCGCGGACATCCCCGGCACCATCAAGCAGGTAGCCGCCCTGGCCCGCGCCGGCAGTGAAGTAGTCCGCGTAACCGTCAACAACGACGATTCCGCCAAAGCCATCCCCCATATCGTCGAGGGACTCGCCAAGCAAGGCCTGCGCACGCCCATCATCGGCGACTTCCATTACAACGGACATCTCCTGCTCACAAAATACCCAGGCTGCGCCGAGGGTCTGGCCAAGTACCGCATCAATCCCGGCAACGCCAGCATCGGACGCAAGGGCGACGACAACTTCCGCACTATGATTGAAGTCGCCGTGAAGCACCAGAAGCCCGTGCGCATAGGCGTGAACTGGGGATCGCTGGATCAAGCCTTGCTGACCAAGATGATGGACGAGAACTCGCTTCTGCCCGAACCGAAAGACGCCCGCGAAGTGACGATGGAAGCGATCGTAGTAAGCGCGCTCACGTCGGCAAAACTCGCCGAGCGGCACGGACTGCGCCCCGACCAGATCATCCTGAGCGCGAAAGTCAGCGGCGTGCAGGATCTGATCGACGTGTATCGCATACTAGCCTCGCGCTGCGAGTACCCGCTGCATCTAGGACTGACCGAGGCTGGCATGGGCGCCAAAGGCATCGTGGCGTCAAGCGCAGCCATGGCCGTCCTTCTGCAGGAAGGCATCGGCGACACCATCCGCGTTTCGCTCACCCCCGCTCCCGGAGGCGATCGCACGGAAGAAGTCCGCGTGGCCCAGCAAATCCTGCAGTCGCTAGGCATTCGCCACTTTACCCCGCAGGTCACCGCCTGCCCAGGCTGCGGACGCACGACCAGTACCTTCTTCCAGGAAATGGCCGAGCAGATTCAAACCTACCTGCGCGAGCAGATGCCCGTCTGGAAGGAAAGCCACACCGGCGTGGAAGAAATGAAAGTTGCCGTGATGGGATGCGTTGTCAACGGCCCCGGAGAATCAAAGCACGCCAGCCTCGGAATTTCTCTGCCGGGAACCGCCGAAGAACCCAAGGCTCCCGTCTATGTCGATGGCCGCCTGTTCACCACTCTCAAGGGCGACAAGATCATTGCCGAGTTCATCAAGATTCTCGACGACTACGTCGAGTCCCACTACGCCGCCAGAGAGAAAGAAGCGGTCGGCGCACGGAGCTAAGGCGGATCAAGTAGCTCCATTCCCGCAGCCGGTAACAGCTTAAGATTCGTCATCGTAACATTTGTCATCCTGAGCGAAGCGAAGGACCTGCTGTTTGTCGGCAGCGACGGGTTGACCAGGCAGTCGCGAATCGCATGAACTGCCCAGGGTGCCCCGTCCAAGCTTCCGCTTGGGGCGGGGATTTTCGCTTCAAGGGTTTCCTTCGCGCCCTTGGCGGTAAAGGGTTTCGCCAATTGACCCCCGACCCAGTGTTTCGACTCATTTCGTTTTCTTTCGACATGTAGTATTCTGCCCACGTCGAATGATTGCACAGATCAAAACCGCGGTTCTCTGTCTCGCACTGCTGCCCGCAGCGCGCGGTGCCGCGCAGCAAACCGCCATCGGCTACAAGCCCGCCACCGACGCCGACACCAAGAAAACCATCCTGCTCAAGGACTTTCAACCCCGCCCCGCGCTCCACGCGGCCGCCCACGAAATCCGCCGCGCGAAGTTTTCTGTGATTGACGTGCATACCCACACCAACGATGCCGTCGGCATCGGCGATCGAATCGATCCCAAAGAAATGATCCAGCGCATGGATCGCCTCAACATCAAGACCATCGTCATCCTCACCGGCATGTGGGGCGACAAGCTTCAGACCATCGTCGACGACATGGTCAAGCCCTATCCCGGCCGCTTCGTGGTTTTCACCCAGCTCGACTGGTCAAAGATCAACGACCCGAATTTCAGCCAGCTGATGGTGCGCCAGATCGACGACTCGGTCGCCCGTGGCGCGCGCGGGCTAAAAGTTTTGAAAGAACTCGGCCTTGGCGTCCGTGATTCAAGCGGCAAACTGATCACGATCGACGATCCGCGCCTCGACCCAGCATGGGAAGAATGCGCGCACCTTGGCATCCCAGTGTTTATTCACGTGGCCGATCCAGAGGCATTTTTTACCCCATCGACGCCCGCAACGAGCGCTACGAGGAACTCATCGAGCACCCCGACTGGAGCTTCTACGGCCCCCAGTTCCCTTCCCTGCAAGAGCTGTTCGCCGCGCGCGATCGCATGTTCGCCAAGCACCCGCATACCACTTTCGTAGCCCTGCACTTCGGCAACTGGCCAGAGAATCTGGATTTCGTAGAACAGACGCTGCAGAAATTTCCCAACGTCATGATCGAAACCGGAGCCCGCGAAGGAGAACTCGGACGCCAGCCACGTCGGACGCGCCAGTTTTTCATGAAGTATTCCAACCGCATCATGTTCGGCACCGATGAAGGCGCGGCAGAAGCGATCTATCGAAACTATTTCCGCTGGCTCGAGACCGAAGACGAATACTTCCCGTACGCGCAATATCCGCTGCAAGGGCGCTGGATGATCTATGGCTTGCACTTGCCCGATGACGTGCTGGAGAAGGTGTATCACGGCAACGCAGAAAAGCTGCTTGCGCAGTTCAAGGGATCGGCACGGGGCGCCAGGCACGGCTTTTCTGGTAGGCCATCCACCGGATTAGTTAAAGGGGGCACAGCGGACACAGGAAGAACTGATTGATTGAAAAACGGCAAACAAGAAGGTGCCTGTGTTCCCCTGCGTTCCTCTGTGCCCTCTGTGGTTAAGAATGTAAACCGCCAAATAGCGCTTGACAATTCCCGCGACCATCGACGAAAGTTACTATTCGAAACAAATCGAAACATCATGCCTTCGAACGGTCTGCTCAACGAAGAACGCCGCCGTGGAATTTTCAAACTTTTGCACCGGGATGGACGCGTGCTCGTCAAAGACCTGGCCCTGCATTTCCGTATTTCGCAGATCACGATCCGCAAAGATTTGGAGTTCCTCGACAGCCAGGGCGTCATCCAGCGCACGCACGGCGGAGCGCTGCCCGTGCAAGCCGGCGCCTTGCTCGATCCCGCGCTTCGCGAGAAAGAGAAACTCCACCGCAAACAGAAGGCACAGATTGCCCACGCTGCCGTGCGCCTGGTGGAAGAAGGCCAGTCCGTGCTGCTCGATTCCGGAACCACGACGACGGCCATTGCGCGCGCCCTGAAAGACATGTCGCAGCTTACCGTGATCACCAACGCTATCAACATCGCGGCAGAGCTGGCGGGCACGCATATTGAAGTGATCCTGACCGGAGGCATGCTGCGCACAAATTCGTTTTCGCTGGTCGGTCCCCTGGCTGAACGAACTCTGCGCCAGCTCAGCGCCGATATCTTGTTTCTCGGCGTCGATGGCTTCGACACCAAGGCCGGCCTTTTCACTCCCAATTTATTGGAGTCGGAAGTGAATCGAGCGATGGTTGAAATTGCGCGCCGGACGATCGCGGTTTGCGACTCGAGTAAGTTTGGCCGTCGGAGCCTGTGCAACATCATGCCGGTCACGGCGGTTCATGAAGTGATTACCGACAAGCAGATCCCGAAGTCTGATTTGCGGGCGCTGAAAGAAGCGGGAGTAAAAGTTACGTTAGTGTAAGTGGAGTCGAACAGAAGCAATGAAATTGACGGACATCACGGAGCAAGGCCAGCACACACTGAGCGAGATTTTCTCTCAGCCCCGATGCTGGAGCGCGTGTCTCGCAAAGCTCGCAGCCAGCGCGGAACTGCGTGCAGCCCTTCAACTCGCGCGACCCGGAGCGGAGTGGATATTTGTGGGATGTGGAACCAGCTATTATTTAGCGCAGGCGGCCGCATCGACCTTCAACTATTTCAAGTTGCCGGCGCGTGCCGTCGCCGCTTCCGACTTACTCATGTATCCAGCACTTACTCTGCATGACGGACGGGATTATATTCCGGTGGTAATTTCGCGATCCGGCCGCACGTCAGAAGCAGTCCGCGCCGCGACAATGCTGGAAAACGATCGCAATCTTCGCACCATTTCCATCACCTGTTCCGAAGGCCAGCCGCTGGAGCCGGCTTGTAGCGTGACCTTGAAGCATCTCGACGCCGACGAGCAGAGCACGGTCATGACGCGATCGTTTACGTCCATGCTATTGGGTCTGCAATACCTCGCGGCCGTTGTCTCCGGCAATGATGCGTTCCGCCGCGCATTGATCGAACTCCCGCAACAGGTCGAGCCCCTCTTGAAGGACATTCCGCAGGGTCTGCGGTTGTTCGTCGAGTCTCGCAATTTTTCCAATTTCGTTTTCCTGGCGCAGGGGCCCATGTTCGGCATAGCCTCGGAATGCGCGTTGAAGGTGACCGAATCTTCGTGCTCCCATACTCAGGTATTTCATTCTCTCGAATTCCGCCATGGCCCGAAGGCCATCGTCGGTCCGGAAACGCTGATCACATTCCTTATGTCGGAAACTTCCTACAACGCGGAAGTGGAGTTACTCGAAGAAATGAACGCTCTGGGCGCGGCCACCATGGTGATTGCGAATCACGTCGAAAGCCGCGCCCAGCGTGCCTCCGACTTCGCCATCGAACTTGGGCTCCAGTCGCCCGAGTACGCGCGGCTCGCAGCGTTCGCGATTTGGGGTCAACTGTACGGCGTTTATTACGGCCTTAAAAAGGGACTCAATCCCGACTCGCCGAAAAACCTGACGCGCGTGGTCGAACTAAAATCAGTCGTTAGCATTTAGCCTTTAGCTAGGAACGCCAAAAGGTCCGCTTCATGTCCAAGCTGGATATCGCGATTGCCGGGGAGATCAATCTTGACCTAATCCTCTACGGCCTGCCCGAGCAAATGCCGACGGAGCGCGAGTTGCTGGCCAGCGGGTTCACCATCACGTTAGGCAGTTCCTCAGCCATCCTGGCGCATAATCTGGCCGCGCTTGGCAGCCGGGTCGGATTTGTCACCAAGGTCGGTGACGATGCTTTCGGAACGCTGGCGATGGAGCGGCTGCGTGAGCGCGGCGTGGACCTCACAAGCGTTGCGCATGGCGCCGAGTCCGGCGTAACGCTCATTCTGCCGCACGGGCTCCAGCGCCACATCCTGACTTATCCAGGCACAATCTCCGAGCTGCGCTTTGAGGATCTTGACCTCGATTACCTGGCGTCCGCCCGCCACTTCCATATGTCGTCGCTATTCTTGCAGCGCGAACTGTTGCCGCATGTGCCTGAACTTTTTCGGGCAATGAAATTTGCCGGCCTGACTACTTCGCTTGACACCAATGACGATCCCGACGACCGCTGGGACGGCGCGCTCGAAGACATTCTGCCGTACGTGGATATCCTGCTGCCGAACGAACGCGAAGCGATGAAGATTTCACGGGCTGACGACGTGGAAACCGCGCTCCGGCGGCTCGCCCAAAAGGTAGAAACCGTCGTGGTCAAGATGGGCGCCAGGGGAGCCATTGCCATTCGTGGAGGGGAGCGATTCACCGCGCCTGCCGTGACGGTAACGGTTGTCGATCCGATTGGCGCAGGCGACAGCTTCGATGCCGGGTTCCTCCACCAATTTCTGCGTGGATCGGATCTAACTACGTGCCTAGCCTATGGAAACTTGTGCGGCGCATTCTCCACCAGCGCGTGCGGCGGCACGGAAGCGTTCCGCGACGTCACCCGGATACGAGAATTTTTCCGGCAGCACGACACCAGAAATCAAGCGCAATAGATTTGGTTGATTGAGAAAGCTGGAAGCTTTTGGGGTGGGAGACGGGAATTGAACCCGCAACCGTCGGAGCCACAGTCCGATGCTCTACCGATTGAGCTACTCCCACCGCAGATAACGATTATAGCAATTGCGGCGGGAGTCCGGCTTGCGCAAAAGCGGCTTCATGGTTGCTACACGCGAAACAACGCGCCGCGTGCACCGGGAGACGCGGCAAGCCGTGTCTCTACAGGGGAGGGCTGCTATCATCGCTAGTCTTAACGGAGCGACTATGCGCAGGCTGATTTTCTTTTTTTCTTTTCTGGTGTTCTCGACCACAATTTTAGCCGCACAGCAATACGATCTTGTGCTCGAAGGCGGACGCGTCATGGATCCAGAAACCGGCATGGATGCCATGCGCAACGTCGGCATCCGCGACGGAAAAATTGTGCGCGTCTCGTCCGGGGCGCTGAGTGGACGGCGCGTCGTCCATGCCAGCGGGCTCGTGGTCGCTCCGGGATTCATCGATCTGCACCAGCACGGTCAGGATCTGGAAAGCCAGCGCGTCAAAGCCCTTGACGGTGTAACCACGGCGCTCGAAATGGAAATCGGTGTGCCCGACGTCACTCAGTTTTTGAAAGCCAAAGAAGGCCACTCGCTGATTCACTACGGCACCTCGGCCAGCCATGTGGCGGCACGCGCGCTGGTATTCGGCGCACCGCTAATCGACGCACCGAGAACCCATGCAGGCATTCCTGAGATCCTTCCGAAGAGCGGACCAGCGACCGATCAGCCCGCCACTCCCGCACAGATCGAAGCCATGCGAGCACGCCTGCGCTCCGAACTTGACGCCGGCGGCTTGGCGGTTGGCATGGGCATTCAGTACACGCCGGGAGCAACGAGGCTCGAAGTTATCGACATGTTTCGCCTCGCTGCCGAGCGGGGACTGCCCGTCTACACGCATGTGCGCAGTTCGGGCCGCGCCGAGCCTGGTTCTTCCGTTGAGTCGATCAGCGAGGTAATCGGAGCCGCCGCCATCACGGGCGCTTCCCTCCACATCGTGCACATCAACAGCTCTTGCCTGCACGACTCGCTTGAGTGTCTCTCCATGGTCGAAGGCGCCCGCGCCCGTGGTCTCGATGTCACCACCGAGGCCTACCCCTACATCGCCGGCATGACGTCCATCAACTCGGCGCTGTTCAATCCTGGCTGGCAGGAGAAGCTCGGCATCGGCTACAGCGAGCTTGTCCTTCCCGAAACCGGCGAGCACCTCACGAAACAGCGCTTCGACGAGCTGCATAATTCCACGACGACGCACTGGATACTGATTTTCGCCAACTCGCAGGAAGTGGTGGACAAAGTGATTCCCCATCCTCTTGTAATGATCGCCAGCGACGGCGCCGAAGGCCATCCGCGTAATGCCGGAACCTTCTCACGCGTGCTGGCGCAATACGTTCGCGAAAAAGGAACGATTACGCTGATGGATGCAATCCGAAAAATGTCCCTGATGCCGGCGCAGACGCTGGAGCATTCGACGCCTGCGGCGCGGCAAAAAGGCAGATTGCAGGAAGGCGCCGACGCCGATGTCGTTGTGTTCGATGCGGGTACCATCAGCGACCGCTCTACTTTCGAGAAGCCCATGGAGCCGAGTGTGGGCGTGCGGTATTTGGTGGTAGGAGGAACTGTGGTCGTGGATGAAGGCAAGATTGTGCCGGATGTTTTCCCTGGCCGCGCGCTGCTAGGGCCCGGAAAGCGGTCAACATCGCACGACTAGTGGAGAGACCGGCGCCTCGCCCGTCCAGTCGGCGGTCGCAGCACTTAGCTACGGTCTGCCCACGCCCATGTACTGGAATCCCATGGCGCGCAGGCGCGACGAGTCGAGCAGATTTTTGGTGTCGATGATGATCGGCTGTTTGACGAGGTGGCGGATCTTGGCGAAATCCAGCGTCCGGAACTCAGGCCAACCGGTGGCAATGATCAGAGCATCCACTCCTTCGGCGACTCCGTAGGCGGATTCGCAATATTTCACCATGCCGTTGAGTTGCAGGCGGGCATCGGGAATGGCCACCGGATCGTAAGCGCGCACGCGCGCTCCCCCGGCGAGAAGATTCTGCGCGAGTTGGAGGGAGGCCGATCCCGCAACGGAGTTGGTGTTCGGCTTGAAAGCCAGCCCCAGAATACCGACGTCCTTGTTCTGAACGGTATCGAGCGCATCGGCCACTTTCTGCAAAAGCCGGTCTGCCAAATCCAGATTGACCTCGCGAGCGGCATTCAGCACTTTCAGGTCGACACGGTTTTCTCGCGCCAGACCGGTCAGCGACTCCATGTCAGACTCGGCGAAAATTCCACCCATGCCGGCGCCCGGTTGCAGGCAGCGCGGCGCAATTTTCTTGTCCAGCCCGAGGGCGAGTGACAAGCTGACGGCATCGGCGTTGACGTGTTCGCAGAGGCTTGCAATTTCGTTGATGAACGAAATCTTGGTTGCCACAAAAGCGGTGGTGGCTTCGCGCGCCAACTCCGCCGTTTCGTAATTCGTGACCAGCACGGGAACGCCGCGCATCACCAGCGGATGAAAAATCTGTTTTATCGTAGAGACCGCTTCGCTTGACGGCGTGCCGAGAATGATCCGGTCGGGCCAGTTGAAGTCTTCGACCGCGCAACCGTTGGTAAAGAACATCGGTTGGCACACCAGCAGGCTCTTCAGCCCTTTCTCCTTCAGAATTTTTTCAATCTTTGTGGTCGAACCCACACGAACCGGCGTAACGATCGACAGCACCTGGAAGCGGCCAGCGGCGCCAGCCAGGCGGACTGCGAGGTCTTCCAGTCCCTGGGGAGAATCTTCGGCGAGAAAAATCAGCTGCGCCTTGCGAGCTAATTCTTCCGGGTCCGCCGAATACACCAGACGTCCCGAACGCACGTTGCGTCGAATCACTTCCTGAAGATTTTTTTCGAAAAAAGGAATGTTGCCCTTCGCAACATCCATGAGGCGCGTGCCGTCGGCATGACAGCAGCAAACCGGTGTGCCAAAATCGGCGAGACAGGCGGAGATGACAGTGGCGAGGTAGCCGGATCCATAAACCCCAATTTGCATATTCTCTCTTCCGAATCAAACCCGCAGCCTGGGATCCGGCGCTTGGTTTGCAGCCCGTTGAACCTATGGTAATCCGACCAATGGGCTTGGCAACGGGTGGAAAGTACATGTACCGCTGGGCCACGAAAATGCCCGCTAGTTAGGGGTTTTCAGGGGTTATTGAGGACGGGGTTGGGAGGCTGGTTGCGGATCACATCCAAGACTAGAACTTTGAGGACAATTGGCCGCGTCCCAGCGGCAGTGGCGCCACATCCTGCCAGCAACCGCCATTCTCGCGGACGAACATCAACTTCTCCACATGGACCTGGCGGGTGCCCGGAAACTGCGCCCAGCGCTGGCGCGCGATCACACACGCGGCACGCGCCTGCTCATCCGTTTCAGTTTTCAAAATCGTGAGATGCGGAGTATAGGGCCAACTCTCCACGCAGCACAGCCCCCTCCCACTGAGTTGATCGTGCAGTTCCCGCATCCGCGAAGTAGCCTGCTTTACCTCGATGAACACCGTCGGAGTCGTCGGCAGAAATGTTTCCACGTCTCCCAATTCGACGCTGAACGGGCCGACGCGGCTACAAGCTTCTTCCAGAAATTCCAGCGCGGACGCTTCGGTTCCCGTCAGCTCCCGCGGAGGAAGAATCGTGAGATGCGCCGCCATGTGAGCCGTGGTCGGATGGAGCTCGCGGCGCAGTTGTTCCACAAACTCGCCAACCGGATTGCGTACGTACGTCACCAACGCGTAGCGTGAACTGGGCATGACTTGCGAAAGAAAATTATAGCCTGAGCGGGGCATGCCTGGGCATTCCACCTTTTGGGAGTATCACGAAGATCATCCGCATAGTGTGAGCCGCATGCGGTCAGCCGCATCGCATCATTTATAATCGAATCAGTCGGGGCGTAGCGCAGCCTGGTAGCGCACCTGCCTTGGGCGCAGGGGGTCCGCGGTTCAAATCCGCGCGCCCCGACCAATTAACCTCAATCCCGTCATTGGATTAGCGAGCTTCCGGTTTTTGCAAATTCGACAACTTGAGTCAACTTGGGTCTGATAAGCACCTACATCGACTTCGAGCGGTTGTTTGTGCTGACGCTCAGCGCGGCGTTCTTCGTGGTGCGCACCAAGTCGAATGTGTTGCTGAAACGGCGCTACTCGCACGCGGTGGACCAGAGCTCGGGCGTGCGCTCGGACCAGACCGTCGTTCTGTCATCGTTCGCGT
>JANXZM010000084.1 GCA_025355505.1 Acidobacteriaceae bacterium | reverse complement strand
CAGATGGTTTCGCCGTCGCCGCTGCCAATCTAGCCACTTTTAGGCGTGACGATTTCCGTGTCCCGTCCTTGGACGGCCGTCCGGGACCGCTAACCGTATTCACATACGCCAACACGGCCTCTTGGGTCGCCATCCATTGTCGCCCCTTCTTCACAGCGGCAATACGACCAGTCTTTGCCAATTCCGCCAGATGGTCGGCGTTGATTTCCAATCGTTTTGCGATGTCTCGGAGCGGTTCCATTCGCGGGTTTATACGAGGGTTTTCGACACTGTAAATACTATTTCGCCCTCGTTAAGAACGCCGGTCTAAAAGTGCGGCGGGTGGCGGCCTAGAACTGCTGCACCCGGCCTATGTTTGAATGGCACCACATCACGAGGTGCAGACTATTCAAACCTTTCTGCTGTTACAAGTCTCAGCTTGTCTGAACCTGATTCACCGATTTCCGCGCTTCGCCGTCGCCCCGCAACAAGCGGCGACGGCGATGCGCGCGAACTCTTGATTTCTGTGCGAGCCGGAGCCCCCAAAAATAACGGGGAGATGCGAAGGCCGTGACAGCGGCGGCTGTATGCCGCTGGCGCGGTCTTCGCGACGACCTTCCTTATTCTTTTTTGTCCTCAGGGTTGCGTTTGTCCTTTCGTTTCATGCGGTCCTTGGAGTCGCGCAGTCGGTAGCTTTCCCCATTGGCTTCGATGATATGGACGCGGTGCGTCAGCCGATCCAGTAACGCGCCGGTCAATCGCGCGTTGCCCATCACTTCCGTCCACGCTTCAAAAGGCAGATTGGTTGTGACAATCAAGCTGCGCCGTTCATAAGCGCGGCTGACCACTTCAAACAGCAACTCCGCGCTGGCTTTGCTGAATGGCACATACCCCAACTCATCCAGAACCAGCAGGTCATAACGCTCGATCTGCTTTTGCAGGCGTTCCAGCTTGCCGACTTCCCGCTGCTCCAGCAGATGCGTCACCAAGCCTGTCACGCTGAAGAAGCGCACTCGATGGCCTTGCGCGCAGGCGGCGAACGCAAGAGCCGAGGCCAGATGTGTCTTGCCTGTGCCTACATTGCCAACCAATAAGATATTTTCCCGGCGGTGTATGTATTCGCCCCGCAACAACTGCCTCACCAACTCTTCGTTCAGACTGGGCTGCGCTTTGAAGTCAAACGTGTCGATTGTTTTCACGATCGGGAAGTTTGCAGACTTCAGACGCCGCTCTGCGGCTCGCTGTTCACGATCGATCACTTCTCGTTCTGCCAGTCGCAGCAGGAATGTTGCATAGTCCAACCGCTCTTTGCCGCAACTGGCGGCTATCGCGGCATACTCCCTCAGCATCGTCGGTAATTTCAGCTGCTTCAGATAATGCTCCAGCAGCACCGTGGGCTTGTCACTCATTGTTCACCTCCACACGGCGCAGTTCTCCGTAGGCGAACAAGTTCGTATTCTCGACTTTCACCAACCGCAGATGTGGGTGCCCGTCCAAATTGAAGGTGGTTGTGCGCCATTCCTCCTGTGGAACCAGGAACTGCGCAATCGCATCTCGCGTGTGGGCTCGGTGCCCCAATCCTTTTTCGATTCCTTGCGCCACTGCTTCCTGTGAATGTTTCTCCAGCAAACGCAGCACACGGATGTATTCCCGTTTGCCGTCAGCTCCCAGTTCGTCCTCCAACCGGCGCTTGAGCACCTCGAAGCATTCCGGTAACTGCCAACCGCTAAGCGGACGGGCGTGTTCAAGCGCTCCTGGTTTGCGCTCCAACAAGGCCAGGTAATGTAGCGGATCAAACGATATGTCTTCTTTTGTCCACAGCCGCCGGTGCGTGGCGATCGTCTCTGTTAGCCGGCATATTTCGACTCGATCCACAAAACCCTTCACCACCACCATGCGATGCGCGTACTCCACCGGAACCGAGTAGTCGTTACAATCGAAGCGCACCAGAGAGAGCGAGTTCGATGCTGTCGAGAGTTTCCGGCAGCCTTCAAACGGTACGGCGGGCAGCGCCCGAAACGCCGCCTGATCTGCCTTCAGCAACTCGGCTTTCGTACCTTCCTGGCCGCGCAACTTGCGCTCCATGTCGTCACGGCATTGTTCCTGGATCTGTGCGTTTAACCCTTCCAGTCCGTTGGTGATTTCGGGCACTGGCACCATGAAGTTGCGCCGGGAGAACCCAACCGCGCCCTCGACCACTCCTTTTTCATTGCCGCGGGCGGGCTGACAAAAGTGCGCCTTAAATAAATAGTGGCTTTGCAGTCTCAAGAAGCCCGTCGTCAGTTCCCGTTCTCGCCCGGCAATCTCTTTGACCGCGATGCTCGTATTGTCATAGCTGATCCGCCACGGCACGCCGCCAAAGAAGGCAAAGGCTTGAATGTGTCCATCCCAGAAACTCTCCGTGCATTCCCGCTCGTAGATCTTCACGAACATTCCATCCGAGTACGGCAACGACATTACAAAATACGCGACCTCTTCCAATTTGCCTTGCTCCCAGACATGCGCATGCCCAAAGTCCACCTGCGCTTCCCCGGGCTTGTGCTCCAGCGGCATAAACACTTCTCGACTGCCCTGCCGAAGATCATTGACCGCTTCCTTCACCTGCGTGTAGCCACCCGTATAGCCCGCTTCCTTTATCCGTTTGAAGATGCGCATCGCCGAGTGGCGCTGCTTCCGCGGCGCTTCTCGGTCCTTCTTGAGTATCTGTTGTATCTGATCGAGGTAGGGCCCGATCACTGGTTTGGGACGCGGTTGCTTCAGTCGGTAATCGGCTGGTTCCGACTCGCTTAGAATCTTCTCCAGCGTCGTCCAGTGCATCCCGCTTTCACGCAGGATCTTTCGCTTGCTCTCTCCGTCCACCAACACCCGTTGGCGTATCTCTGCCCATTGCTCCATATCGCGGTACACCCTTCTGACCCTCCAACGGCTAGCGCACCTCCTGGTGCAAAGCCGCTGAGGGTCTATCTGGGTGCCGCAGTTTTCAACCGCCACTATACCGCCGCACTTCTCGACCG
>JANXZM010000059.1 GCA_025355505.1 Acidobacteriaceae bacterium | reverse complement strand
CTGGACTCCGCTACGTCGATCTCCCGTACCAAGGTCTGACAGTAGTACACCTGCACTCGTCCCAACATTCGCTCCAACCGTACCGCTTCCCCCGCCAACGCCTCGCTCACCTGCCACCACCGTCCCCCCAGCTTCAGTTGTCCATACCGCCCGAGCCGCTGCACCTCGCTGCCCTTCGCATAGTCCCACTTCGCTGGTTTCGGATCGTAGCGTCGTCGGCTGGGCTCCCAAACACTCGCTGGCGTTTTCATCCCCAACGCTTCATGCGGCCGCACCTGGTTATACTCTTCTCGAAACTCATCCAGCCATGCTTGTTGTAGTTCCATTCCAGGAAGTCCTCGCTTCCGCCTCGCCTGCTCCAGCGTCCCATGAAACCGTTCCACTTTCCCCTGCGTCTGCGGATGCCGAATACCACTGAACAACAAGCCCACTCCCAACTGCATCAGCCACACCGTCAATCGCGTCCAGCCCCGCGCACCCTGTCCGCCCCACCACGGAATGCCGTGGTCCATTAACATCTGTTCCGGCAGGCCATGGCTCTGAAACGCGCTCTCCAGCCGCTCTCGCACCACTTCTCCCCGCGTGCTCCACGTTCCTTCCAGCAGTACCGCGTAGCGGCTGCAATCGTCCAGCACCGACAACGGGCCCACGGCACGATTCCATCCCTTCGGGCTCTTGAAGTCCATCTGCCACAACTGGTTCGGCGCTTCCCGCTCGAACCGTTGCAGCGCCGGGCGATGCCGATCCTGCTCCCGCACCATCCCTCGGCGCAGCAAAATCCGGTGAATCGTTACCACCGGCAACTCCACGCCTCGCTGCTGCAGCAATACTTGCAACTTGCGTGCTCCCCAATCCGGTCGTTGCCGTCGTAGTTCCACAATCCGATCTTCGACTCCACTCGCGGTGCGCCCCGGCATACTTCGCGGACGACGACTCCGCTCGCACAACCCCACCACTCCATGGGCTTGACCTCGACCTAACCACACATACCCGGTCGGCCGCGATATCCCAAACTCCCGGCATAACTCGGACAAGTTCGCCCCCTCCTGGCTGGCCTGTTTCACAAACCGCACCCGTTGCTCCTCGACATCCATCGTGATCCACGGCATTTGCCCTCTGCCAAGCTGGGGCTGCCTTTACCTTCTTGCCCTTGCTTCGCTCGGGCCGAGTGTAAAGCATGTCCTGATAACGTTGTGTAAGGGATGTGGTGGAACTTTACAACTTCAGTCGTGCCACAAAAGCTGCCAAGGACCGGGGATCCAGCCCCAAAAGTGAGTTTTTCTCCGCGCTCTCGGCGGTGAACCGTCCTACAACGTCCGCTTGAACAACGGAACCGCCAACGCCAAAGTCACCACTGCAAAGATGCTCAGATAAATTATGTCCGGAACAATTGCCGCCAGCCCCGTCTCCTTCAGCAGCAGCGACTTGAATCCATGCACCGCATAAGTAAACGGATCCACCTTCGCTATCGCCCGCAGCCACGCCGGAAACGCTTCCACCGGATAAATCGATCCGCTGGGGAAAAACAGCAGCGTATTCAGAATCCCGAAAATCGCCCGCGGCACCAGCGGATCCTCAATCCTCACCATCATCAAAAACATCATCGTATTGAACGCCACCGACGTCAGCGCGATCATCACCACCAGCCCCAGAATCGTCGCCGGATTGAATATCGTCCCCACTCCCGCCATCAGCGACCCAATCACCGTAATTACCACCCCGGTCATCGCCGCCTTGATCGCGCCCGCCCCGTTCAGCCCAAACACCAGCTCCGCCTTCGTGATCGGAGTCACCAAATATCCCTCATGCACCCCGCGCGCCTTGTCGTCGATATACAGCATCCCCCCGCCGATCATCACCGAAACAAACATCGCCAGCGTAATCGACCCGGGCAGCAGATACTTCATGTATTCGATATACGGATATAGCTCCACCACCTCCAGTGCCGTCTGCTGCAAGAGACGCGGCGACACGTCCGGCTGGTTCAACGCGTTCGTCACTTCCGTCATCTTCTCTTCGAACGTGGAACTGATGAAGTTGTCGCTGTTGTCGACAATCAGCGCGATCCGCGGATGATTCTTCTCATACACCATCTTCGAATACTGCGGCGGAATAATCACCGCTCCCTGAATTGTCCCGTTGCGTACGTCCTCCCGCGCCTGCACTTCGTTGTCGTAAGGCACCGCAATAAACGTCCCTGCATTCGCCCGCACCGCGTCAAACGCTTCCTTGATCCGGATCGCTTGCGTCCCATGATCCTCATCCACGACGCCCATCTTCGCCTCGCGGATTTTCCCTCCAAACGCATTTCCCAGCACAATCAACTGCACCAGCGGAAAAATCATCGACGCCAGCATCAGCGCCGGTGACCGGAAAAACTTCCGCATCTCGCGCTCGATAATCGCCATCATCCGGTTCATGGCCGCAACCCCGGACTCTGCGGCATCGTGAACGCATGCGCTTTCACTAGTTCATCGCGCAACTGCCGCCCCGTATAGAAGACAAACACATCGTCCAAAGTAGTGTTCTGCACCGTAAGCGTCTTCAGCCCCACCCCCATCACCACCGCCATCTCCACCAGATCCGTAGTCGTCCCCGACCCATTCGCCGTCAGCACCCGGAACATCCCCGCGCTTTCGTTTTGCACCGATGTTACTCCCGGCAATCCCCGGAGCCGATCTTCCCAATCGGCCGGCGCATGCTCAAAATGCGCCTCAATCACATTCGATCCCGGCACGCTAGCCTTCAGCGCCTCCGGAGTATCCAAAGCCACCAGCTTCCCGTGATCCACAATCGCAATCCGGTTGCACAGCCGGTCCGCCTCGTCCATGTAGTGAGTAGTGATCAGCACCGTAAGTTTGCGCTTCGCCTTGATCGCGGCCAGCATCTCCCAAACCGACACGCGCGATACCGGATCGAGCCCCGTAGTAGGCTCGTCCAGAAAAAAAATCTTAGGACTATGCACCAGCCCACGAGCAATCTCCAACCGCCGCCGCATTCCGCCTGATAAAGTCTTAGTCTGCGCTCCCCGCCACTTAGTAAGGTCCACCGTTTCCAGCAATTCCTCAATCGCCTCTTTGCGCCGCTTCTTCGGAACGTCATACAACTTGGCGTAAATATTCAGGTTCTCTTCCACCGTCAAATCCAAATCGCTGGTCAAAGCCTGTGGAATCACCCCAATCGTCCGCCGCACCGCATCCGGATCACGAGCCACATCATGCCCCGCCACCCGCGCCGATCCCGCCGTAATCGGAATCAGCGTGGTCATCATCCGGATCAAAGTCGATTTCCCCGCCCCATTAGGCCCCAGCAGCCCAAAAATTTCCCCCTCTTTAACCGCAAACGAAACATCATCCACCGCCGTGAACGAGCCATATCGCTTAGCGATATGATCGACCTCAATAGCATTCGGAGCATCCGCCGCAATCGCGCTCCGCAGGCTCAGTTCCGACGCCGCAACACTCGTGCCGTTAGTGGTGTTTCCGTTAGTCTTGTTCACTTCTTCACTCATGCCCTGCACCCCTGAAACTTTGAAACCCTGAAACCTGGCTCTTTCCTACCTCAACTGTGCAGGCGACACTAACACCTCCGCCGTCATCCCTGGCACGTAAGCCCCCTTAGGATTTTCCAGCCTCACCTTCAACCCAATCGTTCGTATATCCCGTTTCCGCCGCCCTACATCCCGCTGCGTAGCAAAATCCGCTTCGGCCGCCTTGTAAAAAACTTTCCCCGGAACCACCGTGCCTCCCGGCAGCCGCACCCGCAGCGTGTCTCCCAATCCAAGGTGATCGGACTCCGTTTCCGGAATCGAAGCGAAGACCCAAGTGTCGCTGAAATCCACCACCGTCACGATCGCCTGCCCTGCGTTCACCACTTCGCCTTCGCGCGCCGCCCGCACCAAAACCGTCCCCGTCACCGGCGAATAGATCTTCGTATAACCCAGCCGCACTTCCGCTTCCTTCAACTGCGACACCGCGTTATCCACCTGCGCCCGAGTCGATGTCACCGTACTCTGCGCCGCCGCAGCCTGTTTTGTCCGCGCCATCGCCGAATTCAAATCCGCCTGCCCCGCCGTCACCTGATCCTTCAGCGCCTGCACGCTAGCCTCTTGCGCCTTCAGATTCATCTCCGCCTGCACCTTCTCCATCTCCGAAGCCACACCCGCCTGCGCCAGTCCAACAATCCGCCGGCTGTCGCTCTCCACCCGCGTCAACGTAGCTTCCGACTGCGCCAGTTGCGCCCGCGCCGCCTGCAGCCGCGCCTGCGAATTCGCCACATCCCCAGCCGTCGACCCTTGTGTGGATTGCCGGGTGTATTCGTTCTCGCTCACCTTCGACCGCAAACTGGCAATCGTTGCAGCCGCCCCTCGCTCCTGCGCCTCCAACTCCGAAGCATCCAGCAAAGCAATCAAATCCCCCTGCTTCACCTGCGCCCCTTCCTCCACCAGCAGCTTCAGAATCCGTCCCTGTATCTGGGGACTCACTACGATCTGATTCGCATCCACCGTCCCCACCAAAACCAGGTCTTTCCCTGTCGGAGTAGAAAAAAAGTAGTACCCCGAAGCACTCGCAAGAATGATCCCCAGCACAATCAAAAATTTATTTCGCGCACTCATCGCATATCTCCTAGCGTCCAGAATCCAGGCAGTGTTAATGAATCAAAAGGGTGCCCCGTTCTAGTCGCTCCGTTTTTCGAAGCGACGAGGGCGGAATTGTCGTCTGCTTCCTCACAGTTCTGGATGTCCGATTCCCCCTGTGTCCCTCTGTGACCCCTGTGGTTAAAATCTGTCTCCGCGTCTCGCCGGTGCTCGCCGAAACAGCGCCGCCGAAATAAAATCCAGAACAAACGCCCGCCGCTCCCGTATCCGTTCCACCGACAACGGATCCGCCTTCATCAGCGTCTTCATCAGCGGCGCCGCGCTGAAATAAAACACAATCACCGCCGCCACCGAAGGCAGAAAATCCATCGGATTCACCGCCCGAAACTCCCCCGTCGCAATCCCCTCCCGCAGCACACCAGCCACCTTCTCGAAGATCGGACGAAAATATTTCTTAGCCACACGCTGCATCCGAGCGCTCCCTTTCGCGCCCGAGCGCATCCACTCCCCCTGCACCACTCGCGGAAACCGCGGATTCGCCGCGATGTAATCGAAATACGTTCCCAGATATTCCAGCATTTTCCGCCGCGGCGGCAGTTCGCTTTCAAGCACCGGCATCACCCGCGCCCGCAGCCCGCTGAACACGTGGTCCAGCACCGCTTCGTACAACGCATCCTTATCTTTGAAGTAGTAATAAAGCAGTGCCTTGTTGACGTGCGCCGCCCGAGCGATCGCATCCGTCCGGGCTCCCGCAACCCCATGCTCGGAAAATTCTGCAACCGCCGCCTTCAGAATTGAAGCCCGACTCTCCTCCGGACGCCCCCGAGTTCCCAAACGGGCAGCGAGCCGCCCGGTGCCAGCGCGGCGAGTGCTACGACGTGGCCGCGCCGGACGAGGAGTAGCCGCAGATTGGTTCATATAATTAACCAGTTAGTTAGAGTGTACTCCGAAGATATCTCCATCGCAATCCGCCCCACCACGCACCACGCGTTCAAAACGTTAAGGTAGTACCAAAGAAAAAGATGAAGAGGAAGAAGAAAACGAGACGCAGGAAGAAGCAAAGAGAGCACAAGGCGGCGACTCCACGGACTCCATAAACCTCGAAGCCGCCGCCGAAACATCTACTCCAATCCGCCCGCGATCGAAGGCACCAGCAACACCTCATCGCCGTCCTGGAACGAATACGAAGCGCCCCCCAAAAAGCGAATATCTTCCTCGTTCACATAAATATTCAGGAACCGCCGCGTCTCCCCCGCTTCATCCCGCAAATGGGGCTTCAAGTCGGGGAACTGCAGGTCGAGCTCCGAGAACAGCTCACTGAGATTAGCCGCCGAGCAAACGACTCGCGGCGTCCCGGCAGTAAGCCGCCGCAAAGCCGTGGGAATCTGAACCGTGATGCTCATAAAAACCCTCCCGGACAAAAAGCCCGTAACAAAAATAAAAATCAAGTCATGCGCGTAACCATGACAGAAAGATCCAGCCAAAAGCCAACAGCGAACGACTACCGACCAGCGACCGCTGCCACCGTCTCCGCAATCGTTGGCAAAATCGCCGCCTTAGCCGCGAAGTACGCTTCGAACTCGCTAAGCTTCGGAGCGATCGGAGCTTCGGCCTGATATTTGTCCGCCAGCACGTCGGTGGTTTTGAGTCCGTTGCCCGTAATGCAGAGCACGGTCGTTTCATCAGGCAGAATGCGGTCCTGCTGGATCAGCTTGCGCGCGGTTCCAACCGTCACGCCGCCAGCGGTCTCGGTAAAGATGCCTTCAGTCTCGGCCAGCAATTGGATACCGCTGACAACTTCGGGATCGGAAACGTCTTCCGACCAGCCGCCGCTTTTGGTGATGGCCTTCAACGCGTAATGTCCATCGGCCGGATTGCCGATCGCCAGCGACCGCGCAATCGTCCTTGGACGCTGCGGTTCAATCTCGTTGCTGTACTGCTTAATCGCTGTCGAAATCGGCGAGCACCCAGTCGCTTGCGCGCCAAAAAACTTTACCGGTTTCGGATCAACCAGTCCCAGGAGAATCAGTTCATCAAACGCTTTCTTGATTTTAGTAATCAAAGATCCGCCCGCCATCGGCACCACGACGTTGTCGGGCAATTGCCAGCCCAGTTGCTCGGCGATTTCGTAGCCCACCGTCTTCGAGCCTTCCGCGTAATACGGACGAAGATTGACGTTCACAAATCCCCAGCGATGTTCGTCGGCGATTTGCGAGCACAGGCGGTTGACATGGTCGTAGCTGCCGTTGATGCGCACCAGTTCCGCGCCAAAGACTTGCGTACCCAGAATTTTCGCGGGTTCCAGATCCGAAGGAATAAAAATCCACGCCTTCAACCCTTCGCGAGCCGCTTGCGCCGCGACCGAATTCGCAAGATTTCCCGTTGACGAGCAAGCGACCGTATCGAACCCGAAGCTGCGAGCGTTCGCCAGCGCAACCGCAACCACGCGATCTTTGAAGCTCAAGGTAGGCAGGCAAACCGCATCGTTTTTAACCAGCAGCCGACGCGATCCGAGCTTCTCGCCCAGCCGCGGCGCGCTGACCAGCGGAGTATATCCAACAGGGAGGGAGGGCTGAAACTCCGCTGGCAGCGGCAGCAACTCGCGATAGCGCCACATGTTCGGCGCGCGCGAGGCGAACACTTCGCGCGAGATGCGCGGGCGAATCGAATCGTAATCGTAGGTAATTTCGAGCGGCGAGAAACAGTCTTCGCAGATGCTGCGCGGCTGGTTGCCCCAGGCTTTGCCGCATTCGCGGCAGCGGAGCTGGTACGTGCTCGTCTCCATTTAGCAACTTCTTTCCGTGACTGCGGGACGAGCCGGGTAGAAAATTACCCCAGTTAACACAAAACCCCTTTTCCGGATTGGAAAAGAGGTTCGGGATACGCGACCAAATCGCTATCACCCCGAATCTCATGGTCCCCGTTGCCGGGCGAGAGTTGGCACCTGACGATCAACAGATCCGGTTGCCGTGGCGTCCTAGGGCTCGTCCCTCAGCCACTCGTCATGAAATTCCAGCTTGCTCAAAAAAAGCAAACTTGGAGTCAAATACTATAACCGACCAATCGGTCTGTCAAGCGTCATTTCACCGCCAGACGCCGAGTGCGCCGAGAAAATTTCTGGGGAGGGGCGCTCCGCACGATCAAAAGAATTGTTGCCCCGATCGAGGCGATGTTTTCCCCTGTGTTCCTCAGTGACCCTTGTGGTTAAGCCTCTGCTTTTCCTCCGCATGCTCGGCGTCTCGGCGGTGAATCGAAGTTCAGCGACTGTACTGATTTCGCTTCTTGTCCTCGTGTCGCTCGATGCCTAGCTGGATCAGTCGATCGATCAACTCGGGATATGCCACGCCTGTTGCGCCCCACAGCTTCGGATACATGCTGATCGCTGTAAACCCCGGCATGGTGTTGATCTCGTTGACGAAGATCTTTCTCGACTTCGGGTCCATCAGAAAATCGACGCGTGCCAGGCCCGTGCAATCGACCGCTTGAAACGCCGCGATCGCGAGCTTCTGCACCGTTTTCATTTCCGCTTTTGTGAGCTTCGCGGGGATCACTCCTTCGGAGCCTTGCAGCAGATACTTCGCGTCGTAGTCGTAAAACTCCTTACAGGGAACGATTTCTCCCGCAACCGACGCTTTCGGATCGTCGTTGCCGAGCACCGCGCACTCGATCTCTCGCGCCTTATTCTTCTTGCCGCCGACGCCTTCTTCAATCACGATCTTGCGATCGAACTTTGCGGCTTCTGCGATGGCCGGACCAAGCTCCTTGCGATCGTGCGCCTTCGAAATTCCCACCGATGATCCCAGATTCGCGGGCTTCACGAAGACGGGATACTTCAGCTTGCTCTCGACCAGCGTGTGCACTTTCTTAGGTGACTGTTCGAATTGACTGCGCAACACGGTTACGTGTTTCACGATGGGCAATCCCGCGGCGCGGAACAAAGATTTCATGATGTCTTTATCCATGCCCGCGGAAGAGCCGAGCACGCCGGCACCAACGTAAGCGATGTCGGCCAGTTCGAGCAGACCTTGAATCGTTCCATCTTCGCCGAAGGTTCCGTGCAGCACGGGGAAAATGACATCCACGTTAATGGCGCGATCCGCAGCGCGCCGTAGATTCGCATCGGTCTGGAACGGCGCAAGTCCAGCGTCGCGTCGCGCCGGTTCCGGAGGAACAACCACCGACTCGCCTCGAGCCAGCACAGCCGCTCCCGGAGTCGCCTCCGGATCGCCCGCCCGAAGATGTGTGGCTTGTGTGGAGCGGACACTCTTGTCCGCTTGCTCTTCGCCTTTCAGCAACCGCTCGGCATGCTCCGCCGTGAGCCAGCGGCCGTCTTTCGTGATGCCGATGGGAACCACTTCGTATTTCGTCTTATCGATTGCGTTCAGAACGGACGCTGCCGACAGCAACGACACTTCATGCTCGCCGCTGCGTCCGCCAAAGAGGATGCCAACCCGAATCTTTGCCATGTCATTTCAGTCTGGCGCTCGGCGTGTTTCCCGTCAATCGCAGCTTTGGTTCCGCTGGCGTCCCCTATTTACCCCGCTTGAGCAAAAGATGGCAGGACGTATGCCACCAAGCGCCCCTCCAAACGTTCCACCAAAAGACAACACGGCGATGTTGTCATCGGGGATCGATTGCTCGCGGGCAACCAGTTGCAGCACGTCGCTCACGGCAACTGGAAGGCGCGGCGCTACCGATTCGCTCAGGTCGACCAGCGCCACCACGTCGAGCGAGGTTTCATCCGAATGTGTGAAGCTCCGGAATTTGCGTACCACGAGTTCGTTGTCGATTACCGCAAAGTCCGCCTTCGTCAGGATTGCGACCGGATAATTGTTTTCGTCGGTGGCAAAGAATGTAACCCGGACTTGAGAGACAGCGCTGCAATATGTATGCAAGCCAGAGGTGTCGTCGGCAGCCGCAGCGTAAGTCGAGACAAGCAGAGCCAAGAGTACAGACAGAATATGCCTATGCGCTAACATCGCCGTCTATCAGTGCCATCGGCAGGCGACGGAACACTCCCCAATCACCGTAGTTGCCCTTGAAGGTGACCAATGAGGTTTCTCCTGAGTTTTCCGCCGGCATTTTGATTACAATGGAGCGTCGTTCCGGTGGAATGGGCGACTGCAACACGGGAACAGGGGCGGTTAACGACGGGCTTCAACATCTGGTTTTAATCAAAACGGAAGACACGGCAGACGTGCTTCCGGAATTTGGCGAAGGCGGATAGTATGAAAAAAACGTGGTGGATAGCTTGGATATCAGTTCTGGTGCTTGCATTCGCGGTTGGTTCTTGGGGGCAGGCGGCTGCAACGCCACGCAAGAAACGCATCGCGATTATGGACTTCGAGTATGCCACGGTCCACGCCGGAATTTCGCAGATTTTCGGCCAGGATATCGATATTGGCAAAGGCGTAGCCGACTTGCTGGTAACGAATCTTGTGAAGGACGGCTCGTATTCCATCATCGAACGCAAGGCCCTCGACAAAATTTTAGCGGAGCAGAATTTCTCGAACAGCGATCGGGCGAATCCTGCCACAGCCGCGAAAATCGGCAAGCTGCTCGGGGTGGACGCTATTCTCGTCGGCAGCATCACCCAGTTTGGAAATGAGACGAAGAACCTGGGACTCGGCGGGGTCGGGGGGAACTGGGGTGGCCACGGTTTGGGCGGGTTCAGTCACAAGAATTCAAAGGCGATTGTTGGCCTGAGTGCGCGCCTGGTGGATATCGACACCGGTGAAATCCTGGCGGTTGCCGAGGGCAAGGGGGAGTCGTCGCGCAGCAGCACTTCCATGCTTGGAGGCGGAGGAAACTGGCGCGGGTTTGGCGGCGGGGCAGTGGACTTCGGCAGCAGCGACTTCCAAAGCACCATCATCGGCGAAGCGACCAAGTTGGCCACCGACAAGTTGACCACGGACGTAGTCGTTGGCAAAGACAAACTGCAGATTCGAACCGTCGTTGTGCAGGGACTGGTGGCTGCGGTGGATGGCGGCCAGGTGGTCCTGAACGTCGGCGGAAAGGCCGGTGTGAAAGTGGGTGACGAACTGAGCGTCGAACGGGTGAGTAAGGAAATCAAAGATCCGGCGACAGGGCAAGTGCTGCGGCGCTTGAGCAGCCCGATCGGCGTGGTCAAGGTCACCGACGTGGATGATGTGTCTTCTATGTGTACGGTCGTTTCGGGATCGGGATTCAAGACCGGAGATGCAGTGAAGACGAAGACGCAGTAGATTGCATTCGTCCGAAGATTGACGGCGGGGCCGATTTGGCTCCGCCGTTTTATCTTGAAGGCCGCTGGCGGTCGAAGAACCTTTACCGCAGAGGGTACAGGGGAACACCGAGGGAACCAATTTCGCCTGTGCCGCCCTGTGTCCTCTGTGTTTAGGTCTTCACAGGATTTTCTTCCCAAACGCCGAAAGCGCCAGCTCGACAGCTAAGTCGGCGGTCTGGTTGTGCTCGTCGATCACCGGATTCACTTCCACGATTTCGAAGCTCAGCATGCGTCTATGGTCGGAGATGATTTCCATGGCGAGATGGGCTTCGCGATAGGTGGCGCCGCCCCACACCGGAGTGCCAACGCCGGGCGCGTCTTCGGGATCGATCCAATCCATATCGAGCGAAACGTGATAGCCCGCGGTGCCGTGTCCGGCCATGCGGAGGGCTTCCTCCATGACGGCGCGCATGCCGCGTTCGTCGATGTCGCGCATGGTGAAGACTTCGACTCCGGACTTGCGGATGTTCTCCTTTTCATAGTTGTCGACGTCGCGGATGCCGACGAGCACGCAGTTCTCCGGCTGCACTTTGGGAGAAAAGTCGTAGATGTTGCCGAGTTCGGCGGGTCCGAGTCCCATGAGCGCGGCGAGTGGCATGCCGTGGACGTTGCCGCTAGGGGAAGACTCGGGCGTGTTCATGTCGGTGTGCGCGTCGATCCAGAGGAGACCGATTTTCTGGTTTTTGCGGCGGTAGAATTCGGCGACACCTGACACCGTACCCGCAGCGACGGAATGATCGCCGCCGAGGATGAGCGGAACTTTACCGGCTTCGAGCGTCTTCAACACCAAATCGGCGCTCTTGGTGCAGGTGGCGGTGATTTCCTTGAGGTACTTGGAGTTGGCGGCGCCTTCTTTTTTCTGTTCGGGGATGGCGACAGCGATGTTGCCGGCGTCTTCGACAATGTGCCCGATGGCTTCGAGGCGAGCCTCGAGTCCGGCGACGCGAACTGCGGAAGGACCCATGTCAACGCCGCGGCGCGATTGGCCGAGATCAAGAGGAACGCCGATCACGCGGATCTGGCGCGGGGTGATGTTGCTGTAGGTCGTGCTTCGTTGGGGCATATGCTTCCTATTCACCGCCGAGACGCAGAGGTCGCCGAGAAAACCCAATACTTGATCTATGGGGCTTGCGGCGCTTGTCTTCTCGTCCACTCGGGGTCTGGGAATTCATTCACTATTCGTTTCAGTCCGTTCTTCAAAGCCGGGCCGTGGAAGTTCATCAAGAGACCTACTCTTTTCTTCGCCAGCCTCAAATACGACAAGAGTTGCGCGTCGTGAATGGAAAGTAACTTTTCAATTGCTTTGATTTCGACGATGATTTCATCTTTCACGACCAAGTCCAGCTTGTAGCCGCAGTCGAGCTTCACGTCTTTGTGGATTACCGGCAGCGGCTTTTGCTCCTCAACTTTCAGTTCCAGACCCTTCAACTCAAAGACCAGACATAATTGATAAGCCGACTCCAGCAAGCCCCGGCCCGAGATGCCGATGAACCTCGATAGCGGTGCCGATGATGCGGTGCGAAATCTCATTGAGCCTGTCATTTTCTCGCATTTCTCGGCGCTCTCCGCGTCTCGGCGGTAAAAAGGTTTACGGGTACAGGCGATTGAGCATGCGCGGGAAGGGAATGGTCTCGCGCACATGCTCTAATCCGCAGATCCAGGCTACGGCTCGCTCGATGCCCATGCCGAAACCGGAGTGGGGGACGCTGCCGTACTTGCGGAGATCAAGATACCACTGGAAGGCTTCTTCGGGCAGATTGTGCTCGTGAATGCGCTGGAGAAGCAAGTCATGGGAGGCCATGCGCTGTGATCCACCGATGATTTCGCCGTAGCCTTCGGGAGCTAATACGTCCACGCAGAGGGCGAGCTCGGGGTGCTGGGGATCGGGCTCCATGTAGAACGCTTTCACGCTGGCGGGGTAGCGATGGACCATGACGGGCCGGTCGTAGAGCGATGAGAGGTAGGTTTCGTCGGGCGAGCCTAGGTCTCCGCCCCACTCAAATTTATTTTCAAGCTTGCCTTGGGCGTGGCCTTCCTGCAATTTGTGGACAGCTTCGTCGTAGGTGATGCGTGGGAAGGGCGCGTCGATTTTCTCGAGCTTCGCGAGGTCGCGGCCTATGGTTGCCAGGTCGGGGCGGCGGCGTTCGAGGCAGCGTTTGACTAAGAAAGTCAGCAAACTTTCGGCGAGTTCCATCAGGTCGTCGAGGGTGCCGTATGCGATTTCAGGTTCGACCATCCAGAACTCGGTGAGGTGGCGGCGGGTCTTGGATTTTTCCGCGCGGAAGGTGGGACCGAACGAATAGACCTTGCCGAGCGCCATGGCTGTCGCTTCGATGTAGAGCTGGCCGGACTGCGTGAGGTAAGCCTGCTCTTCGAAGTAGTCCACGGGAAAAAGCGTGGAAGTTCCTTCGCAGGCGGCGGGCGTGAGGATGGGAGGGTCGGTAAGGGTGAATCCGTTGCTGTCGAAGAAATCGCGGGCGGCGCGAATGATTTCAGCACGCACACGCAGTATGGATGCCTGACGCTGGGAGCGCAGCCAAAGGTGGCGGTGCTCCATTAAGAAGTCAACGCCGTGTTCTTTGGGCGTGATGGGATAGGGATCGGTTTCGGGGACGCGCTGCAGGACTTGGACGTTTGCGACGTCGAGTTCGTAGCCGCCGGGGGCGCGCTTATCGGCGCGGACCTTGCCTTCGACGATGACGCTGGATTCCTGGGTGAGGCCTTTGATGGCGTCGAAGACTTCGGGCGAGACGGCGTTCTTTGGGACTACGCCCTGGATGACGCCGGAGCCGTCGCGAAATTGAGGGAAGAGGAGCTTGCCGCTTTCGCGGAGGTTGTAGAGCCATCCGCGGATGGTGACGGACTGGCCTTCGTGCTTGCCTATTTCTGCGATGGTGCTGATGGGTGAGGGCATAAAAACTTTTTCACCGTCGAGACGCCGAGAAAAGCTAAATCGTACTTATCGGCCTCGGAGGTCAGCGTGAAACTAAAACCTCAATTTGTTGACGCTGCCGACAAACAGCAGGTCCTTCGCTTCGCTCAAAACGACAAATATTTATTTGACAATCGGCATTCGTTCACGACAACAAATCTCATTTTTCAAGGCATAATTCGCCCGGGATAACAAGTTTAAACTCGCAGTGGTTAAAAATTCATCGAGCAAAAAATCAACTCGCGGTTCTCGGCGCTCTCTGCGTCTCGGCGGTGATTGCAGTGATCTACGAATCTTCCAGCTTTTGAAAGGTTGCGGTCACTTCTTCACTGGGGCTCTTTTTTTCTTCGCCGTCGATTTCGAGCAACAGGGGCGGCGTTTGCGGGGCGGTGCGCAGCAATTCCATGGTCTGTTTCCAGTCGATCGATCCGTTGCCGGGCCAAAGATGCGAGTCTTTGTCTTTATTGTTGTCGTGCATGTGAGTCGAGCAGATGTGGTTCTTCAATATTGCGAAGGCTTCGGGAATACCGTTCATCATGTGGGCGTGCCCGCAATCGAAACAGACGCCGATGTCGTCGAAATGCATGGTTTTGATGAACTCGACGAGACGGTCGGGCGTGGAAAGTTCGTTGGGAATATTTTCGATGAGCAGTCTTACGCCGAGCGGTTTGGCGAAGGCGCGCAGGTGCTCGACGGAAGTCATGGCGGCTTCGAATTTCTTTTCGTCGAAGGCGTCGTTGGGATTGCCAATGTGCTGGACAAGAAAGCGGAACGGGATGTGCTCGGCGATTTCGAGGGCGCGTTTGATCTCGTCCATGGCATCAATGCGGCCGGCGCGGTCGGTGGAGGCGATGTTGACGGGCGGCGAACCGGCGCGTCCCCACTCGTAGTCGGAGTACAAAGGCGCGTGAACGGAATTGAGTGGAATGGCGGTGGAGCGAAACCAGTCGGCAATTTCGCGGACATGCTGTTTGCGATTGGCGTAGTCGAAGTGCTGGCGGGCGGCAAAGATTTCGATCGACTGGGCTCCCGCCTTGACGAGCTCGTCGAGCAATCCCGGATGGAGCCGTTCCTTCACATAGACGTATGTCGATACGGCCCTCAGCATCAGTAGCCTACCGCCTTCCCGTTGTTGCGTCCGTCGCTGGCCCCGAGGCGCTCGCCGGTTTTGAGGTCAATCATGATGCACTCGCCGTCTCCCCAGAAATGCTCGACGCGCAGCTTGTGTCCTTTAGAACGCAGAACATTCATTGTATCGGGAGAAAGGCGGTCTTCGACGAGAATCTCATCGGGGAGCCACTGATGATGAAACCGGGGGGCGTTGACGGCTTCCTGAATGTCGAGCGAGAAATCCACGACGCCAATGAAGACGTTGGCAACGGTGGTGATGATGGTGGGGCCTCCGGGCGAGCCAAGAACCAGAAATAGCTTGCCGTCTTTGAGTACGATGGTCGGCGTCATGGCGGAGAGCGGGCGCTTGCCCGGACCGATGGCGTTGGCCGGGCCCTGGATGAGTCCGTAGGCGTTGGGGACGCCTTGTTTGGCGGCGAAGTCGTCCATCTCGTCGTTGAGCAGAAAACCCAATCCTTCGGCGGTGACGCGGGAGCCGAGCGTGTCGTTGAGCGTGGTGGTTACGGAAACGGCGTTGCCTTCGGCATCGACTACAGAAAAGTGCGTAGTGTTTTCAGGCTCGCGAATGGCTGTGGTGCGCGATTGGGCAACGCGTTCCAGTTCATTGAAAATCGACGGGCGTTTCAAGTCCTTGCTTGCGCTGGCGTGGTTGAGGTCGATGGAGTCGCGCCATGCGGCGGCATACCTTTTGTCGATGAGCTGCGCTACGGGAATTTTGGCGAAGTCGGGATCGCCCAGGAAGTCGGCGCGGTCGTAAAAAGCGCGGCGAAAGGCTTCGGAGGTCAGGTGGATGGCGGCGGCGGAACGGTTGCCGAATTTCGCGAGGTCGAAGCTTTCGAGGATGTTGAGGGTCTCGACGAGCGCGACTCCGCCGGAAGATGGAGGTGGAGCGCTGATGATGTCATAGCCGCGATATGTGCCGCGAATGGGCTCGCGTTCCTTGACTTCGTAGGCGGCGAGGTCGGCGGCGGTGACCAGGCCTCCACCTTTGTGGATGGCTGCGGCTAGCTCGCGGGCCATGGCGCCGTGGTAGAAGTCGTCGGGATTTTTAGCGATGCGTTCCAAGGTGCGGGCGAGTTCGGGCTGCCTGAAAAGTTCGCCGGGCTGATAGTAGTTTCCGTTGCGCAGAAAAATGCGTTTGGATTCGGGAAACTGGGCGAGGTACTCATCTTCCTTCAAGTCCTGCGCGTCTTCGTAGGCGAGGGGAAAGCCATCGCGGGCGAGCTGGATGGCGGGAGCGATTATTTTCTCCAGCGACAGCTTGCCGTATTTCTTTTCGGCGTAAACCAGGCCGGCCACGGAGCCGGGGACGCCGATCGACCTGTATCCGACGACGCTCGAGTCTTTGCTGGATTCTGGGATGACGTTGCCTTGGGCGTCGAGATACATGTTTTCGGTGGCGGCGGCAGGCGCTTTTTCGCGGAAGTCGATGAAGTGAGTGTGGCTGTCAGCGTTGCGGAAAAGCATGAACCCGCCTCCGCCGAGATTTCCGGCTTGGGGATGGACGACGGCGAGCGCGAATCCGGTGGCGACGGCGGCATCGACGGCATTGCCACCCGAATGCAGCATCTCAACGCCGGCGCGAGAGGCGAGCTCGTGGACGCTGGTGACGATGGCGTGCGGAGCGTGCGTGGGGCGCAGAGGCGCGGCTGCCACGGTAGTTGCCAGCAGAGCGCACAGGCTACAGAGGATTAGAAAACGGATCAGTGCACGTCTTGCAGAACTAGGTTGAATACGCATGAATTGGGCGAAACTACGAGGCTAGTCCAGGGCATTGCCGGGAGTCAAACCGTTCACCGCCGAGACGCAGAGGACGCCGAGAAAGGGCTTGAACCACGGAGTGCACAGAGGTCCACGGGGGAAACCTTTACTTTTTGCGGCGTTGTGGCGATGTCTTTTTGCTTGAGGCTTTTTTATTGGGCGCTTTCGCCGCGACCATCTTGTACGACTGGCGGATCAGGGCTTCGAGTTCATTCGCGGGCAGCAGGTCGGAGTTGGCGAGCATCACCCATTTGTAACGTCCCACGTAGGGAGCGGGAGAGATGCCTTCGATCTCGATGAGTTCGTGGAATGTTTCGGGCGCGCATTTCAGAGTGATACGCGGGAAGCGGCCGTCCGAGAGAACCATGCCGGTGAAAATTTTGCCGCGAACTTTGAAGCACAGATCGTCGCCCCAAGGCATGTCTTCGGTCACATCAGGGAAGGAGCGGCAGATTTTGCGGATCCAGTCAACGTCGGGCATGAGAAAGATGATAGCGCGAGGCGTGCACCATCAGAAGGGCAACTGCACGCGGGCAAGAGTGCCCGCGCCACACGAGCTACTTACACCTGGTCTCGGGCTTCTCCTAGCACTACCGATATTTCCACCTGTTTCTTGCCGCGGAAGATGGTTACTTTCACAGTGTCGCCGGCGCGATGTTTGTTCATGATCTGGGCGAGGGTCTGCTGGCTTTCGATTTTTTCTCCGTTTATGGCGACGATCTGATCTCCACCAATCATGATGGGAGTGTTGCCGAGGTAGGCGCGTTCGGAGCCGCCGCGCAATCCGGCGCGATCGGCGGAGCCTCCGGGAACGGCTTGCACGATGAGAAGTCCGTAGTCGGCGGCGAGGCCCAGTTCGTTGGCGATTTCAGGATCGATGGGGATGGTGCGAACGCCGAGCGCGGGACGGCGCACGCGTCCGAGCGTGACCAGATCGTTGACCACGGCTTTGGCGGTGTTGATGGGGATGGCAAAGCCGATGCCGGCGCTTTGTCCGACGCTGGAGGCGATCATCGTATTGATGCCGATCACTTCGCCGTGCCAGTTGAGCAGCGGGCCGCCGGAGTTGCCGGGATTGATGGCGGCGTCGGTTTGAATGGCTTCTTCGATGACCAGGCCGTCGGGCTCCTGCACCTGGCGGATGGAACTGACGATGCCGCGCGTGAGGGTTCCGGCGAGGCCGAAGGGATTGCCGATGGCATAGACCTTCTGGCCGACTTGAAGATTGGTCGAGTCGCCGAGGGTCATCGGCTGTAGGTCGGGGGCTTTGATCTGGACGATGGCCAAGTCATGGGACTTGTCGGTGCCGACGATAGTGGCGCGATATTTCTTGCGGTTGTGGAGCGAGATCCAGACCTCGCGTGCGTCGGCGATGACGTGATAGTTGGTGAGGATGTGTCCTTCTTTGTCGATGACGAAGCCGGAGCCCTGGCCTTCCTGCGGCACCGGGCCGTAGAAGAAGTCGAAGGTCATGACGCGCGAGGTGATGTTGACCACGGAGCCGATGTTTTTGCGGTAGACGCTGATGTTGTTCTGCTCTTCCACGTCGAACGCTTCGCTGCTGGCCGCTTCGGTGATTTCAACGTGTTGTGGACGGCTGATCCAGTTGGTGGGATGGAGGCGTCCGTTGCGGTAGGTGGTGAAGTAGAAGAAGGCGGACGCCAGAACAATGCCGAGAATAAAAAGACGCGCAAGTCTCATCGTGATGACCCCGTTAAATCCTGCAGTCTGAATTCTAGCGAAAAAGTGGGATATAAGGTGGAGGGACGGACGTCTCGCCCGTCCAGCCGGGGACGCCCGATGTTCCACTGCGGTAACTCTGCGCGCTCCGCGTTCTCCGCGGTTCAGCGATTTGATCTGCCCCAGCCACCGCCGCCAGGCGATTCAATGCGGACTCTTTCCCCTGAACGTAGGCGGACGCTGGTCTTGCCGGGGAGTTCCTCTTCAGCACCGTCACGCCGGATAATCAGGGTGCGGCCGGGAGCGCCGTCAGCTCCGCTGGCCAAGCCATAAGGTCCACGGGAACGGCGGTCGGCGAGCAGCGTGACCTGGGCGTCGGTTAGGACTTCGATTTCACGGACGATTCCGTGGCCTCCGACGTGGAGACCCGCGCCTCCACTTTTGGAGCGAAGGGAATATTGCCTGAGGCGAATCGGATACGCGTACTCGAGGGCCTCAGCAGGGGTGTTGAGGGAATTGGTCATGTGGGTGTGGACGCCGGAGACTCCGTCTTTATTGGGGCGCGCGCCCATGCCGCCGGCGATGGTTTCGTAATAGGCGAAGGGATTGCCGGAGCGGGGATCAATGCCGCCGATCGTTAGGTTGTTCATCGTGCCGGAAGCGGCGGCGGGAATGCGGTCGGGGATCGCCTGCGCCAGCGCTTTCAGAAGCACGTCGACAATTCGCTGCGAAGTTTCAACGTTGCCACCAGCGACGGCAGCGGGAGGCTTGGCGTTGACCACGGTTCCCGATGGAGCGATGACCCGGATGGGGCGCATGAGGCCGGAGGTGGCGGGCACGTCTTCGCGAAGCAGGCAGCGGAAGACGTAGAAGCAGGCTGAGTAGGTGATGGCCTGGACCGCGTTGATCGCGCCCTGGACTTGCGCGGCGCTGCCGGTGAAGTCGATGGTGACTTGGGCGGGCTGCTTGCGGCTCGACGCGGGAGACGTGGCAAGCCGCGCCTCTACGGCGGAAGATTTCCTGGCGGATGCACGCGAAACGTGGATACTCACGGCGATGCGCACAGGCTTATCTTCGACGCCATCGTCATCGAGAAAGTCTTCCGCCTGGTAGCGGCCGGGCGGGATGGTGCGCAGGAAGGCGCGCATCATTTCTTCGGAATAGGCGAGCAGATCGGTGGCGGCTCGTTTGGTGCGGGCAATTCCGTAGCGGGCGCAGATCTCACGAAGGCGCTGGGCTCCGGTTTGGCAGGCGGCGATCTGAGCGCCGAGATCGCCTTCGCGTTCTTCGGGTGTGCGGACATTGTTGAGGAGGAGGGCCAGCACATCGCCAACAAGTTTTCCGCCGCGCATGATTTTGACGGGCGGGATGCGGAGGCCTTCCTGGTAGATTTCGCGGCACGGGCCCATGGAGCCAGGGTAAGTTCCGCCGATATCGGCGTGGTGGGCGCGGGAAGCGACGTAGAAGTCAGGGGTTGTGTGGGGTGGACGCTTTCGCCCGCCACTCTTCGTTCCGCTAACATACACTGGCATCACCAGCGTGATATCGGGGAGGTGCGTGCCGCCGCGGAAGGGGTCGTTGAGCATAACGACGTCGCCGGGTTCGAGAGTGCACTGCTCCACGGCCGCTGCAACCGACATGGGCATGGAACCGAGGTGTACCGGCATGTGATCGCCCATGGCGATGACCTGGCCTGCGGAATCAAAGACGGCGCAGGAGTAGTCGCGGCGCTCTTTGATGTTGGGAGAAAAAGAAGTGCGGCGCAGTGCGGCTCCCATCTCTTCGGCGATGGAGTGGTAGAGATTCTTGAAGACCTCGAGTTCGACAGGATCACGCATGTGCGTGACGAGTGTACGTCAACTTGGAGCGATTGCGGGCTATACTGACCGCCTTCCCCCGAAGTTCGGAGGTTTTCGATGCGATCCCTCGCGGTGTTTGTTGCCATGGTGGCCATGCTCTCGGTTAGCGCAGCCAAGGATGAGTTACAAGTCGCCGATTTGGTCAAGCAGCATTTGAATTCCATCGGGACCGAACAGGCTCGGGCGGCAGTGAAGAGCCGCGCCGCCGAGGGAACCGTACAATTTCGGGTCTTGAACGGCGGCACGGGAATTGAGGACGGCAAGCAGGTCTTCATCTCGGAAGGCTGCAAGTTAGTCTCCTTGCTCAAATTGCCAAATCCCAGTTATCACGGCGAGCGGTTTGTGAGCGATGGCAAGAAGACCGTTGTCGCAGAATTGAAGCCCGGCGTCTATTCCAACCTGGGCCAGTTTGTGCTCGCGCACAACGAGATTCTTACGGAAGGTCTGTGGGGCGGCACACTGTCGACCGGATGGGCGCTGGCCCGATTAGACGAGCGTCTTGCGAAACTGCAGGATCGTGGTTTGAAGAAGGTGGACGGCCGTGAGCTTCATCGCGTGGACTACATTCCCAAGCAGCGTAGTGACCTGCGGATCGAATTTTATTTTGAGCCTGACACCTTCCGGCACGTCATGACCGTCTACGAATTGACGATCAACCCGCAAATTGGTCTCACCGATCTGGAGACGGCGCGGCAACAGGCAACGCACTACCGGCTCGAGGAGCGCTTTGCCGATTTCAAGAGCACGGACAATCTCACACTACCGGGAAAGTGGACGGTTCAGTTTACTTCGGAAGTTCCGGAAGCCCGAACTTCCAACCCTGGCGGAGCACCTCCAATCACTGAAGGAGAGAGCCAAGGTCACCCCAGATTCGCAGCAGCCATCGCTTCAGTTACGCAGTTTGAGGTAACCGAGACGAACATATCGCACAACATAACGCTCGATCCGAGAAACTTCGAAATCAAATGACGCGGCCTTAAGGTCAGTGCCCGGTGCTACACTCGTCTGATTATGGCTGAAGGGCGTTCTCGGATCTGGATATGGTTTCTGGTGGGCGGCGGGCTGTTTGCGCTGTTTGTGGTGGCTGTGTTTACGCTGGTGTACCTGAGTTTTGGCGGCCACGATGAACAGTCGTTTTCCGGCTTCGGCTCCAAGATTGCCGTGGTTGATCTCGACGGCGTAATTTTCTCCCCTAAACAGACGGTTTCGCAGCTTAAGAAGTTTGCCGATGACGATTCCGTCAAGGCCATCATCATTCATGTGAATTCGCCCGGCGGCGGCGTGGCCGCGTCGGAGGAAATCTACCGCGAGGTGAAGCGGATTCGGGACGAAAAGAAGAAACGGATTGTGGCTTCGATTGAGACGGTGGGCGCGAGCGGCGCGTATTACGTGGCGTCAGCCACCAACAAGATTTACGCGGACAAGGGCAGCGTGGTGGGATCGATCGGAGTGATTGCCCAGTGGGTGAACTACGGTGAACTTCTGCGCTGGGCCAAACTGAACGCGATCACGATGAAAGCGGGAGAATTTAAGGACACGGGCAGCCCGACGCGCGAAATGACTCCTCCGGAACGCGAGTACATGCAGGGATTGATTGACAACATGCATACGCAGTTCATCCAGGCAGTGGCCGACGGGAGGCATGTGAAAGAAGCCGACATCCGCGCCATCGCGAACGGAAAAGTCTGGACCGGCGAGCAGGCGCTTTCGCTGAAAATGGTGGATCAGATCGCGGATTTTGAAGGCGCGGTAAAGGATACGGCCCGGTCGGTCAATATTTCCGGCGAACCCACATTGGTCTACCCGCCAAAAGACAGGCGGTCGGGCCTCGATTTGCTGTTCGGCGATGTGTCCGATTATTTGCCCACGCGGGAGAAGCTCCTGGAGCAGCAGATCGGGTTTTACTATCTTTGGAAATAGATGGGTCAGCCATCCTAGCAAGAGGCGCGAGGGCGGTAGTTCTCAGTTCCCGGCGCAGTGTCCATAACTGAGAATTGAGAACCGGCAACTGAGGACTTTTTACAGGTGCCCGCTTCCCTACTTGCACAGAACCCCTTAAATTTGAGAAGGTTATAGGCAGGCGAAGTGCAGCGGCGGGGGCGGAAGAGCCCTCGGGCACACGGATCCCGATAAGGGAACCGGCCCCAAAGGGAGCAAAGGCTTATGACGAAGGCTGACCTGATCGAAGAAGTTTCCCGGCTGGCGGAACTCACCCGCAAAGACAGCGAAGTGATTGTGGATACGATCTTTGACAGCGTGGTGCGCTCGCTGCGGGTGGGCGACAAGATCGAAATACGCGGTTTTGGCAGCTTCCGCACCCGCCAGCGCAATCCGCGTGTGGGCCGGAACCCGAAGACGGGTGAACGGGTGGAAGTTCCGGCGAAGAAGATTCCGTTCTTCAAGCCCAGCAAGGAATTGAAAGATCTGGTGAACCACAGCGCGACAGCGGAGGTTGTTCCCGGGCCGCCGCCGCCCGTACCACCTAGCACGAACTAGCACTGCGACCGCGTGACGATTCATTCGTTGGTGTAACGGGCGTCTCGCCCGTTTCGCCGTGCGGGGACACTCGGCTCTCCACCAGCAAGCTCGCATCGAGAGCACACTTATATCCAACAATTCAGGTTAGTGGGATGACGCGGCACGCGCGCGTGCCGATGATTGTTGCGCGAGGACTTCGACGGCGGGGAAAGATTTGGCGGTGGTGAAAGTCCGCTCCGGCGGCGGCACGCCGGTGGCAATCGATTTCACCATCATCTCAATCGCCAGATCTGCATTCGGCGGGATAAAAATGGTGGCGGTCAGCAGATTGCGGCGCACCCACTCTTGCCCGGTCTTGGGCATTCCATCGCAACCGAGAAACGGCATTTTCTGCCACTGCTCACGCAGTTCGCGGCATTCTTCGAAGGCTTTGCGGGCGCCCATGGCCATGGAATCGTCCTGCGCGCAGACGGCTTCAATTCGTGCCTGGCGCGAAGTGGAAAGACGCAGCCACGAACTGACCGCTTTGTGGGCGCTAGCTTCGGTCCAATGGGCCTTCAGGACGCGAAGTTGCAAGCTATCGGTCTTGGTTTGGAGCAACCCGGTGTAGCGTTGTTTGGCGGCCGAACTTTCGGACGGACCTTGAATAGACAGAACGATCCCGCCACCGGGCAGCACGGCGCTCAGTTGTTGTCCCTGGATGCGGCCAATCTCTTCGTGGTTCGAGGTGATGGCAAATGCGGGCACGGGGAAAAGCCGGCGGAGTTCTGCGAGGTAGTTGGCGTCGCGATTCAGCAGCACCACGCCAATGCCGGCAGCAGCAGCAGCACGGGCAATCTGAGGATGCGCGGTCGATCCAGCCGGTTCGAAAATGATGGCGTCGGGTCGCGGAGCGGTAGTGGACTGGATGCTGGACAGCAGTTGCTGACTCTGCACGATGCCGTCGTTGCGGGCATAAACGATCTCGAGCTCAACCCCCAGTTTGCGGGCCGCCTGCTGGGCAGCGGAGGTCTGCCCAATCTGGTAGTCGTTGTCGTCGGTGGTCAACGAGAGCAGGAAGCGCAGCTTATTCATGCTGGTGATGTTCGTGGCGCAATCATACCGCGACGCTGCCGGGGGGGCGTGTGACGATGGTAACGGGCTTTGCTGGCTTGCACCAGCTTTGCGGCGAGTGTGTAAGATATGGAAGCAGGGGCCCATAGCTCAACGGTTAGAGCAGCAGACTCATAATCTGTTGGTTCCTGGTTCGAATCCAGGTGGGCCCACCAAACCTCGGAAACACATCGGAAGCACAGAAGCTAGCGCGGCGAATAAATCACGCGCAACGCGCCCGCTGCCACAGAAATCTCGGCAGGTGTCTCGCACACAAATTCTCCGTCAGCGTATATCTCAAGCGGGGGCTCGGTCTGCACGTGGACTCTCTCGGTCCGCGAATACTCGACCTCGGGCATTCGGAGATGACGCCCGAAATACACCGTCGGAAACATGCAAAAAAGCTTAAAGGGATTCAGCGAGTTGATGCGACAGAGGTCGAGTTTGCCGTCGAAAAAATCTGCCTCCGGCGCAATGCGCATGCCGTCGCCGTAGAACGGCGTGTTGGCGAAGGCGGCGAGCAAGGTGAGTTTGCCGGTTTCGGGGCGGTCTTTGTTACTGTCTTTGCAGCTGTCTCGGTCACTCAATGGTGTGCCATTGGCCTGCGTAAGCCACATGGAAAAGGCCGGAAGCTTGAGCAGCAGCGGTAATAGCGAGAGGGCATAGCCGCCGTGTCCGCGCAGCCAGCGCGGCATCTGATTGGCGCGCCGGGCGGCGGCAGAGTCCAGACCGCACCCGGCGACTCCGCAGAAATAGTGAGTGCGTTCCGGCGCAGCAGATGGAACGATAACCCCGAGATCAATGCCCTGCGCTCGAATTTTCCCCGATTCGAAATTACGCCACGCGCGCAAGGAGTCTCGCACTGAGCGCAGGTCCAGCGCACGGGCAAAATCATTTCCACTGCCCGCAGGGACGATCAGCACGGGAAGTTGCAGACGCACCAGCGCCGGCAGATGACGATGAATGGTGCCGTCCCCGCCAAAAATGAGGATGGCATCGGCATCGCTGGAAGAGGCGGGCAGGCCCTGCAACCACTCGGTTGAAGACGCGGTTTGAAAAGGCTTCAAGTCAGCCGGTGAACTTCCCAACCCGAAGATGACGGCGGCGCGCATGGGCTAAGTGCTAAGCGTTCATCATTGTGGCGAAAACCGAAGTTGCTTTTGGCGCAGACAGACTGCCGAGCCGCGCTCGGCTTGGACGGGCGAGGACGCCCGTCCCTCCACGAATTATTTCGGCAGGCACTTTCCCATGAAGTCGATCAGATCTTTTTTCATCTTGTCGTGTTCGGCGCGATCGATGTACACCATGTGCCCCGAGTTGTATGTGGCGTAGGAAATATTCCCGCGAAACTGCGGACCGAGGTCGAGGTGATCCATGGTCCAGTTGGCAGCGGCGAAGGGTGTGGCCAGGTCGTAGAAGCCTTCCATCACCAGGATCTTCATATAAGGATTCTTGATCATGGCCGACCGCAACCCGCCCGCCGTGCTGGGAAAGCCTTCCACGGCGTTGCCCCACTCCCACTTCTGGAAGCCGGGTTCGTCGTAGGCGAAAACCCTGTAGGGCATGTCGGACTTGTAGTTCAGCTCGGTGCGCAGGTAGTTGTTGAATGCCGAGGTGTACGGCGGCAGGATGGCAGCGCTGGTCGGATCATAGGAGAGACGATCTCCGTCGGGATCGGGGCTGCTGAAGCGGCCATCGAGGCGGCCCGCGACCAGTTTCTGATCCAGCAGCAGTTCGTGGGTGAAGGTGGGAACGTCGATGCGCAGGTTATGGGCTTCGATCACTTCCGGGCGCAGCCCGATATAGCGTGACAGTTGCTCGACAATCTTGCGGCGTTCTTCCGGCGTCATGGCATCGCCCTTGCCAAGAGCCAGCGCGTAGTCATTGGTCGACCAGCGTACGACTTCTTCGCGCGTCTTTGCCATATCCTGCGCGAGATCTGCAGACAGCTTGTGATGGTAGCCGGCGATCATGTTGAAAGTGGGCACCAGTAGAAAATAAGGCAGGTCGTTCGATTTGTTCCATTCGAGTGTCTGGAAGTCCACCGCCATCGAGAGCAGGGTCACGCCGTTGAAAGCGATGCCATGATCGGCCAAATACCCGGCGATGCCGGCGGCGCGCGTCGTGCCGTAGCTTTCCCCCAGCAGAAACAGCGGAGAGCTCCAACGATCGTAGCGGGAGATGTAGAGGCGGATGAATTCTCCGAAAGCTTGCACGTCGCCTTTTACGCCCAGAAATTTTTTGGTAAGTTCGGCGGTTGCGGCTCGAGAATAGCCGGTGGATATGGCATCCACCATGACGATGTCACTGCGATCGAGCAGGGTGTCGGGATTGTCTTCCAGACGATAGGGTGCTGCCGGCATGAAGCCGTTCGGCTGCAGCACCACGCGCTTGGGTCCGAGTGCGCCCATGTGCAGCCACACCGAGGCGGAGCCGGGGCCGCCGTTGAACGAGAACGTCAGAGGACGCTTTGCGGCTTCCTGCCCGTCGAGCGAGTAGGCGACAAAAAACATTTCCGCTTCCGTCTTGCCGTCGTCGCGCTTCAGGGGAAGTTTTCCGGTCGTCGCCGTGTAACTGAGAGTCTTGCCGTTCAGCGTGATCTGGTGATGCGTGATTACGGGCGGGACTTCCGCCACATCGTAATGTTCTTCTTTGTCTTTGTCTTTGTCCGTAGCTTCGTTTGAGCCGGCGCTGGGCGGCTCCGCGGGCTTGCCGCTTTCCGCCGACTTGTCGGGAGTTGTGGCGCTCGCCGGCGTTGGTTCCTTCCTGGCTTTATCTTTCCTGGACGCGGCCTGCTTCGCGTTCTCGTGCGTCGTGTCCTGGGGTTGGTTTTGCTGCGCCACCGTAAACGGAATCGCCAATACGGCGAAAAGAAGAACCATCGAAATTCTCATCCATGCCTCCGGGAGGATAAAGAGTGGGACCAGCATTATAACGTTTTCGCATGATCGCTCTTGGAAAAGCCTCGTCCGAGGTCTACAATTCCGCTGACCCGGGACAATTACCTCACAATTTCCGGGAGTTCGTACGTGCATACAAAAATTCGAAGGAGCTTCGAAATATGAAAAAAGTACTCGCGTTGATGTTCGCTATTGCCCTCTCCGTCTCGATGTCGTCGTTTGCCTTTGCTCAGGCTGACAAGCCGATGGACAAACCAATGGACAAGATGGACAAGCCAATGGACAAAAAAGAAGGCGTTAAAGCAAAGCACCACCACAAACACCACAAGAGCGAAAAGAAAGACGAGATGAAGAAGGACACACCGAAATAAGCTCGCCTTCGCTTCTCGTTTTCAACCCCGGCACTGGTCGGGGTTTTCTTTTTGCGGGCCACACCCCCGTCCCGCCGGGGGCCACTCCAGACGTGCTAGAATTTGTTGCGCCTGAAACGCTGCCTCCGGCTCGGTGGCGCACTAAATCTCTCCACCCCGGTAATGTCGGACTAAAAAAGTGGCCCAGAAACCCAACGCCCAAAACGACTCCATCACCTACGCCGATGCCGGGGTCAGCATTGATCGTGGCAACCGCACCAAGCAGCGCATCAAGTATCTTGCCCACAAAACTTTTACCAAGGGAGTCCTGAGCGAGATTGGCGGGTTCGGCGGGTTGTTCTCGGTCGATAAGAAGTATTTGGATCCGGTGCTGGTCTCGAGCGTGGATGGCGTGGGCACCAAATTAAAAGTGGCCTTCGAAATGAAAATGCACCACACCGTCGGCGCCGACCTGGTGAATCACTGCGTGAACGACATCGCGGTGCAGGGTGCGACGCCGCTGTTTTTTATGGACTACCTGGCCACTGGCAAGCTGGACTCGGAAGTTGCGGAAAGAGTTGTGGGCGGCCTGGCCGAAGCCTGCAAGCATAATGGCTGCGCGCTGATCGGCGGCGAGACTGCCGAAATGCCGGGGTTCTATCCCGACGGCGAGTATGATCTTGCCGGATTCATTGTCGGAGTGGTCGAACGCGAACGCATCATCAGCGGCAAAGACGTGCAGGTGGGGGATTGTGTCCTCGGCTTGCCCTCCAACGGCCTGCACACCAACGGATACTCACTGGCTCGCAAACTGCTCTTTGAAACCGCGGGCTATTCCCTCGAGACCTTTGTCAGCGAGATCAAGAACAAGGTCGGCAACGAACTTATGCGAACCCATCGCAGCTACTGGTCGATCATTCGGAAGATGATCGCTGGCGAGTGTGTCGCGGCGCTGGCGCACATCACCGGCGGCGGTATCACCGAGAACCTGCCACGGGTGCTCCCCAAAGGCACTTCGGCCGTGATTGAACTTGGCACCTGGCCGGTTCTGCCCATCTTCGAACATCTGCAGAAACTCGGCAACGTCGCGGAGGAAGAAATGCTCCGCACCTTCAATATGGGCCTCGGTATGCTAATCGTAGTTCCCGCCAAGAAGTTCAAGAAAGCGCAGATACTGCTGGAGCGCGCCGGCGAAAAATTTTATAGCGTCGGGCGCATCGTCAAAGGCGATCGCAAGGTGATGTTCAGCTAGAGGGGCTCTCGGCTCTTAGCTCTCAGCTTTTGGATCTCTGCCGATCTTCGATTTTCTCCGTGCCTCTGTGGTGAATGATGTTGTCCTAATGAAAAATCTCGGCATCCTCCTCTCCGGACGCGGCTCCAATTTTGTGGCCATCGCCGACAGCATTGCGGCTGGCAGGATACCCAATGCCCGCATTGCGGTCGTGATCTCGAATCGTGCCGATGCTCCCGGCGTTGAAACCGCACGCCAGCGAGGCCTCGGTGCGCTTGTCATTCCATCGAAAGGCATGCCACGCGAGGAGCACGACCGCGAAGTGGTGGCTGCACTCCGTGATAACAAAGTCGATCTTATTTGCCTCGCCGGTTACATGCGCCTGCTCTCGCCCTGGTTCGTGCGGCAGTTTCCAGCGAAGATTCTCAACATCCATCCGTCCTTGCTACCCGCGTTCCCGGGTCTTGACGCGCGGAAACAGGCCTTTGATTTCGGCGTGAAAGTTACGGGTTGCACGGTGCACTTTGTGGATGAGGAGCTCGATCACGGCGCCATCGTCGTGCAGAAGACCGTGCCCGTGCTGGACTCCGACGACGAGCACACGTTGGCGGCGCGAATTCTTGAGCAGGAACACATCGCCTACACCGAAGCGATCAAGATTGTGCTGGAAGGGAAATTTGAGATTGCCGGCAGGCGGATCGTGCGGTTGCAGAAGTGAAATTCAATGTAGAGACGGGGCTTGTCCCGTCTCTACATCAGCAACTCGCCCGTTCCCCGCATGATCGGGTGCTGCATCACCTCAAGCTCGTTCTTCACCAGATTCAATCCATACACGCACTGCTCAAACTTTTGCGAGAGTTGCGCGAACAGCGGCGCCACTTTCGCGTATTCGAAGTGCTCGAACTTGGAGACGACGTAGTAGCTTTCTTTTCCGGCCTTCACCCAATCCACAAAACCCTCGACCCGCTGGCGGCGCAGCCGATAGTGGTTGATGCTCTCCGGAAACATGCCAGCATAGAAAAGCGTGTAGTCGCCAATGTGCTTGCGAACCTGGCGTTCGCGGTCGAACGAGGGCGCCGGGCCGTAGATCGGGTCCGACTCAATCAGCAACTCGCCCACATCGCTCAATCGCTTCCCCGCCGCATTGCGGATTTTCAACAGCTGTTCTGTATCGCAAAACTCTGACAGCAGATGTGCGACGTAGCTCACGAGTTGCGGATCGCGAATCCCGATCTCCCGGGCATAGTGACGGCCGACCAGTTCAATAAACAGTTGCTGCAGCGGATGCGTTTCCGGAATCTCCATGGCCCCACTTCCCTCCCAAACCGCGCCCCTTTTGTTCTTATCGGAACAAAAAGGTGTGCGGCTTAGATACCGTGAATCCTGATCTAACGCAAGTGACCATTGAGCCACTAATGTAGTTAGAGTCCCGCGCGGGCGCGGGGTTTCAGAGGCGTTTGCTGGCAGCCAAAGGAGGCGGCTGCTAATTTTGCGGCGCGCGGATCGAAAACAGAGCCTACTGAATCTATTCAACTTAAGAAGAATAGAAAAACGGAGGCAGAGTGGAGCGAATCAACATTGCAAGCGGCACACCGTGGGAACCGGTTGTCGGTTACTCTCGTGCGGTTCGAGTGGGCGCGTATGTCCACGTTGCGGGAACAACCGCAACTGGAGCCGACGGCAAAATTGTCGGCGCGGGTGATGCGTACGCGCAGGCGGTTCAGATCCTCAAGAACATTGAACGCGCGCTGCAGCGGGCCGGAGCTTCACTAAAAGATGTAGTCCGCACGCGCGTGTTCCTTACCAACATTGCGGATTGGGAAAAAGCTGGAAAAGCCCATGGAGAATTTTTCCGCGACATTCGTCCCGCGAGCACCATGGTGGCGATCACGGCACTGGTTTCTCCAGAGATGCTGCTGGAAATCGAAGCGGAAGCGATCGTGCCCGACGGAAAGTAAGTGGCATGACGGAAGCCGGAATGAGAGCCGGACTTCCGCCATCATTAGGGACTGATAGCCTGAACCGCTAACGGCGGCTTTTCTTGCGGGCAACTTTTTTCTTCGCCGTTTTTTTGGCTGGCTTCTTCACCGCTTTCTTCGCCGCTTTCTTTTTAGCCGGTTTAGCCTTTTTCTTGGGTGCCGTTTTTTTTGCGACTTTCTTCGCCGGCTTCTTTGCCGCCTTTTTCTTGGCAGGAGCTTTCCTGGCAGGAGCTTTCCTGGCCGGCGCCTTCTTCTTCGGAGGCCCGCTCTGGCGACCGCCACCACCCGATGAAGTTACGGGTTCAGGCGCTTGCACAGGTTCCCGCACCACCGGCACGGGAATCTCGTCTTCCTCTACGAGACTGGGTTCTTCTTCCTCTTCTTCCTCTTCTTCCAAATCCTCTTCCAGCGATTCGCCATAGGCGTTGCTGTCGCTGAACTCATCCGTCTCATCATCCCGACCGTACAGAGTCGGATCATTGAAGCGCATATCTCCTCCTAAGTATTTGCGGTCCCGCACGCATGCACGCACAGGGCCAGGGAATTAGGACAACCAGCTGCGAAACTGCATTGCTTCCGCGTAACGGCGCGGATTATAGCACGGACAGTTTCACGGGCAGTATCGTGCATTCTCTGCGGATTTGCGAGGAAAATTATAAGGAAAATTGTGACGAGGAAAAATTCAGGGAGGCCCAGCGAATTAAAAGCGAAACCAAAGAATGGCCCGTGCCCTATTCGTATGCCAACGCGTCGATAGGATCCTTCTGCGCCGCCTTGAACGCCGGATACAGCGCGCCGGCAATGGCGCCGGCGATGGCAATCAGGGTTGCGCGCACGATCCAACCACCATCCACCACCACCTGCAGCAGCGGGAAGTTGTGCGCCAGCGCCGCCCGAACCGCCAGACTCACCAGGATGCCCAGCACAATGCCGCCCAGCGCCAGCAGCACCGTCTCCCGCAGCACCACATTCACGATGTACAGCTTCGACGCCCCCATTGACTTCAGAATGCCGATTTCGCGCGTCCGCTCCATCACCGCCGTGTACATGGCCTGAAAAATAACGATGAACCCGATGACTACCGAAATACCGACCACGACCTTGATGAAAGTGGAAAGACCCGGATAATTGCTGGTGGTCATCATGGCCAGGTAGGATGCCATCGAGTTCGCCATGTAGCGCTCCATTCCAGTCACATTCTTGATCTCATCGACAACCGCATCCGCGTTGGCGGGGTCGTCCAGCTTGAGATAGAAGATCGTGGCCTTGTCCTTGGCGCCGATCAGGTCCTGCAGAGTGTTCAGCGGAACAAATTTTCGCCCGCCCTTGCCTCGTTCCACGATCCCGGAGATGCGGAATTTGTTGTTCAGAATCTCAATTGTGTCGCCCACCCTGGCGTGCTTGGACTTGGCAAAAAGATCGTCGACCAGCGCGTCGTTCGGCCCCAGAAATGGGCCGCCCTCCAAATAGTGGAAGCCCGACGACATGCTTTCGTAACTGGGTAAGTCGATGCCCGCGATGATCTCAAGCGATCCCGCCGAACTGATTTGCGTCACTACCGGCGCCACACTCTTCACGTGGGGCAGCTTGGCCAGCACGCCTCCAATCTTGATCGGCATGGGCGCACCCGTCAGCCCGGCGATGAACGATGACCCCGGCGGCAGCACCAGCACGTCCGCTCCGATGCCCGCCGTTCGGGTGCGGTTGTCCTGCAGCATCCCGAGTGAGAGGCCCACGATCAGCAGGATCAGCGTGACTTCGAGCGCCACGGCCACAACGGTGATCAGCGAGCGCAGCGGCCGATGCACCAAATTCCCGACGATCATGCGATTCATCATGTTTTTTCCGGAGGACTACTTGTTCTGGTTTTCCGGCGCTTTCACCGCGCTGGTGTTGGACGGATCGAGGTGCACCACCTCAGCCCCAGGCGGCTGCTCCAAAGCAAACTGGTCATTGGTCAGGGCTTTATTGATTTCCAGTTTGACCATGCTCAGGGTGATGTCGTAATTCTCCCGCGGCCGTTCGATCTCAATCGTACCCGGGAATGTAGTCCCCGCGTAGTCCTTGTAATCCTGGTAGTGGGCGTCGGTCGCGACGTTTCCCATCTGGTCATAAATCCTTTGCCGGTGCGGCAGCAGGTCGGCTCGGCTGAACTCGATCTTGCGCGATAGATACCAGCCTTGGGGACCCTTGCGGATGACCGCCAGTTCGTAATTGGGTTGTTCGACTCGATGCTTCTTAGCGTCGAGGACGGTTTCATAGCCGTTTTCCAGCACCGCAATCTCGTCCCGGCCGACTTCTGGCAGCAGCAGCGCGTCGTAAATGTACTGCGGCCGCATGTTCTCCAATCGCTTGTCAGGCTGGTGGTTGCCGGCATTGTCCAGGCTGGCATCGTTCGAGCCGAGGACGAACTTATTCGCCGGAGGGATCCATAGCTTGAATTCCCGCCCGTCGCTCACCATATCGAAGGCCGTGTTCCGCACCAGCGGCAGCAGGCCCTTCATGCGCAGCATGGCTGGCTTGCGCGCCAGCACGTAGCCGCGAATCTCTTTGTAATCGGTGATTCGGCCGATTTTCACGTCTCCAGCCGAAGCGTCAATATCCACGGTCGCCTGCATGGACTGAATCTTGGCGGCCTGCGTGTTGACGTATTCGATCAACTGCTGCTGGGTCGCGGTCTTCAGCGGCCGGTCGGATAAATGGCGGTCCAAAGTCCGCGTCCGGAACAGGCATCCGCTCAGCGGAAAGGTAGCCGCCGATAGAAACAAAAGCAAAAACAGACGAAGGTGAGGGCGATGCATTCCTATGCCAGTACCTGGGAAAAATCTTGCCGCATGATGATCTGATTAGTATAAAGCAGCGAAGGGTTCAGCGCTCCGCAGCGCGGGGTGCAAAACACGGTTTCGTATCAGAGCATGCCTGCACAGGCTAGATTCTACCTACCCACTCACTGCGAGTATGTTAACCAATTAGTACTGCCAACGGTCTTTTGGAATCATATGGTTAGGAGGAAATTCCCGCCAGGTCTTTGGGTTTAAAGGGCTTACATGTAAAGTATTTCGGAATAATGACTTAGCTTCTTAAAGAGCGCTGAAAATAGGTTTGGGGCAGCTTCGAGGGCCGTCTTCGTGGACGAGCACACCTCTGAACTGCCCCAATCAGGGAATATTATCGCACTGGATTCGTGGGGATGTCTGTGATGGGTGGCGCGGCTGTTTGTGATGAAAAGAGGTCAGAGTGCTGAAGTGAACCCAGCAAAACCTGGAACCACGGGGGGACACAGAGGATCACAGGGGTAAAGCCACAGGGGCGGGCGGAGAACCGAGTCAAGGCCCTGGCGGTTACCGCAGGCCGAGTGTATGGCGATAGGCAGTTACGTTCTTGTTGTGCTCTTGGAGGCTGCGGGCGAAGCGGTGGTGTCCGTTGCCGTCGCTGACGAAGTAGAGGAATTTAGAGCTGTCCGGGTGCATGGCTGCCTCTAGCGCGCCTTTCCCCGGATTTGCGATGGGGCCCGGTGGCAGTCCGGGAAAACGATACGTGTTATAGGGCGAGGTTACGGCCAGGTCGGCGTGATGGAGGCTTCCCTGATAGGTGCCCTTCAGCTGTTCGGCGTATATCACGCTGGGATCGGCGTCGAGCGCCATTCTCTGCGTCAGACGGTTGTAGTAGACGCTGGCCACGCGCGGTCGTTCCTCGGGAGCCGCAGTCTCTTTTTCAACGATGGACGCCATGGTCACGACCCTGGCGACATCCAAGTTCGACCCGGAATTCAGCCCGATCTGTTGCGCCACCTGCCGGAACTGATGCACCATCGTCGCTGCCATTTCCTCCAGGCTTTGGGTGCGCGTGAACTGGTAGGTATTGGGGAAGAGATACCCCTCGAGCGACTTGGCCTCCGGGGCAAGATCCGAGATCAGATGCGTCTGGGTCTCGGCAATATGCACGAAATCGGCGGCCGATCCCAGCCCCGCGTCTTCCATTGCCTCGGCGATGTCGAACATGGTGTAGCCCTCGGGAATGGTGACCACGTGGAAATAGATGTCGCCGCGCGCGATGCGCTCGTAAACCTGCGGAAGAGTTGCCTCGCGTTCGAAAAGATACTCGCCCGCCTTCAGCGATGGCTTGGGGCGCAACGCGTGCCAGAGCCGGAAAGCAAGTTCGCTGCGGATCACCCCCGCCTTTTTCAACTCCGCCGCAATCCTCCGCGTGGAATGCCCGGAATGCAGCAGCAGAGAAGTACTGGCGGGCGGCATGACTGGGGTATAGACCTGCCAAGCTACCCAGCCGCCGACGGCGAGAACGACAACCAAAAGCAGTGTGATCAGAGCGCGCAAGGTTCCAGTGTAGAGGGCTTTTTGGATTGGGACAAAGTGGCTGGAGTACAGGGCCGGAAGAACTTGAATTTAGATAACTATCTTATATGTCCCTTCTCGGCGGACGGCCCTTCCTCCGAGGCCCTGCTCTCGAAGGCCAAGGGCATTCCAACAGCAACGTAAGGGCATCGTGGAGCTTCATCGCGGTCAAGAGCGTGTTATTCGACCGGTGAAGAAACATATACTCGAAAAATTCTGGCACATATTCGTGCCATTTCGGCATGCCCGGCGGCTGTCGCCACCGAACAGGGCGACGACCTGACGTTCCAATTCCCGCCCTGAAGGAGTCACTTCAGCCCATGCGGCATCGTCCCGACGGTAGGTTTCTGCAAACGCTGAAGGTTGTACATTTCTAGCGTGCTCAACCCCAATGAACGTCATCTTGCGCAGAGGCACTATGCGACCGAACCCGTGAAAAAGCAATCCCGCGGCGGTCTTCGTCATGACTCGCGATATGGTCTCGAAGACTGGGGCATCCGGGCGGAACACACCGTCGGCACCTAGGCGCTTGCCAACAAAATCCCGAAGCGCAGAGTCCTTCTGCATTTTCGAATGAACCCAGCCGCCGGGGGCAACGGCGACTTGGTCCGCTTTGCTAAAAGACACGGTGCAAAGCACGGCGGCTGTCCGCATCTCGTCCTGTGAAAATTTTCCGTTGCATTGAGAACACGCCGGGACTGTCATGGCCTGCACGTGTCCAGGCAATGATTTAGGTAACAGACACCGTGGGGGAGTGTGGTCGCTAGTATCGGCGGGCCCCCCGCAGTACACGCAGGCGAGCGATCCGAAGAGCGGCAGCGAGGGCAGCCATCTGCGAGGGTCCATGCTAAATATGGTTACTCATTCTCAGGCGATCGAGCAAGCTTTCTCTCGGCGTTCTCTGCGTCTCGGCGGTGAAATGGTTTCTACTCCCCCAGCCAATCCGCGTACGGCTTCATCGACTCGACGTGGTCGAACACAATTTTGATCGCACCCGTGATCGGAATGGCGAGCACCAGTCCGATGGCGCCCCAGACCGCTCCCCAAAACAGCAGCGCGATCGTCACTGCCAGGGGATTGATTTTCAGGCGGCTCCCGAGCAGCTTTGGATAGAGAACATTGAGCGCAAAAAGATGGAGACCGACCACGCAAAACACGACCACCACCAAGTCTCCGGGTTCGAGTTGTCCCAGGCCGACCAGGATGGGCGGAACCATTGCCAGCACGATTCCGAGGTAGGGAACCAGGCTTAGGAAGCCGCTTAGAAAGCCTACGAAGTAGAAGAAGGGAACGTGCAGCAGCCCGAAAAGCGCTACGCTCACGCCTGAAATCAGCAGTCCGATCAGCAGGTTCCCCACAATAAAACTCTGCAACATTTTCCCGATCAGACCCAGCGTTACGAATGCCGTGTTCCGGTGATGCAAAGGAAAAAGCATCACGGTGGCCGAACGCGCGTGGCTCTGCCAGGTCAGCAGAAAGTAGGCCAGGAAGGGGATGAACGACGCCGCGAGAACAATGTCGGTCAAAGTGCCGGCTCCGTGCGTGAGCACCTCGGACCAGCTCTGCACCTGCCGCACCTGCACAACGTTAGAGGGCTCCGGCTCACCGACCGCCTCGCCCGTCTTGGCTAGCCGTTCCGCGTCCTTCTGGAAGGGTTGCAGCATGGAGCGGATCTTCTGCGAATACTTGGGAACGTTGTCGGCGAAAATGATGGCTTGGTTATAGGACGCAACGGTGACGCCGTAGAGCAGCGCCAGCAGCATGACGACGCTGATCAGCGCCGCCAGGGCTCTCGGAAGGTGCAAATACTCAAGTGCCTGCACCACCGGAGAGAGCATAAAGCTCAGCAGAATGGCAAAGAACAGCACCGCCAGCACCGATTCGCCGTAATACGCGAACATAATGACCAGGGCCATACCCAGCAGCGTCAGCGACCAGTGATGCCCAATTCGTGTTTCCGTGGTTTCCATACTGTGTGGTTGCTAACCCCCCGCGCCCGACTGGCCAACAATTCTGCCTTACCTTGCAGAATTGCACCACTGGAATCGCGCTACGGTCTCGATTAACCACGAAGGCCACGAAGGAAACCCTCAATCCTCGCGGTATTTAGTGACGGACAGAATCCTGGAAGCAAGTTTTTTGCCGCTGCAATCTACAATTGAGCGATGCACGCACCTGGGACGCCTGGCCACAGCCGCATCATGGCCCTCGATGTCGGCTCGAAAAGAATCGGAGTTGCCGTCTCGGATCCGCTGGGCATCACCGCTCAGGGGTTGGACACGATCCAGCGTCAAAACAAACGTCGCGATCTGGAGGCCTTGGGACAAGTGCTGGCGAAATACGAAGTCCGGGAGATTGTGGTGGGCCTGCCACTGCGCTTAAGCGGGGCGGAAGGAATTCAATCGGAAAAGATGCGCCGTTTCGCCGACGATCTGCACGCTCACTTCGGCTTGACCGTCCATCTCTGGGATGAGCGTTGGACCTCGACCGAGGCCAACCGCCTACTGCGGGAAACCGATCTTTCCATCAAAAAGCGGGGCCAAGCGGTCGACCGGATAGCCGCCATCTTGATTCTTCAATCCTGGATGGAAGCCCGCGCCGCTCGCTGAGAGCCTGTGGCTCAAATAGGTTGGTGTAGAGACGGGGCTTGCCCCGTCTGATTTGGAGGCGGCGGGAGACGTGGCAAGCCGCGTTTCTACAGGAAAGCAGCCGCGCGCGGTAAAGGAGTTTCACTTAGGGATCTCGCTGAGCGCGAGCGGAGCTACGAGGCGAGTTCGGAAATTTCCGGGAAGCGCAGATTACACTTTGTCAGAGCCTTGGTGAGCGCCTGCTCAATCAGACTCTCTTCGCAGTTGCGCGAGACGGCGATTTCGCTGACCAGTAAATAGCGTGCGCGCTCCAGCATCTTTTTCTCGCGGAAGGAGAGCGACTTACCCTGTCCGAGGATCAGCAGGCTTTTCAGCACCGCAGCCACGTCCAAGAGCGACCCGGTGCGCATGCGATCGGAATTCTCTTTATACCGGTCTTTCCAGTCGGCCGCGTTAACGCACTCGCCGGTGGAGAGGTAGTCCACGATCTTCTCCACTTCGCCGTTGCGTACCACGGGACGCATCCCGACGCTGTCGACGTTGGCGAACGGCACCATCACTTTCAAACTGCTGGCCGCAATTTTCAACAGGTAGAACTTCTCCACCGTGGTTCCCATGTTCCGGCTGCTGATTTGTTCAATAACTCCGACGCCGTGGTTGGGGTAAACCACCTTATCGCCGATGTGGAAAACGACGTTTCCGCTCATGGGGGGCCCTCGCCCGAGGGTGCGTCCAGCTTCACTCAGTCTAGTCGAGCGCCGCTCCTAAGGCAATCGAGAAGCGGTGCGGGGCAACCAGCGCGGCCATAATACCTATTACAACTTCCGCTAAATCCAGGCTAAGTCATTCCGGGCTAGTAGGTTGAAATGGGACGTTTATCAATCCGAACCGCAATGCCCCTTCCCAATGGCCGAGGGTTATAATGCCCAAAGCGATGACGGAACAGATTAAGAAGAAGCTTCGGGATGAACTCAACACGCTCGAGCACGAGCTGGCGTTCGATATTCCCAGAGAGCTCAAGAAGGCCGCTGCCTTGGGCGACCTCAGCGAGAACGCCGAGTATCATACGGCCAAGCAGCGCCAGGAGTATTTGAAGGCGCGCGTGCGTCAACTCGGTCAGCGTCTTGCCGACCTGTCCCTGGTCAACATGAACAATATCCCCAAGGATAAAGTTGGTCTCGGCTCGACCGTAACGATTTTCGACGGTACCAAGAATGAAGAAATGGAATACCACTTGGTGGCCAGCGAAGAGTCCGACGTGGCCGCCGGCAAAATCTCAACCACCTCGCCGATCGGGCGCGCCCTGCTGAACAAAAAAGTTGGCGACACCGCCACGGTCGTCACCCCCGGCGGAAGCCGCGAAATGGAAGTGCTGAAGCTCTCCACCATGCACGATCTCGCTGAAGCCAAGCTGGGAACGGAACCGGAACGGAAATCGGAATGAGCCGCAACGTTGTCAGCGGCACGATTGCGAGGGGTATTGCATGAAGGGGCGTTACCTGAGTTGGACCAGCGGATTCGGACGGGCCTGCGGCGTTCTGCTCGACGCCATCGTCGGCCTGCTCGCTCTCTCTCGCATCAATCCGAACGTGCTGACCCTGATGGGGCTGGTGGTTAACACTTACGCCGCGTTTTTGTTTGGATACGCCAACGGTGACAACCAACGCCGCATGTTTTTTTACGCCGGCCTCGTCATCATCGGATCGGGATTCTTCGACTTGGTCGATGGCCGCGTTGCCCGCGCCTCGAACCAAGTCACCCGCTTTGGAGGGTTTTTTGATTCCATCGTTGACCGCTACAGCGATGCGTCGCTGTTCTTGGGATTGCTGGTTTTTTACGGTCGTGGCAACCGATTCTTCTACGTAGTGCTGGCCGCGCTGGCCATGATCAGCGCGATCATGGTGAGTTACGCCCGCGCCCGCGCCGAGTCGCTCATCGGCACCTGCCGCGTCGGCTTCATGGAACGTCCCGAGCGTCTGGTGCTGCTCATTATCGGCGCGCTGTTCAACGTCATGGCCCCGGCGCTCTGGGTGATCGCCGTGCTTTCCACCATCACGGTAATCCACCGCGTCATCTACACCTGGCAGCGGACGACGGAAATGGACGCTCCCGCCAGGCCCGCCTAAAAACCTGGACAGACAGGAAATTCCGGCCTGCTAAGCAATCCTCACATCCGATATGTTCAAACATCGCTGCCTCAGGCAAAACAGTGTGAGATTCGTATCGGAGCATCGCTTTAGCGATGCTGTAAACGTACACAAAGCGGGCGCTCCTTTAGGCGCTGGGACTGGATCTCGATACCTATCCGCAATGCTGATCGCTCGCAGGTCCTCGCCAGTGAGCATACCTTCTTCATAACTTCTTCGATTTGGGGAAAGCGCAGCCTTCCGCCATCCGATCGAGCGGCGGGGCTGTTGATTGAAGTGTTTTATCACTATCGGGAGCAGGGCAAGTACCTGCTCCACGAATTTGTCGTTATGCCAGACCACTTCCACGGCATCTGCCCTCTGCCAAGCTGGGGCTGCCTTTACCTTCTTGCCCTTGCTTCGCTCGGGCCGAGTGTAAAGGATGTCCTGATAACGTTGTGTAAAGGATGTCATGAGACTGAACAGCTAAAGCCATGCCCTGATACGACCCCTCACTTCTACGAACCTCACATCAGGAAGTCAGCTTTCCGCGCCGCCTGCTAAACTATCCCCCGCAACTTCCCGTAAGGACTGAAAGTGCCAACAAATCCTGTTCTGGTCGTTCACGGCGGCGCCTGGGCCATTCCCGACGAGATGGTGGAGGCGCATCTGAACGGTGTGCGCAATGCCGCCGCCGCTGGGTGGCGCGCGCTGGAGCGCGGTGGCTCTGCACTGGACGCGGTCGAAGAAGCGGTGGTCGTTCTCGAAGACGACGAAACTTTCGATGCCGGCCGCGGCAGTTTTCTGAATCGCGATGGCAAGGTGCAGCTCGACGCTTTCATCATGGACGGCGCAACCCTGCGCGGCGGCGGCGTCGGTTGCGTGGAGCGTCTGCGCAACCCGGTTCGCGCCGCCCGAAAAATTCTTAGCGGCAGTCCGCACGTCTATTTTGTGGCGGAAGGCGCCGAGCGCTTTGCCGCCGAGCACGGCATCACTCTATGCCGCAACGAAGACCTTGTCATTCCCAGAGAGGTCGAGCGCTTGCGCGAATACCAGGCGCAGGACTCATCCCACGGCAATGATCTGTTCGCGCCCACCATTTCGCACGACACCGTCGGCGCTGTCGCGCTTGATCGCGATGGCAATATCGCCGCCTCGACCTCAACCGGCGGCACGCTCAACAAAGCGCCCGGCCGACTCGGCGACTCCTCGCTCATCGGCTGCGGCTGCTACGCCGACAATCTCAGCGCGGCCTCGTCCACTACCGGATGGGGAGAGCCCATTATGAAATTGGTGCTGGCGAAGTGGGCGGCGGATCGCGTCGAATCCGGCAGCCGGCCCGAGTGGGTCGCGCAGGAAGCGATGAACTATCTGAAGCAACGCCTCAACGGCCACGGTGGAATCATTCTGCTGGATGCTCAGGGCCGCTTTGGAATTGCCCACAACACCCCGCGCATGGCGTGGGCGCTCCACACTGTACAAAAACAAGAAGCTGGAATTACGCGAAACGGTTGAAGTGTAACTCCCAGGTTTTTGGACACTTCAGACCATCAACGCCCTAAACGGGCCGCGTGTGATGCAGTTCTCGCTCAAGTGGGCGTTCTAACTGACTTTCAGGCGTTTCCGGGGGGAGGCTTTTGCATTTCGCTCACAACTGTCTTCAAAAATCCAAGTGTAAGCGCAGGCTCGGCACCAGCACCGGCCCCCGGTCGCGGTTGTAGCCAGGATTGTTTACGTGCTGCAAGTCGAAAGCGGTGTAGATGCCCCGCCAGACATGCATGTTGTAGTAAGTCTCGAAGATATTTTCGCGCCCGTAATCAAGTCCGCCATCGCCCAGCAGAAAGCCCAGCCCGCCCAGCCGCAGATAATTCTGGTGATCTTTCTTGATAGCGTTGGTCACCACCGCCACGCCGATTTTGTCGAGCCTGCGCTTCCAGCGCTCCCCAGCAAGATCGCCTCCCACTTGCAGGGTCTGGTCCACTTCCGTGTAAGCAAACGATTCGTGCTGGCCTTCGTTCCATCCAAAGCGAGAGAAGATGCGGGCATTCCTACCGACCTGCTGCATCGCATTCACGTCGAATCCATACTTGATCGTGGTGCGCTCGGGGTGATCGGTAATGACGGGACGCGTTGTCTTACCCGCCAGGTAATTGGCGACGGCGTCCCGGTACACGCCCATGTTGGCGTGGTTAACGAAAGTCAGCAGGCGGAGTGTGGTATTCCGTTTCCCGGCGATGCTGGGATGCAGTTCCAGTTCAAAGTTTTCTTCCCGCGCTTTGCGCAGGTTCCACTGCAGGTCAATGCCGTTGGCGATCTTCGGCATCAGGCCCTCGGCGAAACGCAAGGCCCAGTTGCGATCGTGGTACTCGGCGAGCATCGCCATCGTGTATCCACGAGTGTCCGCGGCATAGTCGTAGGCTCCATTGTCGTCCACCGTCCAGTTCATGAACTGCAGGTGGCTGTCGGTGCCGGCGTCGTTGGTGTCGAAGAAGTCGTTCATCCCCATTTTGCCGAAGCGCAGTTCGATCCGCCGCACTGGGACCTTCGTCGCCAGATACCAGGGACCGCGCTCCGCCTCAACCGTCTCATCGCTCAAAGGAATAATCTGACGAATCATTCCGCGGGCAATATAGGGCACGGGCCCGAGCGTGGGATTGCGTACCACGTCGAGATCGGTAAAGCCGGCCATTCCCAATGCGTCGCTGATGCCGCCGCCATCCGCCATCTCGAAGTGCATGAAAATCTCGGTGGTGCCGGTGAGCTGCACTCCTGTAAAGAGCGTGCCGATATTCGAAGTCGCATGTTCGGGATGGGCCTTGAAACTGTTTGGGCCGCTGTACTTCGCGTCAAACGACGGGTGCCACTGCATGATGATGTTGTCTTGTCCGGAGACCCACCAGCGCGCGGTCTGCGAGTGCGGGAACATGGTGACAACCGGATCGTCCAGGTTGGATTCCGATGTTGCGGATGCCCTGTCGCCTGCCGCCTGCGCCCAACTGCCGGTTGAAACCGCAAGCAGCAAGGCCAGGCCGAAGAAAATAACTGGCCTTTTCGCCGCTCTCCCGGCATCTGAAATGTTGGTAATGGGCTGGCGGATTATTCGCACGAATCACATTTGTCCTTGATTGAAAGTTATACCTGAAATGATCGTTGATTCGCCGCGCGCTGGGAGCGAGAGGCTGTACATATTGGGAGTAGTGCCGAAGAACCTTCCAGAAATAAAAAAGGACAGCCCGGAGCCCCCCAAGGCCGTCCTGATAAACCCTCCCGGTTAGAAGGGCAACTGTGGTTACGATAGCCGCGAGAGATTGCGGGATTATTGCAATTTTGTGAAACTCCGATGAATTCGATTCGTTTTGCCGGGCGCCTTGGCAAGGCCCGCGATCACAGGTTGGTGTGACCTGCCGCGCTGCGAGCCGTCCGCCCGCCGCTGCTATATTGATCTGAGTATCTGAGGCTCCCGGTCTTCGCTATAGCTACCGCTGCTGTGGAGGTAATGATGGCCCGCAAGACAGAACAATCCCGCAAGCTGCAGAAACGCGCCGAACAGTTGATTCCCGGAGGCGTGAACTCGCCGGTGCGCGCTTTCGGCAGCGTGGGATGCGATCCCCTCTTCATCGTACGCGGCCAGGGTTCGCACATTTGGGATGCGGACGGCAATGAGTATGTGGACTACATCGGCTCCTGGGGTCCGCTCATCCTGGGGCACGCAGCACCCACAGTCATCGAGGCCGTGATCGAGGCGGCGCGCAATGGCACCAGCTTCGGAGCGTCCACTCCCGCCGAAGCCGATCTCGCCGAGCTCGTGATTTCCGCTTTTCCGCACATGCAAAAGGTTCGCTTCGTAAGTTCGGGCACGGAGGCGACCATGTCGGCCATCCGCCTGGCGCGCGGCTATACGAAGCGCAAATATATTGTGAAGTTTGAGGGCTGCTATCACGGGCACTCCGACGCGCTGCTGGTGAAAGCGGGATCGGGCGTTGCCACGCTGGGCATTCCGGGCTCGGCGGGCGTTCCGGAGGAATTCACCCAGTTCACGCTCGCGCTCCCCTACAACGACATCTGCGCGCTCGATCAAACTTTTGAAAAATTCAAGCACCAGATTGCCTGCGTAATCGTGGAGCCGGTCGTCGGCAACATGGGATGCGTGCCTCCGGCCCGCGGATACCTCGAAGCTTTGCGCGCCATAACCGCGCACGACAAGACGCTGCTGATTTTTGACGAGGTCATGACCGGATTTCGCCTGGCCTATGGCGGAGCGCAGGAGATCTATGCGATCAAGCCCGATATTACGACCATGGGCAAAATTATCGGCGGAGGCTTGCCGGTGGGCGCTTACGGCGCATCGAGCGAAATTATGGATCTGGTTGCTCCGTTAGGCCCGGTGTACCAGGCCGGAACGCTCTCCGGCAATCCTCTGGCGATGGCCGCTGGTTATGCCACGTTAAGCTACTTGCGCGAGCACAAAGATGTTTACTCGAAGCTCGACAAGCTTGCCGGCGAAGTCGTCGCCGGAGTAGCGGCCGCAGCCAAAGATGCCGGCGTGATCATGTGCCACAACCGGGTCGGCTCGATGTTTACCTGGTTCTTTGCGGCGGGACCGGTTACCGATTGGACTTCGGCCGAGAAATCCGACACCGAAGCCTTCGGACGCTTTTTCCGGGCGATGCTGGAAAACGGAATCTACCTGCCTCCTTCGCAGTACGAAGCCGCATTCATGGGTGCGGCGCACACCAAACAAGACGTGCAGCAAACTATCGCGGCGGCCAAGCAAGCGTTCGCAGCGGTGCACGCGTAAGAGCTGTCGGCTTTCAGTAAAACCCACGTAGGGGCGAACGCCCTCGTCCGCCCAGCGGAGCGAAGCTTCGCTGGGTTCTCGCCGGCAGAGTCCAAAACTTGGAGACGGATCGCCCTAACTGATCGCTGATCGCGGAGATCTGACGGCTGCATCCACGGTCACAAATTCGTATCCTTGATCGCGATACCGGCGGATCAGATTTTCCGTCGCAATCACCGTCTGCGCTCGGTCTGCACCCATGGCGCGATCTCCGCCATCGTGCAGCAAGATCACGTCGCCGCCGCGCATCTGCCGCACGATTTTCTTTTCAATCACCGCGGCGGGCGGGGCGTTCCAGTCGTAGCCGGTCACGCTCCACATCACGGTCTGCAGTCCGAGTTCGCGTGCGATCCTGAGCGTCGCCGGGCGCCTTCCCCCAAACGGTGGACGAAACAAATTCGAATGCTCGCCGATGGCATCTCCTAACGCCTGATGGCAGTCGGACAACTGCGCGCGGGTCTCCGCTCCAGACTGGAAGATGAGCAGCGGATGCGTGAACGTGTGATTACCGATTACGTGTCCTGCCTGCGCCACGGCGCGCGCAATGTCGGGACGCTGCTGCACGTAGCGGCCGATCATGAAGAACGTCGCACGCACATCGTGTTTGGCCAGCACGTCGAGCAAATTCAGCGTGTGCGGGTCGTTCGGCCCATCATCGTAGGTCAGGGCGATCTGCTTGCTTCCCCGCGCGCCGCTGGCAATCGTCCGCCCGTACCACTGCCCCGTCGGCGCCATGGACTGATAGCCCGCTGCCGAAGCAGCCGCAGCGGCCGTCAGTCCAATCAGAGCGGGGAGCATAGAGAGATTCTATCTGGTGGAGCGACGGGCGTCCTCGCCCGTCCGGCATTGTGGTGGCCGGGCGGGGACGCCCGGCGCTCCACCGACAAAGACACGACAAAGATATGCAATTGCGTCCGGACGCGAAGCCATATATTCTGCTTTCCAGTTCTCCACGACAATCCATGGCCAAGCTTTTCGAGCTTCCCCGTTACATCGCAGTCGAAGGTCCCATACGCGTTGGGAAAAGCACGCTGGCGCGGGTTCTTGGAGAGCGCCTGGCCGCCCAGCGCGTCATCGAGCCGGAAGACAATCCATTTCTGAAGGCGTTCTACGAAGGCGAGCCCGGCGCGGCTTTCCAGGCACAGTTCGCATTTCTGATCCGCCGCTTCGAGCAACTGCGCGCCCTCGATTTAGGCCCGCACTCGAATAAGACCGTCGTCTCCGATTACATTTTTGAAAAAGACAAGCTCTTCGCCTGCCTTAACCTCAACGATCAGGAACTCGATACCTACAATCGCTACTTCAATTATTTTCGCGACCAGCTACCCACTCCTGACCTGGTGATTTATCTACAGGCCACTCCGGAAGTGCTGAAGAAGCGGCTGAAGAAAAAGAACGCGGCGGGCGAGAAGGCCATCAGCGAGGATTATCTGATGGAAGTGGTGAAGGCCTATGAACATTTTTTCTTTCACTACACGCAGTCCGACCTGCTGATCGTGAACACTTCCGAGATCGACTTCGTGGACCGCAACGAAGACCTGCAGGAACTGCTGAAAAAAGTCTCCGCCCCGATCAAGGGCACGCAATATTTTCTGCCGCTGGGCGGGCAGGACGCGGCCAACGCGTAGGCGGTCGTTGGTGGGTGGCTTCCGTTAGCGGTTGGGGTTTTCTACCCCCCCCCCGATTCCCGCTAAAGTATTCAAATTAAATGACTTAGCTCCAAAGTATTCAAAAATAATGACTTAGCTCGTTTTTTGGGGCAAAATCCCCGTTTTGGGGCGGTTATTAGGCGAGGGGACGCCGGTCTCTCCTCGACAAGCGTTTTTATCAAAGAGCCACTGACGGATTGGGACTATCCGTTTCTCGTGCCGTCTCTGGAGACGGATATTCATTCTCGCGCAAGGCGGGTTGGAAGTCTGTGATGGGGGCACAGGTGGTTGGTGATGAAAAAACAAGGCGGGGTCAGATTGCGATCTTGCACGGATTGCGGGATGTTATTACAATTGTAATAACATAAGAGGGGTGCCATGGTTGAACTCAAGATCCGCAAGTTCGGCAACTCGCTGGGTGTGGTTCTACCGAAGGAAGTGATTAACCGACTGCAGACGAGGGACGGGGAGCGGCTTTTTCTGATCGAGGCTGCGGACGGCGATTACCGGCTCACACCCTACGATCCCGGGTTCGAGAAAAAAATGACCAAGGCGGAAGAAATCATGGCCCGTTATCGCAACACGCTGCACGCCCTTTCAAAGTGAAAAGGAAGGAACCACTCTGGATCGAAGAGCGCGATGTCCTCGCGATCCACGACCGGCTCTTGGCTCTCCACGGCGGCGCCACCGGGTTGCGTGATCGGGGGCTTCTGGAGTCCGCTCTGGCGCGTCCCCGCCAGCACCATGCCTATGCCAACACTTCGGACGTTGTTGAAATGGCCGCCCTGTACACAGCCGGCATCGTCCGCAATCATCTTTTTGTCGATGGCAATAAACGGACGGGGTTTGTGATCGGCGTTCTGTTCCTCGAGCTCCACGGCTTCGACTTCAAAGCCAGCGAGGAGGACGCAGCCCAAGCGGTCATGGCGCTGGCAGCGGGCGCGCTCGAGGAAGCTGCTTACACGGCATGGCTGCGGGAAAATGCGAAGCGGAGGCGGGGGCGCTGAAACTCTCTCGCGAGTCCTACAAGTCGGACGGCTGCAGCCCCGTATGCTTGGCAATGCGGACCAGCATGTGAGGGCCGATCTCTTCTTTATCGTGGAATGCCCAGATGTAATCCGGATACTTCGACCCGCGGTGACGAAGCTTGATGTGTGAACCGGTTTGCGAAAGTGGCACCCAGCCAATCTTCAAGAGCGCCCGATAGACGCGGCGGGCCCTGGTGCTGGGCCACTGAGTCATGCGGACTGGCAGGTGACGCTGATCGACGCGGGAACGTCTTTTGATTTCTCGACGTCATCCGCGATGACCCTAAGCGCGAGCGCGTAGGCCTTTGCCTTGGCTTCCGCTTCTGTCTTCCCGTATGCCAGCACGCCGGGCATGTCCGAAATCTCGGCGATCCACCGGCCGTCCGTTTCGCGCTCCGTTTCAATGTTGAATCGCAAGTCCTGGCTGCTTACGCTGCGCGATGGTTTCTTGGGGTCCGTCATTTCAATCTCTGGGATGCTTCATAACCGACTTTAAGAATACGTTGCCCGCCATAATGAAGCCAGTAAATTGTACTGTCCGGAATCAGCCGACGCAGCCAGACCTTTGACCGGGTAATGCGCAAGCAGCCGATTTTTACCTTGCACCCAAGGCGTGAAGCAAGGCTTTAACCCGTTCAACTTCCGCGGCGGTGAGGAGCAGGATCAGATCGACAAGCCCGTAGACCGCAAGGATCGCGGCTTCAGGTGAGGAGCGGAATAGTTTCTTGTATCTCGAAATCATGGAGCGCAAACCCAACTACCGCCATAACCATCTAGCAAATCTGCCGAGTTCAAGAACGAAGCATCCGAAGATCAAAGTCCGCACGAGGATCTTTTCGCAGACGGCGTAGAACCCGTCGATGCGGCGCTCCAGATCGCGATTGCGCTTTACTACCATGTGTTACGACCCAGCATCTTCCTTGCTCGTCGTGCCTTTCTTCCCGCCCCGACCAACGCCTATCGACCAACGCCCCCTTTGCAGCTATAATCCCCCCAGCGTCATCCAACTACTGCAAGACGACGCGTACAGGCTCTATCCGCCCAGTTTGCGGAGGGGCACTGGAGGACATCGTGAGTCTCACGCCTATCGGCGAACTTCGCCAGAAGATCACCACTGCCACTCTCCGCGAAAAGAAGTTTCAGCGCGAGCCCATCACCTGTCTGACCGCCTACGACTACGCCACCGCGCGCCTGGTGGACGAGGCCGGGATCGACATTGCCCTGGTCGGCGACTCGCTGGCCATGACCATGCTGGGCTACGAAAACACGCTCTCGGTCACGGTCGACGAGATGCTGCACCACGTCAAGGCGGTGCGCCGCGGCGTGAAAAACGCGCTGCTTATCGCCGACATGCCTTACGGGTCTTATCAGGCGGACCCCAACGAAGCCGTTCACAACGCCGCGCGCTTTGTGAAAGAAGGCGGCGCCGAGGCGGTCAAGATGGAAGGCGGCGAGAAGCGCGTGGATGTGATTCGCCGCGTGATCGATGCCGAGATTCCCGTCGCCGGACACATCGGCCTCACGCCGCAATCGGTCAACATGATGGGCGGCTACAAAGTTCAGGGCAAGACTCTGAACGCCATCGAGCAACTCATGCGCGATGCGGTCGCACTCGATCGCGCCGGTGTGGCCTGCATTTATCTCGAAGGCATTCCGCGCGAAGTCGCGGCCATGATTACCGCCGAGGTCGAAACGCCCACCATTGGCATCGGCGCCGGCCCCGATTGCGATGGTCAGGTGCTGGTCTTCCATGACCTCGTTAACCTGACGTTTGGGCATCCGGCAAAGTTCGTGCGCCGCTATGGAGACGCCGCCGCTTTGATCACGCAATCGGTACTCGCATTTAAGGCCGACGTGGTTTCGCACCAGTTCCCGAACGACGCCGAGAGCTACCACCTGCCGAAAGAAACACAGGCCGCACTCGAAACGGTACTCCACCGCAAGCAGGCTATGCAGCGATAATGGCGGGCGGAGAAAACGCAGTGCGAAACGTCGTGCGAATGATTGTCTTGCGAACGATTGTCTTGCGAACGATCGGCATCGTCATCCTGCTGGGGGTTTTGTCGGCCTGCTCCAAACCTGCCCAAACGCCAGCCACGGAAACCTCGCAGCCGACCGGCCTCGAGTCTATTCCTGCAGCGGACCCCTCGAAGTATCCAAACTTTACCGACATGACCGATTGGAAGAACCCGTATTTGGTGGTGCGCGAGGATGGAATTGGCCTCGTCGATCTTTCCAATCGCGAGGTTCACATTCTGAAGCTGGAAGAAGTCCCGGCCGAGTTGGTCTCTCTTTCATCGAGCGCATGGCCTTACGGCCGCGTGGTGCTGGTGGTGCAAGCCGTTCCCAAAGATGCCACCGATCGGACGAAGGTAGAACTGCGCAAGAACCGCGCCCTGCTCCTCGGAACCCTCAAAGAATTGGAAGTTCAATTCGTCGAGTCGCCCTGAGATTCACCCGTAGAGACGGGGCTTGCCCCGTCTCCGGAGCCGCAGCAAGCCTCGTCTCTACGAGCCATGAAAATATGCTTGACCATTCCGGAAGCTCGCGCCGCCTCCCGCGATGCGCGCGCCAGTGGCAAGCGCCTTGGCCTGGTCCCGACCATGGGCGCTCTGCATGAAGGCCACCTGTCGCTGGTCCGCGCCGCAAACGCGCAATGCGACGCGGTTGCCGTTTCCATCTTCGTGAATCCCACTCAATTCGGCCCGACAGAAGATTTATCGAAATATCCGCGCCAATTTGATCGCGACTGCCGGCTGCTGGAAAAAGAAGGCGTCGAGATTCTCTTTGCGCCTTCGGTCGAAGAGATCTATCCCAATGGCGAAGTCACCTGGGTGTTGGTCGAAGGCCTGAGCGAAAAGCTCGACGGACGCTCCCGCCCCGGGCATTTCCGCGGTGTGACGACGATTGTCTCCAAGCTGTTTCACATCATCGAGCCCGAGGCCGCGTTCTTCGGACAGAAAGACGCGGCGCAGCTCGCCGTGATCCGGCGCATGGTGCGGGACCTGAATTTCTCCATCGAAATTATCGCCTGCCCCATCAAGCGCGAACCCGATGGCCTGGCCATGAGCTCCCGCAACGCGTACCTGAATCGAGAAGAGCGCGGCCGCGCACTCGTTCTGCAACGGTCGTTGCAGCGCGCCCAGCAGGAATTTCAAGCGGGGGAAAGAAACGCCGCCAAGCTGATATCCGCCGCCAAAGAAGTCTTCGCTCGCGAGCCGCTAGTTGCGCTCGATTATTTTGAGGTCGTCGATCCCGGCACGCTCGATCTGGTTGAACGGATCTCGCAAAAGACACTGGTCGCTGTCGCCGCCTACGTCGGTACTACGCGGCTGATCGACAATACTGTTTTGGAACCCTGAACCGGAATCGCTGGCGAGAACGCCTTTGGGCAAACTGCAAAACTAAAACGCTCGCAACGCGTTCGAATTGGTTGACTTGCCCGATGTCCAACCGTAAAATTTCAGCCCAGCGCGGGGTGAGGAATGGTTGGTGAGGTTGTCTCGCATTACCGCATCGTCGAGAAGCTTGGCGGTGGAGGCATGGGCGTGGTGTACAAGGCCGAGGATACGCGCCTTGACCGCTTCGTAGCACTGAAGTTCCTTCCGGAGAATGTGGCCCAGGATCGGCAGTCGCTGGAGCGATTCCGCCGCGAGGCGAGGGCTGCCTCGGCGCTCAACCATCCGAATATCTGCACCATCCACGACATTGGTGAGCAGGACGGCAAGGCGTTTATCGTCATGGAGTACCTCGACGGATCGACGCTGAAACATGTCATCGGCAACCGCCCGATGGAATTGGACACGCTGCTCTCGCTGGGCATTGAAATTGCCGACGCGCTGGATGCGGCGCACGCGCAGGGCATCGTTCATCGCGACATTAAGCCGGCGAATATTTTTGTGACCAAGCGCGGGCACGCGAAGATACTGGATTTTGGGCTGGCAAAGGTCACACAGCCTGCCACTCGGCCATCGGAGCCGCTTGGTGTGACGGTGGAGGCCACGATCGCGGAAGAGCACCTGACCAGTCCCGGTTCCGCGATTGGCACGGTGGCGTACATGTCTCCGGAGCAGGCGAAGGGCAAGGAACTCGATCCCCGCACCGACCTGTTTTCCTTTGGAGCGGTGCTCTATGAAATGGCCACCGGGATGGTGCCGTTTCGCGGCGACACCTCGGCGCTAATTTTTCAGGCGATCCTGGATCGGGCGCCGACTCCGCCGATCCGGCTGAATCCGGACCTGCCCCCGAAACTCGAAGACGTCATCAACAAGGCGCTGGAGAAAGACCGCAATCTGCGCTTCCAGCACGCCGCGGATATCCGCGCCGACTTGCAACGCCTGAAGCGCGACACCGACACCGGACGCGCGGTGGCCGCCAGTTCGGGGTCGGTGGCGGCGGCGCATGATTCGGGATCGAGACCAGTGGCGCAGGCGGTTTCGTCCGGTTCCGTTGCGGCGGTGGCGGCCGGTTCGTCGGGCGCAGCGCTGCCCGCGAGCGGTAGCACTGCCGTCGCGCCGACGAGTTCGAAAAAATCATGGAAGATTCCGGCCGTCGCCGGCGCTGTGCTGATCGCAGCCCTCATCGGCGGAGGCTTATTATTCCGCTCCCGCAGCGCCAGCGCGCTCACTGAAAAAGACACGGTGGTTCTCGCCGACTTCGTGAACACGACGGGCGACGCCGTCTTTGACGGCACCCTGAAGCAGGCGCTGGCCGTGCAACTGGAGCAGTCTCCCTACCTGAACCTGTTGCCGGAATCGCGCGTCCGCGAGGCTCTGCGCTTCATGGGACGCCAGCCCGACGAACGCATTAGCAATGACGTCGCCCGCGAGATTTGCATGCGCGAAGGCGCCAAGGCCATGCTCGCGGGCTCGATCGCCAGCCTGGGTACTCACTACGTCATCACCCTCTCCGCGCTGAATGCACAGAACGGCGACGCGCTGGCGCGCGAAGAAGTCGAGGCCGAGAGCAAGGAGCAGGTGCTCAAGTCGCTCGACCGGGCGGCTTCTGGCTTGCGGGGCAAGCTCGGCGAGTCCATCGGCTCGGTGCAGAAGTTCGCCACGCCGCTCGAACAGGCCACCACCTCGTCGCTCGAAGCTTTGCAGGCCTTCAGCCTCGGCCAGGCCGAGCATCAGAGACTTGCCGATGAGAAAGCCATTCCCCATCTCAAGCGCGCCGTCGAGCTTGATCCCAACTTCGCCATGGCTAACGCGACCCTGGGCGTGGCCTATAGCAATCTATCGCAGCAAGGGCTGGCCGAGAGTTTTATCACCAAGGCCTTCGACTTGAAGGAGAGAGCCAGCGAACGTGAAAGGCTCTATATCTCGGCGCATTACTATGGCGAGGTCACCCGGGAAGTGGAGAAGTCCATCGAGATCTACGAACAGTGGGTGCAAACCTACCCGCGCGACACTGTGCCTCGCGACAACCTCTCCTTGCTCTACGCTGCCATCGGTCAGCAGGAAAAAGCCCTGGCCAGTTCCAGCGAGGTTATGCGCCTCGACCCCAAAGACAGTTACTCCTACCAGAACGTCGCCGCCGCTTACGAGGGCCTGAATCGCTTCGACGAAGCTAGGGCGGTGGCCGAGAAGGCGGTCGCCCAGAGCACGGGCGGCCCGGCGCATTTCACGCTCTTCGACCTCGCTTTCATTCGCGGCGATGAAGCCGCCCAGCGCCACGAACTGGAATGGGCTGTCGGAAAATCGGAAGAACCCCTTCTGGTCTGGTTCCATGCTCGCGGCGAGTTGTCGCGGGGCAGGCTACAGCCCGCACGCGCCGCTTACGCTCAAAGTGAAAGTAGCGCCCGGCGCCTGGGATACAAGGAATTGAGCGGGATCATTCTCGCGAACCAGGCTGCGGACGAAGCCCAACTGGGCAACCTAGCGGAAGCTCGCCAGAAAATCTCCGAGGCTCTCGCTACCTCGCAAGACCGCGACACCCGGCTGATTGCCACGGTAGTGCTAGCCGAGACCGGAGACGCTGCGCGCAGCCAAAAAATGGCGGAAGAACTGGTTCGCCAGGGCCCCACCGACACGCTGCTCAACAAAGTCTGGGTTCCCGTCGCCCGGGCCTTTACCGACCTGCAGCATAACCAGCCGGCACAGGCCGTGGCGCGACTGGAAGTGGCCACTCCCTACGAACTCGGCAGTGGCCCCGGCACCGCAGGCTACACGATCAACTACATTCGTGGTGAAGGCTTCCTGGGTTTGAAAGACGGAGCAAAGGCGGCGGCCGAATACCAGAAGATTCTCGACCACCGCGGCGCTGGCCCTCTCGACGTTCGCTACAACCTCTCCCACCTGGGGCTGGGGCGCGCCTACGCTCTGCAAGGCAACACCGCGTCCGCCAAGTCCGCCTACCAGGACTTCTTTGCCGCGTGGAAAGACGCCGATCCGGATTTGCTCATCTTGAAGCAGGCAAAAGCCGAGTACGGGAAATTGCAGTAGGAAGAAGGGGCAGTGCCGCAGGGCTAATTCCCGCAAACCGCAAAGACCCAGCTCGCCGTCGCCTCCTATGTCGGATCCACGCGCCTGACCGTAGTTTTCCCAGATAAAGATGATAGAGTGCTTGCGATGAAACGGAGGGTGTGCATGCCCAAGGCGATTGCGTGGCTGCTCGTTCTGTTGTGTGGGGCAGGGACGGTATGGGGGCAGGGGGCGGCTGTGGCCGCACCCGCGCAAACGGAAACGGACGAGTACACGCGCTACGAACTGCTGTCGCCGGAGAGCGCAAGTTTCGCGATCCGCTACGAGGTGACGGCCACCACCGCCGGGGCGAAGTATTACTTCAATCCGATCCGCAAGGGCAGCGTAGCCACTGGCGAGTCGGTGGTTGACGTGATGACCGGACAGCCGTTGCGGTTTGAAGTGGTAAGCGGCGAGGAGGCGGTGAAGGACCCGCTGATGAAGGGCGAAGGCACATCGGTGGATTACATCAAGGTGACCCTGGCGCGTCCGGTACCACCCGAAGGGCAGGCGCGCCTGCTGATCCTGAAAACGTACAAGGACGCCAAGAGTTACTACCACGAAGGCGACGCGATCGTCTTTAACCGGTCGCTGAGCATCCCGCGGAACAGCGTGGTGCTGCCCGCGGGATATGAACTGGTGGCGTGCAACGTGCCGTCGCAGGTTCTGGCCGAGCCGGACGGACGGATTGCGATCAGCTACATGAATGGCAGCGGGGCGGAGGCGCCGCTGGTCGTGAAAGGCAAGCTAGGCGCGCAGACGGGCGCTGCTGCCGCGCCACGGGCGACGGGTTCGGCGAAGAGCTGGGAAGCGCCGTTCGAGGGCGAGACCGAGCAAGAGCGTCTCTCGGAGCGGGCGCACCAGGACCGCGAAATTGTTTACTTCCTGCAGCAGCCGGAAACGCACGCATTCCGCCTGTATCACGACTACACGGAGTCACGTCCGGGAGTGGACAAGTACTTCAACGTCGTCCGCAGCGGCAGCAAAGTGTCGGATCCGTCGGCCTACATGCTCGATACGGGCGAAAAGCTGGCGACGAAAATAATGACCGGGGCAGAACTGGCGGCCGCAAAAATAGATGCGGGGGAGCCGGTGGACGCGGCGGCACAGGTGGTCGTGGTGCCATTCTCTCCGGTGAAGGCTGGGCAAGACTTACGCGTGCGAATTTCGGAGACGTACACTGCGCCAGCGAGCTACCGCCTGGAGGGAGACGAACTGGTGTTTGACCGGAGCCTGGGACGTCCGCGCAACGCCGTGGTGCTACCGCAGGGATGGTACCTAACGATCAGCTCAATTCCGGCGACGGTCACGCAGATGGTGGACGGTCGCATCCGGTTGGATTTCTGGAATGGACGTCCGGACCCGGCGGATGTGCTGATCAAGGCGAAGCGCCGGGCGCAGGTACGTTAGCCCCCACGAAACGCTACGACCTCCACCCCGAGACAAATGGATTTCCGGCGACGAAGTATCGTAACGGCAGCTCGGCTGACTTCACGATCCCGATACGAGGAGTGACCGTTACGCGGCGCACGCGATAGCCGTCGTCGACAATGCGGAGGTGCGAGCGCGCATTCACCAGACTTTTTCCGTTGTCCCGCTCGCGCGTGATCTCCAGCGCTTCGGACATGCGTCCCGGTCCAGCGGAAATCTTCTGGAGAGAAGAAATTTTCGCGAAGTCGTCTTCTTTCACGAGTTCGATCCCTCGGGCCTCCGCCATCTGCTCGATGCCGGCCACCGGCTCCAGCGCCCGAAACAGCACGCATCCGGGCACTCCGTCCGGCAAGCAGGAGACATTCAGGCAGTAGTGATTGCCGTAGATGAAGTACACATAGGCGTGGCCGGGTGGACCAAACAGAACGGAATTTCGCGCCGTTCGTCCCGCCGCTGCGTGTGCCGCCGTATCGCCTTTGCCGAGATAGGCCTCGGTTTCGACAATTCGTCCCGCCAGAATTCCGCGGGGCGTTTGCCGGACCAGCAATTTTCCCAGCAAAGCCCGCGCCACCCGCCGCGGATCGCGATTGAAGAACTCTGCCTTCAGCAAAGTGGCGCGGGCGAGCGAAGTCATGGACCGACCCCCTCAGGCCGCACCCTTCAGGTACGCCAGCACTTCTTCCGCGTGCCCTTCCGCCTTCACGTTATTGAAGATGTGCTGGATCTTACCGTCGGGGCCAATGACGAAAGTCGTCCGCGCGATCCCTTTCACTTTCTTGCCGTACATATTTTTCTCTTTGACCACGCCGAACAGGTTCGCAATCTTCTTCTCCGCATCGGCCAGCAGCGGGAACGGCAAACTGAACTTGTCCTGAAACTTTTTCTGCGAGGCCGCTGTGTCCCTTGAAATCCCAAGCAGCACCACGCCCGTCTTCTTGATTGCTGCATAGCTATCGCGAAAACCGCACGCTTCCTTGGTGCACCCCGGCGTGTCGGCCTTGGGATAGAAATAAAGCACCACGGTCTTGCCCCGAAAATCTTTTAAGGCAACCTCTTTGCCGTTCTCGTCCGTCGTACTGAAGTCTGGGGATTTATCATTAACTTCCATGGAATTCTCTCCTCGCTCGTCATCGTTATATCGCAACCGGATGTTCGCCGTCACCTTGGCCGCCACGATTTGGCTCGCCAGTTCGTGGCTTGTGGCCCAGGGGCCGATGCCGCAGTTCGGACACAAACCAGGGTCCGCCAAGGGTCCGCGCGCCTTGGGACTGATCCAGCTTTCACCGAAAGGCAAAGCTCGCCTCACTCCCATTGCCATCATGATGGACGGAAAATTTTACGACGCGGGTTCGTATAAAGCTGCGCCCGTTCCCATGGCTCTGGACTTCGGAATCGTCTACGAAGGTTTTCGCGCCGGAGTGTCGCAGGGCGTCTTCACGATTACGCAACCTGGACAACTGAACCACCTGTGGATGGCCGAAGGCACGTGGCTTCCCGCGGGAGCGAAGGCTCCGGAGAAAAGCAAGAAGTACTCGACCCCAGTCATCGAAGACAAGGACGCGCCCCCCGTGCTTCATCGCGCACATGGTAAAGCCGATTCCGATAGCGGCGCTGATGACAAGGACAAGGACAAGGACAAGAATCAAGATCAAGATCAGGACAAAGACAAAGACAAAAATAAAGACCAACAAAAGCCCGCGACCGCTCCGTCGCCGCCAACTGCCGCACCGCCCGCCAGCGCGCCGACCGCGCCGAGCCCGACGGATCGTGCAAAAGCGCCCACGGCACCCGAACCCGCGAAGGCCGCTGCGTCAGCTGCTGTGTCAGACGAACCGATCGTCGATCCGAATCGGCCCAGGCTACGGCGCGGGAAGCCCGATTCAAGCACGCGCCGCGAGCCCTTTGCGACGTTCGACCCGCTGACGGATGCAGCGCCGGTGGGCGCAACTTCGGCAGGCGCAGGGAAGCCCGACGCGAAGACCCCAAAAGATTCCACCGCGTCTTCGCCGCAGTTCACGTTCATCCCAGCGATTTCCGATGGCGGCGGACCTGATCCGCGTCCCTACACTTATGATGTGAAGCCGGCGGAAGAAGCCAGCTATCGCGGCAAGATGCTCGATTTGGCCGCGACCCAGTTTCGCGCGCAGGTAAGCGGTGCGACAAAAGAAACGGCGTCCACGCGCAAGAAGTCTTCCGCTGGAAGATCCGCCGGCAAATCCGCCGGCAAGTTGCCCAAGCCTGTTTTCGACGATGTGAGCTTGCGCATCTTCGATCTCTCCAATTCGAACGAGCCGGTGCTGGTGCTCTCCGCAAAAACTCGCCCGCTCGCTGCCGGCACGACCGGAAGCTTCGAAGAACCAAAGGAGATCACGCTCATTGCCCGCACCAACCTCGAAGGCGAATTGCGAAAACTATTTTTCTCGCAAACTGATTCGCTACATCTGGACGTCGCTCCGCGCATGGAACTGATCGACGCGGTCGATGCCGACGGCGACGGCCGAGGCGAATTGCTCTTCCGGCGCACCTCCGACGGTGGCAGCGCCTATGCGATCTATCGCGTCACCGCCGACCGGCTTTGGACGCTGTTTGAGGGCACGCCGTAATTATTGAATCATTGAGTCATTGAATCAGTGACGTTGATTTCAATGCCTTCTTTCCATTTACAATTTCAGCTTCTCAGGAGTGAGACCCATGCGCACCACATCTCGTATCGCGATACTGGCTTGTCTCTCGGCGGGCTTCTGCTTTGCACAGGATCAGGACTTCAGCAAAGTTCGAATCAAAGTCTCGAAGGTCGCTGGCAATGTTTACATGCTGGCGGGAGCCGGCGGAAACATTGGCGCCTGCGTTGGCGATGACGGCATCGTGGTCGTCGACGATCAGTACGCTCCTCTCGCTGGAAAAATTCAGGAGGCGCTCAAAGGCATTACGGACAAGCCGGTGCGCTTTATCATCAACACGCATTACCACGAAGACCATACGGGCGGAAATGAGTTCTTCCAGAAGCAAGCGCCCATCATCGCGCACGACAATGTCCGCAAACGCCTGGAAGAAGGCGGCCAGGCGGGCAATGGGGCGTCGGTGCATTTTGAAGCCAAAGCGCAGCCGAAGGGCGCGCTGCCGATTATCACGTTTGACCACGATGTCACCGTGCATTTAAACGGGGAGGACATCCGCGCACTCCACTTCCCGGCCGGACACACCGACGGCGACTCGATCATCTATTTTCCGAAATCAAACGTGGTGCACATGGGCGACGATTTCGTGACCTACGGCTTTCCCTTCATCGATGTCGATAGCGGCGGCAGCATCGACGGCATGATCCGCGGCGTCGAGGGGGCCATCGCTCAGCTTCCGCCCGACGTGAAGATCATCCCCGGCCACGGGCCGGTTTCAAACCTCGATGACGTGCGCGCTTACGTGAAGATGCTGAAAGAAACGCGGGCGACGGTGCAGGACGCGCTCGACAAGAAAATGACCATGGAGCAGATGAAGGAAAAGAAAATCCTCGATCCCTGGAAAAAGTATTCCGGGGATTTTATCAGCGAAGATGCGTTTCTGGAGACGTTGTACAACTCGCTGACGGGGCAGAAAAACGGCAAGTTCATTAGGCATAATTAGGTTCAGGGATTGTCTGATTGAAGTCTTGAAACCGGAGGTCAGAAGTGAGACGAGACTGCCCTCGAAGGCTAAATCTCTCATTTTAGCGGCCTTCAGTGGCAAGCTTCGGCTTCGCTCAGAGCAGGCTCTGAAGCCGTGTCCTCCCCGGAAAACGTTGGTTGAAACCGGTTCCAGCAGGGACGCAAGCAATTTCCACTTGCCAGACGGTACTACTCTGGTTACTATGCACCCATCTTTTTTTTGGATTTGAGTTAGCTGCGTACCTATGAATATCGGCGAGACCATCCGGAATTTTCGGCTCCAGCGAAGCATGTCACAGGGCGACATCGAAAAGCGCACTGGCCTGTTGCGCTGCTACCTGTCGCGCGTTGAAAACAGCCACACCATCCCATCACTGGACACGCTGGCGAAAATTGCGGGGGCGATGGATTTGGCGTTGTCGCAATTTTTTTCCGAGGGCAACAGCAACGGCAATAAGGGGTTGCCGCAACTCTCCGACGATGAAGTCCGCTTCCTGAGCCAGATGCGCCGCTATTCGGTGAATCTGAACGACAGTGACCGGAAGCTGGTGCTGGCGATGGTGAAGAAGATGGCGTCGAGCACGTCGAAATAGAACTTAACTTCCCGTAGAGACGGGGCAAGCCGCTTTCTCAATGAGAGTTCCGGTCTTACGGTACTTTCGTACCATCCCTGGCGTGTCCGGCCGGAATCTCGCCAACCCCCTGCTTCAAACGCTAAGCTATGGTCTGGGGAATCTCTGTGACCATTGATGAAGAACTGACTCTGCTCGGTCAGCAACTGCGGCGGTTGAAGATCGAGTACGAGATTTTCTTCAACAATCCGGCCAAACGGCCTCCCACCGACGTGGAATGGAAGGTGCTGTCGCTGATCCGCAAGTTCAGCGATGGCAACCGGATGAGTTTTTCGCAGCGCTTTAAGTACAACGAGATGGCGCAGCGCTACGCCATTCAAAGCGACCTGTGGCGCAAGAAAATGCGGATTCGCGAAGGGGGCTACCGCCGGCCAGCGGATGCGATCCTATCGGTGCAGGGTGTGCGCGTTCCCGAAGAGCGCGCAGCGAAGCATCATCCGGTGTATGGCCTCGGCCACCGCGGTGAAACGGCGGGCGCCGAGACGCCGCCGGGGGCCGATCAGCCTTTCTCGGTGCAGTGCTCCGGCGCGCCGGCCGAGCGGGAGCAAGTCGAATCCCTTTACCAGGCACTGAGCGAAGCCAAGCAAAAGTCGGGAGAAAAAGCTTCCGGCAACCTCGCTTCTTTCGCGGCGTTCGTCAAGAAAAAAACCGACGAGATTCGCAAGCAGCACGGCTGCGATACGGTCGTGTACTCGGTCGAGATGCAGGGTGGACTGGTGAAGCTTAAGGCTAAGGCGAAAGTCTAGAAACAGTTCTCATCTCTCAACTTCCTTATGATCGGCGCAATTTTATTGGTTGCCTGATTCTGCTTGTTTTTCTCCTGGCCGAATGGGCTCGCAGAGATCCGGATCTGAAGACTGAGAACCAAGAACCGGGCACTGAGAACTCCCACCCAAACTGCTAGAATCTCTCTTCACTCCGAGGGCCTCAATGTCTAAAATTCAGCGCGCCATTCTTAGCGTCACCGATAAATCCGGACTGGTAGATTTCGCCCGCAAACTCGTCGCCTTCGGAGTGGAACTGGTTTCGACCGGAGGCACGGCTAAGCTGCTGCGCGACTCCGGCATTGCGGTGAAAGATATTTCCGAGCTGACCGGGTTCCCTGAAATGCTGGACGGGCGCGTCAAGACGCTGCATCCGAAAGTGCACGGCGGCATCCTGCATCGCCGTGACGACAGCGGCCATCGCGCGGCCGTTGCCGAGCATGGCATCCCGGCCATCGACATGGTCGTCGTCAACCTGTACGCCTTCGAAAAAACCGCGGCCAAGCCGGGCGTGCACTTCGAAGAGTTGATTGAGAACATCGATATCGGCGGCCCCTCGATGATCCGATCGGCAGCGAAGAATTTTCAGGATGTTGCGGTCGTTACCTCGCCCGCCGATTACGGCGCGATCACCGAGGAGATGGCCTACTCGGGCAATACTCTCTCCCGGGAAACGAAATGGCGGCTGGCGCAGAAAGCGTTCGCGACGACCGCAGCCTACGATTCGGCCATCGCCTCGACGCTCGAGCGAGTAGGCGGAGACTTCGAGTTGCATGCAGCGGGAGGATTTCCGCACAATCTGCGGTTGTCTTTTCAAAAAGTGATGGACCTGCGTTATGGAGAGAATCCGCACCAGAAGGCCGCGATGTATGCGGACGGTTCGGGCGCGGGTGTGGCGAACGCTCGCCAGGTGCAGGGCAAGGAGCTTTCCTATAACAACATCGTCGATCTGCAAGCCGCGTGGGATCTGGCGCAGGAGTTCGACGAGCCGGTGTGCGCCATTATCAAACACACAAATCCCTGCGGAACCGCGACCGGCAAGACGCTCGCCGAGGCGTACGTGCGTGCGCTCGAATGCGATCCGGTATCGGCGTTTGGTGGAGTGATCGGAGTGAACCGCACGGTGGATGCGGCGGCAGCTAGCGAGATGGCCAAGCTCTTTCTGGAAGTTATCGCCGCTCCCGCATTCGATGAAGGCGCGAAAGCAGCGTTTGCCTCGAAAAAGAATCTGCGGCTGGTCGAAGTTCCCGCCGGACAGCAAGACTGGGTTCTGAAAAATATTTCCGGAGGCATGCTCGTCCAGGATTCCGATCTTCATAAGCTTGCCGAAGCCGATCTGAAAGTTGTCACCAAGCGCCCGCCGACGCCGGAAGAAAAGCGGGCGCTGCTGTTCGCGTGGAAGATTTGCAAGCACGTGAAGTCGAACGCCATTCTCTACGCCCGCGACGGGCAAACGGTGGGCGTCGGCGCCGGTCAAATGAGCCGCGTCGATTCCTGCAAGCTGGGCGCGATGAAGGCGCAGTTGCCGCTGAAGGGTACGGTGGCCGCCTCCGATGCCTTCTTCCCCTTTCCGGACGGCATCGAGGAAATCGCCAAAGCGGGCGCTACCGCCATCATCCAGCCCGGAGGCTCGGTGCGCGACCAGGAGGTCATCGAAGCCGCCGACCGGCTCGGATTGGCCATGATCTTCACCGGAGTACGACATTTCAGACATTAGTACCGTGACCGCGTGACGAATCATACGGTGGCGAGACGGGCGTCTCGGGCGTCCAGTCGGGCGGGGACGCCCGGTTTTCCACCAGCAAGCTTGGATCGACAGCCCCTGTACTTCCGGCTCTAGTTCCACCCTGTTCTTTCTCACCGCCAAGAGGTGGGCGGAGGGTAGAATAAGGAAATCCGGATGGCCGCGGATCAGCATCCAACCAGTGTGCGGGCTGCAATTTGCAGGGTGCAGGATCTTTCATGAAAAAACAGTTTTGGATTTTCAGTGTCGTTCTTACCGGGTCTTTTTTACTGGCGCAGAACCAGCCCGCTCGCGCCGCGGATTCCCCGGCTGCCGGCGGCGCCGAGGCCGCCACCAAGGGCAAGACGCCGGACCGCGCCGCCGCCTACTACCACTTCGCCCTGGCGCACATGTACGAGGAACAAGTGGCCACATACGGCCGCAGCGAATTGGCCAATAAAGCCATTGAGGAATACCGCGCCGCCATTGATGCCGACCCGGCCTCCGCGTACCTGACCTCCGGCCTCGCCGAACTCTATGCCAAGACCGGGCGCATTCGCGACGCCGTCGTCGAAGCGCAGGACATCATCAAGCGCAGTCCCAACAATCTGGAAGCCCGCCGCTTGCTCGGAAGGATATATCTGCGTTCGCTCGGCGACATGCAAGCCGGCAGCGGTTCGCAGAGCGTGCTGAAGCTGGCGATCGAGCAGTATGAGCAGATCGTCCGGCTGCAACCTGACAGCATGGACGACCACCTGCTTCTCGGACGCCTGTATCGCTTGAACAACGATCTGCAAAAAGCGGAGAACGAATTCAAGACGGCAGTGAAGCTCCAACCGGATTCCGAAGAGGCGGTCACCACTCTGGCCTATCTCTACAACGAGCTGGGCGACACGGCTCGCGCCGCTCAGGTGCTCAGTTCGGTACCGAACACGCAGCGCTCGGCCAAGCTCTATTCGGCGCTCGGTTATACCTACGAGCAGCAAAAGCAATATAAGAACGCGGTCGAGGCGTATCGGCACGCGATTGAACAGGATCGCGACAATCTGGACGCCATTCGCGGCCTCGCGCAGAACCTGCTGAACGATGGCCAGGTCGATGCCGCGCTCGAACAATACAAAGTGATCGCGGATGCGAATCCTGAAGATGCGCAAACCTATGTTCGCATCGCGGAAATTTATCGCAAGCAGGGCAAGTTCGATCTTGCGCTCGAGAACCTGAAAAAAGCCGAATCCATGGTGCAGGACTCGGTCGAAGTTCCCTACAACATTGCCGCCATCTACCAGGCGCAGGGGCGTTACGACGAAGCCATTCCAATCATGCGCGACCTCTTGAAGAAATCGGAGAAGCCGGAAGGCAAGTACTCGAACGGTGAGCGGAGCAATCGCGCGGTGTTTCTCGAGAGGCTAGGCACGATCTACCGCGAGCAGGGGAACAATCCGGCGGCCAACGAGATTTTCCGCGAGATCGTCGCCCTGGGCGGCGATGAGAACATCGAGCGCGGCTATCAGCAGATCATCGATACCTGGCGCGAAGCCAAGGATTGGCAGAAGGCGACCGAAGCCGCCAAAGAAGCGGTGCAGAAGCTGCCCAGCAGCCGCGACCTGAAAATGGTGCTGGCGGCGCAGCAGGCCGACATGGGCGACGCGGACAAGGCGCTCAAAGACGTCCGCGCGATGTTGAAGGGCGACGCCAACTCCGACGATCGCCAGATTTACATTACCTTGGCGCAGATGAACACGCGGCTTCGCCGGTTCAGCGATGCCGAGCAGGCGCTCGACAAGGCCGAGCAGCTAGCGAGCAAGACGGACGACAAGGAGTATGTATGGTTTCTACGCGGCTCCACTTTTGAGCGGGCGAAGCGCTACGCCGAAGCGGAAGAACAGTTTAAAAAGGTGCTGGCCAGCGATCCGGAGCATGCTTCGACGCTGAATTATTTAGGCTACATGCTGGCCGATCAGAACACGAAGCTCGAAGAAGCGCTCGGATACATCAAGCGCGCCGTGGATCTCGATCCCGCCAACGGCGCCTATCTCGATTCCATCGGCTGGGCCTACTTCCGCATGGGGAAGTATGAATTGGCGGAAGAGAATCTGCTGAAGGCTTCGCAGAAAATCAATACCGATCCCACCGTTCACGACCACCTCGGCGATCTGTATCAGAAAACCGGACGCCTCAAGCTGGCCGCGAGCAACTGGGAGCGCGCGCTTACCGAGTGGAACCGCACCATTGCCGCCGAAGTCGATCCGGCAGATCAGGCGCGGGTGCAGAAGAAGCTCGATTCCGCGAAGATGAAACTGGCGAAAGAAGAAGGGGCGAAACAGTAGCCATGTCGCGCCGCCGCAAAATTTTCCTGACTGCCGTGTTTCTCTTACTACTGGCTGCGGCTGTCGTGGCCTCGAAGATGATCCTGCCAAAGCCCCAGTCGTCATTTGCCGACTTGCAGCCTGCCCAGGACTTCACGCTGAACGATCAGGATGGCAAGCCTTTCACGTTCTCCAGCCTGCGCGGATCGCGCGTTGTGCTGGTGTTCTATCGTGGCTACTGGTGACCTTTCTGCATGCGCCAACTGCGCGAGTTCGCGCAGCACGTTACGGAATTCGAACAAGCCAAAACGCGCCTGGTAGCCATCAGCGTCGATGACCAGGAACATGCCCACCTCGTCTGGGACAAGCAAGCTGGCCATAAGTTCGTCATTCTCAGCGATCCCGATGCGCGTGTCATTCGTCAGTACGGGCTGCTCCATCCTCACGGCAAGGGTGACGCCGATATCGCCCTGCGCACGACCTTTGTGATTGACGAGAACGGGCGCGAGCGCTGGCGCAAGGTTTCCGCCACGATTCCGGAGATTCCCAAGGCTGCGGAAGTTCTGCAGCAGTTGCGCGAGATGAAGTAGACTTTCCTCATGCTCGCCGACTACGCGGTGCGCGTAGAAAACTCCCGCGGACGCCGCCATCCCGAGCCGCCGCATCCTTACCGCAACGATTTTCAGCGCGACCGCGATCGTGTGGTCCATGCGCGCGCCTTTCGCCGCCTGGAAGCGAAGACGCAGGTGTTCACCCGCCGTTACTCCGACCACTTCCGCAACCGGCTGACGCACACCATTGAGGTGGCGCAGATTTCGCGCACCATCGCCGCGCAACTTGGACTGAACACCGATCTGGTGGAGGCGCTCGCCCTGGTGCACGACCTCGGCCATCCTCCGTTCGGCCACTCCGGAGAAAAGGCGCTCGACACCGCCATGCGCCAGCACGGCCTTTCATTCGATCACAACCTGCACGCGCTCCGCATCGTCGAAGATTTCGAACTTCGCTACGCATCTTTCCGCGGATTAAATCTGACTTTTGAAGTCCGCGAGGGCATCATCAAGCACTCGCACGATTACGATGCCAAAGACCATCCCGAACTCGCCGAGTACTTTCTCGATCAGCGCCCGCCGCTCGAAGCGCAACTGATCGACCTGACCGACGAGATTGCCTACAACACCGCCGACCTCGACGATGGCTACGAAGCCCGTTTACTCACGGTCGAGCAGATCGCCGACAGCGTGGATTTGTTCAAACGCCATTATCACGACGCCAGAAGCCGGTACCCGAATGCCGCCGAGAAGCTGGTCTTTAACGAGGCGTTGAAAAGTATTTTTGACGGGTTTGTAGGAGACCTGATTACGAATACGGCGCGACGTGTGCAAGCGGCGGGCCCGCATTCTCTGGAAGACGTCCGCCGCCATACCGAGCGACTCGCTGCCTTCAGTCCTCCCGTCGAGGCTGAGCGTCGCCGGCTGAAAAACTTCCTCTACGAAAATCTTTACTACAGCCCAGCACTCGCCGCGGAGAAAGAAGACGCCGAGCGCATCACCGGAGAACTTTTCGCCCACTGGATGGAAGAGCCCGACGACCTGCCGCGCAACTACCGCGAAAAAGCCGCGCAGGAGCCCTTGCCCCGCGTCATCTGCGACTACATCGCGGGCATGACCGACCCGTTTATCTACCAGCAGTATGAGAAGTATTGCGGGGAGTAGCAGTTCCTTATGGAGCGACGGGCGTCCCCGCCCGTCCATCGCCGCAATAAGCTACTTCGCGTACGTCACCCGGTAAATCACGCCCGCGGCATCATCGCTCAAGTACATCGCCCCATCGCCGCCAAACACAATCCCCACCGGACGCCCCATCCACCGGCCCTTCTTCGTTTCGCTAGGCGCCAGCCATCCAGTTATGAAATCCTCCGCACCGCCCTGCGGCTGGCCTTTGTCGTCGAGCTTCACGCGTACAACTTTGTATCCCGTCGGCACGTTGCGATTCCACGATCCATGCAATGCGACGAAGATGTTGTTCCGGTACTCGGCAGGGAACTGCGGCCCTTCATAAAACGCAAGTCCCAGCGGAGCCGAGTGCGCCTGCATCTGGACCTTGGGCGCGATGACATTCTTGCAGCGATCATCCCCGGGCTTGGTGAAGTTGGAATCGGGCACGCGGTCGCCATAGCAATAGGGCCAGCCCGCATCGCCGCCGTCCTTACCAAGATCGAAAATCACTTCCGGCGGCAGATCGTCGCCCAGCCAGTCGCGCCCGTTGACTGTGACCCAGACGGTATTCGTTTTCGGATTCACCGCCAGCCCGACCGCATTGCGCAGCCCTTTCGCGAAGATCTTCTGGCCGCCGCCATCCGGATTGAATTCCATCACGGCTGCGCGCCGCGAATCTTTTTCGATGCAGACATTGCAACTCGATCCCGCCGAGACGTACATCTTGCCGCCGTGAAACACGAGACTGCGCGTGGAGTGCCCGCCACCGTCCGGCAGATTGGCGAGCGCTTTCGGGTTGGACGCTCGCAGGTTGGCCTCGTCCCAGTCATAGCGGCGCACCTTGTCGTTCTCGGCGACGTACAACTTGCCTTCGTAAAACGCAAGCCCGTGCGGCTCATTCAGTCCGCTGAGTACAGTGACCGAGCGCTCGGCCTTGCCCGCGTGCTTGGAATCGGGAAGCGCGATCACCTTGCCTTCGCTCGATTCGGTGGCGAGCAGCACGCCGCCCGGGCTGAAGACCATCATGCGCGGGCCGTCCACTTCAGCGAAAACCGAGATGTGGAATCCCGGCGGCGCTTTTAGTTGCGTGAGATCGAAGCGAGTTTTCTCGGCGTGAGCAAAATCGACGTGAGCAAGCAATGTCAGCAGAAGGGGAAGCAGAGCAAACGCTGGTCGTCGCATGTTCAATCGTCGCACGTTTGGGGGATGATTTCGCGGGGAGCTTGCTTCACTTATTCCAAAGATATTTGTTTTGAATGATCCCGGAAGAAACCCCCAGCACGCAGTTTTTATATTAGTTCCCGCCAAAATTACCGCCAGGGGCGGTGCGGTGTCGCGGAACGATAAGGTACAATATCTATGAAAATAAAGCACTTGCATCCTACGTTTTTCACTCGGGCATTTGGCACGCAAACTGATTATAGAAGTGTAGGCCGGTGATACGGCCTGGTTTTTCAAGGCGACCGTCGCGTCGGCGCTGGCCTTCCGAATTCATGGAATCTGTGATTGAAACGACGCAATCAAAATCGCACTAAAAAGCGCCCGGAGTGGCTCCCCCACTCCCCCACATTGGAGGAATTTTAAAATGAATAACCGCACCCTCTTCGCTCTGCTGCTAACCGTAATCCTGGCTGTGCCAGTTTTCGCACAGCAGAGTTCAACTCCCGCAACTCAGCCCGCGGCCCAGACGGCCACCAAGGCCGACAGCGCCACCGGCAAAGTTCCCTTGCAACCGGAGATTCGCGAAGGTTTCTGGGGTCGTGTGAACCCGTTCGCGCGCAAGAAATACGTTGCGCGGCAGACCCAGCCGATCCGCGACCGCATCAACGAACTCGATGAGCTGACTGCCTCCAACACCAGGGCGATCAAAGATACCGATACGCGCGCGCAGCAGGGAATCCAGCTCGCTTCGGCCAAGGCCATCGAAGCCGACCAGCATGCCATCGAAGCCGGCAATAAGGCGCAGGCCGCGCAACTGACCGCGCAACAGGCTCACACCCGTCTGAATACGGTCGAGCAGGTGGTCACCAACATCGATCAGTATCAGCCCACGACTCAAACCGAAATCCTGTTCAAGCCCGGACAGACGGTGCTAAGCCAGAACGCCAAGACCGCTCTCGATGAAATGGCTACCCCGCTGAAGAACCAGCGCGGCTACGTCGTCGAAGTCCAGGGCTTCTCGTCGGGTCATGGACAGGTAGCGATCTCCAACTCGCAGAAGATGGCCGAGTCGGTTGTCCGCTATCTGGCGTTAAACCACGACATTCCGATCTACCGGATTTACCTCGTCGGCATGGGCAACGCCCCGACCCCGGTTGCGGCCTCCGCGGGCGAAGCCAAGCCGAAGCGCATCACGGGTGGCCGCGTCGAAATCAGCCTCCTGAAGAACAATCTGGAACAGCTTGCTTCGACGAGCGCGACTCAGGATCAACCACAGCAGAAGTAGCAGTATCCTCCCCCTGAAAAGCCTCCCGTGAAAGCGGGAGGCCTTTTTTAATTCTCGGAACTTGCGTTCAAGGCGGGCTAGGTTCGAGGCGTGACGAATGCTTTTGTGATGCCGGCGACCGACGGCGTCCCCGCCTGCCCCATGATGATTTCCAGTTCGCGCCGCATGATCGCCAGTACCGCTTCGACTCCCGGCTGTCCAAACGCCGCCAGCCCCCACCCGTAGGGCCGCCCGATGCCAACCGCCGTCGCACCCAGCGCCAATGCCTTGAAAACGTCCGTGCCGCGCCGTATGCCACCATCGATCAGGACCGGAATTTTTCCTTGTACCGCGGCAACCACTTCCGGCAGGCACTCGATCGTCGGCCGCAGTGATTCCTCCGCGCGCCCCCCATGGTTCGAAACCACGATTCCGTCGGCTCCGTGTTGTACGGCAAGTTGTGCATCCTCCTTCGTGACGATGCCCTTCAGCAGCAGCTTCATCCTGGTCGCATCTTTCAGCCGTTTCACAAAATCCCAAGTCAGGTTAGATGCATACAGGCCCGTCACTTTTGATAGATCGAGTCCATCGAACATGGGCTTGGTGCGCGCATACCCGGCGAATCCGCTTTCATGACAGACCGAGCAGTCTCGATCATCCACGCGCCGCGCGCGCGCGATCGTTTCCCGGTTGCTGTCATTGTGGAGATCGACAGTAAATACCAGCGCCGGGCTCCCTGCCGCCTCCGCCCTCTTGATAATCGCCCGTGTCACATTCCAGTCGTTGGTTGGATAAAGCTGCTGCCACACTGGCGCTCCCCGCGCCGCAGTCACTTCTTCGACCGATGAACTGGCGACAGTCGACAGTATTTGAAGATGGTGCCGGCTTCGTGCCGCTTTTGCCGCCGCCACCTCGCCCTCGGGATGAAACGCTTTCATCGCGCTCACCGGGCAAAGGAAGATCGGCGTCTCCCAAGTCGTTCCCAACAGGCGAATCGAGGTGTCTATCTTCGATACATCAATCAGCCTTCGCGACCGGATCTCAAAATGGCTGTAGGCCTCGTGGTTGATTCCAACGGTCGCATCGTCATCCACCCCGGTGGCCAGGTAGGCGAAGTGCGCCGGCGGGAGCACCTTGCGCGCGACCGCTTCAAACTCCATCACATCCAGCGCCTGCTCCGCGCTCGTAATCAGTCCGGCAGTTTCCGCCGTCGCCAGTATTTTCCCGCCACGCATCGCCGATCCAAAAACATTCCAGCCGGAAGCCTTCAACAGTGCCGGACTCGCCAGGGCTGGACTGAGCGCAAGATAACGCAGAAACTTCCTCCGGCTGTCCGATACATGCGGGGTCGAGCCCATAATCCTCCTGAAGAACATTGCGGTGAAATTCGGCGCCGCTTTCGCGGTTCTGGGTGAGGCGTGCATTCTGCTCTCTTGGCTACACCCGAGTCAAGCCAGCCTCGTGCTATGCTCTCCACGCGTCATGGAAACGCTGCTCTACTTCCGCACGCTTTCGCCCGTCGGCCCACTCTTCCTCGCCGCCTCCACCAAAGGCTTGGTGCGCCTTGAATTTGAAGCTCGCGTGCAGAACCTTAATCCCAAGACAGCTCAGCTCAAAGAATCGAGCAAAGTCCTCGCTCCTTACCTTAACCAGCTCAACGAATACTTTGCCGGACGCCGCCGCGAGTTTTCCATTCCTCTCGATCTTCGCGGCACCGATTTTCAGCTCGAGTGCTGGCGTGCCCTGCTCGACATCCCGTACGGCGAGACGCGCAGTTATCGCGATTTGGCCCGAACCATCGGCCACCCGAATGCATTTCGCGCGGTCGGCATGTCAAACAACCGGAATCCGATTGCGATCGTGGTTCCGTGTCATCGCGTGATCGCCGCCGACGGCTCGCTCTGCGGCTATGGCGGCGGTCTCGACATCAAGCGCAAGTTGCTCGACCTTGAGCAAGCCAGTCTTCATCCTTCGGTCCCGACCTCAAAGGCGGCACGCGCGTCCGCATGGCCATGAACCTTATCGCTAAGTCGTCCGAGTTGTCTGAAAGCGCTCTTCTTGATGCCGTCACTTTTATCGTCGGGGACGCGCTCGATACCATGGCTGCCCTCTGCCGGCGACGCGCTTCATCTGCCTCCGGCTAGTGATTCCACCTGACGCTGAACGACGGCGTTCGGCAAGATTCCTGTACACTAGCCGCCATGTTCAGCGACCTCTTCTTCCTGCGGAAGACTTTTTCATCGTGAACAACCCAGGCTCATCCACGACTTCCACCGCCCGTAAGGCCAGTCTTTTCTATTTCGTCTTCGTGATGTTTTCCTACACCACCGGAGGCCCCTTCGGACTGGAAGCGATGGTCACGACCAGTGGCCCCGGTATGACCCTGCTCTATCTTTTGCTCATCCCGTTTTTCTGGTGCATCCCGGTGTCGCTGGTCTCCGCCGAACTCACCACCGCCATGCCCGTCGAAGGCGGCTTCTATCGCTGGAGCCGCGCCGCCTTCGGAGATTTCTGGGGATTCCTCGCCGGATGGTGGAACTGGTCCGCCTCATTCCTTCTAGGCGGTTCCTATGCCGTGCTCTTCTCCGACTATCTGTCTTCCTACTTCCCCGGGATCGTTGGATGGAAACACTGGCTTGCTTCATTCATCCTGATCGCCCTCATCGCCTGGATCAACATTCGTGGCATTCAGATGGTCGGCAAAGCCGCCACCGTTTTCGAAGTATTCGTTTTTATTCCCGTCATCGCCATGATCGTCCTCGGCCTCGCCAAATGGCATCACAATCCGTTCGTGCCCTTTGTGCCACCAAAGCAGCCTTTTCCCACGGTGTTTGGCGTTGGCCTCGCTTTGGGGATCTGGCTCTATTCCGGATACGAACAGCTCTCGACCGTGGCCGAGGAAGTCGAGAATCCGCAGCGCACTTATCCGCGCGCGCTGGCGCTGGTCGTCCCGCTTTCCGTGGCAACTTATTTCTTGCCGACCCTCGCCGCCCTGGCCGCGCTCGGCAACTGGCAGCAGTGGAAAGATGGATACTTCCCGATCGCGGCGCAACTCATCGGCGGTCCCTGGCTCGGAAATCTCATGACGATTGCCGCCATGGTTGGCACCGTGGCGCTCCTGAACAGCACCGTGCTCACCACCACTCGCATGCCCTATGCTCTGGCGGAAGACGGCTACCTGCCTCCCTTCCTCACCCGCAAGCACCCGCGCTACGGTACCCCGTGGATTGCCATCCTGATCTCCGCTGCCATCTATGCGTCGCTCGCCCTGCACACGCTCGGCCAGTTGATCAGCATCTACGTTTGGTTGCGCGCCGCAACCACCGTACTGACCGTGCTCTCGGCTTGGGCGCTGCGCCGGAAGCGTCCCGACCTGCCGCGCGCCTTCCGCATCCCCGGCGGACGCCTGGGCTTGGCTTATGTCGTCGCTTTGCCCATCGTCATGACTTGCATTGTGATTTACACCCTGCGCTACAGTGACCCGATCTCCCTAAGATGGGGACCGTGGGCGCTCGCCACCGGTCCCGTCGTTTATTTTGTGGTGAAATGGTTCGCCAAGCGCGCCGCGCTCAGGAACGCGAATGCAAGGTGAGCAGCCAGTGTCGGAAGGCCGGCGAAAGTTTTTGCAGAATCTTGCCCTCAGCCCGGTGCTGGCAAATCCCGCGTTGATTGCTCTCGGAAGCAATGAATTTTTCCCGCAACTTGTAAAATCTCTTCGATCTGTCGAGGATTATGTGCGTCCTACAATTCAGCAACTAAGCCGGCAAATTCGCGACCGCGCCATCTCCCCCGTCGAACTCACCCGCGACTGCCTGGCGCGCATCGAGAAACTAAATCCAACGCTCAACGCCTTCATCACGGTCATGTCTGATTCCGCTCTAGCCGAGGCCCGCCGAGCCGAGCAAGAAATCCTCCGCGGAGAATGGCGCGGCCCCCTCCACGGCATTCCCATCGGGCTCAAAGACATTCTCGATACCGCGGGAGTCCGCACCACCGCCGCCAGCGCACTGTTCAAAAATCGCATTCCCGCCGAAGACGCTGAAGTCGTGCGCCGCCTGCGAGCCGCGGGCGCAATCATTTCAGGCAAGCAGAACTTGCACGAATTCGCCTATGGCGGCAGTTCGATGATTAGCTTCTTTGGCGAGGTCCACAATCCGTGGGATGCGACGCGTCTCGCTGGCGGCTCCTCCGGAGGCTCCGCTGCCAGCGTTGCCACTGCTCTCGGCTTCGCTGCCGTCGGCACCGACACCGCCGGTTCCATCCGCCTGCCCGCCGCCTACTGCGGAGTCGTCGGACTCAAGCCGACGTACGGTCGCATGAGCGCCCGAGGCGTCGTCCCATTGTCATGGTCCTACGATCATGTCGGCCCGATCGCAAACTCAGTCTATGACGCGGCCTTGATGCTGCAAGTGCTCGCAGGCTACGACGCAGCCGATCCCGCCAGCATAGACGCGCCTGTCCCGGACTTTACCGCCGCCATCGCGCAACCTGTCGCTCAACTCACGCCCAAACTGCGCATCGGCGTGCCTCGGGCATTTTTCTTCGACGATCTCCATCCCGAAATCGCCGCCGCCATCGAAAAAGCCATCGAGCTTTTTCGCGAACTCCACGCTGAAATTCGCGACGTCAAACTCGAAGTCTCCACCGACCGCACTCTAGCCAGCGCCGAAGCCTATGCCTATCACGAGCCATTCGTAGCCCGCTCACCCGAGCTCTACCAACCCGCGACGCTGGCACGCATCCAATCCGGAGCCAACGTCTCCACACCCGACGCTCTGCGTGCCAGCCGTGACCTTCAAGCAAGCCGGCACGCCATCCGAAAAATATTCGATGAAGTGGACGTGCTGCTAACGCCCACGGTCCCAATCCCGCCGCCCGTGATCGCCGACCTGCTTAAGCATCCCGACAACCTGCGCCCGCAAGAACTGATCATGCTGCGCAACACGCGGCCCTTTAATGTCTGGGGGATTCCGGCGATTTCCGTTCCATGCGGATTCACCGGAGATGGCCTGCCCATCGGCCTGCAACTAGCCGCTGCTCCCTGGCGGGAGGACGTAGTGCTGCAGGCCGCACACGCCTACGAGCAGGCAACCGACTGGCACAAGAGAATGCCAGGATTATTGAAGACTACGTAGGCTTTTTCCGGGCGTATGGCCAACTATTCGTTAGGTGCGAAGCCTAACGTGTTGTTTGCCCTATGAAAACAAAGCAAATAAAGTTGTTTGAAATGGACTGTCGATGGTGCAGAATGTAAGTAATCCGCGACGAGCGGAGGCGGACTGAAGTTTAGTCGACCCGGCGCAACCATAAGACGCCGGGCGTTGTTTTTATGGCAGCCACTTGGTTCCCCATCCGGGAACAGTCCCGTCAATGGGGTTGCGGCGATACTTTTTCCGATACAAAACCTCCACTACTTTTCTCCCGAATTCCGCTGTCATTGGAGTGTTTGTGCGCGAGCAGATCAACTCGCGGCACGAAGGATTGACAATCAAGTCGGCCAATTGCAGCCCGGCGATGTTGTCTGTCTTTCGCTTAATCTTGATCTCTTTTGAAGAAAGCCATTGTTGGAAGAACGCTGCCTTCAGGTTGTCGGTCCCATGCTTGTGGAGGAATTGGTATGCGTTGGAGAGTCGCTTGTTATCTTTTTTCTCTCTCGATTCCGCCATCACATCGCCCGTCTGTTTTGCGCTATCAAGCCAGCGCGCGTACCGCTCTAGGAGAACTGTCATGCAGTAGTGGTATGACTGGAAATGCCAGCGGATGTATTTCGCCTGGTGTTCTCTCTTGTCGATTACAACGGTGATGACGCGATAGGGGGCCTTCTCGATGAGATCGAAGATTGCTGCATCGAACGCCGTTCGCCTGCTGGCGTCCTTCAGGACAGTGAATGGCTCTGTGTTGGCGTCGAGGATCTCGCGCCGATGCAGCGAGAAATCCGATCTCCCGAAGATTCCTTGCTTGATCGCGTTCAGTTTGTCGGTAAACTCGCCGTCCGCATAGGAGAGCCGCATGATGACGCCCGTCAATCCGAGATAACGTTGGTTCGGATCGTCCGACGACTTCATGTCGTGATGACCGAATTCGTCAATGAAAAGTCGGAACATCGCAGGTCACGGAAGTATGAATGTGACTCTCTTTATCTTCCGACCGGCTCTCACCGTCAGTGGATCCTTTAGATCCTTTAAATTCCAGAGGAGTCTTGGGTCTGTCTTCAACTCGCCATTGACCCGTACGGCTTTCTGTTTTATCTTGCGCACTGCATCACTCACCGAATCAGCAAGACCAATTTGAGAGAGTAATTTGTCTAGTTTGATCAGCAGTACTCCTCCAACAAGGGAAGGAGCGCTAAAGGCAGCAAGTGCGACTGCGATTTCCTCCACATCTTCCGGCACCTCGCGTTTCTGAAACTGCTTGGCCCAATCCTCCCCCGCCTTCGCCGCCGCCTCCGCCGAGTGAAAATCCGCCACAATCCCCCGTGCCAGCTCTTTCTTCAGCGCCATAGGATGCGGCTTCCCGCTCGCAGCATCCGCCTTCATTTGCGCGATTGCATCCACCCACACATCGGTCAGCAGTTCGTAATAGCGCCACATCATCTCGTCGGAAATCGACATCACTTTGCCGTACATCTGCTGCGGCGTTTCGTGAATGCCGATTGCGTTCCCCAGCGATTTCGACATCTTATTCACGCCGTCGAGTCCTTCGAGGATCGGCGTAGTCAGTACCACCTGCGACTCCTGCCCGTAAGCTCGCTGCAACTCGCGCCCCACCAGCAGATTGAATTTCTGATCGGTGCCGCCCAGTTCCACATCCGCTTCGAGCGCCACCGAATCGTATCCCTGCGCCAGCGGATACAGCAGTTCATGCATGGCAATCGGCTTCTCATCACGAAAGCGCTTGTGAAAGTCCGCGCGCTCCAGCATCTGCGAAACCGTGTACTTCGCCGTCAAATGTATGAAATCCTCAGCCGAAAACTTCGAAAACCATCGGCTATTGAAGTCCACCACCGTTTTTTCCGGGTTGAGAATCCTGAAAACCTGAGCCTTGTAGGTCTCGGCGTTCTCCGCAATCTGCTCTTGCGTCAGCGGAGGCCGCGTCGCCGAGCGTCCCGTCGGATCGCCAATCATCCCGGTGAAATCCCCGATCAGGAAGATGACGGTGTGTCCGAGATCCTGAAAATGTTTCAGCTTGCGCAGCAGCACCGTGTGTCCCAGGTGCAGATCGGGCGCAGTCGGATCAAAGCCCGCCTTCACCCGCAGCGGCTTACCCGAAGCGAGCGAGCGTTCGAGCTTCGAGCGCAGCTCGGATTCCTTGACGATCTCCGCCGCGCCCTTCTTGATGTATGCCAGTTGTTCGTCAACCGGTGGAAAGTTAGCCATGTCGTAGTGATTATAGCGATGTGTTGGGTTTGCCAAGGCCATGTGACAGCCGAGTCCAGAGACATCCTTAGTTCCGTTGTCATCCTGAGCCAAGCGAAGGACCTGCGTTGTCATCCTGAGCGAAGCGAAGGACCTGTGCGTTCCCTTGCCGCGACGGTAGACATAGGTCCTTCGCTTCGCTCAGGATGACACAGGCTTGGCGGGCGAAAATTCTAACCCAGCCTCCGATAAAAGCTCAGCGCCGCATCCCCCTGCACCAACTTCCGATAGCGCCGCAATTCCCCAAACGCCTCTCCCGGATCAAACCTCTTCTCATGCTCCGCGATCGCCACGCTCCGCTCGCCCAACAATTTCGATTTCGCCAGAGCTGCGAGCGTCTTCGCGTATTCATCCTGCATCGAGTAGGGCGGATCCAGAAACACAAAATCGGCAACGCTCCCCGCCGCCTCCAATTGCCGCAAGGCTTTCCCCGCATCGACCTGCACAATCTGAAATCCGCGCGCAATTCCCAACGACTTCAAGTTCCCGGCAATCACTTCCGCCGCCGCTTTGGACGACTCGACAAAATGCACCATCCGCGCGCCACGGCTCAGCGCCTCAATGCCCACCGCCCCCGTCCCCGCATACAAATCGAGCCACGTTGACTCCGCCAGCCCAGCCGGATCGCCAGCGCACAGCACATTGAACAGCGTCTCACGCAGCCGGTCCAAAGTCGGTCGAATTTCAAGCCCAGGCAACGACCGCAACGTCCGGTGCCGGTACTGTCCCGCAATCACTCTCATAACTCTCCCGTAGAGACAAGGCTTGCCCCGTCTCCGTTTCCTGCTGCGGAGACGCGGCAAGCCGCGTCTCTACAGGAAATCAAATGCATCTTCCGGTCCAGCCCTTCCGGTTCGCTTTTTCGCATCTCCGCCGCGTCAATCGGTGTCTAAGTAGATAGAATACTAGTAGGCATGTCGATGCGCAGTTGGTCCATCCCGGTCGGACGTATTTTCGGAATCGAAATTCGCATTCACCTGACCTTTTTTCTTCTGCTGGTTTTTGTCTGGAGCACCGAAGCCGCTACCCAGGATGCCAGCGCTGCCCTCCGCGGCCTCGCTTTGGTCGGCATCGTTTTCGGCAGCGTGATCCTGCACGAATTAGGTCACGCGCTGGTGGCCCGCGACTCGGGCGTTCCGGCGAAAGGCATTATCCTGCTGCCGATCGGTGGCATCACCATCCTCGACGAGGCGCATGCCATCCCGGACCCGATCAACGCCTGGAAGCGTGACATTCGCATCGCAGTTGCCGGACCGCTGGTGAATCTCTTCATCGCAGGCTTAACCGCACTCATCCTGCTCGCGGTCATCCCGGGCTTTTCGCTTACCGCCAGACCGCTTCTCCATTCGAGCGCTCTGTTGCGGAGCATCGTCTGGTCGAACCTTTCCCTCGGCTTGTTCAACCTGTTGCCGGCGTATCCCATGGATGGCGGGCGCGTTTTGCGCGCTGTGTTTTCGCGCCGCATGGACATGGTTCTGGCTACCCAGCGCGCCGTTCGTATCGGCCACGTGTTCTCCATCATGTTCATGATGGGCGGAATGCTCATGAGCAACTGGTGGCTGGTGATGATCGGATTCTTCCTCTTCGTTGGCGCACAACTCGAAGAGCGCTCGGCCGTATTTCAATCCGTACTGCAAAGTGTCCGCTTGGAAGAAGTCATGCTTACCGACTTCGCCACACTCTCGCCCGCCGACACGCTGGAAGACGCGCTCGAAAAAGCCGTGCATACCTTGCAGGACGATTTTCCGGTGGTGCGCGGCAGCGACATGGTGGGCGTAATCTCCCGGCAAAAAATTCTCGAAGCCCTGCGCGCCGAAGGCAACGGCTATGTGCAGGCGGTCATGAATCGCATCTTCGACGTCGCCGCCAAGCAGGAATCGCTATCCTCCGCCTTCCGCAAGCTCTCCGCCCGCAACCTCAGCATCATCCCGGTTGTTGACGAACAGCATCTGGTCGGAATCGTGACCCTGCAGAACCTGATGCACTCCATGTCGCTCTTGGCCGAAAGCCGCAAGTTGCGCCGGGAAGCGCGCGACTCCTAGCGCACAACGCTTAAGAACTTTTCATCCTCAAGAAAAACTGATCATCCCCAGGAAAAATTTGTCATCCTGAGCGAAGCGAAGGATCTGCTTTTTTTTCAGCGGACATCCGCCGCGGTTTGCCTCTTAGCCATGGCTCGCGCGTAAACTTCCTGCGCCGCGCGCACCGCGCATCCAAACTCAACCGCGTTTCCCGCAGCTTCGGCGATAACTTGTTCGAGTGCGGCCAGCACTCCCACCGTGTCCAGATAATCGTAGTAGCCAATGTGAGCGATGCGGAAAAGTTGTCCCTTCATCTCCGCCTGTCCGTTGGCCACGACCGCGCCAAACTGCTCGCGGAAGCGCTTGCAAATGGCCGTAGAGTCGGTGCCAGCCGGGGCAGCGACGGCAGTCAGCGCGGCCGCTGGACAACTCGACGCGAATAACTTCAGCCCCAGCGCCTGCACGCCGGCACGTGTCATCGCCGCGCACAACTCCGCATTCGCGATCAGCGCGTCGCGCCCCGCCGCAAGGTTCCCATCCCCCATCTGCCGCACATAATCGAGCGCCGCGGCCAATCCGGCAAACAGGGAAGTCGCGGGCGTGTAAGCCGTCTCCGCCTTAGCCGCCGACTTTCGTTCCTTCCGCAAATCGAAGTAATACCGCGGAGACTTCGCCGTCTCCATGCGTTGCCACGCCCGCTCGCTGATGGCGCCATAGGCCAATCCGGGCGGGATCATCAGCGCTTTTTGCGAGCCGCCAATGATGACGTCGATTTCCCAACCATCCACGTCGAGTCGCGATGTTCCTAGGCCAGTGATCGCGTCAACGACAAACAGCGTGTCTGGCAAAGTTTGCACCAGCTTCGCGATCGCTTCGATGTCATGCCGCGCGCCCGTGGAACTCTCAGTCGCTTGCACATAAACGCAGCGAATCTCCGGCGTCAGCTTGCGGCGCACCTCCTCCAGCGAAATCGTCTCGCCATAGGGAGCGGTCACCGTCTCCACCGAGCAGCCAAACGCCTTGGCCAGCGAGGCCCAGCGCTCGCCGAACTTGCCGGCAGTCAACACCAGCACGCGGTCGCCGGGAGAAGTCAGATTCGAGACCGAAGCTTCCATAAAACCCGTGCCCGACGAGGTCAGCACAAGCACGTCATTCTTCGTGCCGATGAACTCCTTCACGTCGGACAGAACGCGCGTGAACAGAGCGCGGAAATCGGCAGTGCGATGGTGCGCGCCATAGGAAGCCATCGCCGTCTGGGCGGAAGGAAGAAGTGGCGTTGGTCCGGGAGTGAAGAGTCTGATTTTCTTGAGCATGGGAATTGGGAGCCTGGGCTAATAAACAGAATATTCGAAAGACAGAGGATCGGGAAGAGATTGCGGAAGTCAGATTGAAGAAGTCAGATTGCAGGAGTAAAGTCGCGCATCGACAAGCTTCTCCAAGCCTTCCTTCGTGATCCTTAATGTCCTTAGTGGTTTCCCGCCTTTCCCCCGTGCCCTCTGTGGTGAAGGGTTCCAGCCGACTATAATTCCGCCATGCCCTTAATCGACCAGATCCAGAAAGACATTGTCGCGGCCATGAAGGCCCGCGAAGAGCTGCGACTCTCCACCCTGCGCATGGTCAAGGCCGCGCTCAAGAACAAAGAGATCGACAAGATGGCGCCGCTCGACGACAAGGAATCGCAGCAAGTGCTCTCGACGCTCATCAAGCAGCGCAAGGACTCGGTCGAGCAGTTCACCAAGGGCGGACGCCAGGAGATGGCCGACAAGGAAGCCGCCGAAATCAAGTTCATCGAAACCTACCTGCCCAAGGCCGCCGGCGAAGAAGAAATCGTGGCCGGAGTCCGGGCGGCGATTGCCGAGATGATGCCCCCTCCTGCCATGAAAGACATGGGAACAGTGATGAAGGCCGCCATGGCCCGCTTCGCCGCCGCTGGGATGCGGGTGGATGGGAAGGTGGTCAGCGAGGCGGTTAAGAAGGAACTGGCGGGGAAGTAGGGAGGTCATGCCTTTATGACAAGGTTCTTTCTGGCACTCATGTTAGCGGCGGTGCAGGCGGCTGCGCAGCAAAACAGCGTAGCCTCTCCTGCGCCTGTACATTCGGAGAAGCCCTTTCCCACGCCCGATTTCATTTTGCGGGATGATCCCCACAAAGAGCCGAAAAGTGGTGTTCAGTTCGGGCCCGGTGGACAACTCACTATCATGCAAGGCGTTGGAACGCCGACTGTCATAAACGCTCTCTCTTTCAGCAGAGACGGAAAGGTGCTTGCCGCAGGGAAGGACTTTGGTCGCGTCGTTCTCTGGGATGTGCAGAATCGCAAATTCTTGCGAGCACTCGAAACTGGCCAAGGCATTGTTAGTGCTGTTGCTCTAGCTACTGACGGCAAGATCGTAGCAACCAGCGGTAACAGCGACGAGTTCAGTCTGAAATTGTGGGATGTGGCGACTGGAAAGTTGGTCAAGACGCTGAGGGAAGACACCGATTTCATTCATACCTTGGCCTTTGATGCGAAAGGGGCATGGCTCGCCGTATCCGACAACAGTGGGAAGATGTACATCCTCGATGTCGCGACGCTGACACCGACATTCACACAGACAGGCAGCTACTTTGCGGGTTTTTCGCAGGATGGTACCTCATTCTTGACGGCAAACCCAAAGGAGTTTGCTGTCTGGACTACCCTAGACTGGTCCAAGAAGCGGACTACCCCGTGGTCGAGGCCCATTCCAACGATCATCGCGTTTCATTCGGCAATCGATCGCATGGCTGTGTACCAAGCCTGGGGTGTACGCCTCGTACGCCTCAGCACTGGCGAAGCGATTGATGGACTCGCGGACATCCTGCCGAAAACATCGACGGGATATCCAAAATTTGTGGCGTTCAGCACTGATGGCACGTTGTTCTTCGCATCGGTGGACGACCGCCTGTGGGTATGGGACACAAAGACAAACCAAACCTGTGGCACGCCAGTCATGTACAGCGGCAGCGGTGCTTTGAGCGCAGACAACCATTGGCTGGCGGGTGCAAAAGATGATTCCATTCTGTCTAAGCAACGCACGGACGGGGTGTGGTTGTGGGATTTAGATCGCCTCTTGGGGGCTTGCGGCATAAATCGGTCCAACACCAAGTGACAACTTCGGCTTGAGGGTTCTCGCCGGCCTTCTGCTCACGTCCCCTCTGTCCCTGCCAATCACTCGTCGTTTTTTGCAGGGACAAACGCCGCCTCAGTACGCGTCTTTCCGATGGCGGAAGGAATGCAGCACGACTTCCCTCCCAAAGATATCGTAGCGCAGCCGGTGGTCTCTCCAGCGCACGCGCCATTGTCCGTCGCCTGCTTTCAGGCCGGCGAGCTTCTTGATCTTGTGCCGTCCGCTGCGGTTGTGGGGATCGTTGCCGAGAGTCTCAATCAGTTCTTCGAGGGCGCGGACTAGGGTGGAGTCCTTCTTGGAGATTGCTCGGAATTCCCGCTCGAACGCGGGCGTGGTTAGGACTCGAAATAGTCCGGCCATGACGTTCTAATTCTTTCGTTTTTACTTTTTCTTGCGCTTGCTGCTCGGAGCTTTCAGTTCAGCCATGAATGCGTGCGCACTGCGCGCCGCTCCGCGACGATATTCCGCCGTGCTCCTGTGGACTTGCTCTTTTACTGAGCGATTCTGCATTTCGAGATAGTCCTCAAGATCGTCCACATGCATGAGGCCCACGACGGGGATGCCGTCTTTCTCCAGGATGAAGAATTCGCGGTTCACGTGCACGCGGCGCACTACCTGGCCGAGATTCACGCGCGCTTTGGTCAGGGGAAGGCGGGTTACGATGGTTTTCATAAGATTGATTAACGTTAATCAATGTTACTCGATTCATTGCAATCCGGCAAGAGCAGAACCTCCGCGGCTAAAGCCTAGTATTCAAGGGGATTTATGGCACGACTGAAGTCGTGCCCTTCCCAGTACCTAACCTTCAATTACTTGCTCTGCTGCCACTCCCGATACGCCTCGCTCTTCCCAATCCCGCGCTCTTTGGCTACTTTCTTTAGCGCGGCTTTTTCATCTGCTTTTTCTTCGGCCATGATTTCGCGCACGCGCTGAGCGACGCTCACGCCCTCGGATGCGGACGGCGCCGCTCCCTCTTCGGCTTTCGCGATCAGCAGCGTGATCTCGCCTTTGACGGCTCCCCGAGCTGTGAGTTGTTCCAGAATCTCCCCCGCCCGTCCGCGCAGAAATTCTTCATACAACTTCGTAACTTCGCGTGCCACGACGACGTGCCTGTCGTTCCCGAGAATTTCAACCACATCGGCCAGCGTCTCCAGCAGCCGATGCGGCGCTTCGTAGAACACCTGCGTCCGCGGAGAATTTTTCACACTCTCCAGCAGCTTGCGGCGCTGCCCGGCCTTGGAGGGTAGAAAGCCGCTGAAGCGAAACGAATCGGTAGGCAGGCCGCTCGCAACCAGCGCCGCCAGGAATGCCGACGCTCCAGGAATCGGCACCACCGGTACATGATGCCGGATGGCGAGCGCGATCAAACGGAATCCGGGGTCGGAGATGCCGGGCATGCCTGCGTCGGTGACCAGAGCGATCTTGGCGCCGCCTTCGAGGTCCACGACCAGTTCGGCGGCTTTGGTCATCTCGTTGTGCTCGTGATAGCTCACCAAGCGCGTCTGGATGCCGTAATGGTTGAGCAGCTTCAGGGTCTGGCGAGTGTCCTCGCAGGCGATCAGGTCAACTTCCTTAAGCACCCGCAGAGCGCGCAGGGTGATGTCTTCAAGATTGCCGATGGGCGTGGCGACGAGATACAGCGACGGGCCTCCAATGGCTGGGCCTCGTTCGGAGATGCCGCCATCCGGAATGTCTTCGTGCATGAGGGCAGTCTAGCAAGAAAATCCTTACCACAGAGGGCACAGAGGAGCACCCACCTCATGATCTCCTGTGTTCCCCTGTGTCCTCTGCGGTAAAGACCTTTGTCGGTTATTCTGACTGGTGCGCGGCGAGCCCCGTACCAATAGCGCCAACTTCTTCTCGCTTCGCCTTTTATTCGCTTCGTGCTAAACTGACCGAAACTGATGTGACAGCCAACACTTCGCGCTCCAGCCCGCGGGTGTAGGCTACGGGGGATTCGTACCCCAATTCTAGATTCATAAAACAGGAGCAGCTATTATGGCCGACGAGCGTAGCCGATTAGAAGATCGCAACAACGAGCGTACCAAGGCAATCGATCTTGCATTCGCACAGATTGAAAAGCAGTTTGGCAAAGGTTCCATCATGCGGCTGGGGTCGAAGGACGCCATCGTCCCAATCGCGGTGATTTCGACGGGCGCGATTTCGTTCGATGCCGCGCTGGGCGTGGGCGGCGTGCCGCGTGGGCGCGTCGTCGAAATCTTCGGCCCCGAGTCTTCCGGCAAAACTACCATTGCCTTGCAGGTGATTGCCGAGGCGCAAAAGGCTGGCGGCTTGGCGGCGTTCGTCGATGCCGAGCATGCGCTCGATCCGGGCTATGCCAAGAAGTTGGGAGTGGACGTCGACAACCTGCTGGTCTCGCAACCCGACTATGGCGAGCAGGCGCTGGAAATCGTTGAAGCGCTGGTGCGCTCGAACGCCATTGACGTGCTGGTGGTGGACTCCGTGGCGGCGCTCGTCCCGAAGGCCGAACTCGACGGCGAAATGGGCGACAGCCACATGGGCTTGCAGGCACGCCTGATGTCGCAGGCGCTGCGCAAACTGACCGGGACGGTCGCCAAGTCGCGCACCAGCCTGATCTTTATTAACCAGATCCGCGAAAAGATTGGCGTCATGTTCGGCAATCCCGAGACGACGACGGGCGGGCGCGCGCTGAAGTTCTATTCGTCGGTGCGCATCGACATCCGCCGCATCGCGGCCATTAAAGAAGGAGACGTGGTCACCGGCTCGCGCACCCGAGTCAAGATCGTGAAAAATAAAGTGGCGGCGCCGTTCCGCGAAGCCGAGTTCGACATTCTCTACGGCGAAGGCATCTCGCGTGAAGGCGACTTGCTCGACATCGCAGCGACCCAGAATATTGTCGAGAAGTCCGGTTCCTGGTACAGCTATAAAGGGGAGCGCATCGGGCAGGGACGGGAGAACGCGCGCGCCTTCCTGAAAGAAAACAAAGATACGATGGCGAAGCTCGATGCCGAAGTGCGCAAAGCGCTGGGACTGACCGCAGCGGTAGCGGCTCCGGCTCCCACTGTAGTTCCGGCGCAAGCTACCGGTACGCAGGGACGGGTCACGACGATGCCGTCGGCGGCTCCGGAAGCGGCGAAAGTGCCGGCCGCGAGGCGGTAGCTGTCGCGCACACCACTGGCTAGTCAATGGAGAGGCGGGCGTCTCGCCCGTCTGCCGGGCGGGGACGCCCGGCTCTCCATCGCCTCACCCTCCGATTGCCATCCTCGCCAGCCCCCGCATACAATCCTCCTTTCGTCGACCGAGGGCCCGTGAAGCGCATCAAAGCCATCTATCCCGGATCGTTCGATCCTCCTACCAACGGCCATCTTGACCTCATCGAGCGCGGCAGCAAGATTTTCGACGAACTGGTCGTTGCCATTCTCAGAAATCCCGAGAAAGACCCGCTGTTCAGCGTCGCCGACCGCCGCAAAATGCTGGAGGCGATGACTGCGGGTTTTGACAACGTCTCGGTAGATACTTTTGACGGCCTCACCGTGGACTACGCGTTGCGAGTCGAGGCCAGGGTCATCCTGCGCGGCATTCGCGCCATCAGCGACTACGAATATGAACTCCAGATGGCGCTGATGAATCGCAAACTCCAGCCCGGTCTGGAGACGGTGTTCATGATGCCCGCCGAAAAGTATTCCTACCTGAGTTCGCGTCTGGTGCGCGAAGTAGCGCAGCTCGGCGGATCCATTGGATGCCTGGTGCCTGAACTCGTCGAGCAGAAGGTTCGTGAGAAAATGGACGTGGCTCACAAATTCGAGAAGGGCCAGCAGTCCGCGGGCAAGACGCATCCCGAAGCCAAGAGAAAGTTTAGAAAAAAGAGATTATGAGCACTGTAATGACACCCGTCACTCACCCCGTCCGCCTGACGGAACGCATCAACCGCATCGAGCCCTCCGCCACCATGGCCGCCGTGGCCGAGGCGGAGAAGCTCCGCCAGCAGGGAATCGACGTCGTTGACATGACCGCCGGCGAGCCGCACTTCCCGACGCCGCAGCACGTTAAAGACGCGGCTATTGCGGCCATCCAGAACAATTTCTCGAAGTACACGCCGGTGGGTGGCACCATCGAACTCAAGGACGCCATCCTCCGCCGCCACGCGACCGATTTCGGTTCCGCCTACAAGCGCGAAGAAACCTGCGCCTCGGTGGGCGGCAAGCACGCGCTCTTCAACGTAATCTCGGTGCTGGTGGACCACGGCGACGAAGTGATTCTGCCGGTGCCTTACTGGGTCTCGTTCAAGGACATGGTGCGTTACGTCGGTGGCAACTGTGTGCTGCTCGATGCCGACGAGTCGCAGGGCTTCCGCGTCACCGCCCAGATGGTGGAGCGGCTGATCACGCCGAAGACGAAGCTGATTATTCTGAATTCGCCCTCGAATCCGTCGGGTGCGGTGATGAGTCCTGAGGACATGACCGCCGTGGTGCGCCTCGCGCATGAGCGCGGAATCTGGGTGATCTCCGACGAGTGCTACGTGTATCTCAACTACACCGGCAAGAATTTCTCCGTTGGGAGTTTGAACGAATATCGCGACCGCTTCCTGGTCGTCGGATCGCTTTCGAAAACTTATGCGATGACCGGCTGGCGACTGGGATTCACGCTGGGCCCCGCATCAGTAGTTGGTGCGGTGCAGAAACTGCAGAGCCAGTCAACTTCGAATCCGACGTCGATTGTGCAGAAGGCTGCGGTCGCGGCGCTGGACAGTTCGCAGCAGTGCGTCGAAGAAATGCGCGCGGAGTACATCAAGCTGCGCGACCACATTGTGGGCGGCCTGCGGTCGATTCCGGGCGTGAAGTGCACCATGCCGGAAGGAGCGTTCTACGTGTATCCAAATGTCTCGGCGTTTTTCGGCAAGAGCGGTATGAAGTCAGGCGCCGACATTGCGCATGGACTGCTGCACCAGGCGCATGTTGCAACGGTCGCGGGCGAAGGCTTTGGTACGACCGAGCACGTTCGCATCTCGTATGCGACATCGGTGGAGAATCTGGACAAGGCGCTGGAGCGCATGCGCAAGTTCTTTGGTGGGCTGTAGCATGAAGGTAGCGTCAGTAGCCGTATGATCGGGTCAACGCCAGTATTCATGCGGCTTTGAGAGAAAAACGAACTTTGCGGAGGCCTCGACCCAATGGGTGAGAAGCAAAACCAACCCTTTCATCTCTCCTTTAACACTTCTTTGGGGGGCGATTCTCGCAGGAGGAGGTTTATGCGCCGCGCTGCGATTTTACTCCTGGCTTGTCTCGGGTCTGGACCGCTGGCTCTGGCCGCTCAAGAACACCAGCACGAACTCTCGGCAGAAGAAATAGGCTCGGTCCACTTTCTGACATCCTGCTCGAAAACAGTAGAGCTCAGTTTCGACCGAGCGGTGGCCTTGCTGCACTCCTTTCAGTACGAGCAAGCGATGAAGGCGTTTAGCGAAATCGCGATTCAGGATCCAACCTGCGCGATGGCGCAATGGGGCGTCGCCATGTCGCACTACCACGGTTTGTGGAGGAACGGAGACACGGCTGCCGGCCGCGCGGCTCTCGAAAAAGCAAAAGCCATTGCCACGGCGAATCCGAATGCGACGCCACGCGAAGTTGCCTATCTCGACGCTCTGGCGGAAATTTACTACCAGGATGGCAAGGATTCCGCACTGCACGACCGGGCATTTGAGGCAAAAATGGGAGCCGTACAGGCAGCTTATCCGGCAGACAGCGAAGCCGCGATCTTCCATGCGCTGACGCTCTATATCACCGCGCCGAAAACGGACAAGACCTTCGCCAATCAGCGCAAGTGCGGAGAAATTCTTGAGCCGCTCTTCAACTTGCAACCCCATCATCCAGGCGTCGCCCACTACATCATCCACTGCTACGACAATCCGGTCCTCGCGGAAAAAGGTCTCGGCGCCGCTCGCATGTACGCCAAGATCGCACCGGTCTCCGCCCACGCCAATCACATGCCTTCGCACCTTTTTACCAGGGTGGGATTGTGGGACGAATCCATCCGCTCCAATCAGAGATCCGAAAAACTTGCCACTGAGGCAGAAGCTAGTTCAACCAATGGCGAGGCGCGGGACCAGCGCCTTCACGCCATGGACTACCTGGCCTACGCCTATTTGCAAAGTGGACGCGTAAAAGAGGCCCAAGCGGTGCTCGTGGAGTTGAATTCGCTCGCCTCTGTCGCCGGACTCACTCTCACCGGCGACTATGCCATAGCCGCGATTCCTGCGCGTTGCACGATCGAGCTCGGAAATTGGAAGCAGGCAAGTGAACTGCAAGTCCGAAAAGAGGGTGTGCCCTGGGCGCAAGCCATCACCTGGGTCGCCATTGGCGAAGGCAGCGCACGTTCTGGCAATCTTGATCGTGCGGCTCAAGCGGAGCAGACTCTGGCGTTCCTAGTGTCTACCATCGCCAAACAGAACAATGCGTACTGGTCGAATCAAGTGGAAGTGCAGCGGCGCGAAGTGGCTGCGTGGATTGCGGAGAAGGGTGGCAAGAGCAGCGACTCGATTGCCATCATGAGATCGGCCGCGGAGTTGGAAGAAACCATGGACAAGGACGCCGTGACGCCGGGCCCGGTTACGCCCTGCAGGGAAATGTTGGCGGAATTACTTTTGCTGGAGAACCACCCGCGGGAATCGCTCACGGAATACGAAGCCGTTCTGAAGGTCGCGCCCAACCGGTTCAATGCTGTCTATGGTGCCGCGCGCTCGGCAGAGGCTTCCGGGAACGGAGCGGTTGCCAGGAGTTATTTCAAGAAACTGGCGGCAATTTCACCGTAGATACTCCAGCGCCCCTCCGGCCGCTGGACGGGCCACGGGTACCACGCAACATAACAAATAAGGATTGCCGTTTAATCGTCTTTCTCTTATGACCCAACTCTACCCACTCCTGATGTCGCCCGCCTTCGATCCCCGTCCCTGGGGCACGCTCGATCTTTCTGCGATTTACCCGAATCACAAATTCAACGAACGCATCGGAGAAGCCTGGCTAACCGGTGACAACTGTATGGTCACGAACGGCCCGCTGGCGAAACGTACCCTCGCAGACCTGAGCAAAGAATTCGGCGCCGAATTTGTGGGCACGGCCGCCCGCGACCCGCAGCGCTTTCCGTTGCTGCTGAAGTTTCTGTTCCCCGAGGAAAAACTCTCAGTCCAGGTGCACCCCGACGACGCCACGGCACAGCGCGTCGGAGAGCCTTGGGGCAAAACCGAATGCTGGTACGTGGCCCACGCCAAGCCCGGATCGCAGATCGCGCTCGGTTTGAAGCCCGGCGTTACGGTGGCTCAACTCGAGCAAGCCATCCAAGAAAATCGCGCCGAAGAATTGCTCAACTGGATCAACGTCTATCAAGGCGAAATGATTTACGTGGCCGGCGGCACGGTACATACGCTCGGGCCAGGCGCCGTAATCGTGGAGACGCAGCAGCAGTCCGATACCACGTATCGTCTCTATGACTACGGACGCCCGCGCCCGCTGCATCTGGAGCGCGGCATCGCCTCGGTCAAGGAACGCACTGCCTCCGGCAAAGTGATTCGCCCCGCGCCGGTCAGTATTCACGGCGGCAAAAGCCGGCAGTCTTCCATGATCGCCGCACCCGACTTCGTGGTGGACCTGTTTGAGTTGAAGGAGCCGCAGGAATTTTCGACCGCCGGGTCCGGCAAGACTTCGGTGCAGATACTGGTCGCCGTTGAAGGCTGCGGCGTTGTCGAAGCGCAGGGCCGCGACCCGGTGACACTGGCCAAAGGTGACGCGGTGGTAATTCCCGCCGCTGTGCAAGGGTTCATGGTGCGTCCGCTGTGGGCGGTCGAATTCCTCAAAACCAGCGTGCCGAGTTCAGAGGTGTCTGAGCCCGCGACTCGCCTGTAAATAAAATTTTCACCACAGGGGGCGCAGAGGTACACAGGGGTATGCAGTGGAGATCAAATTCTTGAGGGAACGTTTTCCTCTGTGCTCCCTGTGCTCAAGCCTTTCGCCGCCCGCAGCCTAAATGTTAGGCTTGCAACCACAGTGAAAGCGAACCCGCACTTCTATCCCGTAATCCTGGCTGGCGGCCGAGGCACGCGCTTCTGGCCGCTGAGCCGCAAGCGCCGCGCCAAGCAACTGCTCGCGCTCGACGGCAAGCACACCATGATCCAGCAGACCGTAACACGCCTCGCGCCCATGGCCGCGCCCAGCAACTTCTGGATTATCACCAATGACGACCTGCGCCCCGCCATCCTGCGCCAGCTTACGAAACTTCCCGCGAAACAAATCATCGCCGAGCCCGCCGGACGCAACACCGCCCCCGCCATCGGCTTAGCCGCATTTCTTTTGTTGCGTCACGATCCCGATGCGGTGCTCGGTCTGTTTCCGTCCGATCACGTTATCGCCGACTCTGCCCAATACCGCGCAACTCTCACCCGAGGAATCGAGATCGCAGCCGCCGGGCAAAACATCGTTGTCCTCGGCATCCGCCCAACTCGCCCCGAAACCGGCTACGGATATATCGAAGTTGGCGCGCACGATCACCAAGGCTCCCTGCGCGTGCGCCGCTTCACCGAAAAGCCCGACCTCGCCACGGCCCGGCAGTTTCTCGACGCGGGCAACTACTTCTGGAATAGCGGCATGTTTCTTTGGCGCGCCGACACGCTCGCCAACGCGCTGCGCGAGCATCTTCCCAACACCGCGCCTCTCCTGGAGAAGATTGCCGCGGCTTATGGCACGCGCAAGTTCGCGGACACTTTTCGCAAGCTCTACCCGAAGTGCGAAAACATCAGCATCGACTACGCGGTGCTGGAGCCGCGCTCGGCCAAGGCAGAAGCTCAGTCCCGCATCTTCTGTCTGCCCTGCGACTTCGGATGGAACGACCTCGGTTCCTGGACCGCTCTGCACGAGCACCACGTGGCGAAGGCGAAACCGGGCGATGGAAGCCTGGTCTCAGCGTCCGGAAGTTTTGCCATGAACGCGAAAAATAATTACGTGCACGCCCCAGGCAAATTTGTTGCCCTGATCGGCGTAAGCAACCTGGTGATTGTCGAGACCGAAGACGCCCTGCTCATCACCACGCTAGACCAGTCGCAGGATGTTGGCAAAGTGGTGAAGCATCTAGATGAAAAGAAGCTGAAGAAATTGGTTTGACCTGTCGAGACGGGGCTTGCACCGTCTCCGGAGACGCAGCAGGCCGCGCCTCTGCAGGAAATGCGAATTTGTCGGCAGTCTAAGGAAATTCAAGCGAACGACGAACTGCGAACGACCAACGACGAACTGCTCATGACCCAAATCAAATTCGGTACCGACGGCTGGCGCGGCCTTATTGCCGACGACTTCACTTTCGACAACGTGCGACGTGTGGCCGGAGCGATTGCCGGCTACGTCCTCAAAAATGAAGATCCCACTCGCGGCGTAATCATTGGCTACGACACGCGCTTCCTTTCCGATCGCGCCGCCCGCATCGTCGCTGAAGTAATCGCTGGCGCAGGAATCCCCGTGCTGCTGGCCAACGACTACGTGCCCACGCCCACGGTTTCCTACAACGTCAAGAAGCTGGGCGCAGCGGGCGGCGTCATGGTCACCTCCAGCCACAATCCCTGGAACTGGAACGGCGTAAAGTTCAAAGCCAAGTTTGGAGGCTCCGCCACTCCCGCGATCATGAAGTTTATCGAAGAAGAACTGGCCGCGGGGGCGATGCCAAAGGGTAAAGTGGTGAAAATCGAAGAGGTCGATCTGAAGCCCGCCTATGTCGAAGCGGTTACCCAGTTCGCCGATCTCGATCTCATCCGCCGCGCGAATTTTAAGTTTGCCATCGACTCCATGTACGGCTCCGGCCGCGGAATTCTTTCGGAAATATTCGACACACACGACATCCGCTACGTCGCGATTCGCCAGGAAGTGAACCCACTATTCCCGGGCATTAACCCGGAACCGATACTGCCGCACGTCGCGCTGTTGCAGAAAACCGTAATGCAAGAGAAATGCCAAGCGGGCCTGGTAACCGACGGCGATGCCGACCGCATCGGCGCTGTGGCGGAAGATGGGAGCTTCGTCGATTCGCACAAGTGTATGTGCGTTCTTCTGAACTGGTTGCTGGTTTACAAGAAGTGGCCGGGCGATGTGGTGCGTGCCTTCAATACCACCGGCATGATGGACCGTATCGCCGCGAAGCACGGGCGCAAGCTGCACGAGACCTCGATCGGTTTCAAGTACATTGCCGACATCATGATGGAGCATGACATTCTGATCGGCGGAGAAGAATCCGGCGGCATCGGGTACGGCCGCTTTCTCCCGGAACGCGACGGCATTCTCAACGCACTGTTGCTTGCGAATGTCATGGCCGAAGAAGGGAAGCCGCTCGGCCAGTTGGTTGCCGACCTGCAACGTGAATTTGGCGCGCACTACTATGGCCGCCGCGATCTGCACATTTCCGATGAAATCAAGAATGGCTCCATCCGCCGCGCCGCCGATCCCCAGACTACGAAGCTCGGCGCTTATTCCATACTGCGCAAGGAAAATCGCGACGGTGTAAAGTTCTACCTCGATGCCCCCAAGCATGGCAACGGCGCCGACGCCTGGGTATTGTTCCGCGCCTCCGGCACCGAGCGTATGCTCCGCTGCTATGTTGAAGCGGCCACGCCCGAGCTAGTAGAGGAAATTCTTGAAAGCGGCGAGCGATTCGTGCGGCAGGACTAACCCGAAGCGGAAAGCTAAGAGCTAAGAGCCGGGCGTTCCTGCACTTTTGCGTTCTAGCTGGCCTCGGAACACGATAGGATAGTGACAATTCTCGGAATAATGGCCACCACGGAAACCACGCCGATTCTCGCCGATTCTCCGGAATCGCACCGCTACAACCGCATCAAGCGGTGGCTGGGCGTCGCCGATTTCGCGCTCGGCTTCGGATTGCTCGTCGCCCTTCTGGCCACCGGCTGGACCGGGACGCTCCACCATCTGGCCGAGCGTGGCGCTCCGCAGAGTTACTCTTTCGCGGTTTTCCTTTACGTCCTCATGCTGATGCTGATCAGCAAGGTGCTGGGAACTCCGCTCGAGTATTGCAGTTTCCGTCTGGAGCACCGCTATAACCTTTCCAACCAGCGACTTCGCTCGTGGCTTTGGGACGAATTCAAAAGTCTGCTGATTGGCCTGCTCATGGCCGCCATTGTGGTCGAACTGCTCTACACGCTTATACGCCAGAGCCCACAGTACTGGTGGGTGATCGCGTGGGCAGTTTTCCTCGGGCTTTTTGTAATGCTGGCGCAGCTCGCGCCGGTTGTCCTGTTTCCGATTTTTTATAAATTCGAACCGCTCGACAACGAGGAACTCAAGCGCCGCTTGATTGTTCTGAGCGAACGCGCCGGCACGCGTGTGCGCGGTGTCTACAAGTGGCATCTTTCCGAGAAAAGCAAGAAAGCCAACGCCGCGCTGACCGGACTCGGTGCCACCCGGCGCATCATTCTCGCCGACACCCTACTGGACAACTATTCCGACGACGAAATCGAAGCCGTCCTCGCGCACGAGCTTGGACATCACGTGCACCGCCACATTCTGAAGAGTATTTTCGTGCAGGCGGGAATCACGCTATTCGGCTTCTGGCTGGCCAACTATGTTCTAAGCTACGCCGTAGATCGCAACATGTTCGCGGCCATGTCCGATTTCTCCAATCTGCCGTTGCTCATTCTGGTCTCGACCGTGCTTTCGTTCTTGCTGATGCCCGCGCTCAACGCCTACTCGCGCTTCAACGAGCGCCAGGCCGATCGCTATTGTTTCCAGTCTGTGGCCAGCGTCGAGCCCTTCATCTCGTCGATGAATAAGTTGGCCGAGCAGAATCTCGCCGAAAAAACGCCTTCCCGCTGGGTCGAATGGCTTCTGCACTCACATCCCGCGATCACAAAAAGAGTAGCCGCCGCCGAAGCCTGGGCGAAGTTGCACTGAACGCGTGGCGCGGACTCTCCTGTCCGCGTTCCGCCCTCTAATCCACCGCTAGTGTTGAGCGAGCCCCAGCCGCATAATCTCTTCCACCCGCCGCACATCCTCTTCCGTATCCACCCCCACGGTATCGAACGGCGTTTCTGCGACGTGAATCGAAACTCCGTTTTCGAGAAAGCGCAACTGCTCCAGCCGCTCGCTGCGTTCCAGCGACGACTCCGGCCAGCGCACGAATCTATCCAAAGCGCCCTTGCGATAACCATAGTACCCAAGATGTTTGAAGTATCGTGGACGCACTCCATCGCGGTCATGCGGAATCGTCGCCCGAGAAAAATACAGCGCCCGTCCCGCGGCATCCGTCACCACCTTCACCGCGCTCGGATTGTGGATATCAACCTCCGCAGCCGCGGTCTTCAGCGTCCCCACTTCGACCTCCGCGCCCCGCATCACCGCAATCAAGCTCTCGATGTGCTCGGGCCGCGTCAGCGGCTCATCGCCTTGCACATTCAAATAAACATCTGCCGGAATAAGGGTCGAGATCTCATGTACCCTCTCGGTTCCCGACCGATGCGTCGCCGAAGTCATGCGAGCGACAAAGCCCTGCTGCTCGCAAAACCGCATGATTTCATCCGAATCCGTAGCAACCACGACCTGGTCCAGCGACGAACACCGTCGCACTCCCTGATACACCCAAGCGAGCAACGGGACGCCAGCGATCTCGCGCAGCATCTTCCGTGGAAGGCGCGTCGAACCCAGCCGCGCCGGTATCACAGCGATAACCTTCATGCGCACAGTTTCGCATGTTTCGCTCGTAGCCATGCAGTTTGACACTCCATTCCATACACTTTTAGAATGAATCAGGGACGCGTCCACCCGCGTCTGCGGGATTCTGTGCCCATTTCCGGGCTGTCCCTGTTATCCTTCCGCGTATTTCCGGATTGGCGGTGTAGCTCAGGTGGCTAGAGCGACGGTCTCATAAAGGGTC
>JANXZM010000060.1 GCA_025355505.1 Acidobacteriaceae bacterium | reverse complement strand
CATCCATCGTGATCCACGGCATTTGCCCTCTGCCAAGCTGGGGCTGCCTTTACCTTCTTGCCCTTGCTTCGCTCGGGCCGAGTGTAAAGCATGTCCTGATAACGTTGTGTAAAGGATGTCATGAGACTGAACACCTGAAGGCATGCCCCTTCAAAGCTGGCCGGGAGCCAACTTGATCAGAGTTTCCTCAGGCCCTCCCTTGCCGCCTACTTTGCATTCACGAATTTCGCCAGCGGGATAACCTCCACTTTCTTTGCCAGCGAATATGTCTTATCGCCCGGATATAAAACGCACAGCCGGTCGAGCTTGAGGTCGGTGAGCGCGATCCGCATGGAAGCAGTGAGCACCGGCGCGTCGGTGCGCTTGCACTCGATGCCAATGCGGCGGCCGTCCTTGAATAAAAGTAGATCGAGCTCCGCTCCATTGTGCGTGGCCCAGTAGTAAGCTTCGTCGGGCCGGAAAGACTTGAGCACCTCCTCGACGGCATAACCCTCCCACGAAGCGCCCACCTTGGGATGAAACTCAAGGTCGCGCTGATTGGCGATTCCGAGCAGCGCGTGCAGAAGGCCAGTGTCGCGTACATACACTTTAGGCGCCTTAACCTGCCGTTTGCCAAGATTCTCAAACCATGGCGGCAACTGCCGAAGCATGAAGACATCGGCCATCAAGTCGAGATAGCGGCGCACGGTGGCCTCGCTCACGCTCAACCCGCGAGCCAACTCGGCCGCGTTCCAGACCTGGCCGTGGTAGTGGGCGACCATGTTCCAGAAACGCCGCAAGGCTAATGCCGGAATCGTGATGCCCAGTTGGGGCAGGTCGCGCTCAAGAAAAGTCTGAAGAAATTGACGCCGCCATGACAGCGAGTCTGCCTCGGTTCGCGACGTGTAGGCGAGCGGGAACCCGCCGCGCAGCCAGTGGCGGCCTTGGGCAGCGGCACCCAGGTCGGAAAGCCGGAAACCCTCCAGCGGAACAGTCTCGATACGGCCGGCGAGCGACTCCGAAGATTGGCGGAGCAGATCTGGCGAGGCGCTGCCCAGGATGAGAAAGCGTGCGGGGAGCGGTCTCCGGTCCGCTAGGACGCGCAGCAGGGGAAACAGATCGGGACGGCGCTGGATCTCGTCAATCACCACCCACTTCTTGAGTGGACGCAGAGCTGTGTCGGGCTCGGTCAGCCGGGCAAGGCTCTGAGGATCCTCCAGGTCGAAGTAGTTCAGCGAATCGGGCGCGACAAACTCCCGAGCAAGCGTGGTCTTGCCGCACTGCCGCGGCCCCAGAAGGGCAACCACGCGACTGCGCCTCAAGGCGGCGCGAACCAGCACAATGTCGGCCATGCGAACAATCATAGTGAGCATTGTATACCATGAAAATCCTTCAGTAAGTGGAGGATTTTCATGGTACATATTTGTTACTAATAAGATGGATGCGGGTTGGCCTCAACGGATTGGTTATCGCCGAGCGCTGCTTGTTACAAAGAGGGGCTCTTCTCCAAGATCAGCTTCTTGATTTTTTCCACGAATTCCCCGGTACCCACGTCTTCCGTCTTTTCTTTTCCACGGCTGCGTACGTTAACTTTGCCGGCTTCCGATTCTTTGTCGCCGACCACCAGCAGGAACGGCACTTTCTGCATCGCGTGTTCGCGGATTTTTGCGTTCATCTTTTCGTTGCGCGAATCGACTTCCACGCGCACTCCCGCCGCCCGCAGTTGCAACGCGACTTTTTCCGCATACTCCGAATGCCGCTCGGCGATTGGGATCATCGCCACCTGCACCGGCGAGAGCCATACCGGGAACGCTCCGGCGTAGTGCTCGATCAGCACGCCGAAGAAGCGTTCGACCGACCCGTAGAGCGCGCGGTGGACCATCAGCGGCTGCTTGCGGGTGCCGTCTTCGGCTACGTATTCGAGCTGAAAGCGCTGCGGCAGATTGAAATCGAACTGCACGGTTGAGAGCTGCCACAGGCGTCCGATGGCGTCCACTAGTTTCACGTCAATTTTCGGTCCGTAAAACGCCGCTTCGCCCGGGATGGTCTTGTATTCGATGTTCAGTTTTTTCAGCGCGTTTTCCAGCGAGTGGTTGGCCAGGTTCCACTGCTCTTCAGTGCCGAGGAAGCTTTTCTTGTCATTCGGATCCCAGGTGGAAAGCTCGGTCTGGAACCGGTCGAAGCCGAAGGCCTTCAGCACGGCGAGCGCGAACTCCAGGCAGCCGACGATTTCGTTTTCAATCTGGTCCGGAGTGCAGAAGATGTGAGCGTCGTCCTGAGTAAAGCCGCGGACGCGCAGCAGGCCGTGCATCACGCCCGAACGCTCGTAGCGATAGACGGTGCCGAGTTCGCCCAACCGCACGGGCAGATCGCGATAGGACTTCAGCGAATCTTTGTAGATCAGGATGTGGCCCGGGCAGTTCATGGGCTTGAGGCGATATTCGGCGTCGTCGAGCTCCATGGCGTCGAACATATTCTGGGAGTAGTAGCCCTCGTGGCCCGAGGTATGAAACAAATTGCGGCGCGCCACGTGCGGCGTATAGACGAGCGAGTAGCCGCGGCGCAGGTACTCTTCGCGCATCCAGTCTTCCATCTCTTTGCGGATGATGCCGCCCTTGGGATGCCAGAAGATCAGGCCCGGTCCGGCGAGTTCCTGAATGGAAAACAGGTCGAGTTGTTTGCCCAGCACGCGATGGTCGCGCTTCTTCGCTTCTTCGATGCCGGTCAGGTAGGCATCGAGATCCTTCCTGGAAAAAAACGCTGTGCCGTAGATGCGTTGCAGTTGCTGATTTTTTTCGTCGCCCAGCCAGTAGGCGCCGGCGATGTTGAGCAGCTTGAAGGCTTTGATTTTCCCGGTCGAAGGCAGGTGGGGACCGCGGCAGAAATCCTGGAACTTGCCGGTCTGGTAGATCGAAATTGTCTCATCGGGCTTGGTGAACTGCTCGATGAAATGGCACTTCATGAAGTCGCCTTCACCCTTGAACTTCTCGAGACCTTCTTTGCGCGGCAGAAATTCGCGGGCGTAGGGGAGGTTCTGCTGGACCAGCTCCTGCATCTTCTTTTCGATCTGCACAAGATCTTCGGGCGTGAATGCAGTGGGGCGATAGAAATCGTAGAAAAATCCGTTCTCAGTTGCGGGACCGTGGCCGAGCTTGGTCTCGGGGAAAAGTTCGAGCACAGCGGCGGCGAGGAGGTGTGCTGAGGAATGCCGATAGACTTCGAGCGCCTCGGGGTCGCGGTCGGTGAGGATGCGCAGGTCAGTGTCTTGGTCGAGCGGCCGGGTTAGGTCGATCAGGCCGCCATTTGTCCTGGCGGCAAGAGCGGCGTCGGCGAGACGCGGGCTGATGGACTTGGCAACGTCGAGCGCAGTGGTGCCCTTCGCGACTTCTTTGGTGCTGCCGTCGGGGAGCTTGAGATGAATGCTGTCGGACATGGATAGGCCTTGTATTCTGCTGAATCGTCTAAGTTTATCATCAGGTCGCGTAGGGGCGGACGCCCTCGTCCGCCCGGCGGGGCGGAACTGCGCAGCTAAAGCGGAGACGAAAACCCGGACGCGTTTTGCGCACCTAGGGACTTCATGACACCTCCAGAATCAAGACGAACAGAAGATTATGACGGATGATGGAGGAAATTGTCAGCGGCGCTGACGAGCTGAGTTCGCCTGGACAGCCGGGGGCGGCTGTCGCTACGCAGTTCTGGGCGCGGAGTGCAGAGCTTCGATCGCGGATTTTACTTTGGCTGACACATCGTCCGTATCTTGCACGGTCAACCCGGCGGTGGAGATTGGTTCACCAACTCGCATCTCCAGCGCCTGGCACTTGATGTGGTAGGTGTTCATCGGCAGCAGGTCGAAAGTGTCCACAAGCGCAATCGGAATGATATCGGCCTGCGCCTTGATTGCCAGAAAAAATGCGCCTGGCAGAAAAGGTTGAATCTGGCCATCTCGCGTACGGCCGCCCTCGGGAAAGATGACCAGTGGCATGGCGCTGCGCAAGTTCCGCAGAGCGGACTTGATGGCGCCGATCGAAGCCGCCGGATTCTGCTGGTTGATGCAGACTTGCCCCGAGCGCTTCAAATGCCAGCCCACGAATGGATACGCGAGCAATTCACTCTTAAAAATGATGCGAAATTGAAACGGCAAATTGACGTAGAGGATCGGGATGTCGAGCGCCGACGCGTGCGTTACCGCATAGACGCGAGGTTTGGAGTTGTCGAAGTTACTGTTATCCAAGCCCGTGACTCTTACCGGCGAGAGGATCGTCTTCATGACGAGCCACGACCAGAGGCGCGCAAAATTGTGCTGGATGAGCCCGTTGCGGTCGAAGAGCGAACAGATCAGAGAAAGCGTGCCCAGAATCAGCGTGTAAGCCCAGATCAGCGGATCAAGAATATAGTACGAGCGCAGGCGGCTCGGCCAGCCATGGCGGGTTTTGGGGCGAGCTGCGGGGCGCTTCCCGGGCCACGCAGGCACAGCCGCCCCCGGCTGTCCAGCCGAGCGCAACTCGGCCCGTTCTTTTTCGGGCCCCGCAGTTGTGGCGATCTTATTCAAGGTTTTGTTTTCAAACTTCTTCACGCGGGCCGCGTCTTCCCTGAGCCAAGCGAGACCGGACTAGCCCCGTTTCTGCACCCGTACTTAGATGCGGACGTCTAGCATTCGCATCGTCTCTCCTACAATGTAAATCGACCCGGTAACTACGACCAAGCCGCGGGGTCCTGCAACCTTTCGCGCCCGGTCCAGGGCTGACGCCACATCCTCGGCCTCTTCCATATCAATGCCGGCTGCCACTCGCGCCGCTGCCCGCCGAATCTCATCCGGACTCGCGGAGCGCGGGTTGTTGGCGTGGGTCACGATCACGCGCCCGGCGATCGGGAACAGAATTTCAGTAATTTCCTGCACCGCCTTGTCCCGCATTACTCCAAACACCATCGTGATCTCGCGGCCGTTGCCCAAATCCGGGTAAGCCGCCGAAAGCGTCGAGCGCAACGCCCAGGCTCCCGCCGGATTGTGTGCCACATCAAGCACATACTCGGGATTGCCTCCCGCGGCCGGCACCACCTGGAAACGCCCCGGCCAATGCGTCTCGCGGATGCCTTGTGCAATCGTCTCCGGCGTGATCTGAACCGTTCCCTGGTTGTGCAGTTCCTCTGCCGCAGCGATCGCCAGCGCCAGGTTGCGCAGCTGATGACGGCCTACCAGCGGCGACTCGACCATGATTCGCGCACCCATCACTTCAAGTGGATAACGATTCCAACTTCCACATAAGCAACTCGCGCTTCCCGGCGATACCGGCGGGACATAGGGCACAGCATTCACCGCGCGCGCGCCCGCATCCAAAATAGCGTTTCCGATCACGTCGTTCGCTTCCGGCAATTGCGGCAGCGTAACCACGATCCCGCCCGGCCGGATGATCCCCGCTTTTTCGCGCGCAATCTCGGCGACAGTCTCGCCCAGATATTTCTGATGATCGAGCGCGATGTCCGTGATGATGCTGAGTCTCGGCTCAACCACGTTGGTCGCATCCAGACGCCCGCCCATGCCGACCTCCAGCACAACCATGTCGGGCCGGCTCCGGCCGAAATACTCAAAGCCCATCGCCGTCAGCATCTCGAAGAAGCTGGGATGCCACGGCAGATCGCCTTCTCCAACCAGCCGCTCGGCGGTGCGGCCGACTACATCGTGGAGCATTGCGAAATCGTCGTCCGCGAGCGGCTTGCCGTTGAGGCAAATCCGCTCGTTGATGCGAACCAGATGCGGCGAAGTATAGAGCCCCGTCTTCAGCCCGGAAGCCCGCAGGATGGATGCCAGAGTCGCGGCCGTCGAACCCTTGCCGTTGGTGCCGGCGACAAGCACCGTGGGGAAGCGATTTTCCGGATGTCCCAGTGCCGCCAGCAGGATGCGCATGTGCGCCAGATCGAACTTGTGCGACGGCGTCTGCGCCAACTCGTGGCCCAACGCGTACATCTGCGCGACTGCGGTTTCGTAGGACAAGGTCAGCTCTTAGCTCTCGGCTATCAGCTCTCAGGGTACAGTTTCAATCTTTGCTTCCAGGCTATCCAGAAAACCACACTCAAAAGTCAAACCATGCACTGAGCGGGCAATAGCGCAACCCGGCAGGCATTTATGTTTTTGACGGTAAGCGCCTTAGATTGGCCTCGCCGAGCGAGAACTGAGGAACGAAACTGAAAGCTAAGAGGCAAGAGCTACTCTAGGCCACCATGAACTCCAGCGCCCGCGCGATGTACGCTTTCAACTCCTTGCGCGCGACCACGGCATCAAGCATTCCGTGTTCCAGGAGAAACTCGGAGCGCTGGAAACCTGGCGGCAGCTTCTGCCGGATGGTCTGCTCAATCACTCGCGGCCCGGCAAAGCCAATCAGCGCGCCGGGTTCGGCGATGTTGAGATCGCCCAACATGGCAAACGATGCGGTCACGCCGCCGGTGGTGGGATCGGTTAAAACCGAAATGTACGGGACCCGCGCCGCGTCTAAACGCGCCAGCGCGGCGGAGATTTTCGCCAGTTGCATCAAGCTGATGACGCCTTCCATCATGCGTGCCCCACCCGACGCCGAGACGATGATGATCGGCGTCCGCGTTTCCATGGCCTTCTCAATCGCCCGCGTAATCGCTTCGCCAACCACTGCCCCCATGCTCCCGCCGATAAACGAATATTCCATCGAGCTCACAATCACCGCGCGGCCGTTCAGTTTGCCCCGGGCATTGATGATGGCGTCTTTCAGTCCCGTGTCGGCCTTCGCCTGCTTCAGGCGCGAGGAGTACGCTTTCAGGTCGACAAACTTCAGCGGGTCGGTGGAGACAAGATTGCCATCGAAAACTTCGTATTGATTGTCGTCGAGAAGCTGCGCCAGGCGGGCGCGGGCGTCGATCCGGAAGTGTTTATCGCACTTCGGGCAGACGTTGAGATTGTCTTCGAGATCCTTCTTCCAGATAATCTGCCGGCAGCTGTCACACTTCACCCACAGCCCCTCGGTGCGTACTTTCTTCTCGCCCGAAGTGTCCAGCTCACCGGATTGTCGCTTGAACCAAGTCATGGGGAATTTGTAATCTGGAAATTTGTAATTGAAAACCTAAACCCCGCACACCCAACCGAAAGGGTTTAAATTACCAATTGCAAATTATCAATTCAATACTCGATTCCTCTCTGCGCCATTACACCTTTCTCATAAGCGTGCTTTACCTGGCGCATTTCGGTCACCGTGTCGGCAAGCTCGACAATTGTCGGATGCGCATTCCTTCCGGTCAAGATGACGTGCACCATCTCCGGCTTCCGCGCCAGCGACTCCACCACTTTCGCCGGGTCCAGCATACCGTAGCTGATGGCGTAATTGATTTCGTCGAGCACCACCAGGTCCCATTCGCCGGACTGGATCGCCTTCTTGGCCTCGGCCCAGGCCTCCTCCACCATCCGCACATCTTCAGGGTCCGGTTTTTCGGCGCCGACTTTCACGAAGCCGCGCCCCATCTGCTTCAGGATGAACTTGTCACCGAAAGCCTTGACCGCATCAAGCTCCCCGTAATGCCACGAGCCCTTTAGAAATTGCAGCATCAGGACGCGCATCCCCTGCCCCACCGCCCGCAGCGCCGTCCCCATGGCTGCCGTGGTCTTCCCCTTGCCAGGGCCGGTATTCACGATGATGAGACCACGGCGAAGATCCGACATAACGGAGAATTTATGATTGTACGCGGACGGGAATCACCGTGCCAACCGTGCTTCCGCGGGATAGCGAGCAGAGCTCGATCTGTTTGAAAAGGGTGGAGTTGTCCTGAAATGTAAAGCTGACTTTACATATTGACACGTATGCATTACATTTCGGGTTATGCGGTCGGGTGGTTTCCCAACCATAGTATTAGGCCATCCGCTGCCACGTCTGCTGACTCTGTTGCCGCTTATCCCTCACTTTTCTTCTGGGTGGCTTTGGTGCATACGATCCAGAAAGAGGACGAGTTGCAGAAGCGAATCTGGCATGAGTCGGTATTCATTGCCTTCATGGCCACGCTGTTCCTCACGTTTGCGTAAGCTGGACTGGAACGGGCCGGAATTCACCACGCAGCGGGGGATGACATTGGAAGTTCGATGATACTTCTGTGAAGCTACGCGTATGTGTTTTGCGCCTGGAGGTGCCGATGACCACACCACGAATCTCCGCCAAAACGTTGGAGCCCTTGGCGTCTCGTGCAGCGCAGGGAGCGTAGCGGGCGATGCGAAACCGACTCCGAGTGCTTCGAGCAGAACGCGAGTGGTCGCAGGCGGATTTGGCGGCGCGCCTGCGCGTCTCGCGCCAGACGGTGAACGCAATTGAAACGGGGAAGTACGATCCGAGCCTGCCGCTGGCCTTCAGCATTGCGCGGCTCTTCCAGCAGCCGATTGAAGCGATGTTTGAAGGTGATATCGACGAGGCGGGTTTCGATGAAAAGAAAAGATGACCAAGTGTGGCGACAAACAAAAAAGCGGACGGTTTTGGCTTCCGTCCGCCTGCGAGTCAAATGGGGAGTTGATCTTTAGTTTCGCGTTCAGCGCGAGAAAACTACTCCGTGTGGCAGGCCCGATCCCTTCCAGCCGTGTGGCCACTCTCGTTGTTCGAAGTTGAAGCCAACCTTTCCGTCCGCGTCGTGGAAAGTGTCGTCCATGGAGAGGTCGCCGGTCGCCGGGTCCAGCTTCACCAGGAAAAGGCGAGGCTCCCTGCCTGTCACCACCAAGCGCTGGGTCTTGGCGTCCCATCCGGTCCAGTGTGGCTTGAAGGTATCGCTGATCTTCAGGCGCGAGACCTCCACAGGCTTCACCCCGTTCGTGATATCGAGCACGATCAAACTGTGCGTCACGGGCACGCTCTGAATCAGATAATGCCCCACGATGGTGGGAACCCCGCACCAGTTGCCGGGAAAGGTGTACACCAGTTGCGACTTGGGCTCGTCGGTTTTGACACCGGTGATGTGCTCGATCCCGCAGCCGAGGGTTTGCACAAAGATCGATCCATCCGGGCCAAGGCGAGGCTCTTCCGGACTGATCTGGCCGTAGTGATTCTCCCCCACATCGAAGTATGCCGTCTTAAGCAGCTTGAGATCGGAGAGACGCCATAACTGATAGGTGACGCCACGAAAGATATCGTCGTCGTGCATGGAGGAGTTTGTGGAGACGACCCGATCCAGGTCGGGAAGTACGACCAGCCCGTAAGGCGAAAGCAGGGTATCTGAAAAGGCCGGATCCGCATTGCTGCTGGCGCGAATCACCTTGCCCTGATCGTCAATCTCCACCAGTCCGCCGCTGGTGCCCATTTGCCCCTCGCTCTCGCGGTGATGCGCGTGCTGATGCTGGAAGGTGGCGAGCACGTGCCCGTTGGGAAGGCGGAGGAAGGAGTGCGGGTGCATGTAGCCCGCCATGTCGGTAAACGAAGTCGCCACCTTCGGATGCAGCGGGTCGCGGACATCGAAGATAAAAGTCCGGCCCGCATCATGATCGTTGGCAAACAGCATCGCGCTGGCGGGCATCGTGTATTCGGTGTGATGTGCGTACATCGTTTGCTGATCGGTGACGACGGTGGTCACCAGATGTCCATACGACGGCGACGCAGGGTCAGCGTTGATCACCGCGAGAAAGTCGTTGCCCTTGCCCGCGGCGTCGCCGGTCCAGGCAAAGAGGTAGTGTCCGGGTACTGCCGCTTTTTGCTCCTGAGATTGCGCCAGAACATAGATGGCGGAAAAAGCCAGGGCTAGGGTGAACAGGAGACGTGCCATATAACCTCTGCGCAGTTGAAATCGTGTGGTCATTCGCGCGGAAGTATATCAGCTAAGCAAAAACGGGTTTCTGACAAAAGAAAGGCGGACGGTTTTGGCTTCCGTCCGCCTCGAGTCAAACGGGGGAGTCGATCGTCTAGGGCATTTCGACGACTCGTTGCAGCTTAGGCTGACCTTCGCCATTCGCTGCGCCCGGGTCCTCGGCGCCGAGCAGGCGTGCCGCGATCCGCAGAGCGTCCATCTCTTTGCGGACTCGCAACATCTCCTGCTCCTTGATTCGTAAAACTTCGTACGGGTTTTTCATTGGGGGAGGGCCTCGCCTACAAATTCAGACTGGTTTCGCCTGTCTGGAAATACACTAAAGCAGTTTCGCGCCCGTGTGAAGCTGCCAAACGTACATCGGGGCTGGGAATCGAGCTCGCGAGAAAGCGGCTGACTGGCCGCTGCCTCGTTACCATCCAGTTAATGTCCCAAATGGTAGGGATGATTCTTCAGAATGGTGAAAGCACGGTAAAGCTGTTCGAGCAGAACCACGCGCGCCAGTTCGTGCGGCAGCGTCATCTTTCCGAGAGACAGCGCGAACCCGGCGAGGCGCCGGGCTTCTTCACTGAAGCCGTCGCTGCCGCCAATCGCGAACACGAGCGGTATCGCGTTCACTTGCTCACGCTCCAGAAACTCGGCCAGATCTTCCGATGAAAGCTGCTTCCCGCGCGAATCGAGGAGAATCAGCTTGTGTCGCTCTTTACTTTGCCGCTGCTGCTGCCGCTCGCCGCTTGCCAGCGATAAAATTGCGGCTTCATCTTTCAATGCCAGGCCCGCAACCTCGGCATAGCGCGCGATGCGTTTCAAATACTCGTCGGTCAGAGCCTGGATTGCCGGCTCTTTCGTCTTCCCAATCCATGCCACTTTGATCTTCACAGGTTTCCGCTTCCGCGGATCAAGCTTTTCCCGACGCCAGAACCACGTCGGCACCGAACCGGATTTCATCTCCCACGCGATAGCGCTCGATCGCCGCCTTCGCCTGAGCGCGGATCACCGGCCACTGTTCTGCCGGAACCCGTTCCAGCATCGGACGGAATGGAGCTGTCACGGCGCAGGCGTATTCGAAAACTTCTTCCGCGTCTCCCGGCCAAGTCCAGGGAAGATTTTGAATCGACTCCTCTACCTCGTGAAATCCCGAGGCGCTGAGCGCATCTGCAAGAGAGCCCGCGGCCGAGAATCGAAAAGGATCGGCTCCCCCCGGTGGAAGCATTGCCCCGCCCACATGCCCGTGCACAATCTTCATCGTAGATTGCCAATACGGTTGTTCCATCGGACCCCAGACGGTAAAGCAGGCACGAGCTTCGGGCTTTAACACGCGGTGCAGTTCCGCCAACGCTCGCTGGGCATCACTGAAAAACATCACCCCAAAGCGGCAGGTGGCGAGATCAAAGCTGTGGTCGGCAAACGGCAGATGGTGCGCGTCGGCCTGCTGGGTCGTGAAGTTTAAGAGCTTCTTCTTCCGGGCTCGGTCGGCGGCAATTTCGAGCAGTTCCGAACTTAGGTCCACCGCCGTGACCGAACCCATTGCCGCCGAGCCCAGGCGACCGACGCGCTGCGCCAGACTGATCCCCGGTTCGCCGGTGCCGGTGGCTAGATCGAGAACCAGCATACCAGGCAACGGATGCGAGTATTCCACAAGCGCTTCTGTGACCGCGTTGCCCAGCACCGCCGATTTTGCCTTCCACTTTTCCGCAGCCACCAGGCGGTAGGAGGAACTCCACGGGGCTGGATTCGAAGATGACACTTCAGGCCTTCTTCTTGCGCGTCTTCTTGGGCGCCGGGGAAGCGGTCTTGGCGGTTGCGGATTTGGTGGTCGTGGATTTGACAATCGCGGCCCGGCGCAGCTTCGGTTTCGCCATCAATTCCGCCGGCTCCAGCCGCTTGGCCGACTTCCACAGCCGTTCCAGATCGTAGAACTGGCGCGCTTTCTCGGAGAAAACATGGACGACGAAGTCCACGTAGTCGAGCAGCACCCACTCCGCCTGTTTGTAGCCCTCGGCGTGAGTTACGCGGAGGCCCAGTGCCTCCAACCGCTCATCCACTGCATCGGCGATCGCCTGGATCTGCCGCGGGTTGGTCCCGCTGCACATCACAAAATAGTCGGTGAACGCTCCCGAATCTTTTTCCAGTTCGAGAATCGCGACATCGTCAGCTTGTTTGTCTTGGCAGGCAAGAATGGCTTCATTCACCTGGAGTTTGAGGTCGTTCTTTTTCTTCATACGGGATTATTGATTGTAACCCGCCCATCACAACCCACGTAGGGACGGACGCCCTCGTCCGTCCAGCTGCGCGCATCGGCAACGCCAAGCCAGGCGCCCAGGCCTTCTACTTCGCGAATCATTTCCCACGATACAGTCGGTGTTTCTTGATGTAATCCGCCACCCGCGGGTCCAGCCATTGTCCGAGTGGCTTGCCCTGCGCCGCCGCCGCCCGAATCGCTGTGGCGGAAACGTTCTGCTGAATTCCCTCCAGAAGGTGCAGCGTGACCCCGGGAAGGACGAGATCGCCTTTTGCGGGCTGCTCATGAAACGGACGAGTTACCGCCGCCGGAGGCCGCAAACCTTCCGGCAACGACTCGGCCACGTCGCGCAATGAATATCCGGGACGGCTGGCCACGATGAAATCGCATTCCGCCAGAAGCGCGCGCGCCTCGTGCCATTTCGCGATGTCGCGGAAAGCGTCAATCCCGATCAGAAAGAAAAGGCGGTCGGATTTCTTGAAGGTTTGTTTCAGGCGTCGAACCGTGTCGATCGAATAGTTCACCCCACCGTGCGCCGTAACCTCCGGCGCCTCCAGCAGCGACGCCACGAATCCCTGTTCATCCTGCGTTGCGAGCGCCACCATGGCATAACGATGGATGAATGCAGTGAGCGGCTGTTTCTGTTTGTGCGGAGGGACATTCGCCGGCACAAAGAGCACCTGCCGCAGAGAGTAGCGGCTGGCGGCCGCCTGGGCCAGTGCCAGGTGTCCGCGATGGATGGGGTCGAAGCTGCCGCCGAAAAGGCCGATATTCATTCCGATGTTCCCTGTCCGATTTTCACTGCAATGCCCCCGTTAGTTTCGTCGTTTGCCGGGCAATGTTGCAAGTCCTGTTGCAGAACGTGTTGCAGGTCTATGTTCCCTTATTGCCGACTTGCACCAGTAAGTTTTGTGCGAAGCCGCATCTGAGACTAGGCTATGGACAGGGTGTTTGCTCTTTTCTTTTAGACGTTGCCCCCAGGTTGTGTGGAATAAGCTGTGCCTGGCAGGTGTACCTCTGGCCACTGTGCCGCCAGAAAATCGCGGTGGACTAGCGTAACTCGCTCTGCGCGCGGTCTGCGCATAGCATGAGGCCATGCGAGTGAAACTCCCCCTCATCCGCAGCTTGGTCGTAGCTCCGTCGCGCGCTCCCATCCTGCGTTACGGAGTCGCACTCCTCAGCACCGTCCTCGCGCTCATTCCAACCTTGTTTTTTTCCGACATCGCGGAGAGCCGCCTCGTGGTCTTTGCCGTCGCCGTGATGGTCAGCGCCTGGTACGGAGGATGGAAGCCCGGACTCGCCGCCACCTCTTTTGCGCTCACCGTCAGCGCCTACTATTCGTTCACCGGAGAACAGACTCCAAGCGAGTATCACAGAGCGATCGCCCATCTCGCCTTGTTTTTCGCCGTGGCCCTGCTCATCTGCTGGTTCAACGCCGCTCTCCGCGCTACGCAGGAAAGCCTGCGCCGGTCCGAAAGCAACTTTCGCTCGCTGGTGATGAACGCGCCTTACGGCATTTGCCGCTGCGATGCGCTCGGAATTCTGCAGGACGCAAACCCCGCGCTGGTCAGCATGTTTGGTTATGCGAGCGCCGCCGAGCTCACCGGCCGGCATCTGGGAAGCCTGTACGCTGACGCCCAGCAATGGTTTCAGACCGCCGATTATTTTCACGTCCGCAAGGAATTCAACGACCTGACGACCGAGTGCGTGCGCAAGGATGGCGCTGCCATTGTGGCGCGCATTTCCGGACGTTCGATTCCAAACGGCAAAGTCGGAGGCAGCTTCGAGATTTTTATCGAAGACGTTACCGAAACTCGCACCCTGGAGATGCAACTCCGCCAGGCGCAAAAAATGGAAGCGATCGGACGCCTGGCCGGCGGCATCGCTCACGACTTCAACAACCTGCTGATGGTGATCTCCGGCTACTCCGAGTTTTTGCTCGAGCGTCTCGGACCCGATCCCTGGCTGCGAGGGCCGGCGCAGGAAATTTCCAACGCCACCCAGCGCGCCTCTTCGCTGACTCGGCAATTGTTGGCCTTCAGCCGAAAACAGATGCTTGCCCCCAAGGTGCTCGACTTGAACGAAGTCGTTGCCGAGAACCTGAAAATGCTCACCCGCATGATCGGGGAAGATATCGATCTTGTCATGGTGCCAGGCCCCGTGCTCGGCGCCGTCCGTGCCGATCCCGGCCAGATCGACCAGGTCATCATGAACCTTGCCGTGAACGCTCGCGACGCCATGCCGCAAGGTGGCAAGCTGACCATCGAGACGGCCAACGCCACGCTCGATGAAAACTTCGCGCGTACTCACACCCCGCTCACCGCGGGCAACTACATCATGCTCGCCATCAGCGACACCGGCGTTGGGATGGACAACGAAACCCAGTTACGCATCTTCGAGCCTTTCTTCACCACCAAGGGTTCCAAGGGCACCGGCCTCGGCCTTTCCACCGTGTACGGCATCGTGAAACAAAGCGGCGGCTTTATTTTCGTCGACAGCCAGCCGCAGCGCGGCACCGCCTTCCGCGCCTATTTCCCAAGAGTCGATGGCCGCGAAGACGCCGCCGCCGCGCAGGACTCCCTCGGCCTTCCCCGTGCCGATCATGGGCAGGAGACCATCCTCCTCGTCGAAGATGAAACCAATCTGCGCCGTCTCGCCCGCCAGTATCTGGAAACGCAAGGCTACAAAATCCTCGAGGCCGAAGACGGCGCCGCCGCTCTGCAAATCGTCGACGGCTACAAAAGTACCATCGACCTCCTGCTCACCGATGTCATTATGCCCGGCATGAATGGCCGGGAATTGGCCGAGCACATCACCAAGCTGCTCCCGGATCTCCGCGTGCTCTATATGTCGGGTTACACCGAGGATGCTGTCGGTCACGACGGCACGCTCGACGCCGGCATTAACTTGCTCCAAAAACCATTTAGCCTTCCCGTTCTCAAAGACCGCGTCCGGGAGGTGCTGGATTCCGAGCCCATTCCCCTGGAGGTCGCGATGTCATCCCGCACTGGCTCAAATTTACTAGCTGAAAAGAAAGTTCCGCCGTTCCGAGCTCGCCGTTTCAATCTCCATCTGCCGCTGCGCTATCGTCCGCTAGGTGAAGAAAGCTGGCGCCCCGGCACCACCGAAAACATCAGCCGCTCCGGTTTGCTCTTCCTGGCGCAGGAATTGCTCCAGATGAATGCACAACTGGAAATTAGCCTCGTGCTGCCGGCGGAAATTGCCGGCCTTGCGGCCACCGAAGTCATCTGTCGCGGAGAAATCGTCCGCTCCGTCAGAGCCCAAGGGCAGGGTGTGACCTCCGCCTTGGCCGCAAAGATTCTCCAATACCACTTCCAGCACGGCGCCCACGTCGGCGAAGCGTAAGCGAGTAAGTGGCGCGGACGCTCCTGTCCGCGGACCACCTGCTCCGGTCATCCATCCGCTGTTACTTTCGATACACAGATCGTCTTGGACAACACCCTCCGGTCCTGTTACATTGCCGCGAGTACCAATGCGTCAGTCAGGTGAGGCTAAGCCATGTCCCTGGTCGTGAAACTCGAAGACGATCTCGGCGAACGCAGCGAGTGGGTTATGCTGCACGGCGTGGTTCCCGCCGCCAACCATGCCGAGTTCCTGCTGCTCAGCGGCATCGATCCGTTTGGAAAAACCGTGTTCAACCACCTCCAGATGGAACCCTTCCTCAAGGAATGGGATCGTGTGAAAGATCGCGTGCGCGATGAAACTCAATTAGAGGCTTGGCAAAAGGTGAAGCACATGGCGGAAACCTGCCGCCATGATCGCGACCTCTATCTGCGCTTCGTCGGCAACTAAGTGTCTGCGCCGCCCGTGTCCACTACCGGATCACATGAATACTGACGCCCAATTCCAACTTCTTCCACGATTTGTCCGCCGTATACACCGGGGCTTTCAGCGCCAGTCCAAGAGCTAAACAGGCCCGGTCTCCCAATGACAACCCGAGGGCGCGGGTTTGGACAACCAGACTTCCTGCAATTCTCGCCTGCTCCTCCGTGAAGTACGCGGCCTCTCGAATGGGGCTGAGCGCGTCTTCCCATGCTTCATCAGGCGCGCCGCCCGCGCTTACAAGTTTGGTCTGCACTTCCGCAAGATTGACTGTACTGCAGGTGGCGTTGCTCAATAGTTCCGGAGTCAGCTTGTCCGCCCCTGGCTCATTGTTGAGCAACGCCAGCACAACGGAAGCGTCCAGCACGATCCTACTCACGTTTGGCGGCCTCGCGGCGTTCGGCAATGAGTTCGTTGGCCAGAGACCTTCCGGGTTTTATGTACCGCCGGATGCGCCGCTGCGCTCGCTCGACACGGCGTTTCAGCGTAGTGATCCGCAATTCGTCATCCTCGAGTCGCAGCACCACCTCATCGCCCGGACTGATGCCCAGAGCCTTGCGAAAAGAAGCGGGGATTACCACGCGGCCGTTTTGGTTGACGCGCAATCGAGCTTCAGATTCCATTGTCACACCTTTCGACATGTGACACGATTATACAGTAATGTCACAAATTAAAGAATATGACAATCACAGCCTCCGCCGGGTAGTTTGGACCATTTGAATCGGCATTTTTGCCGACCTGCTGTCATCATCGCCCTCGATGAAAATCGCCGGTTACGAGTTTGAGCACGTTTGCGACATCGACCCTGCGCGAGCCACAGACGGTTCCGTACAACTGTTCATGCCTCAGGACCGATACAAGAACGCGCGAAATCTCCCTCTCAACAAATATGGCGGCGGCCCGTTTTGCAAATTCAAGATCGCAAACCGTCTTCAGGACAGCGGAGTCTATGTGCTCAAAGTTGACGAGGAAGTGCGATACGTGGGCGAATGCGCCAATCTCTCAGCCAGATTTAATGCGGGCTACGGAAACATCTCTCCAAAGAATTGCTTTAAGGGCGGCCAAGAGACGAACTGCCGCTTGAACAATCTCGTTTACATGGCGGCTCAGGCGGGAGGGCGTATCTCGCTGTGGTTTTTAAAAACCACCGCTTATAAGGCAGTGGAGGCGCTTTTACGCTTCACCTTGAACCCGGCTTGGAACCGGGTCTGAGAAGCAAGCGTGGAGTGGTCATGCCGTCTAAACTGGCCCACTACCCCCCCGCCGGCGCCACGCTGCGCTACTTCTCCGGTAGATTCGCCTTCAGAAATTTCACCACATTCTCTCCCATGATCATCCGGATTTCCGCCTCGGAATACCCCGCCGACAGCATGGCATCCGTGATTTTGACCAATCCCGTCGTGTCGAAAGGAGCGGTGACCGCTCCGTCAAAGTCCGAACCGAGGGCCACATGTTCCACGCCCGCCCGATCGGAAACATAGCGCATCGCTTTCACAATCGCCCGCGCATCGGTGCCGCAGGTCGCCGTGTCCCAATACCCGATGCCGATCAATCCGCCCTTCGCCGCCACCCCGCGAATCTGATCGTCGCTCAGATTCCGGTTGTTGTCGCAGGTGCCCTTTACGCCGGTGTGCGAAACCACCAGCGGACGATTGGCAATCGCCAGAACATCGGCAATCGTCTGCGCCGATGCATGCGCCAGATCCACAATCATGTGCCGCGCTTCCATTTGCCGCACCCACTCGCGGCCTTTTTCCGTCAGCCCGGTTTTATGAACTCCCGCCGCCGACCCTCCTATATCGTTATCGAAAAAATGGCTGGGCGACATCATCCGGTACCCGGCGCGGTACAGCACATCGAGATTCTCCAGCTTGCCGTCAAGCGCGTGCGCCCCTTCAATCGAAAGCAGTCCAGCCGTGAGCTTGCCATTGAGCTGCCGGCGTTCCAGGTAACTGGAGAGATCGGCGGCACTCTCAATTACCACAAAGCCGCCTTGCGAACCACGCGCGAACTGATGCAGACGCCGCGCCTGATACAGGGCCCGCTCCGTCAGGCTAGTCCAGGTTGCGGGCGGCCAGCGGCCCACAATTGCCAGCCAGAAAATGTCATCGTTCTTGTCTTCATTGCTCTCAATGTTCAACCCGTGCGGACTCTTTGTGGGCAGCGAGAACACTTGCAAGGCAACGTTGCCGTCCGACAGGCGCGGAATGTCGATTTGCCCGTAGGTGCCGCGCTCCAGCAGATCCCGGCCCCACAAAAGCGAGTCGGCATGAAGATCGGCGATGACGAGCTCTTTGTGCAGACTCATCGCCCGGTCGGATGCGGTATAGGGAGGCTTCTTCAAAACTTTATTCTGGTTTTCCTCCACCAGCCGCGGAATCGTTACAAAAAACGCGACCGCGATGCCCAAGACCAACAGCGTGATTTGAACCGACCGTCTGCGCACAAAACCTCCAAAGGCTTAATTAACGGGTTCGAGTAACACGGCAGTCAGCGTGGACTTACCGAAAGTGAATTACCAAGCCCGGAATCACTTCGAGAGCGATCCCAGCGCCTCGCGAAACAGCACGTCAAAACTCTGAGGACTCTTGCCGCCCCGCGCTGCCAGCAGCGCTTTGTCCGCCGCCGCTCGCTGATACCCAAGATTTACCAGCGCGGAAATAACGTCTTCCTCTACCGGGCTCGCCAGCGCCGCGCTCATTTCAGACGCTCCCGTCGGCGCCGTCAGCTTGTCGCGCAGCTCCAGGACCATGCGCTCCGCCGTCTTCTTCCCGATCCCAGGTATGCGCGTGAGCCGCGCCAGGTCGCCTCCGCGAATCGCTCCCACCATCTCGTCCGCCGGCATCCCGCTCAGAATAGTGATCGCCAGCTTCGGACCAATCCCACTCACCGTCAGCAGCTTCTCAAAAAGTTGTTTCTCCGCCAGCCGCAAAAATCCATACAGGCTAAGCGCATCCTCGCGAACATGGGTGTGGATGTGGAGCGCAACTTCACCGCCCGCCGCCGGCATTTCCGTAAACGTCGGCACGCTGATCACAACGTCGTACCCGACCCCGTGAGTTTCCACGATCGCCTGGTTGGGGCGCTTCGCCAGCAGCGTTCCACGTAGATGCGCAATCATCGCGCCTATTGTACGGCAGTCCGCCGCGCAGTTCGCACCGGAGCGAAGTCAAGCTTTACGACTTCACAGCCTGAGAAAAGTCGCGTCCAATCCGGTTTTGGCAAGGGCACGACTTCACAGGCTGCGGAAAAAACGCTTTCTGCGCCGCAATCTGACCGCAGCGGCTAAAGCCGGCGCTAAAAACAAACCAGTTATCGCAGCGCTGAAGCGCTGCGCCACCCAAAACCAAGCACCACGGCGAGTTTTCCCGCAGGATGTTTAGTCGTGCCGCTAAGCCGTGGAAATATGCCAGCGCTTTAGCGTCCAAGGTGTGCTTCTGCTCCCCCAACCAGTTTTTCCGCAGGATGTTTAGACACCGAGGCGATCCGCCGCGCGAATAAAACCACACTTTTCCTTCCCTTTCCACAGGAAGTTTCTTTGCTCCACAGTTTTTACACAACGCAGCCCCACTTTGCCGTTGCGTTAATCTCTCCGCTCCCGCAAAGTGCTTAAAGTCAAAAGCGTGAGATGTTCTGAATCTGTTCCGAACAAGGGTTCAGCGTTGCCGGTGATTTTCGAGAGTGAGTCACCGGGGGAAATTCGGCGCATGTCCAGTGTGCCGGTGCCCGGGCTTTACGGCCTCCTAAGAAATCCTTCTTTCGAGAAGGATGGAAAACGCGGAATCGCAACCCTGAAGCGCAAGCCTCAGGTGAGCGTCGCGGCATGGCATTCTTCGGAATGCCGTTGCGCGATGTTCTTTCGCCTCGGCGAAAGACGGCAGTCAGATCGTCCACGACAACAATGCGGCTTGGGTGGCTGGCCCGGGCCGCATTTGTTTTTTTGCTGCCATGCGATCGGCTCACCAGGACATCTACGTCCCACCGTGTCACTGTTTCCCCTTTTCTTCGCCGTCACGACCTGCTATCAATATCCACAGGAAGCGCTGCGGAAGCAGCGCTCTTGTCGAAGAAATTGGTGTACCCTAGGGCCGAGCTCACGGCACAAATGGCTTCAGCGCTAAACACAACCGATCTAATTCGCAAAGCAGCAAACGGTCAGCTTGATCCCAAACGAAAATCTGCCTTGGGACAGTTCATGACGCCTTCCACCGTGGCGAAGTACATGGCCTCCCTCTTCCGAGCCAGACCGGTGAGCACAATCCGTCTGCTCGACCCTGGTGCTGGCGTCGGATCACTGACCGCAGCCTTTTTGGACCGATTCCTGGCAGTAAAGGGCGTCGAGCGAATTGAAGTCGCGGCCTATGAGATCGATGAAGTGATGCAAACGTACCTGGCCGGCACCTTGAAGGAGTATCGCGCCCCAGCTCGTGCGTCTGGTGTGGAAATATGTAGCAATGTCATAGCGGATGACTTCATCGACGCAATGTGCAGACCGCTGTTGAGGGGCGCGCAACCTCGCTTTACGCACGCAATCCTGAACCCGCCTTACAAAAAGATTCACAGTGATTCAGATCACAGGATAATGTTGCGGCAGGCTGGTATTGAAACGGTCAACCTCTACACTGCTTTTCTTGCGCTGACCATCGAAGCGATGGAGGATGGCGGCGAGATCGTCGCAATTGTGCCCCGCAGCGCTTTTGCCTTTAAGCAAAAAACGCGTCGAGTAGGCCACGTGCGATTTCTTCGCGCTTGCGTTGCGCGACATCATCGCCATGGTGGTAGTCCGAGATGCTTTCGTTCTTTCCACTTTTCGGGGCAAGCGTGAAGTAGCTGTCCTTGAAGTCCACCGCCAAGCGCAAGGCTTGGTGGATGGTGGTGATCTGCTCGCGCGTCAGGTCGTACGACCGGCCGTTGCGCCGTATAACGGCTTCGGGCTTTTGGCCGAATTCGACGGCGTGGAAATCGATCCGTGTCACCCGACCTGTTTTGGGGTTTTCCACGTCAAACACATCTGCAACCGAATTCACGTTAAGCATTCGGTCGCGGGCCTGCTTAGCTGCGCTCCGCGGCGTACCTGCGTCCTCGTCAATTTCCCACCTGACCCGGAACTCGGTCATGTTGTCGCCTCCCAGCAGGGGCCATGCCAGTTTCCGGCATCGCAACCGGTACCCGGACGATGGATTTGGACACCTCACCCCGCGTCAAGAGGCACGTTAGCAGAATCAATGATCGTCCGCAAATTCCCGGGAATAGAGCATGTGTACCCAGGTTGCTGCTCTTCGGAGCCAGTGTGGTTTCTGGAATCGCAGACCCGGACTGCTCTCGCCCTTTGGAACTAATATCCCAAGAGTCGAATCTCAAAACATGATGCTCCAGGTCGGATAAATGCCCCTTGCTCTTCCGAACAGCTCCTGAAGTGTCAATTCGATGTACATGCCCGTGGCGGTGTTGACGAGGATGAATTTGAAACGCTGCTTAAGATTTTGGGCTACAAGCAATTCCGCTGTGGTCAGCGCGAAGAAGTAGCCTCTGAAGTCATCAGGCAGCTTGCGACCGCTCGACTTTATTTCACAAAGAACGATTTTGTCGAGGTTATGCTCAATCTCCGCAGCGTCATCCAGGTTGACGGTACCGGCAAGCTTAACTATATCGAACGCCTTGCCGTAGACGACGAAATTTCGCCTCGCGAATTCGACGAGCAACAGGCGTTTTTGCTTGGCGGTTGGCACGACAAACTCAGCGTTGCTGCGCAGCAAGATCTGCGCCGCCCTCTTCGCGGTCTGATTGCGGCTCGCTTCCGCGAGCGCCGCCCCCGCTATCGCTTCCGTCTCTTCGTCCACATGCCGACCTTCCTCGATGTTCCTTTCGCGGTAGGTACACTCCTGCCGGTGGGCAGCGATTTGGAAGCCGCAACCTCGCGAGGAGGCTCAAAGAGGGCCGAGGGGTTGATCTCTAGAGCGTCGGCAATGCGCCAAATGTTAACCAAGCTGATATTGCGCTCTCCGCGCTCAACACCACCAATGTACGTCCGGTGTAAGCACGCCAATTCTGCGAGTCGCTCTTGCGAGTACCCGAGACTACTCCTTATCGCATTAAGCCGTCTCCCAAACGCGATTCTTCGATCCATCAAAGCCGGATTGTAGAAGCTTTGGACAGGCCGCGTCTGCAGACGATAAGTAGCAGTCTTATGGCGAAGACTTTTTGGCCGATGTCCGTTGTGGGCATCACGCCCGTGATAAATTTTACCCGGATTCATTACAAGGAGGACTACGCCCCCAACACGAGAGAAACGTTTAGAAGACAAACGATGCACCAATTTGTTGCGGCTGGTATCGCGCTGTACAGCCCCGACGAACCTGAACGGCCGGTGAACAGCCCTCATGCGGCCTATCAGATTGAACCTGAGCTCCTGAAAATCCTGAGAGCATATGGAAGCGCCGCTTGGCGAGTTGGCCTTCAGACCTACCTGTCTACGCGTCGTACATTGGCGGAGCGGTACGCAATGGAACGAACTATGAACCGCATTCCCGTTCAAACTCTTGACGGCAAGAAACTGACTCTGAGCGGCGGCGTGCATAGCTTGCTCATCAAGGCGGTTGTTGAGGAGTTTGCGTCCAGGTTTGTACCGGGTGCTGTGCTCGTGTATGCCGGAGACACAGGCACAAAGTGGGGGCTATTTGCCAAAGAACAATTGGCTAAAATGGGCGTGATAATAGATGCACACGGCAAGATGCCGGATGTGGTTCTTTATTATCCAGAGAAGCAGTGGTTGGTACTCATTGAGTGCGTAACAAGCCACGGGCCAGTTGACGGCAAACGCCATGCCGAATTGGCCAATCTATTCGCCACGTCCTCGGCTGGGTTGGTTTATGTCACAGCCTTTCCTTCCAAGGCAGTCATGACTCGCTACCTGCGGGATATCGCTTGGGAGACAGAGGTGTGGGTTTCCGACGCTCCAACGCACTTGATACATTTCAACGGGGTTAGATTCCTCGGGCCATACTGATGTTCGCGACTGAACCGGCTAACGGGCAGAGCCCGCGTTCTCTACTCCTGCACCCCGATCACTAAGTCAGTCCGGCTTTTCCTGCACCATTAACCGCATACCTGCAATAATCACAGGTTTTCCACCACATTGACTGCCTGCCACCTTCCCCTCAGCCCTTTCCACCCTCATAATCACTACGGGACCGGTGTGCGCCGCCAATGACTTCGACTTCTTCGGACAACTTCAAAGAGTCGCTCAAGCAGCAGGCGGATATCGTCCGCATCATTGGCGACTACGTCAAGCTGAAGAAGGCTGGGGCGCAGAACTTCTCCGGGCTTTGTCCGTTTCATCCTGAGAAGACGCCTTCGTTTTCGGTGCATGCCACGCGGCAGTTTTATCACTGCTTTGGCTGCGGAGAATCGGGGGACGTGTTCGCCTTTGTCCGGAAGGTCGAGAACATCACCTTCCCGGAAGCCGTCCGGCTGCTGGCTCAGAAGCTCGGCGTGCCGATGCCGAAGGTCACGTTTTCCAGTCCGGCGGAGGCGCGCGACGCTCAGGCCCGGATGGCGCTGCTCGATGTGCATGTGCGCGCTACCGCGTTTTTTCAGGAATGTCTGCGGCGTCCTGAAGGCGCCAGTGCTCGCGAGTACCTGAAGGGGCGCGGCCTCGATGCGGAGACAATTGCCCGCTTTCGCATCGGCTACGCTCCCGACTCCGGATTCCTGCTGCGCGACGCGCTGCGCCGGGAGTTCGACGAGGAACTGCTGCGGGAGAGCGGGCTTTTTTCGTGGAAAGAGAGCACTCAGCCATCCGGTCGCAGCTCGCAGCCAAAGCAGGTCCTTCGCTCCGCTCAGGATGACAATACGGTGGAGACGTCCGACGCGAACGACGATCAGCGAACGACGAACAGCGACCCGTCGCAGCTTATGGCTCGCAGCCCGCAGCCCGCAGCCATCTACTCCAAATTCCGCAATCGCGTAATGTTCCCCATATGCAACGACCAGGGAAAAGTAATCGCCTTTACCGGACGCACGCTTTCTACGGACGACAAGGCAGGGCCGAAATATCTGAATTCTCCCGAGACCGGGATCTACTCGAAATCGCGCGCGCTGTTCAATATAGACAATGCTAAAGACGCGATTCGCAAGCTTGAGTACTCCATCCTGGTCGAAGGGCAGATGGATTGCATTTCGGTTTACTCGGCTGGTTTCCACAATGTGATTGCCAGCTCGGGTACGGCGTTCACCGAGCTGCAGGCGAAATTGCTGGGGCGTTTCTCGAAAAATGTGGTGGTCAACTTCGATCCCGATACCGCCGGAGCCCGCGCCACGGAGCGCACCCTCGGCTTGCTGGTCGAAGAAGAATTCAACATTAAAATCATCACCCTGGACAGTGGCTTTGACCCCGACCTGTTCATCCGGCGCAAGGGCAAGGAAGCTTATGGCTCCGCGATCAAGAACTCGCAAAAATATTTTGACTATCTAATCGATCAGGCGCGTGTACAGTTTCCGCCGCGGAACGCGGATAGCAAAATTAAGGCGATCAACCATCTACTGCCGCACATTCAGCGGATACCCAGTCGCATCGTGCGCGATGAACTGGCGCTCGAAATTGCGCAGAAGCTGGGAATCGATTCCAAGGTGATGCGGCAGGAATTGAAAAATGTCGTCACCAACCGGTCGGCAACCCAGGTGAAAACTACCCCTGACACGCAGATCACTGGCGCGGAACGCATCCTGATCCGGGCGCTGGCTTCGGCGACCGAGATGCTAGCCAGCGGTACGCGGACCACGTCTCGCGAAGGAACGGATGAGGAATTCGATCCCGCACGGCAGGCGCAATATGCGCTGCAATCGGAGCAGCTGTATGAGGGCCTGGCCTCGCAATCGCTGCTCGAGGCGCTGATCGAGGCCGGCTCCGAAACGGCGGATCCGATGGCGCTGCCCAAGACGGAAGAGGACCGGCGCCTCTTGGCCTCGATCCTCATGCACGAGGAGGAAGAGCTGACGCCCGAGACCGTGGAAGGCGCGGTGCGGGGATTGCGGAGGAGCTATCTGGAGCGACGGCAGGGGGAAGTGCAGCGAGCAGTGGAGCGCCCGGGGCTTTCGATGACGGAAAAGCATGCGCTTTTGCAGGAAAAAGTTCGTCTGAAGCTTGCCAAGAGGGATCCGAGCGGGGCAGAGGGCGGCAGCAAGGCATCCTAGATTCTTGGAACGAAATGGGCCCGGGCACCATCTAAAGAATTAGCGGCAAAAGAGATACGGCGGGTGACGGTATCGGGGAAGGGGCGCAAACTTAAAGTTGCGTCGGCTAGAACAGTAGCTGGCGTGCTATACTTCTGAAGTTTGTGCGCCTCGCGCACAACTCCGAGACAACTCCCACTGCTGAAGAATGGCGTCCGCGAACCGGCGGGCGTCCTGAGGATAATCTGGCTTGGCACTTGATGACAAGTACGACGACATAAAAAAGCTGATCGACGCAGGCAAAGAGAAGGGATATCTGACCTATGATCAGGTCAACGACCTTATCCCGCACGATGTGCACTCTCCTGAAGACCTGGAAGATCTGCTAACCACGATCGGTACCCAGGGAATCGATATACTCGAAAGCTCGAAAGGGCCGACGACCGATCTGGAAAAAAAATTCGAGGAAGTAGAAGAAGGCTCCGAGGAAGTAGAACTCGACCTGACCCCCGGAGCCCTGGAAAAAACCAACGACCCCGTCCGTATGTACCTCCGCGAGATGGGCACTGTTCCCTTGCTTACTCGCGAAGGCGAAGTGGAAATCGCCAAGCGCATTGAGCGGGGGCAGAACCGCGTGCTCAAGGCGCTGTCGCGGTCGCCGATTGTGATTCGTGAACTCCTAGCTTTGGGGGAGGACCTCGAGAAGGGCGTGCGCTCGATAAAAGAGCTGGTTACGTTTGACGAAGAGGAAATCACGGAAGAGATTGTGGACAAGCGGCTGAAAGAATTTCTTGGCAAGATCCACGCGCTCGACAAGCTTTACAAAAAAATAGTGCCGCTCCAGGAAAAACTGGCGGCGGTGAATCAGAAGAAGCGGCCGCGCGATCATCGGCGGTACCGTTTTCATCTGGCGCATGCGATTGTACGCACTTCGATCGCGGTGCGGAAGCTAGGCTTCACCAACAACGAACGCAAACGGCTTATCGACCGCGTGAATCGCACGGTCGACGGGATGCGCTCGCTTGATCGACAGATCCAGAATCTGGAGAAGCGGGCGGAGGCGACGCGCAGCGAAGAACAGCGCAAGGAATATCGCAAACAGTCGCGCGCGGTTCGGGGAGAGCTGGAAAAGCTCGAAACGGAAGCGGGCCTGTTGTTCCAGGAGCTCAAGCGCACGCAGCGCGAGATCATCCAGGGCGACATGGACGCGGAGCACGCCAAGCGCGAGCTGATTGAAGCCAACTTGCGGCTGGTGGTCTCGATTGCGAAAAAGTACACCAATCGCGGCTTGCAGTTCCTCGACCTGATTCAGGAAGGCAACATCGGCCTGATGAAAGCCGTGGACAAGTTCGAATACCGCCGCGGGTATAAGTTTTCGACTTATGCGACGTGGTGGATTCGGCAGGCCATTACCCGCGCCATCGCCGATCAGGCGCGTACGATTCGTATCCCAGTGCACATGATCGAAACCATCAACAAGCTGATCCGCACGTCGCGGCAGCTGGTGCAGGAACTGGGGCGCGAACCTACGTCGGAAGAAATCGCCAAGCGGATGGACATACCGGTGGCGAAGGTTCGCAAAGTCCTGAAGATTGCGCAGGAGCCGATCTCACTCGAAACGCCGATTGGCGAAGAGGAAGATTCGCATCTGGGCGACTTCATCGAGGACCGGGCGGTGGTTTCGCCGGCCGAGGCGGTGATCAACGTCAACCTCAAAGACCAGACTTCGCAGGTGCTGCGCACGCTGACGCCGCGGGAGGAGAAGGTCATCAAGATGCGCTTTGGGCTGGAAGACGGTTCGGAGCACACGCTTGAGGAAGTCGGACAATCGTTTGCAGTGACGCGCGAACGCATCCGGCAGATTGAGGCCAAGGCGCTGAGAAAGCTGCGGCATCCATCGCGCTCGCGGAAGCTGCGGGCATTCATGGACGGGGTCAGAGACTAAGTCAGAAAGCAGGTTGCAGAGAGTGGGGCGCGAGCGATCGCGCCCCTTTCTTATTGTGGCTTTATTGGTTGGTCGAACTTTTCACGCTGTCCTGGAGGCTGATGCCTGCGATTTTCTTGCCGCTCGCTGTGGAAACAGTTTTGATCAAGTCCGTCTTTTTGTTGCGCAGGTTTTCGATGGTTATTCTTTTTGGCGCGGCCAGGGCTTGATCGGAAGGAATAAAGCCTACGCTTTGATTTCTCCCCATTGACTTTGCCAAGTAAAGCGCAGTGTCCGCCAACTCGATTACTTTTTCGGCACAGATTGCCTCATAGGCGCCCTGAGACCACGGATAGGGCGCCCATCCTACGGAACAGGTCTTGCGCACCTCGATGCCGCCAGTGAGGTCGAAGGGTTCGGAGGCGATCGCGTCGAGGATGCGCCTGCAAAAAATTGTTGTTTCAGAACGATCGGTAGATCTGCTCAAAATCATAAATTCTTCGCCGCCCCACCGGATCAGGACATCGGACTTGCGCATGACCCGCGAAAGACGCTTGGCCACCATTCGCAACAATGTGTCGCCGGTGTTGTGGCCGTGATCGTCGTTAACTCTTTTGAACCAGTCGATATCTACCATGATAAAGACAATGTCGCGATGGTCCACGACGCTTGTCGGAGATGCTTCGGCACGCTGGTACGAGCGCAGGACTTGTCCAGCTTCCGCCGCCAGGGTTTCTTCCAGGTAGCGGCGATTCCACAGTCCGGTGAGAGCGTCGGTGTAGGATGCTTCTTGCAGTTCGACGTTTTTGCGCTGCAGCTCGATGCTTTGGGACCGCAGCAGGCTCTCCTTCTTGAGCAGGTGGTCCTTCAGTCCACGCATTTCCTCCAGAGTTTGGCCGGACTCTTGGAGCAGTTGCATCATTTCGCCATCCAGTCGCTGTTGCTTCAGGAAAGCCATGAAGCCCATCACCAGCATCGTGCAGAGGGTCAGGAGGACTCGGTACTTGCGAATGGGCTCGGGCGCGTTACCGCCAAAGATCGCCCAGCCGACCATGAGAGGAGTGGAGAACACGGTCAACATCGCCAAGCGCCCGGCCCACATGCCCGGACGCGCCGCCGCCGTTTTTTGGAATTTACCTGCTTGCGACAGGCTTCGGGCAATGAGTCCGATGTAGGCAAACCACCCCATGGCTACCACCAGTGGAACGTCAAAGATGCTGCCCGTGTAGTAGAGGTGAAAGTCGATGGCCACACCGGCCGCAATCGAACTGATGGCGTAAAGCGACGCGGCGCCGAACAACTGTACATATATGGTTTTCCAAGCGCCGATACAGCGTCGCGACAATAGTGCCAGAGCGAAAAGAAAGACGATATGCTCCGCCAGATACAACACGTTGAAGGAACGCCCGTACACCTCATCATTCGGTGCAACGTATTGCCAGGCGATGGCTACGAAAAGGAACAGATAGAGCCACCAAACCATGATCAACAGAAAATCCAGAGACTTGAAGCGGGCAGAATGGTCGTCCCGCTTGCTGTGCGGCTGCAGGGCTAGCGCAGCCATCATAGGAACGATGTGCAGAAAGAGAACAATGTCGCCAACGAATGGATTCGGAACCTCCTGGCGCAGGAAGACTTCGAAGTAGGTCCACAACATCTGGGCGGAGAGCCATGCTCCAAAACCCACAGTCATCAGTGCCCAGAAAAACTTAGTTCGGCCGTGGGTGCTCCTTGCATTCGACAGAAAAGAAAAAAAAGCCGCGGCCAGAAGGGCGCACTGCGTTAGATCGCCAAACGCCGTCAAGCCAAAACTACGTGGGAACGACAGCGAGAGAGCGCCCTGAACGCAAATCAGCGCCACTGCGGCGAGGACGCACTTCTTCGGATGCTCCATTGGACCAAAGCCCACGGATAGATTGTAGGGTCGGAGCCCCTAGTTACGGGACATTACGAAGGTAACGATGCCGGGACAATCGCTCGTCGCGACCGAACCGACGACGGCGTTCCTCGCTACCGGGTCTACTTCAACGTGAAAATCGAATATGGCCGAAAACCGCCCCAGCCGAGCTTGCCCCAAGCACTCTTCGCATTGGGGTTGGTACCCCGCTCGGGCTCTGCCACGCAGCCTGCTAGAATCGACTCATCTTCATGGACGCCGCCCGCATCCGAAATTTTGCGATCATCGCGCACATTGATCATGGGAAATCCACGCTCGCCGACCGGCTGCTGGAGCTGACCGGGTCGCTCGCTATGCGCGAAATGCAGGAGCAGGTTCTGGACTCGATGGATCTCGAGCGCGAGCGCGGCATTACCATCAAGGCCCATGCCGTCCGCATGTTGTACCCGGCGTTGGATGGACAGATTTATCAGCTCAACTTGATCGATACACCGGGGCACGTGGACTTTTCCTACGAGGTCTCGCGCTCTTTGGCCGCTTGCGAAGGGGCGTTGCTGGTGGTGGACGCTTCGCAGGGAGTGGAAGCGCAGACGCTGGCAAACTCTTATCTGGCGATCAATCACGGGCTGGAAATTATTCCGGTGATCAATAAGATCGACTTGCAGAGCGCCGACATCGAGCGCACCAGGGAGATGATCGAGAGCGCGGTGGGGCTGGATGCTTCCGATGCGTTGCTGATCAGCGCTAAGACCGGGCAGGGTGTGCCGGATGTGCTGGAGGCGATTGTGAAGCGCGTTCCGCCGCCGAAAGGCGCGCCGGACCGGCATCTGCAGGCGCTGCTGTTTGATTCCTGGTTCGATCCTTATCGCGGCGTTGTCGTGCTCGCGCGTGTCTTCGAGGGCTCGTTGCGCAAAGGGCAGAATATCCGGCTATGGTCGAACGGGCACGTTTTTCAGGTGGATGCTCTGGGCGTGCTCACGCCGAAGCCGGTCGAGATCGACGAACTGGTGGCGGGCGAAGTTGGATTCATCATCGCGAATATCAAGAACGTCGCGGACACGAAGATCGGCGACACCATCACGGACGATGACCGGCCTGCGATCCATGCATTGCCGGGGTTTGAAGAAATCAAGCCGATGGTTTTCGCGGGACTGTACACGGTGGACGCGCACGAACACACGCAGTTGCGCGAGGCGCTGGAAAAATTGCGTTTGAACGATTCGTCATTTTTTTTCGAGCCGGAAAGTTCGGTGGCGCTGGGTTTCGGCTTCCGGTGCGGCTTTCTCGGGCTGCTGCATATGGAGATCATCCAGGAACGGCTGGAGCGCGAATACAATCTCGACCTGATCACGACGGCGCCGGGTGTGCGCTACCAGATCACCAAGACAAACGGCGAGGTGATTGAGGTGGATAATCCTTCGCGCTGGCCGGACACGAGCGAGATCGCGAAGGTGGAAGAGCCGGTCATTCTCGCGGTGATTTTGACCAACGAGGAATATGTGGGCGGCATTCTGAAGCTGGTCGAGGAAAAACGCGGCAAGCAGAAGAGCTTTGAATATGTCAGCTCCTCGCGCGTGATGCTGCAGTACGAGTTGCCGCTGAATGAGATCGTGCTGGATTTTTACGACCGGCTGAAGTCGGTGTCGCGGGGATACGCTTCGCTTGATTATCATCTGTCGGGCAACTGGACGTCGCCGATGTCGAAGCTCGATATCATGGTGGCGGGCGAGCCGGTGGATGCGTTGTCGACGATCATCCATCGCGATTTTGCTTATGACCGCGGGCGCGCGCTGGCGGCTAAGATGAAAGAGCTGATTCCTCGGCAGATGTTTGAGGTGGCGATTCAGGCGGCGATTGGAGCGAAGATCATTGCCCGCGAAACCGTGCCGGCAATCCGCAAGAACGTGATCGCGAAGTGTTACGGCGGCGACATTTCCCGCAAACGCAAGCTGCTGGAAAAACAGAAGGCAGGCAAGAAGCGGATGAAACGCATCGGGCGCGTGGATATTCCGCAGGAAGCTTTCCTCGCCGTGTTGAAGGTGGGCGAGGGCAGCAGCTAGGCGGCTGGCAGACGGGTGGAATCAGGTTGCCACGCCATGTCTATCATTGACCGTAGCCCGGGCGCAGCTTCAAGAGAAGTCAAGCAGCCCTGAAGCTCGCCGCACTCCTTACTCCAATCCTTCCACCACGTACAAGGTCCCCAGGATCCGCACGGTGCTGTAAACATACGTCTTGCTGCCCTCGGCGTATGAAAGCCTCACGGCACTTGCCGAACCCGCTTTTTGGCTTGGCTCCACCGTCTGCAGCAGCGTCCGCTTTCCTGTCGCCACTTCCACCCGATACATCCGAGCTTCCCACGGTGTCGCCGAGGACACTAACAGAGCTTGTCCATCTTTCGTCCATTTGTGAAATTCTTCCCGGGGCTCGACGCCCGGGATCACTTGCACCTTCTGTGTTTCCCGATCAAACACCACTGCTTCCATTGTGGCATTCCGCCCGGCGACCCGCTTTCCATCCTGGGCGACGGCGACCCCGGTAAAGTCGGCAGGGCCCAATGCCTGCGGCTTTCCCCCCTCCAGATCCATCTCGTATGTCCGCAGTGGCTGCCCCTCCATAGCCCCAGTCAGCAGCAGATGCTTTCCATCCGGGAACCATGCCATATCCTTCAAACTCACGATCTCTCCCACCGGCAACCTCCGGCTTTCTCCGGTTCCGATCGGGTTCAGCCCCACCTGCGGCGGTCGCGACAGAAGGACCGCCGCAGCTGTTGTTCCGTCCGCTGAAAATTTCGGGTGCGCGCCCGCTCCCAGCGCCACCGGCGCGGAGCCATCCAGTTTCCGGTAAATCACCAGATATAACGGGCCTGCCGGCCCACTCCATTCATTAAATACAATCGCTTTCCCGTCCGGCAAAATGTCCACCGCCGTCGACCCATTGAACCATTCCAGCCCACGCCGCTCTTTTCCGGTTGCCGGGTCGATGCCCGCGATTTCCGTCTGTTGCTGTTCGTTGGAAAAAAGCACGCGGCCGTCCGCCGCGATATCCAGAAGCCGCGTCCCTTGCGGCGTCGTGAGGATTGGCCGCTGCTTTCCCGAGAGGGTCACCCCAAGTAGCTGCCGATCCGTCGAATCGGCGGCTGTGAACCAGATTTCCTTGCCGTTTCGCGACCACGCCAGCCCCTGTACCGTCGAAAATTCCTTGGTGAGCTGCTTGTGGTTCGCCGCGGCATCCACCACGGACACCCAGCCCCGGTCATCTCCGTACACCGGATGTTCCATAAATGCGACCTCCTTACCGGAGGGAGACACGCGTACATAATCAAGGTACCCGGCGGTTGCATAAATCACTTTCCCCGCCGGATACTCCAGTTGCACTTTCCGGTTTGCTTTACGCACCACCGCCAGGGTTTTACCATCCGGGGCGTAGTCCGCCGCAATCACGTCCTTCTCGATCGCACGCGGCGTACCCCCGGCCATCTGCGCCTGCGCCATTGTTCCACTCAAAAAATTCGACTCTTGCACCGGATCCACCGAAAGTTCCATATCGCCGCTGGAGGAAAGGGCAAGCAGCGCCGCGCTCGGCAAATCCACTTTCGTCGATTGCGGAAATTCCGTCCGGACGGAGTAGACCTGAAGCGGATCGTTGTTCCACTGCGCGCTATAGACCACCGTTCCGCCGTCTTTCGCAAAGCGCGCATTCGAGAGATAGCCCTGCTGATAGGTCAGCCGGGTGAATTTCGCCTGCGGTTTTACGGCCGACCACTGGCCCACCGACCACACCGCTGCTCCCAGCGCCAACGCGCCCAGCGCCCCCGCCGCCCACGGCAGCCATGCTCGCCTGGCTTTCGGCGACTCTATCCGCAGTGTTGCCGAGGTTCCGCTCAGCGATTCAATGGCAAACGCCAGATCGCTGGCCGACTGGAAGCGGCGCTCGACGTTCTTTTCCAGGCATCGGCCGACGATCCGCTGCAGTCCCAGCGGACCTTGCCAGCCTGTGTCGTTCAGTTCCGGCGGATCTTCCCGCAAAATCGCGGTCATCGTTTCCGCGGATGTTTCGCGTTTGAAAGCGCGTTTGCCCGTGAGCATTTCGTACAGCACCGCGCCAAAACTGAAAATGTCCGATCGCGCGTCGCTCGCCTCCCCCTTCACCTGCTCCGGCGACATGTAGCCGACGGTGCCCATGACCATACCCGGCAAGGTCGCAGGACTCGTCAGAGTCAGTACGGTTTCGTGTCCTTCCTCCGGACGCACCAGCTTTGCCAGCCCGAAATCCAAAATTTTGACTCGTCCGTCGCGCGTGACAAAAATATTCTCCGGTTTCAGATCCCGGTGCACGATTCCCTTCTCGTGTGCCGCTGCGAGTCCCTGCGCGATGCCGAGCCCGTACTCGATCGCGCGCCGCACCGGCAGCGGCCCCGTATCGAGTTTCTCCCGCAGCGTTTGTCCTTCAAGAAATTCGCTGACTAGAAACGGGGAACCTTCGTGGGTGCCGATGTCGTGGATTCCCAGAATGTTCGGATGGCTGAGGGCTGCAATCGTTCGCGCTTCCTGTTCGAAACGCCGCAGCCGGTCGGCGTCCGTGGCCGGCGCTTCGGGCAGCACCTTGATCGCAACGTCACGCCCCAGCCGCGTGTCCCGCGCGCGATAAACTTCGCCCATACCGCCCGCGCCGAGCGGCGATTGAACTTCATAGGGCCCGAGTTTCATGCCAGAAGTGAGCGTCATTAGTGCGCGCAATTATAGCTTGCGCCGCGCCATGCGAGCGGCGCCATGCAAAAAATGCGGCGTTTTTGGATGGTGCTTGTCGGCCAGATGAGGCCTTGGAACTCCTGCCCAGAATAGTACGCGGCGTCCAACAACTGGCGAGTTGACGATGCTGTCCGCAAGGTTCAGTTCAAACGATTGCCGACAAAGCATGCGCCGCCAGAACCCCGGTTATCGCGCACCGTGGCAGGCCTTGCACGAACGGGTTGCGCCAGCGCCAGCCGGTCGGGATGCCAGGGACGCCCTTTCGGTTTATGTGCAAATCTCAGATTTGGTGACGAAAGTGCTGATTCGCAAGCGGTTCCGCCGATTGGCCCGCGAACCAGAGTTAACTAACTTAGAAACATGGTTTTAGGAATGGCCCCGAGTGTCCCCCAAAAGCCCTACCAACCGGTCGGTGCCGCTGGATTTAGGGGGCCGACCTTTGCATCCACAGCCTTTTCCACAGGGTAGCGGCCTCTCAGCCTCGGGATTTGGCGGACTTTGCTGGTCTTTATCGCGGGGGGCCGGACAGCCGAGGCTGGCCGTCTCTACGTCAGATCAACCGGCCTACTCGCCGGGCTCGTTGTTGCCTTCCATCATATTGGCAAAGCGGGTGGAATTGTGCAAAAACGCCAGATTGAACTTGCCGATCGGCCCGTTGCGCTGCTTGGCCATGATGATTTCGGCGCGGCCTCTGAGGTCGGGGTCGTCCTGCTTGTAGATCTCTTCGCGGAAGATAAACATAACGACGTCGGCGTCCTGCTCGATAGAGCCGGATTCGCGCAGGTCGGAGAGCTGCGGCCGATGGTCGCCGCCCCGGCTTTCGGGAGCGCGGCTAAGCTGCGACAAGGCAAGGACGGGAACCTGAAGTTCTTTGGCGATGGCTTTCAATCCGCGCGAGATGGAAGAAACTTCCTGGGTGCGGTTCTCGAAACGCTTGCTGCCGCCGGACATGAGCTGCAGGTAGTCGACGACCAGCAGGTCAAGACGCCCTTGCGACTGTTTGAGGCGGCGGGCCTTGGCGCGCATCTCGCTCAGGGAAATGCCGGGCGAGTCGTCGATGAACAGAAGCGAGTTGGAGAGTTCCTCCATGGCGCGGACGATTTTTTTCATGTCGTCGCCCCAGAGCGAGCCGGTGCGCATCTTTTGCGCATCCACAATGGCGCGCGAACAGAGCAGGCGCTGCAGCAGCGCCTCACTTGACATTTCAAGCGAGAAGACGCCGACCACCTTGCCGTCGTCGATGGCGGCGTTCTCGGCGATGTTCATGGCAAAAGCCGTCTTGCCCATGGAAGGCCGCGCCGCAAGAATCACCAGATCGGATTTCTGGAACCCGCTAGTCATCTCGTCCAGATCGGTGTAGTGCGTGGCGAGGCCGGTGATGCGCTGTCCGCGTTGCAGCAGGGCATCGACCGATCCAAAAGAATTGCGGACAATCTCCTTGATCCCCTGAAAGCCCTTGCCAATGCGCTTCTCGGAGAGCTGGAAGACGGCGGCTTCGGCGTCGTTAAGAATCTCGTCAGCGGGTTCAGCCTGCTCGCTGGCTTTGGCGATGGCGGTATTGGCCACGTTGATCAGCCCGCGCAGAATAGCCTTGTCGCGGACGATTCGAACGTAATGCTCGATGGAAGGCCGGTCGGGTACGCCGTCCAGCAGTCCGGAGATGTAGCCGACATCGCCGACCGCTTGCAGATCCTTCTTTTGCTCGAGTTCTTCGACCAGCGTGATGATGTCGATAGGCCGCGAAGATTCGGCCAGATCCATCATGCGCGAGTAGATGCGACGGTGCGAGTCGATGGAAAAGTCTTCGGGCTTCAGGTGCTCGGCGGCGTCGTTGAAGGCGTGATTGTCGAGCAGCACTGCGCCCAGTATGGAGCGCTCGGCTTCGATGTTCGCCGGCAAACGGCCGATAGTGGTTTCCAGAGTCGCCATGATGTTTAGTGAGTGCGTTGCATCGTAATTTATTTTTGCCTGTGGACGTATGAGGAGCACAGCAGGAAAACCGGGTCGAAATAAAGTTATTTTCGGCCGGCTCAGCTCCCGTGCATTCCCACAAAACACGTCACGCATTTCCCGGAAACACGTAGGGACGGACGCCCTCGTCCGTTCATCCGAGCGAAGCTCGGCAGCGCCCGCAACGCAGTATGTCACAAGGCGAATAAAAAGCAAATAACTTCTCGGGAAAGGGAAACCACAGCGCCGCTGGCGTAGTCGTCAAGAATGTTGCCGTTTGTATGCTTTACGTATGGCTTGGAGTAGATCGGTAGAACGTATTTCGTACTTTGCAAATTCCTTAATGCTGTCCCGCCTGAGGTGTAACTGACCCTCGCCAACGTTCCCACGGTGCTGCCCGCCAGAGTAATACTTATTGAATGATGTATTCGTACTCGTTGAACGGGTAAACCGAGAAGAGGTTCTCCAATTTCCCATGGAAACCGGCTTCGTTCGGTAACGGCGCAATTAGCCGGTCCAATTCTTGTTTGAGTTTTTCCATGATCAAAAAAAAAGGGTTTGAGTGACAGGAGGTGTCGCCAACGGCTTCACGCTGACCGGCTCTTCTGGGACTCGTTCAAACTCAACCTGGATGTTGTCCTCGAAAGCGTGGCCGTTCTGCCAACCAAACTGACCAGTCTTGCGGTAATGTTCAAGCCGCCGAATTGCGATCTCGCAGAAAACCGGGTCCGTGTCTATCGTGAAGCACCGCCTCTTGGAAATCTCACAGGACAGCAGCGTAGTCCCTGAATGAGCAAAGAAGTCAACGACCAACTGGCCGATGTTGGACGATGCTCTGACAATTCGGTCAATACACTTTAAGGGCTTCTGTGCGTAGCAACCGCTAACGTTCTCCTCCATCCGATAGAAAACTTGTTGAATATCCACCCACACGTTGCCCGCCCGAATGTTTTCAGATCGACTGCGCTCCATGTTTTCCGTCATCGTGCCATTGACCTTCTTGTAGTACCCCCGAAGAATTTTCGGGATGTCGGTGTATTCCGCCTCTACATTGAAGACTGGCCTACCCATTGTGTAGTAAGGCAACTCCTGCCGGACGGCCATCCAGTTCTTCTGCGTACCGTAACCACGTTGGTTTCTCATGGTGATAAAGCTGCGGGCGGTTACTGGGAGTGACCGCATCATGATCATGAAGTCGGGCAACGGCTGGAACCCATCCGTCTGGTCTGCTCCAAGCCAGACGTAGAGCGAAGCGTCCGGGGCCAGCCAGCCCAGCGTGCTTCGCGCCCACCGTTCGCACGACGCGGTGAATTCGCCGATGCTCGTTTCTTTGAAAGCGACAAGATTATAGGGTGGGTCGTGGATAGCCAGGGCCGCCCTACTGCCGTCCATGAGCTTCGCTATGTCGTCAGGATTCGCTGCATCGAGACAACCCACCTTGTACCCGAAAGCGGGTCGGTCCAAAGGTCGCCGCGACCCAGGCGACAATGCGGTAGCAGCAACTCCCGGATATCAGGACGTCCATCGAGTCGCGGGAGAGGATTGTTCTTCATTCAGGGACTTTGTGGGCTTGTGCCATGTTCTGTCAACGCCCTTCGGCGGGCGGACCGGCCTTCGCATCCATACTAACTAAATATTGCCAAGATAGTAAACGGCCAAACTACAGCGCCGATGAGTAGCTAGACCTTTAACTCCACCAGCGTGGCTCCGCCGCCGCCTTCGTTGGAAGGGGGTTCCGTGACGGACTCGACGTGCGGGTGCTTTTGCAGATATTGGCGCAGGGCCTTGCGCAAGATGCCCATGCCGCTGCCGTGGACGATGCGCACTCGCGGCATTCCGGCTAGAAACGCGCGGTCCACAAATTTTTCGACTTCGCTGGTGGCTTCATCCACGGTGCGGCCGATGACGTTAATTTCGGTGGGCGTGTTCAGATCGCTGATTTCGTTTTGGAGCTTGACGGTGATTCCCCGGGAGCGCGCGGCTTCGACGGGCGAAGATTGCTGCTGCATCTTTCCTTGCGCGCTCGCCAGCACTTCGGCGATGTCTTCGCGGTTGATCCGCATTTTCATCGAGCCGATTTCCACGTCGAAGTGATTGTCGCCGACTTTCTTTTTTATTACGGCGGCGCGGCCCAGCGACTTGAGCTTCACCGTGTCACCTTCGGAGACGTGCTTCACCAGTCTGGGTTGCGCGTTTGGGTCGCCGCGATCGGCGCCGGTGGCGTGCGCCACTACGGTGGAATCGAACTGCTCGCGGAACTCGCGGCGCATTTTGGCGATGCGGCCTTCGGCGTCTTTCGAAAGTTTCTGCGCGGCGGCGCGGTCTTGCACGGCGTTCACGGTTTCACGCGCGTGGTATTCGAAGTCGCGGAACAGAGCTTCCAGCTTGTTTTCCATCTCGCGGATTTTGGCTTGCTGCTCTTTGCGGCCTTGGTTAGCCAGTTGCGACTTCTCGTGCTCAAGTTCCTGCTCGCGGGCTTTCATTCGCGAGCGCTCGGTTTCTAAATCGCGCAAGTCGGCGTGCAGACGATCCAGAAAGCGTCCAACGTCTTGCGTTTGCGAGCCCAGACGCGAGCGCGCGGATGCAATAATTTCGGGATTCAGTCCCAGTCGCTGCGCAATATTGATTCCGGCGGAAGCTCCGGGAACGCCGATCTTCAGTTCATAAGTGGGCTGCAGCGTCGTTTCGTCGAAGCCCACTGAGGCGTTGATAACTCCGGGCGTGTTCGCGCCATACACTTTTAGCGACGTGTGATGGGTGGAGATAATGATCATGCATCCGACTTTTCGAAAATGGTCGGCGATGGCAACCGCGAGCGCCGCGCCTTCTTCGGGATCGGTCGCAGAACCTAGTTCATCGAGCAACACCAGCGAATTCGCAGTCGCGGTGCGCGAAATAAAATCGATGTTCGTCACGTGCGCGGAAAAGGTCGAGAGATTCTGCTCGATGGATTGATAGTCGCCGATGTCGGCCAAAATGGCGTCGAAAACCGGCATATCAGCGCGGTCCGCGGGAACGGGAATGCCAGACTGGGCCATCACCGCTAACAGGCCTAGCGTTTTCAGAGACACGGTTTTGCCGCCGGTGTTGGGTCCGGTGATTACCAGCTGGCGATGGTCGCCTTCCATCTCGATGGTGACGGGGACGATCTTCGCGTTCTTTAGTTTTAGATTGCGCTCTAGCAGAGGATGGCGGGCGCGGTGGAGAAGGAGGCGAGGGCGCCCGTCCCCACGTGGTTCTTGCTGGTTCGAAGTTCCGTGCTCGACGCTTGCTCCTTCAGACAGGCTCACGGCTACGCAGTTGTAGTCTTCGGCGAAGCGGGCTTTGGCGAACTGGAGTTCCAGTTCGGCCAGGATGTCGGCGGCTTCGAGGATTGCCTCGGAATTTTCGCCGATTTGGCGCGTCATTTCTAAGAGGACGCGATGGATCTCGGCTTGTTCTTCATCGAGCAGGCGGACCAGCTCGTTGTTCTGCTCAATGGTTTCCAGCGGTTCGACAAAGACAGTTTGTCCGCTGGAACTGGCGCCGTGCACTACGCCCTGCACGCGGCGTTTCTGTTCGATTTTTATAGGAATCGCGAAGCGCTCGCCGCGGATGGTGATGAGTTCGTCCTGGACGGTGCCGCCTTCGGCTAGTTTGCGCAGGTAACCGCGCAGCGATTCCTGGATCTGACGCTTCTGCTTCTCGATCTCGCGGCGAATGCGGTACAGTCCGGGCGAAGCGCGATCGTCAAGCGTGCCGTCGGGCAGAATTTTGTTGTGGAACGCGCGCAGAAAGGCGGTGAAATCCTGGATGCCGGCGGAAAGCTTGGCTACCACAATCCACTCGGAACGCATCGCGGCGGGAGGTTGACGGACGATTTCGCGCCACTCGGATCCGCGGTCGGCTACCAGGACCACGTCGCGAATCTCGGTGGTTTCCAGGGCGGCTCCGGCAATGCGGGATTTGTCGATGAGCCTTTTGACTTCGGGCAGGCCGGTAAATTCGAAACGCCCGCCGACTCGGCGATACTCGCGGATTTCGGTGGTCAGCTGCTGCTGGGTTTCAATCCAGGCGTGGTTGAGCGAAGGCGCCAGTTCCGCGATGCGGCGCTGGCCCAAAGGCGACGTGGCGTAGCCGGCGAGCAGGTCGCGCAAGCTTTCGAACTCGAGCAGGCGCGAACTGGTGTGGGTCACGGGATTGGGCACGAAGAGCATGCGTTTTCCTGGTGCGTTTTCATGGTACAACGCAGGGCAAATTTTCGTTGGCGAATAGGTAGGTCTTGATTCACCACGAAGGAAACGCGCAAGGATTTACATCTGTAGTGTGACTTCGCGCCCTTTGTGGTTGATGAAATTGGGACAATACACCTTAGGGAACGTCTGAACAAGTTCTGATTGCAACCGCTCGGCGCCGGAAGTAAAGGCGTCCAGCGGTTTTATACAGCTCAGAAAGATACAACGACCCGCCGCATCTGCTCCGTGGGAGCGATGCGGCGGTTTCGGGACACACTAC
>JANXZM010000055.1 GCA_025355505.1 Acidobacteriaceae bacterium | reverse complement strand
TCTTCACGAACTCTGCGGTGCTTTGCGCAGATACTTCTTTGCCCTCAGTCTTGAAACGAACTTTCACCCGAACCGCTGCCGAGCCATCTGCATTGATCTCGATGTCACCAACAGGGACCAAGCTCAGTTGATACGCTGGATCGTCAAAATATCCCAAGCTGCTCGTGCGTTTCTCTAATTTCATAGATGGGTCAAGGACATCAGCGGGTTTGATGGAATGATCAGAGAGCCCAGTCAGCAACTTTGAGATCTGGCTCTTGTCGGCGGAAAAATCCGATTGGGCACTGAGAACATCCGCAGAGAGAAGCAGCAAAAGCATAAGCACGCTCCCCGCAACTCCTAGCCCTCTTCGCATCTTCATCTCCATAAGGTGTAATCGTCGTATGTCTGTGTCTCACGGTATTGGTTTTTGCAAGTTTTTTGAGCTAGCGACCCCATAATCGCCCCCAAACCATTGAGGCCGCCGGTGCTTAGCGAGCCGACAAGTGACGACCACTGGAGCCCTCCGACAATAGGGATCAGGCTGTAGCTGGAACTGTCGAAGTTCATGTTGAAGGAAAAATTCATGCCGCGCCCAGTCCTTCCGTGAACGGGAACTTCAAAATGAACGCCGAGGCTCGATAAATTGATAACGTCGGGTCCACCTGTGATGGTGCTGCCGGGCGGTATTCCCAACTGGAATGCCGGGTCTTGAGCCTGAGGAAAGGCTGACGGTTGCAGAATAGAGACCAAACATACAAAAACGGCAAGCGCGAAAGCAACCCTTGTCATCCGAACACCTCGGACAAAAATTGACTTAGACAGTGCAAGGAACGTGACACTGATTGCCTCATTTGTCAAAGGGTAACTCTGTGGAAATTGTCTAATTGTTCCAGTGACGGGTGGCGGATGAGACTTTGACAGTCTCGCCTTATTCTGCGGCCACAAACTTCAGGCACACGGGCGAGGGGACGTGGAGGGTCTGGCCGGTGGAGGTTAATCTTCCGGAGTTAGGGTCGATCCGAAAAACTACGATGTTGTTGGTGTCCTGATTGGCCACGAACAGGAGCTTGCCAGTGGGATCGATTTCGAAGTTACGCGGCGTCTTGCCTTGGGTGGGGAAGTTATCCACGAGAGTTAGAGCGCCGGTGTGGCTGTTGATGGAGAAGATGGCGATGCTATCTGTCCGCGATTGGGGGCAATAGGTGATGATCCTGCGCTGCGGTTCGACATGCGGCGGCGGTTCGCGGACAAGAGTGTCCGCGCCACACGAGGGTTGCGGTATGCTTCCGAAATGTCTTCACGGCGATTGCCGGCTGCGGATGGCGCGCTGATCCAGATCGTGGACGCTGCTCTGGCCGATGCCGCGCGGCGTAGCGGCGAATGGCTGGTATGTCGTCCGGGATGCACGCAATGCTGCGTCGGCGTGTTTGCCATCAATCAACTGGATGCGGTGCGGTTGCAGCAGGGGTTGGCCGACCTCGCAAAGACGGACTCGCAGCGGGCGCTCCGTATTCGCAAGCGGGCGCGGCTGTCGATTCAGCGGTTGTCGGCGGAGTTTCCTGGTGACGCAGAAACCGGCGTGCTTGACGAAGGACCGGAGGCGGAAGATCGCTTTGCGGAATTTGCCAATGATGAGCCTTGTCCCGTGCTCGATCCGGAGACCGGATTGTGCGATCTCTACGATGCGCGGCCGATGACGTGCCGCACGTTTGGTCCTCCCGTGCGATCCGAAGACGGTTTGGGAGTTTGTGAGCTGTGTTTTCACGGCGCGAGTCATGAGCAGATCGCTGCTTGCGAGATGGTGGTCGATCCGGATGACCTGGAAGCGAGAGTGCTCTCAAAACTTGAGAAGACGCATGGCCCACGTGGGCGGACGATGGTTTCGTACGCTGTGAAATGAATTGTCCGATGCGTGCGACTCCTGGTTTGGATAGAGTTCGCGGACAGGAGTGTCCGCGCCCCACTCGTTATTCGCCACGTTATTAAAGGACTCTTAATTCTGTATTAGAAACGAAAGGTACCTTTTGCGTGGAGTAAGAAAGTGCTAGTTTCGTGCTGCGGCGAAGCGCACACATATGCAGGCTAACGAATACGATCTGGTGGTGATTGGAAGCGGTCCGGCGGGGCAGAAGGGGGCGATATGCGCGGCGAAGATGCGCAAGAAAGTCGCGATCATCGACCGCCGGCTGACGATGGGAGGAGTTTGCGTCCATACCGGGACGATTCCGAGCAAGGTGCTGCGCGAGGCGGTGCTCTACCTGAGCGGCTTGCGCCAGCGGATGTTCTATGGCCGCGGTTACGTGGTGAAAGACCGGATCATGATGTCGGACCTGGTGCTGCGGGCGACGTCGGTGATGACGCGGGAAGTGGATGTGATCAAGGCGCAACTGCGGCGGAATTACGTGACCGCGCTTGAAGGCGACGCTCACTTTGCCGATCCGCATACGATTGAGATCGTCACCGACGAGGGAGTGCAACAGGTTCGGGGAGAGAAGATTCTGATCGCCTGCGGTACGCGGCCGGTGCACATCGACGGGATCCCGGTGGACGGGAGGCGCATCTTCGATTCGGATCAGGTGCACTGCCTGGAGGAGATACCGCGGGAATTGATTGTGGTGGGCGCCGGGATTATCGGGTTGGAATATGCGTCCATGTTCGCGGCGCTTGGGGTGAAGGTGACGCTGCTCGACCAGCGTCCGACGCTGCTGGATTTTGTGGATCGGGAGATTATCGAAAGCCTGTGCTTCCAGTTGCGGCAACTGGGAACGGTTTTCCGCGTCGGGGAGAAAGTGGTGTCGGTTGGCTTCGACGAGGAGCGGGACAAAGTTTTCGCGACGCTGGAGAGCGGAAAGAAAGTTCGCGGGCAGGCGCTGCTGTATACCATTGGACGGCAAGCGAATAGCGACAAGCTGAAAATCGAGGCTGCGGGTCTGGAGCCGCAGGAGCGGGGCAAGTTGGTGGTGAACGAAAATTTCCAGACCACGGTCCCGCATATTTACGCTGCCGGGGATGTGATTGGGTTCCCGGCACTGGCCAGTACTTCGATGGAGCAGGGGCGGCTGGCAGGTTGTCACATGTTTGGCAAGCCCAGCCGGTTGCTGCCGAATCTGATTCCGTATGGCATCTATACCATTCCGGAAATCTCCATGGTGGGCGCCACCGAGGAAGAGCTGACGCGCAATAAGATTCCGTATGAGAGCGGGCTGGCCCGCTACTCGGAACTGGCGAAAGGGCAGATGTTGGGCGACGATCAGGGGCTGCTGAAGATTCTGTTTGATCCGGATACGTTGAAATTGCTGGGCGTGCACATTATTGGGGATCGGGCGGCGGAGATCGTGCACATTGGACAAGCGGTGCTGACGATGGGCGCGACCATCGAATATTTCCGCGACACGGTATTTAACTATCCCACGCTGGCGGAAGCCTACAAAGTCGCGGCTCTCGATGGGCTGAATAAACTCTGAGCGAGCCTGGCGCGAATTCCCAAAGGTCCTACTTCGTTTCCCTTTGTGTCCTTAGTGGTGGATGCTTTTCACTGCCGCGCCTTATACCAGCGGCGCACGGCCACGATTGACCAGATCGCCTCGACCAACCCAAAGGGCCAGGCGCCTTGCAGAAAACCATAAGCGGAGCCGAGCGCGCAGGAAACCGCAAAGGCCAGGACAAACCATGAACTGCGCTTCTCCAACGCATAAGTGACCAACATCGCGGTCACCGCGAACAGTCCGAATAGCGTAAGCGTATTCACGTTGCCGGCATTTCCTTTCGCGCGCTGCTCCATCTCCGTGGTGACTCATCCTACCAAACTCTTACGGAGGTAAATTCGCGGTACCCTCGAATTCTCCGCTTTGGCAGAGAGTTCGCGGACAGGAGCGTCCGCGGCACAGGGGCTATGGCTGAGTCTTCGAAAATCCGGGAGGCATAGCTGGGGCTGGCACCGCCCGTGAAAACCCGCGCGGAGACGGGCTGGCACTTATTCTTCGTCCTTTGCGAAGGAGAGGTTAAAATGGATGATTCGGCCCCGTTCCCTGGGGCCCTGTGAGCCGAGAGAAAGTTATCCTCGGAACGTTGTCTGGAAAAAGGCGCAGCCGGATATTGATTTGTGGAACCTGTGAACAATCTCGAAGAAGAGCGGGCGCGGACATCACTTGACGCCAGCGCGTCGGCAGCAGGCGCGCCGTCGGCCTCGCGCGTTGCTCCGGTCGTTGCTCCGCCTCCTCCTCATCCGCGGCCTTCGTCGCCCGTTTACTGGCGGGTGGAGGGAAGTCTGCTGGAACTGACCACGGTTCGTCCGATCGCCTTTTTTACCTGGAACAGCCAGACATTTATCGCGCGGGCGGCACGCCGCAGCCTGGTGCTCTTGATGGCGTTGCTGCGGCCATTTTTGTATGCGGCAAACCGCGTTGCCGCGACTCGAATCGTTCACGCCGTGCTGCGCGGGATTACGCGCGACCGCCTCGATCTGCTGGGCGAAGAGGAATTCGAATACAAGCTGAAGCCGCTGCTCAAAGAAGAAGGAGTGCGGCACCTGAAGGCGCTGCAGGCCACGGGTGTGGATGTGGTGCTGGTGAGCCAAGGGCTGGAGCACGTGATGTGGCCACTGGCACGGCATTTGGGAGTACGGTGGATGATTGCGAACCGCCTTGATTTCCGCGATGGAGTTGCGACCGGACGGCTGCTGAGTCCGGTGATTCGCCCGCGCGGAATATTTGCGCGGATTCGCGAAGCGGGTCCGGACGGGCAGCAAAGTCCGGCACGATGGGTGCGCGCTCTCGGATTGCGCGGTCCCAAAGCGCTGGCATCGGCAATTGTGCCGGCCGTGCGGGTGGACGCGCCGCGGGTTCGACCGATTGTGTACTTCGATGAAACACGGCATCCAGCGCCGTTTTCGGTGCGTAAGGCGCTGGGCGGAAAGCGCGTGATGCTGATCGGCGTCACGGGATTTATCGGCAAGGTGTGGCTGGCCAATACCTTGATGGATCTGCCGGAGATTGGGAAACTCTATCTGCTGATCCGGCGGCAGAAGTCGAGTCCAGCGCAGACGCGCTTCGAGAAAATGATTGAAGGCTCGCCGGTTTTTGATCCCTTGTTTGAGAAATACGGCGATCGGCTGGGCGCTCTGCTGGCGGAAAAAATTGAGGTCGTGGAGGGCGACGTTTCGCAGCCCGGTGTGGGACTGGATACTGAGACGGCAGCGCGGCTGAGCAAGGATCTGGATCTGATCATCAACAGCTCGGGGTTAACGGATTTCAATCCCGATCTGCGGGACGCGTTGGCGGTGAATGTGGATTCGACGCATCACCTGATCGAATTCATTCGCGCATCGGATCACGCGGCGTTGCTGCATCTTTCGACTTGTTATGTGGCGGGACAGCGCGATGGGCGCGTGAGTGAGCGAGTGCGTCTGAATTACACGCCGGCGGGATTGAAGGACTTCGACGCGGAAGAAGAATGGCATCGCCTGCATGAACTGGTGGAGTCGGCGGAAGCGCGGGTGGAAGGGCCGCAAGTCACCGAGGAACTGAAGAAGCAGGCGTTGGAGAAAGCGCATGCGGCGAAAGGGCTGAGCGGGCAGGCGCTGGAAAACCAAATCCGCAAGAACCGGGTGCGCTGGCTGAAAAAGTATCTTACGGAAGAAGGCACTCGGCGCGCGAAGGAGTTGGGATGGCCGAATACTTACACCTACACGAAATACCTGGCGGAATCCATGATTGCGAAACATGGCGCGGGACTGCCGATTGCGATCGTTCGTCCGGCGATTGTTGAGACCTCGGTGACGAAGCCGTTTCGCGGGTGGAATGAGGGAATCAATACTTCAGCGTCGCTGTCGTATCTGCTGGGGACGGCGTTCCGGCAACTGCCTTCGAATGAACGCAAGCGGCTGGATATTATTCCGGTGGACGCGGTGTGCGCGGGCATGACGCTGATTGGCGCGGCGCTGGTGGAGCGGCGGCACGATCCGTTGTATCAACTGGCTACATCGGTCACGAATCCTTGCGACATGGGGCGGTCGATTGAGTTGACATCGCTCGGACATCGGCGACACTATCGGGCTCAGGAAGGTCTTGAATACTGGCTCCGGTTGCGAATGGACGCGATTCCGGTTTCGAAGGAGCGTTATAACCGCATGTCGGCGCCGGCGCAAAAAATGATTATCAAGTCGATTCAGCGCGTGATGTCTCCGCTGCCGATGAAGAAGCCGCTGGCAAAAACCGAGCGCAACCTCGAGCGCGTGGAGAAATTAGTGGGCCTGTTTGAGCCCTTTATTCTGCACAACGAACACGATTTTATCGCGGATAATGTAGAGAAGCTGTCGCAGGCTCTGACGCCCGAAGAGAAAGAAAGTTTCGGATATGACACGGCGGGGCTGGACTGGTGGGAGTATTGGATCAACATTCATATTCCGGCATTGCGGCGGTGGACGTATCCGCTGATTGAGGGGCGTCCGCTGGAAGCGCGTGCGCCGCGTGTGCTGCAGATGCCGCCGGCGCCGACTGCGCCGCCAACGAAGAGCGAAAATCGCGATGCTATGAAGACGGGGACAAACGGAGCAACGTGGCGATATTCCTGACCGGTGGGACCGGGTACATCGGCGCGCATGTCGCCGCGAATCTGCTCGACCAGCATGATGCGACCTTGAATCTGCTGGTGCGCGGCCGCGATCCGCGTGACGCGGAACTGCGTCTTTGGAATGCCTTGCAGTTGCACCTGCCGTTTCCCAAGTTCTACGACTACTTGCAGGCGAAGATCCGGATCTTTCGCGGCGATCTCACGTCGCCGCAGTTCGGGCTTGAAGCCAGCGATTACGACCGGCTCGTGCACACCACCGATTCGGTGATCCACTGCGCAGCTTCGTTGAATCGAAAGTCGGAAAAAAATTGTTTGAATGTGAATCTGCGCGGGACGCTCGAAGTGGTGCAGTTGGCGCGGCGATCGCAGTATTACCACGGGCTGAGGCGGTTTTCGAATGTGAGCACGGTGGCGGTGGCGGGAAAACGCAGCCACGAAGTTGTTGTAGAGGACCGCTCGATTGAATGGGGGCGTTCCGATTACGATCCCTATGCGCGGACGAAAAAATTCTGTGAACACATGGTGCGCGAATTGCTGCCGGACGTGCCGCTGACGATTTTTCGTCCGAGTATCGTGTTGGGAGACAGCCGCTATCCGCAGACGACGCAGTTCGACATGGTGCGGTCGTTCGTGTTCCTGGCGGGATTGCCGGTGCTGCCGTTTCGTCCGCATGACAAGATTGACATTGTGAATGTGGACTTCGTGGCCGATGCGATTTCGACTTTGCACATGAAGGCGAATCCCGAGCACGATACCTATCATCTTTCTTCCGGCAACGATGCGCAGTCGTTTCAAGAATTGACCAAGGCACTGGCAGCCGAGCAGAACCGGCGCGGGCCGGTGTTTGTGCCGATCCTCGAAAAGCCGTTCAGCTCCATCGTCAACACGCTCGCGAACCGCAAAGGACCGGTGGGGCACGCTGCGGCACTGATGAAGGTCTTTATGCCGTACCTGACCTGGAATACCGTGTTCGATAACACTCGGGTTACAGCGGAGATGGGACGCAAGCCAACGCCGTTTTCGCAATACAGTTTTCCGCTGCTCCGGTTCAGCCGCGAGCACAATTTTGCATACCCGTATCAAGCGTGGCCGGAGAGCACGAGGGCAGGAGGGTCTGCCGCATGATGGACTTCGTTCTGGAAGCGTGGGTATCCAGCATCATCGAGGGCAAGAAGGTTCAGTGGATGATGGGCAAGCGGGATCCATGGCAGCCGGGCGAGAAACTGAAGCTGCTGTTTGCGGGCTACAACGGCACGCGCAACACCGGGTCGGATGTGCGCGTGGAGGAGATGCTGCGGCAAATCCGGCGGATTCTTGGGCCGGAGAATGTCGATCTCAGCATGATGACGTTTAATTTTGACCGGTCGCGCGGCTATTTCGAAGGCACGTCGCAGGTACGGCTGCCGGATATTTTCCCGCCGTTCCTGGCCAGGGAAGTGCCGAAACATCATGGCGTTGTGGCGTGTGAAGGTTCGATGTTCAAATCGAAATTTGCGAATGCATTGGCGACGATGATGATCGGCTCGCTGGGCATTGCGGCGGCGGAGAACAAATTGTCGATCGGCTACGGCGCCGAAGCGGGGCATATGGATCCGCTGGTCGCAAAGATGTGCGGACGCTATTGCAGGAATTCGCTGGTGATCACGCGCAATGATGAGTCGCGGAAAATTCTGCGCGAGCTCGGCGTGCCAACGGAACTGGGCACGGACACGGCATGGACATTTGAGCCGCTGGGTGCGGAGTATGGGCGGAAGGCGCTGCGCGATGTGGGTTGGGATGGCAAGACGCCGGTGCTGGTGTTGTGTCCGATCAATCCGTTTGAGTGGCCGGTGAAGGCGTCGGTGGCGAAGGCCGCGCTGTACAGCCTGACGGGCGCATACAAAGAGAGCCACTACCGCGGGCCCTACTTTCATCACGCGGGGCCAAAGGCGGATCGCGCCTACGAACATTATCTGAATTCGATTGCCAATGCGGTGGCCGCGTTCCGCCAGAAGAAAAATGTGTTCGTGATCCTGGCCGCGACCGAGCGCATGGATGCTCGGCCGTGCGGTCGTATCTCGGAGAAGCTGGGCGGAGTTCCGGTGCTGACTTCGGACGATTACAACATGTACCAAATGGTTAGTATCCTGCGGGCGTGCCGCATGATGGTGTCTTCGCGTTATCACGGGATTGTGACTTCGATGCCGGCGCTGGTGGCGTCGGCGGGGATCACGATGGATGAGCGCATACGGAATCTGATGAACGAGCGCGGGCATCAGGAGTTGCTGATGAATGTGGATGATGCGGACCTGGAGGCGCGAACTCTGGCGGCACTCGAAATTCTGGATCGCGACGGTGAGCGGATTGCCGACGGGATCGCGCGGACGGTGGTGAAGAATTTGAAATTGATGGCGCGCATGGGCGTGTATTTTGAAGAAGAAGTGCAGCGGCGGTATCCGGAGTTTCCTACTCGTCGCGGAGAATGGAGCTGGGAGGATTATCTGCCGCCGATGGGCGATGGGTTGCGAGAGTTAGTGAAGGCGTACGGGTAGGTTGGGTTTTTATTCGTGAACTTTCGTGTCCTCTGTGGTTAAAGAAGTGCGGAAACCGCAAAGGACACGAAGGTTCACTGAGGAAATCCCGAGAGGTAGTTTGCAACATCGGTACTCCTGGTCGATCACAGTCGCATGTCATTTCTTGAACAGATTGTTGCGAGGCTGGAGCGCAGCGGCGATGCCGTCGTGCTGCAGGAACTGCGCGACGGGCAGCCAGTTCCGCTTACAGCGCGGCAGTTGCTGGCTCAGGTGCAAGTGGCGCGGGCTTATCTGCGTCGGCTGCGGCTGAAGAAGGGCGACCGCTGCGCGCTGTTGGCGCATAACTCAATGCAGTGGGTGGCGATGGATCTAGCCGTCATGGCGGAGGGGCTGACGGCGGTGCCGCTGTATGCGCGGCAGTCGCCGGCCGAACTGGTCGCGATGATGAAGGATTGCTGGCCCTCGGTGATCGCTTGCGGCGAACAGTCGCTGGCCGATGCGATCGTCGAGGCGTGGCCTGAAGCTCCGCCGCATTTCTGTTTTGAAAATGTGTTCACGGCAGGGCGCGGGCCGGTGGAGAATCCAGCGCTGACGGTTGCAGAAGGAGATGTGGTGACGATCATCTATACGTCAGGCACGTCAGGCGAGGCGAAGGGTGTGATGCTAAACGCGGGCAACGTCGGGCACATGCTGGGCTGCACTTCGGGGCGGCTGGATCAGCTTATGCGGGATCGCACGATACTGGGTGATCCGGCGAAGACGCGTCCGGGACAGGACGCCGTGTTTCATTACCTGCCGTTTTGCTTTGCGGGCTCGTGGATCATGATGCTGACCTGTATGTTGCGCGGCAACAAGCTGACATTGAATACGGATCTGGGGAAGATTGCTGCGGAAATGCGCATGGCAGCGCCGGAGTATTTTCTGAATGTTCCCGCGCTGCTCGAACGCATGCGCAAAGCGGTCGACGAGCAACTTTGGAAGACGGGTGGATTTCCGTTGAAGGTGTACACCAAGGCAAAGGGCGCATGGGTGCGGCGGCAGGAGGGGAAATCCCGCGCCGGAGACGGGTTCTGGCTCGGGCTGGCAAATCGGCTCGTATTTCCCACGATTCGAAAGAAGATGATCGGCGGCAAACTGCGCGCGCTGATTTGTGGCTCGGCGCCGCTAAGTTTAGAAACACAGTTGTTCTTTATGATGCTGGGCGTCCCGGTTTTGCAGGTGTACGGCCTGACCGAGACGACGGCGATCTGTACCATGGATGATCCGGATGCGCCGATCATTCCGGGGCGCGCGGGGCCACCGATTTCGGGCGTGGAAATGAAGATCGCGGAGAATGCGGAGATCGTGGTGCGCGGGCCGAATATTTTTCCGGGATACTGGAGTCGTCCGGAGGAAACAGCGAAAGTACTGCGCGATGGCTGGTTTCATACCGGCGATCAGGGCGAAGTGGACGCAAACGGAAACTGGAAGATTGTCGGCCGCATCAAGAACCTGATTATTCTCGGATCGGGACATAACATTGCGCCGGAGCCGATTGAGGATAAGATATTGCACGAGTTGCCGGGCGCAATTCAGGTGGTGGTCGTAGGCAATGGACGCGGATATCTGGCGGCGCTGGTTACGGGCAAAGTGAGTGGCGAAAAAACGCAGGCGGCGCTGGACATTGTGAATCCGGGCCTTCCGCATTACAAACAGGTACGAGGGTTTCATCTGGTGGAGGAAGCGTTCACCATTGAGAGCGGGCTGTTGACGGCGAATGGAAAGCTGAAGCGGGACCTGATTGCAGAGCGCTTTCGAAACGAAATTGACGCGATGTATCAGGCGGCGAAGACGGCATGAACGACTTCAAAGGGCAGACGCTTTCCTGGCAGAAGGTGAATGGGGCGATTGAACTCGCGCTGCATCGCGACCCGTGCAACGAGATTGGGACGCGCACGCTGGAGGAGTTGGAGAAATTTGTGGCAGCTCTGCCCGGGCTGTCGAATGAAGCGCATGCGTTGATTATCCATTCGACGTTGAAGGCGGGATTTTCAGCGGGAGCGGATTTGCGCGAGTTGTTTCAGCGCGGTCGAGCGATGGAAAAAGGCGCAGCCTTGCGCGGAGTGCGGGAATTCCTGGAGCGCATTCACGCCGTGATGAACGCGCTCGATGCGGCGCCGCTGACGACGATCGCGGCAGTGCATGGGGTGACGTTTGGCGGCGGGTTCGAGCTGGCGCTGGTTTGCGACATTATGATTGCGGACCGGATGGCGCGATTTTGTTTTCCGGAACTGCGGCTCGGGCTGATCCCGGGATTCGGTGGGATCCCGCGTCTGAAGCGGGATGTGGGCAATGCGGTGGTGCGCGATCTGCTGCTGACCGGACGCAGCTTCAATGTGATGAAAGCGCAGCAGATCGGGCTGGTGAGCCAGATTGCGGCCGAAGGCGAGGCGCTGCGGGTGGCGCGAGCTACGGCCAGCCAGGTTGGAAAATTCGACCGGCGGACGACAGCAGCGGCGAAGGAGTTCGTGAAGCCGATCCCACATGAGGAGTTGAAGCGGGAGATCGATATTTTCTGCGACCTTTATTCGCGTCCAGCCGTCGAAGAAGGGCTGCGGAAGTTTGTGGAGAATGAGGGAGTGCAGCCGTATCTGCCGTAAATGTGTAATCTGTAACTCGGTAATATGAAGGACATCACGCTTATGTCAGCGCCTACGACTGATCACACGCTCGATGAAGTTCTGAATCTTGCCGCTTCGCATTTTAAGGTGCCGCGGGAAAAGCTCACGCCTGACGACGACTTTTTTAAGACGCTTGGCATTGATAGCCTGCAGGCGCTCGATTTGCTGACGCGACTGGAGCATCACTTCCGCATCGAGTTGCCAGACTATGAACTGCAGGGCGTGTCGGATTTTCGTACGCTCGCGAATAGGATTCAGGCGCGGCTTTAGCCGTGTCTCCGTGGTGAGATAAAACATTAAATGCTTGACCTCCGTCAATATGCCAGCCTGGGTGCCGCGCTCAAAGACGCGCTGGAGCGCTGGCCCAATGAAACCTGCCTGATTGAAGCTGATCGTGACCGCGAAAAGGCGCGGTTAACCTACTCTGACTTTAGGGAACTGGCGCGGCCGCTTTGCCGCGCGCTTGAGGACGCCGATTTCAAGGCGGGGGACCGGGCGGCGATCATCATGACGAATCAGTCGAAGTGGCTGATTTCGGCATACTCGATCTTTTTCTGTGGCGGCGTTCTGGTTCCGCTGGATTACAAATTGAGCGCGGTCGAGCATCTGCAACTGCTGGCGCATTCGAAGGCGCGGTTTCTGGTTGTCGAATACTACTTGTGGCGGGCGATCACACAGTCACCGGAGTTCTCGAAACTTACGGTTGAGATTGTGCTGGTGACGGAAGCGCCGGCGGGCGCGGACTTGCGCGGCGCTTACCGCTGGGAAGAATTCAAGCGGAAGGGCGAGCCGCAGTTTGCGACGCGGCAGCGCGCGGACACGGCCTGCATCGTCTATTCGTCGGGGACGGGCGGGCGTCCGAAGGGATGCGTGCTCACGCACGACAGTTATCTGGAGCAGTGCGCTTCGTTGACGGCGTGGTATCCATTTTGGCCGGGCGTGCGCTATTTGAGTATTCTGCCCACCAATCACGCGATTGATTTCATGGTGGGATTTGTCGGGCCGTTTGTGTGCGGAGCTTGCGTGGTTCATCTGCGGACGCTGCGTCCGGAGTTTGTGCGCGACGCGTTTGTGCGCTACCGCATCACCTATGTGAGCCTGGTGCCGATGGTGCTGAAGAATTTGGAACGTGGACTGCGAGCGAAGTTTGCTGAACTGAAGCCCGCAAAGCGGATGATACTTGACCGCTTGATTGGGCTGAACAAAATGCTGACGCGAGCACGTCCGCATGTGGAGTTCAGCCGTCGTCTGCTGCCGCAAGTGCACAGGGCGTTTGGCGGAGAACTGCGGGCGTTGATTGTGGGCGGAGCATTTACGGAACCTTCGACGTTGCAGTTTTTCTACGATCTTGGAATTCCAGTGACGTGCGGATACGGGCTGACGGAAGCTTGCACGGCAGTGACGCTCAACGATCTGAAACCATTTCGCGCCGATACGGTGGGCAAGCCGCTGCCTGGAACCGAGGTCCGCCTGCTGAATCCGGATGGCGACGGGATTGGGGAAGTGGCGGTGCGGAGCCGCGCGGTCATGTCGCATTATCTGGATGACCCGGAACAGACGGCGCAGACGATCGTCGAGGGCTGGTTGCTGACGGGCGATCAGGGGCGCTTTGATGTTGATGGGCGCGGACACCTGCAACTTGTTGGGCGCAAGAAAAATATGATTGTCACCGAGGGCGGGAAGAACATTTATCCCGAGGATATTGAAGCGGTGTTTGATGGTCTGCCGGTGAAGGAATTCTGCATGTTTGCGGCGAATTATTTGTGGCCGCAGAAGACGCTGGGTAACGAGATGCTGGTGCTGGTGTTGCGGCTGGAGCAGAATCAGCAGTTCGACGATAAGTTGCGCGAGGAGATGGTGGAGCGGAACCGGCGGCTGGCCGACTTCAAGCGCGTGGGTGGGTATCTGGTGTGGGAGAAAGATTTTCCGCGGACGGCGTCGCTGAAGATCAAGCGCGGAGAATTGGCGGCGGAGATCGGGGTTGACGCGGCGCGGGCGGGAGTAGTGGGGATATAGGTTCAGCTGTCAGCTATCAGTCACTCGGGGGATTGCAGCTAGTTACGGGCTGCGAGCTAAGAACCAAACCTTAAACGTGAACGAAACTTTTTTTGCCATTATCAATCCGGCGGCGGGCGGCGGGCGTTGCCGCGAGGGCGTGGCTGCGGCGCTCGATCGCCTGCGGGCGGCGGGAATTGTGCTGGAGACAGCGGAGACGAGCGCGGCTGGCGAGGCCACTCGGATTGCTCGCGAGGCCTATGGGCGCGGCTATCGAAAGTTTCTGGCGGTGGGTGGAGATGGGACTTCGTACGAAATCGTCAACGGTCTGTTTCCGGATTCCACGGTAACAGGAGCAGAGACGCCGGAGGACGCAGTCGCAACGCTTGGGTTTCTTCCGCTTGGAACCGGCAATTCTTTTCTAAAGGATTTCGCGGATGGGGCTTCCAGTAAGAGTGGTTTAGAGCACGCGCTGGAGGCGTTGGAGGCGCGGCGTTCACGGCCTTGTGATGTTTTGCGGCTGGAGCACAAAGACGGAGCCATCTACTACACGAATTTGCTGAGCGTGGGGTTTGCGGCGGATGTGGCGGCGTTGCGGCATCGGCGGTTTCTGGGGCTTGGGCAATTTGGGTACGTGCTGTCTATTTTTCTTTCTCTGGTGCGGCTCGATCGGCGCCCGTTTCCGGTGCGGTTGGAGGGGCAGCGAGAGTTTGACTCGCGGCGCTGCCTGTTTTTGACGTTTAACAACAGCAAGTTCACGGGCGGCACAATGATGATCGCGCCCGACGCGGTCACCGATGACGGATTGATTGAGTATGTGCGGTGGGGGCCGATTGGGCGGCTGGGGCTGATCCGGAACCTGGCAACGCTTTATGATGGCACGCACACTCGGCATCCGCTGGCGGAGCGGCAGAAGGTTCGGCGCGTCGAGTTTCAACTGAACGGCCCGGTGGATGTAATGGTGGACGGCGAGGTGCTGACGCTGGAGTGCCGGGCGATCGAAGTGCTGCCCTCGGCGCTCCGGGTGGTGGTTTAAAGAATCGTGTGATGACAATTCTTCCTAAACAATCGTGATATAAGAATTCCATGTCGCAAGAACGAAGAGAACGGCGAAACGAAAAACTGGGCATCAAAAGGTTGAGCCGGAATTGGGGGCGCATCGCGATCTATGCCGTGCTGGTGGTGGCCGCGTTCGGACTAGTCTATTATCTTGGCAACCGCAGCCAGCACAAGCACGATGCGTTCGCGCGCTGTCTGACGGAGCGCGGCGTGAAGATGTACGGGGCGTGGTGGTGCCCGCATTGCGTGGAGCAAAAAGAAAAATTTGGGGCATCGTTTGAGTACGCTCCTTACGTGGAGTGCGGCATCAAGGGCGAAACACACGGGCAGTCACAGGTTTGCAAAGACGAAGACGTCAAGCACTATCCCACCTGGCAGTTTCCGCCCACGGGCGAACGAGTGGAGCATAATTTCACGCTGCAAGAGCTGAGTGATCGGACGGGGTGCGCGCTGCAGTGACCGGTTTGACGAAGCGTCTGATGAGCCTGATCGCCATTCTGGCGGTGTGCGGAATCGCGGTGTCGTCGGTGTCGCTGCAGCATCATTACGCGACCTCAAAGACGGCGTACTGCGATATCGGAGCAACGTTCAATTGCGACATCGTGAACCGCAGTGAATATTCGTCGCTCCTGGGAATTCCGGTCGCGCTGATTGGGATACTCGGGTACGCGGCGCTGGCGGGGCTGGCGACGGTGTATCGCGAGCGGCGCGAGACTCCGGCAATGCTTTTCAGTGGCGCTGCGGCGGGTCTGGCGTTTGCTTTGTATCTGACCTTTGTTGAAGCGCGCGTGCTTGGAGTCTGGTGCATTTTGTGTTTGAGTTCGCTGGCGTTGATAGCGACGGCAACGATGTTGGCGGCGGTGATCTGGTGGAAACGAGACAGTAGCCGGTAGTTTGCGCCAAAAGGCGTGATGTTCTGGCCCTCAGGAGTTAAAGAGTTTGCGTGAGGACTGGGTCGTCCCTCCGGGGCTGGGTTCTTCCGCGCCTCGTTCGGATGGGTTGCCGGAAAACGCCGCGGTTCCCGAAATCCAAAAAGCTGAAAGCTGAGAACTCGATTTACCCCATGTCCCGGCCCACAACGCGAAAACTAAAACTAAAGCCTGTCGCCAGCGCTGCCCTGCCGGTTTCGACCGGCAACCTGTGGTCGCATGAGCTTAGCAGCCGTATCTTCGGGAACACGCGACTGGTGCGGGTTTGGCTGCCTGACGATTACGACGGATGGGGCGCGACTCGATATCCGGTCCTTTATTTGAATGACGGACAGAATCTATTTGATCCGGTAACGGCCTTTGCCGGAGTGCACTGGCAAGTGGGCGAGACCGCGGCGCGGTTGATCGCCGAAGAGAAAATTCCTCCGCTTATTATCGTCGGTATCGACAACACAAAACACCGGGCTTGCGAGTACATTCCGTACAAGTCAAAAGATCCCAAAGTTTTAAACGCGAAGGGAAAATGCTATCCGGAGTTTTTGCAGCGTGAAGTGATGCCGCTGATCGAAGAGCGTTATTCGGTGTTAAAGGGGCCGGAGAATACGGGATTGGGCGGCTCTTCTCTCGGGGGACTAATCTCGTTATACACGCAGTTGGCGGTGCCGGGAGTGTTTGGACGATTGTTGATCGAGAGCCCGTCTCTGTTCGTGGCCAACCGGAAGATTCTGGACGAGAGCCGCGGATTCAGCAGTTGGCCGGCGCGCACTTACCTGGGGATGGGGACGAGGGAAACGGGAAATGCGGGAAAGGATGCCAAGACGGTGGAAGACGTCCGCGAACTGGAAGCCATTCTGCGCGCGGCTGGACTGGACGAACAACGGCTGAAGGTTCGCATCGAAGAAGGCGCTACGCACACCGAATCGGCCTGGGCGGCACGGCTTCCGGAAGCGCTGAAGTTTCTCTATTCGGATCGCATCGAAAATTAGCGTTAAAAATTAGCGTCAAAGATTAGCCTTAAAGTTTAGCGCCAACATATGGGTTATCATTGTCGGTCTACTTCTCAGAGATCATTTTTTTGGAGGCGTCTATGAATGTCCGCGGTTTGGTGGGATGGTGTGTGCTGGTTGCAGCGCTTGGAATCTCGGCGGCGGCCCAGTCGTATAACGAAGCGCAGTTCAAGGGGATGAAGTGGCGCGACATTGGGCCGTATCGCGGCGGCCGCGTGCTGGCCGTGACGGGAATTCCCGGCAGCCCCTTCACCTACTATTTCGGCGGCGTTGCCGGAGGCGTGTGGCGCACCATCGATGGTGGCGTGAACTGGCAGCCGATTTCCGACAAGAGCATGATCTCGTCGATCGGCGCGATTGCTGTGTCGGAATCGAACCCGAATGTCATCTATGTGGGGACGGGCGAGTCCTGCCTGCGCGGCAATATCTCGTATGGCGATGGAGTCTACAAAACGACCGATGGTGGCAAGACTTGGCAGCACATTGGATTGAACAACACACAGCACATTGCGCGCGTTTGGATTGATCCGCGCAACTCCGACCATGTGCTGATCGCCGCGCTCGGTCATGCGTACGGACCGAATCCGGATCGCGGCATTTATCGCACCACCGATGGGGGCAAGACCTGGGAGAAGATTCTTTACAAAGACGACAAGTCAGGCGCCATCGATCTCGCGGTCGATCCACATAATTCCAATGTGATGTTCGCCGCGTTATATCAGATCCAGCGCACGCCATGGAGTCTCGAAAGCGGCGGTCCGGGCAGTGGATTGTACCGCTCGACCGATGGGGGCAATTCCTGGAAGCACCTGGAAGCGAAAGGCCTGCCGGAGGGCATTCTGGGGCGCATCGGGGTCAGCGTTTCGGGCGCCGACTCAAATCGCGTGTACGCGCTCATCGAGTCGAAGCAGAGTGGGTTGTATCGTTCCGATGACGGCGGCGAAAGCTGGTCACGCGTCAACGAAGACCAGCGGCTGACGCAGCGCGCGTGGTACTTCACGCATATTTTTGCGGATCCGAAGAGCGTGGACACGGTTTACATGCTGAACACCGGAGTGTTTCGCTCGACCGATGGGGGCAAGACACTGAATCTGCTGCCGGCGCCACATGGCGATCATCACGGTTTCTGGATCGATCCGCAGAATCCGGATCGCATGATCAACGGGAATGACGGCGGGGCGACGGTCTCGGTCGATGGCGGCAAGAGTTGGTCCACGCAGTACAATCAGCCGACCGCGCAGTTTTATCACGTGGCCGCGGACAATGACTTTCTTTACAAAGTGTACGGCGCGCAACAGGACAACTCGACGATTGGCATCGCGAGCCGCACCGACGACGGCTATGTCGGACGCCAGCATTGGTTCGATGCGGGCGGTGGAGAGAGCGGCTACATTGCGCCCGATCCGCGAGACTCACACATTATTTATGCCGGTTCCGGAGAAGGTGCTGTCACCCGTCTCGATCGCCGCAGCAACCAGGAACAGGACGTCTCGGTTTGGCCGATGGAGAGCTCAGGCCACGGCGTCGGCGACTTGAAGTACCGGCTGGGATGGACGCATCCGATTGTGATCTCGCCGCACGACGCGAATGTTATCTACACGACCGGCGAGCGCGTCTTCAAGACTACCGACGAAGGCAAGAGTTGGACGGCGATCAGTCCAGATCTGACGCGCAACGACAAGAGCAAGCAGGTTTCTTCCGGCGGGCCGCTGACCAAGGACAACACTTCGGTCGAGTATTACGACATTGTGTTCACCGTCGCGGAGTCGCCCGTGCAGAAGGACTTGCTGTGGGCGGGAACCGATGATGGCTTGATTCACGTTTCGCGCGATGGTGGCAAGAACTGGACGAACGTAACTCCTAAGGGAATTCCGGAGTGGAGCATGGTCAGCCTGATTGAGGCTTCGCCACATGATGCCGGCACGGCATATGCGGCGATCGACACCCACAAGCTGGATGACTTTAAGCCGTATATTTTCAAGACTACGGATTTCGGTAAGACGTGGACCAAGATCACCAGCGGTATTCCGGATGGCGCTTACACGCACGCCGTGCGCGAAGATCCGGTGCGGAAGAATCTTTTGTACGCGGGCACGGAGACTGGGATTTATGTTTCGTTCGATGGTGGAGCGAACTGGCAATCGCTGCAACTGAATTTGCCGAACTCTCCGATCCACGACCTGGTCGTGAAAAATGACGATCTGGTGGTGGCGACGCATGGGCGCGCGTTCTGGATTCTGGACGACCTTACACCGCTTCGTGCAGCAACGGCGCAAGCGGCGGCTGAAGCCGTGCTTTACAAGCCGCGATTAACCTATCGCATGCGCTGGCCTGATTTCTTCGAGCGGCGGCAGCCGGTGGGAAAGAATCCACCGACGGGTGCGATTGTTTATTACTACCTCCCAACCGCGCCGAAGGGCGTAGTAACGCTCGAATTTCTGGATGCGTCGGGGAAAGTTGCGCGGCGCTATTCCAACGAAGAAAAGAAGGAAGCGGATACACCGCCAGAGTGGCCCGACCAGACGCCTCCCGACGAAAAGATTCCGGCCGATGTGGGAGTGAACCGATTTGCCTGGGACTTGCGTTTGCAGGGACCGGTTCCGCTGGCGGGGGAGCCCGGCGCGGAATTCCGCAATCGCGGACCGATGGTGCCGCCGGGCGCCTACCAGGTGCGACTGACGGCGGAAGGAAAATCGTATACGGCGCCGCTGGAGTTGAAAGCGGATCCGCGGACCAAGGCGTCGAACGACGACCTGCAAAAGCAGAGTGCGTTGGGTCGCAAAATCGTGGCGCAAGTAACGGAGATTCACGAGGCCATCGGAGCCATCCGCGAAGTGCGCACGCAGACTCGCGGACTGAGCCGGCGTTTTGGCGACGAGCGTTTTGGCGATGCCTCGCGCTACACTTCGCTGGTTGCGGCCACCAAAGACTTCGACAAGAAGAGTTACGATCTGGAGTCGCAGTTGCTCCAGGTGAACTCGAAGAGTTCGGAGTCGAACCTGAACTATCCAGTGCTGATCGATGAGCGGCTGCACTCACTGCTCGGCAGCGTGGAGGTCGGCGATGCCGAGCCCACGAAGCAGCAGTACGAGGTCTTCGACGATCTGGAGAAACAGGCGCAACCGCTGCTGGCGCAGTACCGCGAGCTGATGTCGAAGGACTTGCCGGCGCTGAATGAGATGGTGAACAAGCAGAACATACCAGCGCTGTACGTTCCGGCAGGGAAGTAAGAAGCAAGAGCACTTTGAAAATGGAGCGTCGGGCGGGAACGCCCGGCGTCAGGTTGCTGACAAGCTCTGTAGAGACGCGGCTTGCCGCGTCTCTACAAGAAGAAATTACTTCGTAATTACGCCGCAGGCGATGCGGTCGCTGGCATTGCCGGTGGGGTCGGTCTTCTGGTCGTCGGCCTTGGCGTGCACCACGATGGCCGTGCCTCCGTTGCTGAACAGGGAATGGCTGTCACTGCCGAGCGTGACGTCTTTATCCTCAGCCTTGAAATGCGCTTTGCCGTCTGCGCCCACCGTGAAGTTGGGATTGTCGCCGGCGTGGTGACCTTCCAGATTCTCCAGCCCATGCTTCTTGGCATCGGGATTGAAGTGGCTACCGGCGGACTTGAAGTCAGGGGCGTCGCACTTCGCGCTCTGATGAAAGTGGATGGCGTGTTCACCGGGCGGCAGATTCGAGAAATTGAGTTCCATCCCGATTCCCGGGGCCGATTCCCACAGAATCGCGCTGCCCACAACCTTGCCTTGAGCATCCTTGAGTTGAACCAACATCTTGGCCGAACTGGCCGATACGAGCGTGATCACGAGCAGTACGAGCGAGAACAAGCGAGCGGTTTTCATGGATGGATTATAGCGACAACCGCAGCCGCCTCGACACGCGGAAAGACAAGCTGCGAGCTACGGGCAACCATCTCACTCGAAGCTCGTGGCTCGAAGCCCGCAGCACTACTTCATTACTTCTGGTCTGGCGCAGAACGCGGGGCAATGTGACAATAGGTGAATGCAAAGATCTCTCACTACAGCGCTACTATTGGCCTCGGGGATGATGCTGGCCGGAGATGGCTATGCCCAGCAGACTCCAGCAAGCACTCCGGCGGCAACGACACCAGCGGCTCCTGCAGCCACAACTCCGAAAGCTGCCACAACGGCGAAAGCTCCGGTGAAGAAGACGGGAACGGCAGTGAAAAGCGCGGCAGCGGTTCTTGCGCTTAAAACGCGAAAAGAAAAGTTCAGTTACGCACTGGGAATGAACATCGGTTCCGGTCTTGGGACCAACCTGAAAAAGCAGTCAGTGGAAGTGGACTCAAATCTCGTAGCCCAGGGAGTGAAGGACTCGATGTCCGGCGGCAAGACGCGGTTGACGCAGGAAGAAGCGCAGGCTGTGCTCACCGAGGTGCAGAACGAGGTTCGCAAACAGCAACAGGAGAAAACGCAAGAGGCTGCGGCTAAGAACAAGACCGAAGGCGAAGCATATCTGGTCGCCAATAAAAGTAAAAAAGATGTTGTCACATTGCCCAGCGGTCTGCAGTACAAGATCCTGACAGCGGGCACGGGACCGAAGCCCACGGCCAGCGACTCGGTCGTCTGTAACTATCGCGGCACTCTGATCAATGGCACGGAATTTGACAGCTCCTACAAGCGCGGGCAACCGGCGACGTTTGGAGTCGGTGGAGTTATCAAAGGTTGGACGGAAGCGTTGCAGCTCATGCCCGTGGGATCCAAGTGGCAACTCGTCATTCCTTCGAGTCTGGCCTATGGTGAGCGGGGCCCGGGCGAGATTGGACCTAATGCGACCCTGATCTTTGAAGTCGAACTGCTCTCGATCGAACAGAAGGCAAAAGACGACAAGAGCAAGGACGACAAGAGCGAAGAAAAGAAGTAGCGGGATGTTTGTCCGGTGGAGCGCCGGGCATCCCCGCCCGGCCTCCAACGCAGAAACTACCTCACAAAAATCTCACCACTCTACCTTCCCAGATACGTTACGTGGGCGTAGGTTCCCAGCCTGACGTTATAGGCGAGGTACCAGCCGATGTGATCGGGATCATCGTAGATGACGATGTCGTCCGCATCCCAGAACCAGCCGTTGCAGAAACCGACGTCGTAGGGAGCTACGGAGAAGTAGAAACCTCCGAACCAGAAGCGGCCGGGACCACCGCCTCCAAGGCGCCAAACGTGGCTGCGACCGAAACCGCCAGTGAATCGGCCATGTTCCCAGAGACGTTCCATGCGGTAATGAGCGTCTTCGCGGCCGCTGTCGTGGCCCACCCACTCTCCATTGTTATGTACGTGGGGAGCGTTGGGATGTCCTTCCCTGTCGTTGAAGTGGCGGTTCTCCTCGATCGGATGCGGAGTGATTGCTCTTGCAGGACCGTGCTTAGCAGCCCGTGGTGCAAGTATGTTTTGTATCAGGTGTATGCCTTCAGGCATACCGTAAGTGCCGTGTTATGAGGGCGCCTTTAGGCGCTGGTTTTGGGCGCTGGAGTTTCACCACAGGCTGTTAGGAATGTTTCGATGGCCGCCGTGCTGGGCCAGCGCTGAAAGAGAAAACACGAGACATATCGCGAGCCAGCCGATCAGCTTTTTCATTTTGTTGTCACCATCCTTCAACAGCGATAACACCACTTCTATTTCGATGTTTCTGTGGGTTTGCAAGATTTTGGGAAGCGTGAAAGCGGAGACAGGGCAAGCCCCGTTTGTACGGCGGGAAAGAGCTTTCTATTCGTAGCGGAGGGCTTCGATGGGATCGAGGCGGGAGGCGCGGATGGCGGGGACCATACCGCTGATCAATCCGACGGCACCGAGGATGAGGACGGCAACGAGCAGGGTGACAGGGTTGATCATGAGGCGGATGTCGCCCGCTTCGGCGTGTTTGGCCATGGCGCTGTAAAGCGTAAGTCTGCCTACGGAGAAGGCAACGATGTACGCCAGGATGATGCCAAGGAGTCCGCCGATGAAGGTGATGGCGAGAGCTTCGGCCAGAAACTGGAGAAAGATGTGGCGGCGGCGCGCGCCCAGCGCTTTCTCGATGCCGATTTCGCGGGTGCGCTGGGTGACGGAGACGAGCATGATGTTCATCAGGCCGACGCCGCCGATGCCCAACGTGAGGGTGCCGATGATGCCGAGCAGAATCTTGAGGCCGAGGGTGATGATCTCGAACTGGTTGACTTGCTCCATGAGATTAAAGACAAACAGGGCGCGGCGGTCGGCGGGATTGAATTTGTGCTGCGCGGCCATGATGTAGCGCACGGACTGCTCGATCCGCTGATAGTCGTTGGTCTCGTAATTGAACCAGACGGCGTCGAGGTAGTGCGTGTCCTTGAGGTCACTCATGGTGGTGAAGGGGACGTAGACAAAGCGATTGATATTGTCGTCACCCTGTTGCATCTTGGGGCTGAGAATGCCGATGACTTCAAAGCTGATGCCGTCGATGCGGAGGTGCTCGCCCAGGGCGTTGCGTCCGGAGAAAAGTTTCTCTTTGGTGTCGGAACCGATGACGGCAACGCGCGCGCGCTGGATCTGATCCTCGGGGTTGTACAAACGTCCCTGATCGAGGGTGAGAGCGCGGATGGCGAAAGTATTAGGATATTCGCCGTTAACGGGCATTGTGAACGAGCGGTTGTCATACTGCATGGTCGCGTCTTTGCCGCAACTCGGTGTGATGTGGGTAATTTGCGGGATGTTGGTGGTGAGCAGGTCAATGTCGTCCAGCGTGATGCGGACCTGCGCGCCCGCCTTCTGGCCGCCGGCTTGCATGGAGGAGCGGCCGGGAACCACGATAAAGAGCTTGGTTCCGAAGTTGGCAAAGATGTTGGCGCAAGCGCGCCCGAAGCCATCCCCGTAGGCGAGGAGCATGACCACGGTGGCGATGCCCCAGGCCATGCCCAGCATGGTGAGGGCGGTGCGGCGCCGGTTGTGGCGCATCGCGTTGTAGGATTCCTGGAGCAGGTCGCGCATCATCTTAATCTATTCCTGCCTCATTGTTCTTGCCTCAAGGCTTCGACGGGTTCCAGGCGGGCCGCTTTGCGGGCGGGATAGAGTCCGGCGGCGACGCCCGCGAGAGTAAGGCTGGCGATGGCGAGGATCGCGGTTTTGGGCACGAGGCGCGGCGGGTCGAAGCCACCGGGCCCATGGTAATTGCCGAGCATAGCCATGAGGCCGCCAGCCAAGCCCATGCCGATAAGCCCGCTGACCAGCGTGAGTAGAATGCCCTCGGCAAAAAATTGCAGCATAATGCTGCGGTTGGTGGCGCCCAGCGCTTTGCGCAATCCGATTTCTCTCGTGCGCTCGGTGACCGCGATGAGCATGATGTTGATGACGCCGATGGCGCCGAGAGCGAGAGTGACCAGACCGACGGTGCCGAGAAACTCGTTCATAGCATCGAAGATGGTGCCCATCATCTGCGCTTGCTTGACGGTATCCCAGCCTTCGAAGGCGTCTTCATCGCGATAGTCGAAGTGATGATTACGGGCGACGACGCGGCGCGCCTCATCCTGTGCGATCAGGTGTTCGTCGGCGACGCGGGGCTGATAGTTGAGGAACGAAATCGCGTCGTATGCCTCCTCACCCTTGATTGGGAAATCACTGCGCATGACTTGGAACGGAATGTAGGCACGCGTGTTGGTGGAGTTGTCATCCCCACGGCCGACGCGCTTCAGAGTGCCGATCACTTCGAAGCGATAACCATTGAGCAAAATGAACGAGCCAACGGCGGGACGTCCGGGAAAAAGGTTGTGCGTCATCTCATCGCCGAGGACGACAACCCCTCGTTTCTGAGTTTCGTCGAGGTCGTTGAGCCAGCGTCCCAGTTTCAGCGGGAGGAAGCGGATTCCGTTGTACTGCGGTTCGGCGCCGGTGAGTTGGCCACTGGCGCTGGCGAACTCGCTGACAGCACGCACGTCGTTGGTGGTGAGAACGGGAGTGATGGCCCGAATGTGCGGAGATTCTTTGCGGATGTCGAGGTAATCCTGGTAGGTGAGCCGGTACTGGCGGGCGGAGTTCGTGCTCCCCTGAACGGCCGGAGCGCGGCCGGGGAAGATCATCATGATGTTTTCGCCGTACTCTGAAAGGCCGCGCTGGTTACCGGTTCTGAAGCCCTCGCCGAGGCCGACCAGCAGCAGCAGGGAACCGACACCCCAGGCAATGCCGAACATGGTGAGGAACGAACGCAGTTTGTGCGCCCAGAGGGTGCCGAAAATCTGCGCGAAAACGTCAATCACCATTTGCATGGGGTTAGTAACTCGCTAACAGAATACTAGCTTTTGGCTTTTAGCGGGACGGAAGGGACGCGGGCGCATTTGTCACTCAATGTGGCCAGGTGGTGAGAAGGGCATACGGCCCGCGTTTTACACCTGTCGCTCGCGTTATTTCTTTAGCTCCGCATCCCAGTTCATCACCAGCGTAATCGGCGGAGAAACGTTCTGGTCCGCCTCTACCATCACCAGAATCCTTCCGTCGGACGCGGCGTCCACCGGTCGGACGCCTCCCGGCGCCGAGAAAATCTGCCTGGGGAGCCCGGAGTGAAACTCGCTGCCTTGCGGTTCCGCGTCGACCGCCATCAGCCCTCCCGCCGCATCGCGGAAATAAAGCTGTTTGCCATCGCGGCTCCAGATTACTCCTGTGTTGGCCGTTGCGACTCCGCTGTTCGAGATCTGCCAGCGCCCGCCCCGCCCAGGGAAAGGAACCACGTAAACCTCGCCCCGGCCGCTTTCGTTGGAGATGTAAGCCAGCCAGTGCCCGTCGGGCGACAGTCTGGGTTCTGTTTCGTCAAACGGCGAATTCAGCACCGCTGTCAGGGGCTGCTGCTTATCCGAAACCGGCAGCGACATCACATCCATGCCCGTGCTCGAATTCTGCTGGCTGACCAGGATCGTCTGCCCATCCGGCGACCAATCATTGACGCGGGCCACCAGTTCTGCGGAGACAGTGACCGGTGTTCCGCTCCCATTGGCCGGCATGATTTGGACCTTTGCGGCAAACGGCGCAATGGCCAGGCGGCTGCTGTCGGCGGACCAAGCCGCGTAGTACGCTAGCGCGGGATGAAAGGTCAGACGGGAAAAAATTCCGCGCTGCACTTCCAGAAGCCACAGATCGCTCTTGCCTTCGTCGGCGGAGTCCTGGCGAGCAAGCACAACTGTATGGCCGTCGGGGGAAAGCCGTGCCACCTCGTAATGTCCTTGGTCTCCCAGAGTCGCCAACTGTTTGCCGGTGCGGTCCAGCCACACCAAGCGAAGGGGACTCGAATAATCGGTGCGATATACCAGCACCCCATTCTGCGATACAGAAAAGTTCCCCAGGGACTTACCCTCGGAGTACTCCACCTTGGGAGCCACTGGGACTGGGTTCCCACTCAGAGTCAGGCGGTCCGGGTCAAAGGGCTGGGCCACCAGATTGCCATCCTTGGCAAAGAAGAGGTAGCCATTCGCGTAAGCGGCGTTGGTATTGTCATCCAGGATCAGCTTCGCGTCCGGAGAATCGAGGGAGGCGGCGTAAACCTTTTCCCGTGGGTCATCGCCTTCCGCTGCCGAGTAGAGAAAATGCCGTCCATCGGGCAGGAAGTAAGGCCAGCGGCTCCCGTTATAGGCACCCGCCTTTTTTACCTTGGTTACGGCCGCGGGCTGGCCGCCGCCGTCGGGGATGCGGTAGATCACGTCGTGGATGCCGGGCGTAAACAGAATCACGCCGTCGCGGTTCCAGCTGCCGCCGCGCCCGTAGGGAGCATCACAGAGGGCTTGTACCACGCCGCCGGAGGCCTCCACTTTTTTCAGTTTTCCGTTGGCGAAGAAGCCGATGAACTTGCTGTCAGGCGACCAGAAGGGATAGATGGCGCCTTCGGTTCCGGTCAGAGCCTGTGCTGTAGTAGCGCGGAGCGAACGCACCCAAAGAAATTCCTTGCCTTCCCCTTCGGCGATGAAAGCAATGCTGCTGCCGTCGGGCGAAATCACGACGTGGCTGCCAGTGCCGACTCCGGTGAAGGAGTAGTGTTCGGGCGCGCCGATCTGCGCGCGGACCACCCGCCGCAGGCTCTCGGCCTTCTTTGAAAAAAGTATTGAACCTGCGATCCCGGCCGCCGCCAGGAGGCCGCACAACACCAGTGCCGCGATCAGCGCCCGCTCCCGGTTCTTCCTTTTTGCGGTCACCGGTGCGGGCACGCCAGCCTGCGATCCACCCTCGGCGATCCACTTCATTTGCAGCTTCAGATCGTGGACGGTTTGAAAACGCTCGTCGGGGTCCTTGGCCAGGCAGACTTTCACCACCCGATCCATTGCCGGCGGCGACATGGGCTGCACTACTGCGATCGGCGGCGGCTCCGAAGCGAGAATGGCGGCTACGATGCTGGCTTGCGTCTTGCCGGTGAACGCCCGTTTGCCAGTGACCATTTCGTACAGCACCGCGCCCAGCGCGAAAATGTCCGAGCGCGCATCCGCTTCTTTTCCTTCAATCTGCTCCGGAGACATGTACTGGAATGTCCCCACCAACGTACCCCGCGCGGTCAGCGGCTGATTGGCCAATGGACCGGAAATGGTCATGGTCAGGCTGGACGAGGGTGGCGCGGTCGCGGTCGCCGCCTTGGCCAGCCCGAAGTCCATCAGCTTCGCGCCGGTTTTTGTCAGCATGATGTTGCCCGGCTTCAGATCGCGGTGGATCACGCCCGTCTTGTGCGCTTTCTCCAGTCCTTCGCAAATTTCTATGCCGTATTTCAACACCTGGTCGGGTGGCAGCGGGCCTCTTGCGAGCCGGTCCGCCAGTGTTTCCCCTTCCAGAAACTCCATGACCAGGTAGTCGATCCCGTCCTGGTGCCCAACGTCATAAAGCGTGCAGATATTGGGATGGTTCAGCGACGAAATGGCTCGCGCTTCGCGGTCAAAGCGCTGCTTCGCTTCAGGGTTGTCGGAAAGATGCGAAGGCAGAACTTTGATGGCAGCACTGCGGTCAAGCCGGGTGTCGCGTGCGCGATACACTTCTCCCATACCGCCGGCGCCGATGGGCGATTGGATTTCGTAGGGGCCGAGTTTGGTGCCAGAGGCGAGGGTCATCAATGTACATCATTATATGTGAGCGGGCGCGCGACATTGGCTGGGGGTTGAAATCCGCCGTGGCAAGAAATCCAAGGATGACAGCAGGTTCCTGGTTACGGTTGTTCCCCCGAATGACGAGGTTTAGGCCTTTCAACAAGCTCCGAGATGTGGTCCGTTGCCTCACGCAGGCGAATTGTGCCCGTATCACTGCCTACTCAGAAACTGACCCGCCACCCACACCCCGTCCATCCTTTGACACGCATCCAAGTAGGTGTAGCCGCCGCCTTCTGATTTAGAATCAACCAGCAACGCACTTTGGCCCCAAAAACAGTTTTGGACTGAGAATTGCCCTTGCACATGGATGCACAGCGATCCCGATGGCCATTAAGCTGAAAATCCCGACAGCTCGAAGCAGCGGCCAGCGCGGCAAAAGCCGCCTGCTTTCCCGCGATCCCATCGTGCGCATAGCCCTGCTCGCCTTTCTCTCGCTATCGCTGCTGCTGGTCGGTTTTTTTGCCTACTGGTATGTAAAGTATGACCGCATCATCGAGCAGCGCTTCCGCGGCCCGGCGTTCGCCACTTCGGCTAAGATTTTTGCTTCTCCTCAGGTGGTGAGGATCGGGATTAAGTTGACGGTTGCTGAAATTGCGGCGGAATTGCGTCACGCCGGCTACTCCGAAAAAGATGGCGAATCTCCCCTGGGCAGCTATCGTCTGCAGGGCAGCTCGATTGAAGTTCTTCCCGGTCCCGAGTCTTATCACAGCCCCGAACCCGCCACCATCACCGTCGCCGACGGAGCGGTTTCGGTCATCAACAGCCGCGCCTCCGGCGACCTCGATGCCTATGAACTCGAGCCCCAAATGCTGGCTTCGCTGTTCGACGCCGAGCAGCGCTCCAAGCGTCAACTGGTGAAGTACGACGACATTCCCAAGCTCATGGTGGAAGCAGTCACGGCCATCGAAGACCGCCGCTTCTTCCAACACAGCGGTGTTAATTTCATGCGACTGGCCGAAGCCGCCTGGATCGACGTGACCCGTCAGCGCCATCAGCAAGGCGGCTCGACGATCACCATGCAGCTTTCGCGGGCATTTTTTCTGAGCCCGGAGAAAACCTTCAAACGCAAGCTGATCGAAATGCTGATTGCGGTGGAGTTGGAGCAAAAGTTTTCCAAGCAACAGATTTTCGAGTTCTACGCCAACCGCGTCGATTTGGGGCAGCGCGGCTCCTTCACCATATCGGGCCTCGCCGAAGGCTCCCGCTCCTATTTCAACAAGGACCTGAAAGACATCACCGTGCCGGAAGCCGCGCTGCTCGCCGGATTGATCCAGGCGCCCAGCTATCTTTCGCCCTATCGCCACCCCGAGCGCGCTCTCGAACGGCGCAATACCGTGATCGAGACCATGGTCGAGACCCACGCCATAACGCGCGAGCAAGCCGATAAAGCCAAGGCGGCGCCGCTCAAGCTGGCCCCGCCAAACGTTGAGGCCAGCGAGGCACCGTACTTTGTGGACATGGTGCGCGACACCATCATCAGCAAACTGAACGAGCACGAGGTCAACGAACAGGAGTATCGCATCTACACGACGCTCGATCCTGGATTGCAACGGGCGGCCGCGCAGGCCGTTGAAACCGGCATCAAGCTGGTGGACGATCAGGTCGCGAAAATGCGCACCAAAAAGACCAAGGTCGGGAAAAACAAGTTTGAAACGACGGTCACGCCCGGCCCGCAGGCGCAAGTGGCGCTCGTCGCCATGGATCCTCACACAGGCGAAATCAAGGCTCTGGTTGGCGGACGAAACTACGGAACGAGTCAACTCAACCACGCGCTCGCCAAGCGTCCCACCGGCTCCATCTTCAAACCTTTTGTGTATGCAGCCGCCATGAATACGGCGATTGACGGCTCGGCCACCGTGATCACTCCCGCCTCCACCGTTCCCGACACGCCTTCCACGTTCTCCTACGGCGACCAGATTTATGAGCCGCGCAACTACAAAGAGGAGTACCACGGCGACGTCACGCTTCGCTATGCGCTGGCGCTTTCGCTCAACAACGCGACGGTGAAATTGGCGGAGGAAGTGGGCTACGACAAAGTGGCGGACCTCGCGAAGTCCGCCGGAATCGCCTCGGTAAAACCCACGCCGGCGATGGCTCTCGGCGCCTACGATGCCACGCCCGTCGACATGACCGCCGCCTACACCAGCTTTGCCAACGGCGGTATGCGGCTTTCGCCCGTCTTCGTAAATTCGGTGCGCAGCGCCAAGGGCGACATCGTCCTCAACATCGCCACCGAGAACAAGCAGGTTCTCGATCCGCGCGTCGCCTTCGTCATGACCAACATGCTGGAAGGCGTCATGAACTTCGGCACCGCCGCCGGGGTGCGTTCCCGCGGATTCACCGCCCCTGCCGCAGGCAAGACCGGCAGTTCGCACGACGGATGGTTCGCCGGATACACCAGCAATCTGCTGTGCATCGTCTGGGTGGGATACGACGATTACAGCGACCTGCATCTGAGCGGCGCGCAGACTGCCGCCCCCATTTGGGCCGAGTTCATGAAGAAGGCGGTTACGTTGCCACAGTATTCGGACCCGAAGCCCTTCACCCAACCCGAAGGCGTGGTGGACGTGCAGCTCGACAAGATCACCAACCGCCTGGCGACGCCTTCGTGCCCCGACGATTACACGATCGCCTTCGTGGCCGGCACCGAGCCTCACGATACCTGTGACCAGACCGGCGGGGTGCAAGGCTTCTTCTCTCGCATCTTCGGCGGAAATTCCGAGAAAGCGCTGCCTCCGGCCGCAAACGGGAACCCACAGGCAGCTACCGGTGTCCAATCTGAGGAAGAAGCCAAGAAAAAGAAAAGCTTCTTTGGCAAGATTGTCGGCGTGTTCAAGGGCGACAGCACTTCCCCCAATAAACACGACAAGAATGACAAAAACGCGCCTGCTCCGTCTAAAAGTAGTGACAGCGGCACGCCGCCGCAATAGTCTGATGTTAGTTTGGTGTTCGATCGTGTTCGGCCCGGGGTGAATATGCTTTCCTGGATCCGCATCAGCTCTGTAGCACTTCTCTTCTCCGCTATTCTCGTTCTTTCATTACAAGGTCAGAACACCGAACAGTTGGAGGTCGGCCCGCCGCCGCTGCACCGCGTCGATCCGCCGGCTCCCGGAGCATCGTCCGAGGAACTTGAAAGTCGTGGCGACGAACTGCGCACGGAGAAAAACTTTCTCGACGCGGTGGACTACTACCAGGCTGCCCTGAAAGGTGCGCCGGGGAACGCGTCCGTGTTCAACAAGATCGGCATCTGCCATCTCATGATGCAGCGCTACAAAGACGCCAGGAAAAATTTTGACCGGGCCATCAAGGCCGATCGCAAACATGCCGACGCTTACAACAATCTCGGCGTCATTTATTACCAGGCGCACAACTACAACGGAGCGATCAAGCAATATCAGAAAGCGATCTCGCTGCGCGATGACGCGGCGTCCTACTACAGTAACATGGGCGCGGCTTATTTCGGCAAGAGACAGTTTGACAAAGCCATACAAAGTTATTCCAAGGCGATGCAGCTAGATCCCGAAATCTTCGAGCGCACCTCGCACGCTGGAGTGCTGGCCCAGCTTCCTTCTCCCGAAGACCGCGCCCACTACGATTATGTTCTCGCCAAACTCTACGCCAGGACGGGCATCCCCGAGCGTTCGTTGCACTATCTGAAGAAAGCGATGGAAGAGGGTTACAAAGACATCAAGAACGTATACACGGACAATGAATTCGCAGCCCTGCGCAAAGATCCCCGCTTCGCGGAACTCATGGCGGCCAAGACCACGGCCATCCCCGATTAGGGAAAGTCTGATTAAGTCCCCGGGTACCTCCGTGCACCCCTGTGTACCCTGTGGTTCAGGATCTTCGTTGGCACTTAATCAGAGTTTCCTTAGGTGCACTGCACCGGAATCACCCAGGCCCGGACGCCCTCCTTCGATTTCGCTCAGCACCCGGGCAGGGGAGCGAAGCTCGCCGATCAAACAGATGCCAATAACTTACTGGCAGGAAATGAGTTAGAAAAAGCGCGAAAAAATCTCACAATCCGCAAAACTTTCCCGGCGAAACTGGGTTTTCACACTCATTGCTCCTGAAAACAACAGGGTGAGTAGGGAGAACAAACACCCACCGGTTGCTAACCCGAGCACGCCCCAAGCAAGCAACCGGCGGGTGATTTCACTGAGAACTGAAAGCTGAGATCTGGCATCCGTCAGCTTCTCTCCGAAATATATTCCTCCACCGCCTGCTTCCATTTGCCCTGAGCTTTCAAAATGTATTCGACCGCGTCGCGGGCCGCGCCATCTCCTCCGGCGTGGGACGTAGCCCAGTGCGCTTCGGCTTTGACCTCGGGGCGCGCGTTCTTCACCGCAATCGCCAGGCCGCATTTGCGCATCGCCGGCAAATCAATCACATCGTCGCCAACGAACGCGGCCTCGGCGGCGGTGATCCCGTCCTTTTCCAAAATCCGCGCGACCACCGACGCCTTGTCCTGAATGCCTTGATAGACGTGGTCAATCTTCAGATCGCGTGCCCGCAGTGCAACTGTTTCGGAGATGCGCTTGGTGATGATCCCAGTCTTAATTCCCGCGAGCCGAGCCAACGAAATGGCGGTGCCGTCGTGGGCGTGGAAACCCTTGGCTTCAATCAGGCTCGTGCTGCGGAGCCCGAAGCCGCCCTGTCCGCCAGGTTGGGCGGATTTTTCAAGAACACTTTGCTGAGCTCCGGATTGCGCGCCTCCGGGCGCCGGGAAAATCCAGATTTTTCCGTCCGTAAGAACGCCGTCAACGTCGAAAAGAATAAGTTTAATTTTGCGAGCGCGAGCGGTAGCCGATGATTTAGGCATCGCCGCGATTCTAGCATTCAGCTGGTCGGCACCGGTGTTGTCGCCACAACTTGCGCAGGGACGGACGCCCTCGTCCGTCCAGCGGAGCGAAGCTCCGCGGCGGCCGACAAGGCCGAAGGGCGGGATGGGTCTGCGTTCAGCCCCTATGCTCGCGCGATCCACAACACCGGAAAATGACGCCCAAGTTTTTAAAAGTCGCGGACGGAAGTGACAAGCGTGTCCTTCTGCAGGTCGGAGTTTGACGCGACCGTGTCAGAGCCGCCATTCAGACCCGCCATTCATTGAC
>JANXZM010000117.1 GCA_025355505.1 Acidobacteriaceae bacterium | reverse complement strand
TACGAACCCGAAGCCCCGCCAGTGGTAAACTATAATTCCGCAACGCCGGAGAGGTGGCAGAGTGGCCGAATGCGGCGGTTTGCTAAACCGTTGTACGGGCTAACACCTGTACCGAGGGTTCGAATCCCTCCCTCTCCGCCACACAGTCTGGGTTCCAGAGAAATCAAGCTGTGCGGAGCTGAAAATTGCAGAAAATGGCCGCAACTCTTCGGCTCTTGTCCTCAAACCGGACCAGATAAGATGTCTCTCTCAACTCCGCGAGCGAGCTTTCGCGTTTTTTTCTCTGAAGGGCCCACGAGCAGTCCGGTTTCAATAACTCCATGTGGCGAATGGCAATCTTGGGAGCGCTGCTTTTTGTCTTTTCGGGAATCGCACTCGCGCAGACAGACGTCCCCAAGGTCGCAGTCGCTCGTTGGTCACAGGATCGTGTCGCAGCAATCTCGCTGACCTTTGATGACGGCATGAATTCCCACCTGGAGGGTACGCTTGCGGCTAGACCCAAGATGTGCTCAAAACCAATGGGATGGTTTATTTGGCCATCGGGAGCTTGACCTGCATTCTTGCCACGCATCGTCGGTGAACGACTATTTCAAATGCTCGTCAAACCATCGCACCGTCTTGTTTGTCACATCGCGCTGATCCGCGGGCTGGGTGATCCCATGTCCTTCGTTCGAATAAACAAGCAATTCTGTCTCGACGCCGTGATGTCTCAGAGCACGCCAGAGTTGGAAAGACTGCGGGGCTGGACATGTCGAATCCTGACTACCTACATAGAAGAGCGTTGCAGCCCGCGCATTCTTTACGAAACGAACCGGAGAACTCTTCGCAAAAATTGCAGGATCGTCGTACGCTGAGGCTCCGAAGTACGGGATCAACCACTTTTCGACGTCAGTCTGCCCGTAGTAACTCTCCCAATCGGAGATACCGGGTCCCGCAACTGAGGCGTGGAACATATCGGTTTGAGTGATGGCCCACATCGCCATATACCCCCCATAGCTCCAGCCCGTGATGCCTACCCTACGTGGATCGACGGGCAGGTTCATCACGACATGTTTCACGCCGGCTTCAATGTCGCGAAGGTCGCCGTATCCCAGGTTCTTCACATTACCTTGCGTGAATGATTCTCCCTGGCCAAAACTTCCGCGCGGATTTGGATACAGGACGAAGTAACCAAAACTGGAAAGAACTCCCACGTTGTCAAATGCCGCGGGCCAATGCGAGAGGGCCGCCGCAGCTGGTCCTCCATGGACGGAAACCACCATGGGATATCTTTGGGAAGGCGTGTATTGCTTCGGGTACAGAAGCCAGCCTTGAATCCGCACTCCATCGCTCATCCAATGAACGGATTCCGCCTTACCCAGCGAAGACTTCTCATCGCGGTTGACCGAAGAAATCTGGCGCCAGTGACCAACTGGTCCAGCCCAAACTTCCGGGGCACGATCAAAGGACTCGCGAACCACCGCAGAGGTTCGTCCATCTCTCGCTATCGAGAGTCCAAGCACCAGGCCGCCGTTAAAAGGCCCTTCTGTACCTTGCCAGAGTGCGTCGCTCGTTCCGTTATTGGTATGAACCAGGGCTATGGCGCCCTCGCCATCGACAATTTCCGTCGTCAGAATCTCTTCCCGGCCGGCCCAGGCCAGGTAAGTAATCGAAGCCTTGAGGCCGGGCGTCACATTTCGGGGTTCGCCTCCCCCGGCCGAAATTACAAAAAGATCGCCGCCCGGCGCGATGAAGTCGCTCATGAGTCCGCCGACGAAAGCGATCCTGCTGCCGTCGGGAGACCACTTGGGTGAGGCGATCTGTAACTTTGGTTTGAAAATTGAAACTGCATTTCCTGAGTCAACGTCCAGGCGATACAGTTCAGCCGTCCACCAGTTATCTCCGCCTTGTCCCTTGGCGCCGCTGCAGCAAGGCGCTGCGGTGATGGCTATTTGGCGATTTTCGGGAGACCAGTCGTACTCGTAGATGAACAAATCAGCAGGACTGAGCAGGCGCACGCCGCCGGACTTCGCATCGACCAGAACCAGACGTTGCTGCTGATACTCCTTTCCGACGTTCACCACGCGGTCAGTTCCACTGGCGGCAGGAGCCGCTTCCGAATACAACAAGGCAATGTTTCGTCCATCGGGTGACCAGCGCGGACTGTTGACCCCGCCTTTCAACGTCGCGACCGATCGGGACTTGCTCCCATCAGCGGAGGCGATTCTAAGTTCGCTCTGCCCGACCGATCCAATTTCCACTATGTATGCGAATTCCTTACTGTCGGGCGACCACGTAACCGTCGAAGTACCGAATTCAGCGCGCGGATCACCCGGGCCGACTCTTTGGGGCGGGGTCTCCGATTTCAAGTCAGCAACGTAGACGGTGTGCGAATATTCACTGTCGTTCTTTACACTCGATTCGATCCATACCACGCGCTGGCCGTCAGGTGAGATCGACACTTCCGCGAAATGGCGGGTGGCAAGCACAGAGTCAAACACCGCATCAAAAGTTGCGGCCTGGGCGGCGCAAATCGCCGGCAGAATCACACTCAGGAGTATCGCTGCAAGCCCTCGACTTGCAGATTTAGCCGCGCCCGCGTAGCTCATTGGTTGCGTCCTCGTCGATCGTTATCTGATCCGTGATTACTACTTTGTAGTCCCTCAACGCGGTTTCACGTGACACAAAACCGTCCAGCACATCGTTCATTACTGCAATGGGATCTCGTTTGACAGGATCGCCATAACCGCCGCCGCACGGGCTGACCGTTTTTAGGATGTCTCCCGGGCGCAGGCTGAGATTGCTGATCATGGCGGGCAGTTTTCGAACATTGGACTGCGGATTGAGAACAAGGTCTCCACAACTTCCCTGCTTGCCGCCGAACAGCCCCCACGGAGCATGAAGGTGACCATCGCCTTCCACCGAAGCATTGCCCGGTGAAAGAAACATGACTTCGCGAATCGATCCCGCTCCTCCACGCCAGGTACCGGCCCCACCCGCGTCTTCTCGCATCTCGTAGCGCTGCACTCTCAAGGGATAGTGGGATTCGATATCCTCGATGGGATTGTTTCGGGTATTGGCGTAAAGAGTATCGACACAGTCCAGGCCATCCTTGCCGAATCTTCCGCCGTACGAGCCCTCCGTAATGTCCATATAGACCCAGTAGCTGCCTTGCACCAACCCGGAATACGCAACCACCTTGAGATTGCCGATTCCGGCACTGACCTGCCGCGGCGCTGCCTGCGACAAAGCGTGCATGAGTGTACTGGCCACGATGTTCCCGGGGCAGAATCGGGCGATGGTCGGCGCGGGAAAGGTTGGATTGCAGATCGATCCGAGCGGCGCGTGGATGTGAATCGGCCGTGTCAAGCCTGAGTTTTGCGGAATGTATTCATGGGTTTCGGTATCGAGTAGGATGGATCGCAGCACCAGGTATACCGCAATCGCCACAGTCCCTTCGAACGGCATATTCACTGGCCGGTCAGGAATTTGGGGAGATGATCCCGTGAAGTCGACGTAAATGTCGCTGCCTTCTACTTTTGCGCTCACGACAATCTTGAGATCACGTTTGGCCGGGTCGGGATCATTTTCAAATCCATCAACGAACCCTTCGGCACGGTAAGTGCCATCGGGCAACCGGGCGATTTCGCGCCGCAACATCGTTTCCGAATAGTCCATCAGGTATTCGCTGGCCGCCAGGACGGCCTCCAGACCGTGTTCGCGAACCAGTTCGAGATAGCGCTCTGCGCCGGTGCGCGACGCAGAAATCTGTGCTTCCATGTCGCCGATCACCATTTCCGAAGCGCGTATGTTGTCGGCAATCAACCGCCACATTTGCTCGTTCTTTGTGCCGCGGTCGTACACTTTGATGCCTTTGAACTGCAGACCTTCGGCGTAAGCGTCGACGGCGTCCACGATGCCGCAACTGCCTGGAACCAGCGCACCTATATCGAGATGGTGCGCCGTGGTGACCGAAAACCCGATAAGCTTGCTGCCGTCGAACACAGGCACGCAGAAGGCAATGTCGGGACCATGCGAAGCGCCATAGTACGGCGAATTGTGCATGATCACATCGCCGGGACGGAATTCCTCGCCTTGCTCCTCGAACACGCGCTTGATGCCGCGAACATAACCCGGAATCGGCCCCAGCTGTAACGGGGTGCTGAACACCGACTCGCATAGTTGATGGCAATCGGGGTCAAGCAGGGCAGCTCCAAAATCTTCAGACTCGCGGATGATACTGGAATAGGACATGCGAGTGAGCTTGTGTCCCATTTCGATCGCGATGTTTTCCAGCGCGCCCCAGATGACTTGGGCCGCAATCGAATCTATCTTGCCGCGAGTTTTGCTGGCTGGGCTTGTCGCTTTGCTCATCGGTTCTCTCGTTCAGGAACTTCGGGAAATCATCAGGCTGCCTGATTGGTCTACGCGTGCGCACCACATCGGCGGCAGCACAGTGGTGGTGTCCTTCTGAAACAATACCGCCGGGCCTGGGATCGTGGCGCCCGGTGGTATTCGCATGCGGTCAAAGAACTCCGTACGCAACTTCTGCAGAATTCCCTTGACCCGGAAGTGAGTCTCACCAGTTTTCAACCAGGCATCTTCCAGTTTCGCGACGGGGTTTCGGTCAAAGTCATCCGGCAAACGAGGCATCATGCCAAGTCCCGTAACCCGGAGACTCACCACCTCGATCGGATTCTTCGGGAAACAATGGTCATATTCTGCGCGGTGACGATTGTGGAACTCCGCCCAGACGCCCTCACAACTGTCGTCATCAAAGCCACCTTCGGCAATCGCAATACGCAGTTCGTAGCCCTGTCCCAAATACCTTAAATCGAGACTGCGTAAGAAGCGGATACGTGTCTCCGGGAGGCCGTCCTTTAATAGCTGCTCACGCACGGCCGCTTCCAGCTCTCGCATATCCTGGCTTAATTTGGCGGCAGGCTTGCCGGTCGAGATCAGGAGTTCGGTCTTCACCAGGTCATACTTCAAGTCGGTCGTAAGTAGCCCGAACGCCGATGTAATGCCAGGATAAACCGGTACGATCACTTCCGGCATTTTCAGATGATACGCCACATCAACGGCGCTCATCGGGCCCGCTCCACCAAACGCAATCAGGCTGAATTGTCGCGGATCGTGCCCTTTTTGCACGGTACGTGAGCGAATTGCATTCGCCATATTGCTGGCCAGGATGGTGCAGATTCCCTCAGCGGTTTCGTAAGTTTCAAAACCGAGACGCTCTGCCAGCCGGGCAACCGCGTCAAACGCCTTCTCGGGGTAAATCGGCATTTCGCCGCCCAGGAAATGCTCTTTATCGAGTCTACCCAAAACCACGTTTGCATCCGTAACCGTAGGCTCTTCTCCACCTTTGCCATAGCAGGCGGGGCCTGGAACCGAGCCTGCGCTGCGGGGACCGACCCGGAAAGCGCCGCCGGCATCCACGTAAGCGATGCTGCCGCCTCCGGCTCCGATGGTGTGAACATCGATCATCGGTACCATCACTGGAAACCCGGCTATTTGTGTATCGCGAGACGAGGCTTCGGTGATGCCTCGTGAAGTAACAATGCCAATGTCGGCGCTTGTGCCACCGACATCGAAAGTGATCAAGTTTTCGCGCCGAGTGCGCCGGCCCACCCATTCACCGCCCAGCACACCAGCCGCCAGTCCCGACAACAGCGCATAAACCGGTTTTTCTGCAATGGTCCGGGCGGTGGCGACGCCTCCATTCGAAGTCATAATGTGAACGTCGCCCTTCAACCCGGCCCCCTCAAGCCTTTCGCTCAATCCGAGCACGAATCTCTTCACCTTGGGGCCGAGGAATGCATTCATGCAGGCAGTGGTGAAGCGTTCAAATTCGCGAAACTGTGGTGACACTTCCGCCGAGCTGGTAATGAACGCCTCGGGAAACTCTTCCTTAACCAATTCGCACGCACGTTTTTCGTGCTCTGCATTCAGGTAAGAAAAAAGGAAACAGACCGCAATGGCTTCCACTCCCTCGGCCTTGAGTTCGCGGATGCGGGCGCGCACTTCTGATTCGTTCAGGGGCACCAATATTTTGCCCTGCGGTGGAGCGATGCGCTCGCTGACCGTCTTGCGATGGCGGCGCTGCACCAGCGGCTGCACCTGCCAGGGGATATCCTGCATGATCGAGTAGTTCTGCGGCCGCTGGTGCCGGCCAATATGAATGATGTCGCGATATCCCTCGGTGGTGATCATGCCGGTGCGGGCGCCTTTGTGCTCCAGCATGGCGTTGGTAGCAACGGTAGTACCGTGAAAGAGATAGTCGACCTGCTCCGGCAGGACGCCTTCGCGGGAACAAAGGCCGAGTATGCCCGACAACACACCTTCCGAAGGATCTGGCGCCGTAGTAGGCAGCTTGTGAATAGCCAGCTTGCGCTTTTCCGTGTCCGCCAAAATGATGTCGGTAAATGTCCCGCCCACATCGACGCCAATCAGAATCATTCTGACCCCGCGAGACCTGGCATTGTATCGTCCAAACGCAAGATCGTTTCCAGCAGAACCTGCGCCCCCCGAGCGCAATCTTCCGGGGTCGTAAATTCGCGCGGTGAATGACTGATGCCACCCGTGCTGGGAACAAAGATCATGCCCGTCGGAGCCAGCTTTGCCATTATTTGAGCATCGTGTCCTGCTCCACTTGGTAACGTCTGGAACTTGAAGCCCAAGTCAGCGCAGGATCGCACAATCGCTTCTCGAACCAGCGGCGAACAGGGCACCGACTCAATCAGTTTACGATCCGTAAACTCAATCTTGATATTGGACCGAAGCGCAATCTCCTGTCCACACTCACGAATGTACTTGAGACTCGCTAGAATTTTCTCCCGCTCCAGATCTCTGACTTCGATCGTGAAGGCCACTTCACCGGGAATAATGTTTGCTGCATTGGGGTTTACGATCAGTTGGCCAACCGTCGCTACGTAGCATCTCTTCTCCAGGGCTACCCTTTGAACGCAGAGCACCAGTTCCGCGGCGCCGGCCAATGCATCCTTGCGAAGTTCCATCGCCGTGGTGCCGGAGTGATTGGCGGCGCCGGTCACCAGCACATCGGTGTAACTGATGCCGGAAATTCCTTCTACTATTCCGATTGAAACCTTGGCCTTCTCGAGCGTACCGCCTTGCTCAATGTGGAGCTCCACAAACGCGGCGATTTCTCCAGTCTTGCGCACTGTAGCCGGCAACTGAGTGGGTTCTCCGCCAATGTCCTGGATTGCTTCCGCCAGGGTCCGTCCGGTTTCATCGACCAGGGCCAAGTCGTCCGTCCCCAGCGAGCCCACGAGCGCCCGGCTGCCACACAGCGCTCCAAACCTTTGGCCCTCCTCATTTGCAAACACAATAAGCTCCAGGGGATGGGCGGTTGTGTACCCCGCCTCCTGCAGTACTCCAACGCATTCGATTGCGGCCATGACCCCCAGAATTCCGTCATAGAGTCCGCCGTTGCGTACCGTGTCCACGTGCGAGCCAAAAGCCAGAGGTGAACGTCGCTCCCGTCCCGGACGATGACCCACGATGTTTCCTGCCGGATCTATGGACACGCTCAGCCCCACCTCCCGCATCATGTCCATCACTACCGCACGGCCGCGAACATCTTCTTCGCTGTATGCCAACCGCGTCGAGCCTGTTCGGCTAACAAGTTGAATCCTGCGATAAAGGCTGGCACTATCAATTTGCGCGGTTCGGGCAGAAGGGCGGACTGGGACCATGAGTGCGCAACGCTCCTTGAAGTCAGGGCAGATCCTAAGACATCAACCTGACTATCTACAATTAGGCAAACTACCTAGGTAAGCTGTCGGTCAGACATCAGGTTATACGGGGAGTTCACCGGATTGTTTCATGGACGTTTACCAGTCATAGTGCTTGGCTATATGCCGAACCCTGAGAATGTTCTCGCTGAGTTCCACGCTTCTGCTGGCAACCCTCTCGCGCAACCCGTCGTTGAGTGCCGCGCGTGGAGCCTCCGCTTGCGCCTCTGTGTCGTTGCCTTGTCGCTTGTACTAGGTCTGTTGTTGCCAGGACGTTTGCAGGCACAGACCGCGAGCGGGAGCATCATTGGCACGATCACCGATAGCACCGGCGCGGTAGTGGCTGGCGCCACAGTGACCGCAAAATCGACTTCCACCGGCACGTCCCAGACGCGTATCACGACGGCATCCGGCACCTATTCGATCGTGGCCATTGACCCAGGGGACTATTCCGTCACCGCCGAGTCAGTCGGATTTCAGGGAGTTCAGACCAGCGTTCATATTCTTGTCGGACAAACCATCAACGGGGACTTCAGCCTCCGGCCCCAGCAAGCTACAACCGAACTCACCGTGCAATCGAGCGCCAATGAAGTGAACACGGTGCAGGCTACGATTCAGGACGCAATCACCTCAAAGGAAATTGATGTCTTGCCGCTCAACGGAAGAAACTTTCTGGATCTGGCTCAGTTGAGCCCGGGCGTTCAAATCCAGGATGGTGGAAACTTCGATCCGACCAAGAATGGCTTCACCGGCATTTCGGTCCAGGGCCGGTCTGGCCGGTCTACGCGCATTGAAGTGGATGGGGTCGATATTTCAGACGAAACTGTGGGCACCACCACTTTGAATCTTTCGGAAGACTCAATTCAGGAATTTCAGGTTGCGCAATCAACTTTGGACCCAGCTACCAGTCTGACTTCCACCGGCGCGGTCAACGTTATTACGCGAAGCGGCAGCAACAGCCTGCATGGCAGCGCGTTCTATCTCTTCCGGAATGACGCCACCGCGGCCAAGGTCGGTCCGGTCGCGGCCCCCTTTGAGCGTGATCAGGTCGGCTTGCGCCTGGGCGGACCGCTGGTAACGAACAAGCTCTTCTGGTTCCTCAATTACGAACATACCTTGCAGCACGGGACAGTGTTTACCGCGCCACCCACCCCCTTCACCCATTTCAGCTCCGCATTCCCCAATCCCTTCACCGAGACGGAAGCGAGCGCCCGGGCCGATTGGAACATCTCTTCCAACTGGCGCGCCTTTTACTCCTTCCACCATGATCAGTTCAATGTTGTGACCGGTTACGGAGGCAATGTGTTCCAGCCTTACGGCAACCGCAACCTGACCGACGTCCACACTGCGGCTGTCGACGGCACCACCGGCAACTTCACCCACAGTTTCCGCTTTGGCTATCTCACCTTCCGCAATTTCATCGTCGACGCCCGCGCTCAGGTCAGCGGCCTGCCACAAGCCTTCCCCGGAAACCAGCAAGCCGCGATTGCGATTGGCAGTGATCCCAGATGCCTGTTCGGCGTGGATTTGCTGTGCCTTGGCCCCTCATGGCTGGCGCCGCAAACCACTCTGCAACGGAACTACCAGACTCGATATGACGGTGCCCATCTGATCGGCAGTCACACCCTGCGTTATGGTGTGGACTTGGTCCAGATTCCGCAGTTCACGTTCGGAAGCTTCAGCGGATTGGGGCCTTTCCTCAATTCCAACGGCAACCCGGCCGAGATCGCTGCCGCCCAGTCCGGACCATTTCCCGGCGGGGCATCGAATCCGCTGAACTTCCCCCTTGAGCAATTGGAAGTCGGCAACGGTCTGGGTTACTTCTCTGAGAAACCCGCGCTGGGCTTTCCCCACGGTGGGTTCCACGTGTTTCGCACCGGGCTTTATTTCGCGGACTTCTGGAAGGTGAAGCGAAATTTGTCCGTGACCATGTCCTTGCGATACAACCGTGTGGCGGGGCGCTCGGACAGCGATCTGCGTCCCATTCCGCTGCTGAATAGCTTGCGGCCCGGACTGGGCAATCGAACCAACCAGCCCAATCTCGATTTCGCTCCCCAAGTCGGAGTGGCATGGGATCCGTTCAAGGACGGCAAGACTTCGATTCGCGCCGGTGCGGGTCTCTTTTATGACGATGTACTTCTAACCGTCACCCTCTTCGACCGCACCCTTCGGATTCCGGCCGGACTTGGGAACTCATTCTTGATCAGCACGGGCGGCGTGCTGCCGGGAACGACCTTCGACGTGACTCCGCTGATCGGACAGCCTATCGGTTCGGTGGTGGACCAGGCGGTCGCTGCGCAGCAAGCTTTTGTCACCGCACAAGCAGCCAACACCGCGAACTTCGATCCCAATGGAACTCCGGGAATTATCGATCCCAACGCCTTCGGCTTTAACAGCTTCGGCGGACTTCTGGATCCGAACTACAAAACGCCGTACTCCACCCAGGTCAATGTTGGCGTTCAGCGGCAGCTCACAAACACGCTTTTCCTGTCGGTGGATTACGTTCACAACACCAACATTCACAATGTGTTGGTCCATGACGCAAACGTTGTCGGTGCCACCAAGACCTTTAATTCTGCCAATGCCCAGGCGGCGGTCGGAGCCACTGAAGCACAATTCGGCTGCTCCACGGTAGATTGCGCTATCGCCAATGGCGCGACAATCTCCAATTTTGCGGGCCACGGGCTGGGCAGCCCGGCGTCCGGTCTGCCACAGCAATTCGTTGTTCCGAACAGTGGCTGGGCGTTCCCGGGGCTGAATCAGAATTTTGGCCAAATGGGAATCATCAGCACCATCGGACGTTCCGTCTACAATGCCCTTCAGGTTCGTCTCAAACAAACCATGAACACGCCCGCCCCCGGTGTGAAATCGCTGAACTGGAACGTGAATTACAGCCTCTCGCGCTTTAATTCGATGTCCTCGGATCAGGACGCGTCGCTGGCGAACGTAGCCGACAATCTGGATGTGAACCGGTTTTACGGCCCCACCAATCTCGACCGTACCCACATGCTCACTTTTTCGGGTTCTGCCCAGTTTCGTGGAGGCCTGCAACTGAGCTGGCTGAGCCGAATCTATTCGGCCTTGCCCGCGACTTTGACCGTGCCCGTCACATGCACGTGCCCGGCCGAGATATTCTTGACCGATCTTACGGGCGACGGCTCCGGTGGTGACGTTCTGCCCGGAACAAATCTGGGTTCATTCGGACGCGGCGTCAATACCGGCAACTTGAACCGTGTAATCTCCAATTTCAACTCGAATTCCGCCGGAAAACTGACCCCTGCAGCACAAGCATTGGTCAGCGCCGGACTCTTTACCCAAACGCAACTTCAAGACCTGGGGGCGGTGGTGCCCGGCATCCCGCTAGCCCCCAAAGGTCAGGTCGGTATCGATAACTTTATTGCCGACGATCTCCGCGTTTCCTGGCCTTTCCACCTTGGACGATTCAAAAGAGTCAGCCTGGTGCCAAGTATCGACGTCTTCAATGTCGTGAACAAAGCAAATTTTGATCCTCCGAACGGGTTGAACACTTCCACCCTGCGAGGAGCGCTCTCCGGCACGCCCGGCACGCTGAACGGCACAACCTATTCTGAACGGACGAATCGCTACGGCTTGGGTTCGGGCGTCTTCTCCCAGGGCATTGCGCGCGCGCTCCAGTTTGGATTGAGAATAGAGTTCTAACAGACTGCCGAAAAACTCTGCGTTTGGGTGGAGCGCAACAACTTGATTTGGGTGGAGCAGCGCTTCAGTGTGTGCGTGACAACTAAGTTTCGCTGCGACCACGCCCAACTTTGGTGTTCTGGTATCCAGCCGAGCCTTCCCCCTGTCCCGGGTTGCGGCTTAGAGCTTCTGGTTGCGAGCAAACATCCGAGTCAGGTTGTAGGCCAGGGTGGCCAGAGTAAACTCGGTGGCCACTTGGACCGGACCTCGGGTGCGGAACTGCCGCATCCCCCGCTGCTGCTTCAGCACTCCGAACACCGGTTCCACCAACGCTTTTCGTCGTTCGTACATCTGTCGTCCCGCCCCACTGCTCAACTTCTTCCGCATCGCCTTCAGTTCCGGGCTGCGCACCCGGTTGCGTCCAATCGTACGGGCACGCTTGCCGGTGTGCAGTTCGCGCGCCAAGTTCGGGTCCGGGACATACCCGTCCATCCCACGTTCCTCCAGGGCTCGCACATTTTCGTCGCTATAGAATCCCGCATCCGCTTCAGCCATGCACAATGAGTTAGGGCTGTTTGTGAAAGCCGGAATGACTCCTCTCGAAGCCATCCAGACCGCAACCTGGAATCCCGCCAAATACCCTGGGCACACTTTCCGACATCGGAACGGTCCAGAAAGGTAAATTGGCGGATCTGGTGCTGCTCGACGCCAATCCCCTCGGCGACATAGGCAATACCAGGAAGATACGCGCAGTAGTCCTGGCAGGCCGCTACTTCTCCCGGAACGATCTGGACAAGATGTTGCACCAGGTGGAGGCTGCTGCGGCTGCTTCGCACTTAGCCGAGCCTCTAGAAGACGGCTGAAACCTCGACCGGAGCCTGATATTTCAAACCAACGCCCAACCGGCTGCGGAAAAACGCCACCGCGACACAATTAGTAACAACCGGGGCTAAAACCCCGTTTAATCTTGAACCGGCTTACGCGGCGCGCTAAAGCACCGCTCTTCCACGGGGTTGCACGTTTTAAAGAGTTTCTCCGCAGGCGACTAAAGGCGGAACTGATACGACGATACTTACGTTATGCCTGAAGACATACACTGATGCGAATGGTGAGTTTTTCAGCAGCCTGCTAGGGGATTCGAGTTATGGCGACAGTAGCTGGTTTCTCACCGCGTACCTTACCACTTCCGCAATCGAATGCAGGTTGAGCTTGCGCATGATATTTAAGCGATGCGCCTCAGCGGTCTTCGTGGCAATTCCGAGGATTGTAGCCACTTGTTTGTTGCTCTTGCCTTCGGCGAGCAGGTGGATGACCTCACGTTCCCTCGCGGTCAGCGAGCCCGGCTGGCTCCGTGCCGCGACCGGCTGTCGTTTGCGGTCGAGGTATCCGTGAAGAACCATCTCTGCAATTTTTGTGTTGAAAAATGGCTTGTGTTCGCTTACTGCCTCGACGGCCCTGAGCAAGTCCCGCCCGGTGTCGGTCTTCAGGACATACCCGCGAGCGCCGGCCTCGAGGACTTCCCCAACCAGTTCTTCCGATTCGTGCATGGTCAAAATAAGAATTTCCGTGCGCGGCAGGACGCCGAGGATTTGGCGCGTCGCTTCCAAACCGCCCAATTCGGGCATGGTAACGTCGAGCACCACAACCTGCGGCTCAAACTTTTTGACCAGTTCGACAGCTTCGCGCCCATCTGACGCTTCGGCGCACACTTCCCAACCAAGCCGCGACTCTAGCAGCGACTTCAAACCTCGGCGGACTACGTCATGATCGTCCGCGATCAGGATTGACAATGCCATTATTCTGAAACTCCCGGTTGCGGCTGCAACACTCTGAGCGTTGTGCCGTGCTTGTCGGAAACGATCTCCAGCCGGCCCCCGAGCTGGCGAACTCGCTCTCTCATCCCGGCTATACCGACGCCAAGCTGCTCCACGGTAGCGCCGTGCAGGTTAACTGGCATTCCCCGCCCCTCATCGCTGAGATCGAGGACCACCTGCTCGGCATCCGCGGTCAGACGAATACTGGCGCTGGCGCTGCCGGAATGACGATGTATATTTGTCAGTCCCTCTTGCACCACGCGGAACATCATTGTCTCCACCTCCCTCGGCAATCTCTCGAAATCAGGCGAAATATCCAGATTCACCTGCACGCCGCTGCGTTGTGCAAATCCGCGGGCATACCAACTGATAGCAGACGCGAGCCCCATATCATCCAGCGTAGGCGGGTGCAGAAGATAAGCCAGGGTGCGCAGCTCACGCGCGCCCTCTTCGGCCAGATCCAGGCTCTCGGAGATGGCAGCCTCGGCGTCTGGACCAGCCCCCGCGCATAGTTCCTTGAGCCTCGTCAAATTCATATTCAAAACGACAAACTTCTGCGCCGTGGTATCGTGAAGTTCTCGCGCGATGCGGCGCCTCTCCTCATCCTGCGATTTTAGTAATTGGGCGGAAAGCTGACACACTTCCATTTCCGCTTCTTTGCGTTGCGAAACATCGTGGTAAATTCCATATGCGCCGATCAGCTTTCGCTTGATGAGCAGCGGAATCCCGTGAATCTCCACCTCCACGATGGTACCGTCTTTCCTTCTCCGCTTGGTCGAAGCGTAAACTTTCTCCCCGCGCAGGACACGTTTCCAGATGGAGACTGCCTCGGAAGTCAGGTCATGGGTAGTGATCAGGTCCTCCAAATTAGCGTGCATCAGCTCGTCGCGGCCATATTGGAACAATCTTTCGAACGCGGGATTGCACATGTGCACATGATGCTCCGGATCAAGCACCAGAATGGCGACTGGGCTGTTGTCGATCAGCTCATTGAGATACATTGTGAGCTCTTCGAGCGTCGTCTTTAGCTGCTGCTTTGAGGGAATTCGTCTCCCCCGCGTCCTGATACGCTGATTGAGTCTCATGTTCGGTTCCTGGGTTGTGTCCTAATAGTGCGTTGGTGATTTAATCTGCGAAAGAAGCCTCTAGCGGAAGGAATTTAATCCTCGGGCTTTTAGCCATTCCCATGCATCCGTTGGAAGCCATCCGTTGTAGCCATTTTGAAGCGCCCCAATGAACATATGGTCGGTTGGTTGAAGGTGAGTTCTAGCGGCACTGGAAATTTGCTCCGGGGTCTTTTCTGTGTATGTCAGCCACGCTGAAGGCATGTAGTGCCACCATTGACCTTGAGCCTTCAGCATCTCGTAGAATTGAGTGTAGGCTGTCGCTGCCCTCTTCCCCTACTGGACCTGACCGATCTTTTGTACCAAGTGGACTGTTAGTGTAACGCGTCTTTTGAAGGGCGCATAATCCCTGGGTGAACGCTTGTGACGCTTGATAAGTCTACGACCGCTGAGCAGCGCAAGGGGATCGGTGAGATTCTTGGCTACGTTCGGGTTCGCCAAGGTGCATCCAGAGTAGAGGCGCCGCTGGTTCACGTTATTTTCGTTGGAAATCGGACACGGGTTTCAGTATCAAGTTCACGCGACTGCAGAGGGTTCCCGTGTTGCGATTCTGAATGTTTCAGATAGCGCAATCACCACCCCTCAAACCGTTGCTTTGTCTGGAACAGGCAAATGAATATCCCCATGTGCTTCCTTCGGGGCTTTCGGGTGAAACATGGAAGGATGAAAGGGGCAACTCGATTCCCGCGATAAGGCATCGCGCTGATGGGTGGATGGGCACGATAGTTAGCAATCAAGGCATGATGCGGTTCTTCCCTCTCCAGCA
>JANXZM010000082.1 GCA_025355505.1 Acidobacteriaceae bacterium | reverse complement strand
GGCCACTCCCAACACAAACCGCCTTCGCCGCGCTCTGGCCGGCAGCGGCAATCTTCACTTCATATTTTCCATCTCTTGATCCGGCCAGCCGCCAAACAATCTCATTTCCAGCGGGAATGTGCACCGGAGGCGCGGTCATCGTGATCTCGGGCGGAAGGTCGAGCGTAACATCGTTCAGCGCGTCGCTTGCAGTCGTCTGTGTAGTAAGGTGGACCGTCAACAGAAACGGCGCGTTCAGAGCAAGCGGGGTTTGGCCCAGATAGCGGTCGATCTGCACCATCAGCAAAGTAATCGGAATAATGACATACAGCAGCGGCTTGAACGCAAGCTTCAGGTAGCGCCCCGCGCCGCGCAGAATCTTGCCGTAAGAGCCCATCACCACCGGAATCTGATCCCGAAACAGGCGCACCGCCAGCAGATGAGCCTTCAGTTGATTCTTCGCAATGCCGATCGCTTTCTGATCCGACGTGTAGCCGAACAATACCACCATCAGCAATCCAACAACCAGCGACACGACGATAACGATCGCCAGCGGACTGGTCAGCAGCGAAAAATAGAACGCGGCCATGGCTAATGCGTGGCTGGCATTCGCCATCGAATTGGAAAAAATACTCAAGCTACTCGATGTACCCCAGCCCGCGCAGCCGTTTCTGTATCTCTTCTTTCGACGTGCCGCTCTCGTCCGGCAGGATTTTCTTGGTTTCTTTTTCCAGCATGTGGGTCACAAATTCGTCGATCGATTCGTATCCCGCCGCATCCGAACACTGCTTCACCTTCTCCAGCAGTTCGCCTTCAATCTTTACCTTGTGCGACCCAAACATAGTTTCTCCGTTGGCAAGCGTTTGTTGGTGGAGCGCCGGGCGTCCCCGCCCGGCCGCCTGAGAACTGGACGGGCCAGACGCCCGTCCCTCCACAGTATGTCAAAGCGCCTAGCGCGCCTGAAACACCGACCGCCCCATCATATCCTTCGTTTTCGCGATTCCGAATTCCGACAAGATCGTCGGCGCGATATCGGTCAGCGCCGGACTCTCCGCCGCAATCTTGCGATTGCTCAACAGCACTCCCGGCACCTTCGTGAAGTCCATGCAATGATCCCCGCTCCACGCATTCGTATTCTCTTCCAGCACGTCCGAAGGAAACGCCCCCAGAATCGTCTTCCATCCCGCGCGATACCCGCGGTTGTAGCCGACCAGCGCATCCGGCCCCGAATGCGCATACGGCCCCTGATAGGCCTCGCTCGCGAAATCGATTCGCGTAATCACCTGCGAACCATCCTTCGGATCGCGAACCTCCAACAGCTTCTGCCGGATTTCCCGCAGCAGCGCATCGGCCTGAGCGCCAGGCTCTACAATCCCTTCCCGCTCGCGTCCGCGGATATTCAAATACAGCCCATTCAATCCGAGCCCATACGCCTTCGTGCGGCTCCAATCGACATCGGCAAAAGGCTCGCTCGCATCCCCGCTGGCACCGGCTTTCCGAGTAACGTAGCCGTTGTTCAACAACCACGTATTCAGATTGAAGGAGTGCCGGTAGGGAGCAAACCCGTGGTCCGAAAGCACGAGCAAAGTCGTATTGCCATCCACCTTCGGCATCACCTCGCCGACCACCTGGTCGATTTGTTCGTAAAATTCTTCCAGCGCCGTTCCGTACTGAGCCGCGAGCGCTGCGTCATACGCAGGATGTTGAGGATCGGTCAGCCTCCACATCATGTGAGCGTTCAGATCGAGGCTTGAAAAATAGAAAAAAAACAAGCCATCGTGAAATTTTGGGAACTCAACATCGAACGCGCGCCGATGTTCAGCGAGCACGGTGTGCGCCTGTTCCAGATACTCTTTGTCGTCGAGCACGCCGGCGGTGAGTGCCTTCGTATCCTCCGCAATGCCTTGCGTGTGGAATTCACCGATTTGTTTTGCCAAATCGCGCGAGTAACTTGATGGCGTGGAAATCGGTAGAGCGGGATTTTCCGGATCGATATTGATCGGCGATACGTAAAGTTGAAACCGTGGATGCGTCTGCTTGAGATAAAAGCGGCAGATTCCCTTCACGTTGCCGATGATCGGCATGAGTTGAAATTCCACCGGAATCCATCCGCTCCATTCGCCTTCTTTTAAAACAAACTGCTGGCCCTGCACTCCGATCCGCGCGACCGGTTCGAGCGGATCGACGTCAACCGTGAAAAGCTCGGTGGAGAGAGGCGAATTCTTGCGAAACGTGTTGTCCGGTCCAATCAGATTGGTCGCCACTCGATTGTTCTTTACTTCGACCTGCACTACTTCTCCGCCCTCAACCGCTCCCACTGCCGCTGTAGGATCATCGGTGTAAAAAGTAAACGTGCCGTACGTACCCCGCAGATCGGGCGTGCCCATGCCGGAAAGAGTCTTCCCTTTCGCGGCAATCGGCGGGAAATTTGCCGGGATACGGTAAACATAATTGGGCACGCTCTGCTCGTCCAGAATCTCCCAGAAGGCCTTGCCGTGCCGCAGCTGCTCCGCCGTGCCGCTGCCCAGCGGAATCACCCAACTCCCGACATGAAAGCTGTGCTTTGGACCTTCGACCTTCGACGTCGAAAAATAAAGCTGGAAGGTTTTCGGATCGCGGTGGATAAAATCGAAGATTCCATGCCCGCCCGCATTCATTCCCGTGATCAGGTTCGACCACGCCACCGGGCTTTGCGGCGGGATGCTAGTCGTCAACCGCCGGAACGATCCCTGCGCGGCCAGCCGGGCGAAGTTCGGCATCTTGCCCTCCACCATGAACTTCGTCAGCAAGTCCGGGTCGAGCCCGTCAATGCCCAAAATGATCACTTTTTTGGACACACCCGCTCCACCCTGCGCGTGCCGGCAGGAAAGAAGCAGGCTCAAACCTGCAGAGCACAAAACCAGCAGGCACACCAGCCGAAGACGTTTTCTGAAAGGCACGGTCACTCAAGTATGATCTGCAAAATATAATCCGGCTTCCTGGTTAACGATGGGTGGTGGTCACGGCATCACCGCAACACCGGAGATCCCGAGGAGCAGGTACAAAAATTATACGCGGAGTGGCATGGGCGTCAAGACTGAAGGTCGACTGGAAAGATTGAGTGAAGAGGTTGAGTGAAAAAGTCCGGCATGTTGATTTTGATCAATGGCGGCGCAGCCTTTACACTTATCGTCATGATCCGAAAAGTCATTGGCGGCGTCAGTCTGATCCTTCTTAGCTTTTCGTTCACCGCCGCCGCATCTAAACCCAATCTGGTGCTGATCACCCTCGACTCCGCCCGCGCCGACCACATGGGCTTCCTCGGCGCTAAGAGTGCGCTTACGCCCAACCTCGATCGTCTCGCCGGCGAAAGCATTGTCTTCGAGCATGCTTACGCCCAGGCGCCTGCCAGCGTGGTTTCGCACGCGACCATTCTTTCCGGAGCCTATCCTCAGAGCACCGGCATCGGCGAGATTGGCGGCACCCTTCCGTCCTCGCTGTTCTACCTCCCGGACTTGCTGAAGGCGCAAGCCTATCGGACGGCTGCCTTTGTTGGCTCCATTGATCTCGACCCCTGGAACGGGCTGGCACAAGGCTTCGACCGCGGCTTCCAAACTTACGACGCTGGCTTTCGGCCTGCCATACCCGGTGACTCTCGTCCTCCGATAACTGCGCGACGCGGAGGCGAGGTTGTGGCGCGCGCCGTCGCTTGGCTTGACCGCAATTCGCAAACGCAGTTTTTTCTCTGGGTTCATATCAGCGATGCACGCGCACCCGGTACTTCCTACAATTCCGCCATCACCGCGGCCGATGCCGCCATCGGCAAATTGATCGGCGCCTTGCAGCAGCGCAAAATCTACCTGAATACCGCGCTGATCGTCGTCGCCGACCACGGTGAGAGTCTCGGCGCCCACGGCGAAGACGCGCATGGTGTTTTTCTCTACGACGAGACCATTCATGTCCCGTTGCTCGTAAAACTCCCTCAAGGCCAGCCCGCCGCGAAGTCGGCGGCCGCCCGAGTAGCCGCCAAGGTAAGGCTCGTAGATATCGCTCCCACCCTGCTTGAAATCGCCGCGATCCCAGTTCCCTCGCAAATGCAGGGACAGTCGCTGTTGCGCATCGCAAAGTCAACGTCCAGTGGCGGCAGCGCGGGTGATCAGCCCGTGTATTCCCGCAGCGATCTGCCGCAGTGCGGATTCGGCTGGAGCCCGCTTGAATCCTGGCGCGCGGGCAAGTATCTCTACATCCGCGCCCCTAAGCCCGAACTCTACGACTTAACCGCGGACCCGGCCGCCGCCCACAACCTGGCCCAGACTTCGAAGGCCACGCTCGACACGATGGCCGCGCAGCTCGATAATTTCGACCGCCGTTTCAGCGGCGAGGCTGCCAAGTCTTCCGCCGAGTTAAGCTCTTCCGAGATGCAGAAATTGGCATCGCTCGGATACATCGGCCTGCAAAAATCGTCGGGCTCTGCCGCCGCGGTTGCTGGCACCGATCCCAAAGACAAAATAGCAACCGCCAACAAAGTAATCGAAGCAACGCTGGCTCGCGATCAGTCGAAACCGGATCGCGCCATTGCCGCCCTCGATCCCGTAGTCTCCGCCGACCCCAATCTCTACCTGGCGCAGTACACGCTAGGCGTGGCCCTGGCCCGCAAAGCGCAATACACCGAAGCGGCCAAGCATCTGCACAAAGCCATCGAACTCCAGCCCGACTCCGCCTGGGCGCACTACCAAATCGGCGCAACCCTGCTAAAAACCGGCGACTTCAAAACCGCCATCGTCCATCTGGAAATCGCCGCCGGTCGCCTCCCCGCCTTCGCCCCCGCACACCTCTCCCTCGCCGAAGCCTACGAACATGCGGGCAAAACCGAAGACGCGAAACGCGAACGAACCAAGGCGGGGAAGAAATAAATAAAATAAATGGAGCGACGGGCGTCCTCGCCCGTCCAGCAGTCTGGCGGCCGAGCGGGCCAGCCCAGCGCTCCACTTACTCGGGCGCTTGATTTTTCAGCTCGGCGGCTTTGGCTCGTTCCCGGCTCGCATTCTGCAGTTGTCCAAGTTGCCGATAGGCATCGGCCAAAAACGCGTGCGCCTCCGCCGACTTCGGATCCACCTTCGCCGCCCGCATCAGCTTCGGCAGCGCCCCCGCCGCGTCGCCCACCTTAAACAGCATTTCGCCATACTTCAAATTCGCCAGAAAATGATCCGGATCAATCTTCAAACTATTCTCAAACTCCGCCGTAGCCTCGGGGATGTGCTTCAAGCGCAGGTGAACCGCCGCGGAGTAGAAATGCAATTGCGCAGACTTAGGAGTACACACGACTGCCGCCTGCATCTCGGGCAGCGCCGCCTCCCACTGCCCGGTCTTTATCAACGCCAGCCCCAACTCGTAGTGCGCCATTCCAGACGACGGATTCTTTTCCGTCGCGGTGCGCAGCACCGGCAACGCCTCCTGATATTTCTGGCGATGGACCAGCGCCCGGCCCAACTCCAGGTGGCCACTGGCTATGTCAGGCTCCAGCCGCACCACCTCGCTCAGTTCCGCAATCGCCTCGTCGTAGCGATCCTCTTCCAGATCGACCAGCGACCTGTGAAACTTATTGGCAATTTCGATCTTGTCTTTCGGATCGACCGCCGCCTTCTCGCTGCTGTTCGTACTCGCGCTGTCCGACGCCAAATAACCCAGCGCCCGCAACTTTTCCGCCTGCGTAGGGTCCAGCTTTGTCGGCTCCGTCCGGACGCTGCTCGTCTTCTGCTGAAAATCGGCCAACTGCGACTCCAGCGTATCGGCAACCGCCTTAGCCCCACCAGCAAGATTCTTGCCCGCATCGGGATCGGACGACTGATCGTACAGTTCCCGCTTCGGCGCTTCGACATACAGGTATTTCCCGGTCCGCCACGAACGCAATTCGCTCCACCCGAAGGCGCGGTGCGCATAATTGGTCTCGGAATAAATGGGGCGCTCTGTTTTTCCTTTGTCGCCAGACGATGATTTCGCCGCATCCATCTTTCCCGCATCCATCAATGCGAAAAGCGACTGCGCCTGCATCGCCGCCGGGGCAGGAATCCCCGCCGCCTCCAGCAACGTGGGCGCCACCTCCGCCAGCGCCACCCGCTCCTCCACCCGCTTTCCCCCCATCCGTCCCGCCGGTAGCTTCAACAACAACGGAACATGGATGGTCTCGTCATACAGAAACATCCCGTGCCGTTCTTCCCCGTGCTCGCCAAAAGCTTCCCCGTGGTCCGCCGCAATGGCAATAACTGCGTTCTGATACAACCCGTGCTTGCGCAGCACTTCCAAAAAGCTGCCAACAATCGAATCGGTGTACGCGATCTCGCCGTCGTAAGGCGCGGAGGCATAGTGAGATTTGAACGGCTCCGGCGGGTCATACGGATCGTGCGCATCATAAAAATGCAGCCAGATAAAAAACGGCCTCTGCTGGTGACGGCTCAGCCACCCCAAAGCGCGATTGGCAACATCCTCCGCCCGCCGCTCCACGCTCTTGTAGCGATCCTCTCCCGGCTTGCGCTGGTGGAAATGGGCGTCATACACGTCGAAGCCGCGGTCAAAGCCGGGAGCCGTCGCCCCAGGATCAAGAATGTACGCCCCAAGGAACGCCGCTGTGTCATAGCCGTGCCCGTGCAGCAGGTCCGGCAGATACGGGATTTCGGGACGCAGCGGAGCACCCAGATCTTCGAGATGGCTGAACTGAGGGTAGGTCCCCGTGAGCAAAGCGGCGTGCGATGGTGTGGTCAAAGGAACCTGCGCATACGCTCGCGTAAACACCACGCTCTGCGTGGCCAGCGCATCCAGGTTCGGCGTCAGGCCGCGCTCGGATCCAAGAAACCCCATGCGATCGGCCCGCGTCGTATCGAGCGTGATCAGGATGATATTGGGTCGGGCGGCGCTGGCCACGGGCGCTTTCTTAACGGTTTTCGGGAAGGCGGCAAGCCCCACGCACTGCGCCAGAAACAGAAAAAGCAATAGCCGCCGGACAAGCTGCATAAGGGATGGGAAAAAGTCTAGCACACGCCTGCGTCAGCCTTCGGAATCACGCTAATGACTAATGACCACCGACCACCAAAGAAAAAGGCCGACCCTTTCAGGCCGGCCTGATATGTTGCTCAGCTCTTGCTCTGGTTAGAAATCAAACCGGAGCGCCAACTGCGTGATGCGGTGACCACCGGTATCTCCGGTAGTGAAGAGCACCTGTCCGAAAGTGCTGCCGTTGTTGACGAAGTTTGCGTTTGGATTCGAGAAATTCGGATGGTTCAGCAGGTCAAAGAAGTTCGCATCGAATCTGAAGCCCGCTCGCTCGTTGATCTTGAACGTCTTGCTGACGCCAAAATCAATGTTCGCGAACTTCGGTCCCGGAATCGAGCCCCGGCCGAGGTTGGAGTTGCACCAGAAGCCGCCGTGGTTGTTGATGGCTGGGTTGTTCAAGCACTCGGTTGACTTCGCAAATTGCGCGGGGTCCAGGAACTGGTAAGAGCCGGGCGTGCCAATAGAACCAACCACCTTTTTCGCGATGACCGAACCCAAAACTCCGTGCGTGCCGATGAACTCCGGCCGGTCGATGCGGGAACCGTCCTTATTGGCATCGCTCGAGCCGTCGACCAGCCCAATGGGCGCACCCGTATTCCAGGAGATGATGCTATTCACCGTCCAGCCACCAAGCAAGCGGTTGCCATGGAAAATCGGTAGGTCATAGTCAAAAGCAACCACCACGCGGTGTCGAATGTCGAAATCCGATGGGCCGTAGTCGTGACGAAGGTTCTGTACGTCGGTTGCAGAAATAGCCCCATTCCGCGTGCGGAAGACATCGCTGAGTTGATCCAGTGACTTCGCATAGGTGTAGTTTGCGTTGAGCGACAGGCCATGAGTAAAGCGCTTGCGGAGAGTTAAATCGAACGCGTGGTAGTTGGAGCCGTAGTAGTTCCCACGAGCGTTGTCATTGTTGAAGAGAGGGTTCGGACGCAACGAGCCATGCTTCTGTTGGCCAGCGGCGGTTCTTCCGTCGAACGTGTTGCGATTTTCGATGCCGATCAGCTTACGACCCAGCGTACCGACATAACTGGCTTCCAAAGCAACATCCTTGGTGATCGCATACTGCAATCCGAAACTATGCTGCATGTAATACGCTGTCACCAGGTTCTGATCAATGTGCCGTGGCACCGGCTTCGGCAACAAGCCGTCTTTGAAGTTGCTCGGGTCTAGGAATGCCGCATTGCTGGTGAATGGTACGGTTAGAAGGCCCGGGTTCTTAATCGGTCCCAAGGGAGCTCCCCCCCGGAAGAGACCACCAACTTCGTCTGCGAAGTAGGGTGCATTGAAGCGGATGTTCTCGAAAACGTTGTTATACAGGCGATCAAAGAACGTTCCCCATCCAGCGCGCAGGACTAACTTCTGGTTACCGAGCATATCCCACGCAAAACCAACACGCGGTCCAAAGTTGTTAAGATCCTTGTTCCAAATACTGGAGTTGTGCACTTCGAACCTTGCGCCTGCTTCGTACGAGTAATACTGGCTGTTTCCCGGGAAGAACTGGTTTGGACAGGTGATCTGTACGCCACCAAAAATGCAAGGGATCGGCGTCGTTCCGTCCCCGAAATAGACGTTGGAATCGATGTTCGGCTGGAAGTTGTGGGGCGGCCCGAAATACTCCCAGCGGAGTCCCAAGTTCAAGGTTAACCGCGAATTCACGCGCCAGTCATCCTGTCCGTAGAATGCAACTTCATTTGCGCGGTAGCCACGATAGGGGTTTGGCACCTGGCCCTTGGTCGCACCCGTGGGGACAACGGAGGCGCCGGCATAGTACCAGCCGCCGTACCCGTAGGCATTATCCCCGCCGTAGTAGGCATTGTCAATTGCATCCGTGAACACGCCATCGGTGATCAGGGCCTCTGTACCCCAGTTAGCAAAGGTGCCACGATCATCGTTGTGGAACGAGGAACCGTTACGCGTACGGCGATATTCGCCACCAAACTTCAACTGGTGCTTGCCGCGGGTGATCGAGATATCGTCTTTATACTGGAACTGGTTTTCCGTGAAGAACTGAGGAAGTCCGGCGCTCGCGCCAAAGCTTCCCGCATTCGCATCGATCGAGTAAAAGGCTGGAATACCGGCCGTACCGGGGGCAATAAAGTTCGCCGTCCGGCGCACATAACCAATTTTGAACTGGTTCAGGACTGTGGGCGAGAGCGTGTGCGTCCAGTTGATTCCCAGCGTTTGCGCCCGGTTTGGATTGTCAAAGGGCACGCCGAAAGTTCCACTGCCGCCATCGATGTTACTAGAGGCGTGTACGTTCTCCAGCAAATAGGTAGCACCCAAACGGTCCTTGCTGCTGACAGTATGGTCGAACTTGATGCTGAGCCGGTATTGGTCAATCGGCTTGACGTCGGATATGGTGGCCGTGGCAAAGATTGGAACGGGGTAATCTCCGAGAAATCCCGCACCGTTTTGCCCCCAAGCATCGAAGCTCGTGCACGGGTTCGGGAACGTAGTTTGCTCAGCGCAGACAATGGTCGAATTAACGATCGGCATGGCTTGCGGGAACTTCTGCAACTGCGATGTGAAAATTGGCCCCGCCGACGTCGGCAATAGCGGGCACCCGCCTGCTACATCGCTGCAGGGAGACACGCTGTTGACGAAGGTGGCGAGCTGGCCAGTGTTGACGAAGTTAAGGAACTGCGAAGTGATGGCAGATCCTGTAGATGGCGTCGACTGGCGAAGCCGATGATCCTCAAAACTCCCGTAAAAGAAGGTCTTATCTTTCACGATAGGGCCACCGAAGGAGCCGCCGAACTGGTTGCGCACCAGATGGTCCTTCACCCCGCCCGCGTTAGAGAACCAATCCTCCGCCACCAACGCCTGGATGCGGTTGTACTCGAATAACGAACCATGCCAGTTGTTGGTGCCGCTCTTCAGCACCGTGTCGGTCACAAACCCGCCGACCTTGCCGTACTCGGCGCTGAAGTCGTGACTAATCACGCGATACTCTTCGATCGCGTCCGGCGAAATCGAGGTATTGGCTCCACCTTGGCCGCAGGCCGAGCCGCAGATAGCCGCGCCACCTTGGCCTTGTTCGTTGTTGTCAACGCCCTCCACCATGAAGTTGCCGCCGCCGGTGCGGACGCCATTGACCGCCGCGCCGCGGCCCGTGTTGCCAGCCTGCCCCTCGGGAACGGCGCCGGCTACCATATTGACGAAGTCATTCGAGTTGCGCGCCTCCAGCGGCATGTTTTCCCAAACGCGCCGGTCGATCAACGTCGAAAGCGCCGACTCTTCCGTCTGCACGATCTGCTGACCGGCTTCCACGGTCACTTGCTCGGTCGCCGCACCAACTTCGAGCCTCACGTCGCGGGAAGTGATCGTACCCACGCTGACAATGATGTTCTGAACTTTGGTGGACTTGAAGCCCTTCGACCCGACTTCCAGCGTATAGGTGCCAACGATCGGCAATGCCGGGAAGCTGTAAATTCCAGCGGGCGTGGTCATAGTTGTACGCACTTCGCCCGTCGCGGTGTTCGACAGCTTAACCTCAACGCCCGAAACCACGGCGCCGGTCGTGTCCGTCACCAGGCCGGTCAGTTGGCCGGCTCCGCCTTGCGCGAAAGCTCCAACGCTCAAGCCGAGCACGACAACTGCGAGCAGAAAGTATGTCCAAGTGTTGCGGAATGCGGATTCCATCCGATTTCTCCTAATCTGAATCTGGAAATCTAAACCCTTGTTGATCGAGTACCGTTGATTGCTCAGGGAGGGCCTGACATCGGCACACAGCCCCAGGAAAAAGTGTTAGAACGACAACTAATGCCTAAATGCAATCGGCATTCCAAAGCAGAACCGAATAACGACCATATTTTTCAATGACATAGATTTCTCGTGCGCTGGCGATACATTTTTCTGGAGACGCAGCGTCAATAAATCTATGAAAACATGTAGATTGTCAGGCAGCGTAACGCGAAGAATCAACGCAATCGGTGGAGGCTAGCCGCTATGACCATGCCACCCAATAACCAGGACTTCCACCGCGGCCTCGATCTTTTCAACCGCGCCCACTTTTTCGACGCTCACGAAGTTCTCGAAGACGTCTGGCGCTCGATACCCCGCGACCAGCCCTCGCGTCCGCATCTCCGTCTGCATTTCCAGGGTATGGTTCAGTTGGCGGTTGCTTTTCATCACGAGTCCAAAGGCAACCCCGTGGGTGCGCGCTCGGTTCTGGAGCGTGCGACGCGGAATCTCAAAGGCGCGGACAGCTCGTTTCCCGATCTCGATCTCGACCGCCTGCGCGCTGAGTTGACACTTTGGCGGCGGTATCTGGAGGATTCCACCGGCACGTTGAACGGCCCGGGACAGCCGCGTCCCAAACGGACACCCTTCGTGGGTCCACGTACTGAACTGCCCTAACTCTTGCCCTGAACTACTGTCCCAACGGACCGCTTACGGTGCCGATAAAGCCGGTCTTGTTGTCGAGTACGGCCAGGCGAAGTTCCTTGCCACCGGCAGGGATCTCCACGTCGATCGGTGCCATCATGCCGTGATCGAGGATCTGCTGATAGGTGGCAGCATCGAAGGCTTTGTCCACTTTAATACTGCGGGACGACAGACTCTTGTCGCTCGAGCCCCAGACGGTGGCGTAGAAGGTCACATTCATCTTTTTGTTGCCGCCCGAGTCTTCTGCCGTCAGGGTGTGGGCATCGACTAGGAATACGACACGAATTTTTCCTGGGTCGGTGGGCTTTGCTTGCGCCATGAACGAGACCTGGGTGGCGGGAGCATCGACCTCAAGAGCGGCGGCCACGTCCTGCTCGTAATTGTGGTCCTTCACCGGACCGGGCTCAATCGCAAAGTATCCCTTGCGGTAGCGGACTTGAGTGTCGCCCTGAGCCACTTTCACCTTGATGTTGCGCAGCTTTCCGTCCCATTTCTTATTCTCGGGATAGTAACCCAGGGAATAGGAGGCTTTTTCGTCGGATGCCGCGAGAGCAATACCGTTCTTGATTTCGTTCTGATTGAAGTATGCTTTGCCGCCGGTCTGCTCGGCCACTTCTTCCATCGTGCCGTGAGTGGCCTGCAGGCTGGAAACTTGGATGATCGCTCGGTCACTGACTGCGCTGTCGCTGTAGACAGAGCCTCCGCGAGCCGCCGAGCCCTCCATCCCGCTGACCAGGCCATTGAGATCCACTGGGTAAATCGCGATGCTGGCGCTCGCTAACTGCGATTCTGCTTCGCGGATTGCCTGCCCATGCAGGTTGCGCTGCTCGGCTGCCATGGAACCTGCGGCATTGACACCCACCGACCGCTCGCGGCCCGAACCAGGAAGATCTGCCAACAGTTCTGCGTCGGTCATGGCGCGGTCTTCCGGGACCAGGTCAAAGGGCAGGTTCGCGGTGAGCCAGACTACATTCTTGCGGCCCGGCAGACCGCCCAACATCCGGGCGAGTGCCCGCAGGGCTTCGAGCGTGATCATGGTGCGGCGCTCGATGTTGTAGCCGATCTGAAGATCGGCGAATGCCTGCACGGCCTGGCCGGCCAGCGCAACGCTGGCAGATACAGCTCCGCTGCCCGGTCCGTCCGCCACGCCATGGGATTCCGGCGCTGGCGCTCCCGACTGCAGAATCTGGTCCTGGGGTCTGAAATTCTTGATGGCGGTGAGTAGTACTTGCCGGTCGCTGGTGAACTGCTGCAGGACGCGCAAGCGATCGGTCAGCGTCACCACGGCCATCGGACGGCCGGCTTGCGCTTGCTCCAATACATATTTCAACATCTGGGAACGCCCGTAGGACTGCTCCTTGAAAGGGGAGTTCGCCGCGTCCAGAAGCAGCACGGTCGGAATCCCGGCAGGCGTCACATTCTCGGGATGGTTGGAGAGTACGCCAGCGGGCGCCGGTGCCGCAGCGGCGCGGTTGGCGATGCCGGGTGGAACAAATACAGAAACCTTTTGCTTCTTGCCATTTTCTTCGACCGTGAAATCTTCCGGCTTCAAGCCGGTCACTGGCTGGCCCTTCTTGTCGGTCACCACCACATCCACAACCACGAGCCGGGTATTGGCGCGGATGGTGATGGTCGGAACATCGCCCGGCGTCTGCTGGGCGCTTAGCAAGGTCGGCCCAGCCCCCAGGTTCAAGACCAGCGCTGAAGCGACTGCGATCCGAAAGGGCAGGTTATCCAACATAGAGCCTCCAAGGGTGCATCGGAAACACGGAATCACCCGGAATGTATCTCGTTTCCAGGTCTTTGGCAAACCATGCTTTGGAACCATGCTTTGGGAGCGTCCGCGCCCTTTTCACGCCGGAACCATCTTGCTACGTTTAACCGTATCCGGGAACAACATTTGCCGGATGTGTTGGCGCTCCCTACAATAGAATTCAATTCAAAATCTTATGATCCATTTTCCGGTTCCCGAGGCTCTCACATTCGACGACGTGTTGCTGCTGCCGGCGCATTCCGAAGTCGTGCCCGCCAACACCAACACGCAGACTCAGATCTCGCGCAACATCCGGCTGAACATTCCCATCATCAGCGCCGCCATGGACACGGTGACCGAGTCACACATGGCGATTGCCCTGGCGCAACAGGGCGGGCTGGGGATTATTCATCGCAACCTGACCATCGAGCAGCAAGCCAATGAAGTGGACAAGGTGAAACGGTCGGAGAGCGGCATGATCGTCGATCCCGTAACCATGTCCCCGGATGCCAAGGTTTCCGATGCCCTCGACGTCATGCAGAAATACAAGATTTCCGGCGTCCCCATCACGCAAAAAGACGGAAGACTGGTCGGCATTCTCACCAATCGCGATCTGCGCTTCGAAACGCGCTTCGATATTCCGATCAGCAAGGTGATGACCAGGGAACATCTGATCACCGTGCCGGTGGGAACCACGCTGGAGCAGGCGGAAGAAATTCTGCACGAGCACCGCGTGGAAAAGCTGCTGGTAGTGGACGACAAGTACAACCTGAAGGGCTTGATCACAGTTAAAGACATCCAGAAAAAACTGAAATATCCCGGAGCCGCCAAGGACAATCAGGGGCGCTTGCGGGTAAGCGCGGCGATCGGCGCGACGGGTGATTTTCTGGAGCGTGCGCAGGAACTGGCGAAGGCGAAAGTCGACGTGCTGGCCATTGACAGCGCCCACGGGCATTCCGCGCTGGTGATCGAAGCGGTCAGGCGGGTGAAAGCGAAATTGCCGGAGGTGGACCTGATTGCCGGTAACGTCGCGACATTTGACGGCGCCTGCGACCTGGTCCGCGCGGGAGTTGACGGGGTTAAGGTCGGCATTGGGCCGGGTTCGATCTGCACGACGCGCATCGTAACCGGCGTCGGGGTTCCACAGATTACCGCGATTGCAGAGGCGGCGCGAGCTGTGCGCGACTCCGGCGTTCCGATTATTGCCGACGGCGGCATCAAGTATTCCGGCGATATCAGCAAGGCCCTCGCTGCGGGCGCTTCCGCGGTCATGATCGGATCGATGTTTGCGGGAACGGATGAAAGCCCGGGTGAATTGATTCTCTATCAGGGCCGCACCTTTAAGTCGTATCGCGGCATGGGCTCGCTGGGAGCGATGGCGGCGGGTTCGAGCGAGCGCTATTTCCAGAACTCGAACGGAGATGCGTCAACGGCAATGCCGGTGTTGGGCGAAGACTCGAACCGGCTGGGCAAGTTAGTGCCGGAGGGCATTGAAGGGCGCGTGCCCTATCGTGGTCCGGTCGCGATGATCGTGCACCAGATGGTTGGCGGGCTCAAGTCGGGCATGGGATATTGCGGATGCCAGACGGTGGCTGAACTTCAGCAGAAGGCGCGATTCGTGCGCATCAGCGCCGCCGGCCTGCGCGAAAGCCACGTGCACGACGTCATGATCACGCGCGAAGCCCCGAATTACGCGGCGGAATAAGGGAAGCGGCCGATTTTGCCTGAGTCTCGTCCCAATCTTCTGCGCGCCTGGTGGCCGGCCGTCGTCTGGATCGGCCTCATTACATTTGAGTCCACCAATTTCTTCTCCTCAAGAAACACGGGCAGCATGCTATACACCCTGTTGACCCGCCTGTTCGGCGAAATCAATTTCTACAAATTCCTCATCTTCCATCACTATCTGCGCAAGTCCGGGCACGTCGTCGGGTACGGCATGTTGAGCCTGCTGCTGCTGCGTGGGTGGCGGGCGACGCTCGATCCAGTTCATACCTTGTTGTTGCGCACGGCGCTGCTGGCCTGCTTGGGGACCGCCTGCGTTGCCGCGCTGGATGAATGGCACCAGAGCTTCATTCCGTCGCGCACAGGTACCATTTGGGATGTCGCGCTCGATACCTTGGCGGGAGTGGTTTTTCTGGTGGTCGCGTATTTCTGGTTGCGCCAGTCTCAAGGGGTAGAACGGACCGCGTGAAGCCGCTCAATCTTTTACCAGTCGCCCCGGCGAACGGTGCGCGAACAGCGCCAACCCCGCAACCGTAGCGATCCCTGCCGAAAAATAGAACGGCACCGCTGGGCCATAGACCTTCCAAAGCGCTCCCGTGATGACGCTCGAGAGCAGCGTGGTCACGCTGGTGAGAAACGCATAAATTCCCAGAGCACGACCCCGCACATCGCCAGCCACGCTTTCGACCACCAGCGCCTTGAGCACGGGATTGGTCAGCGCATAGAAGAGTCCGTAGAAGGCCATGGCGAACCAGATCGCCAATTGAGAAGGCGCGAGGGCAAAGACAAAATAGACGATGGCGAAAACCAAATATCCGGCGGCAGCGATGGCCGTGCGCGAGAAGCGGTCGCTGAACTTGCCCGCCGGCCACGACAGCAGCGTGTACATGATGTTGAAGACCAAGCCCAGCAGTGGCGCGCGCGAACCTGGTATCCCGATGTTTCCGGCGCGCAGGACGAGGAACATGTCGCTGGAATTTCCCAGTGAAAACAATGTGACCACTGCCAGTACGTAATAAAAGCCGCGAGGCAATCTCGGGAGCCACTCGGATTTGCCAGTGGAGCGACGCGCGTCCCCGCCCCTCAAAGCCGCGCGCAGCTCGCCAGCCGCCTGCGGCCGCGGCGACTCTGGATTCGTTCCAGCTTCCGTATGCGGGTTCCTGGCGCGGTGAACCTCGCGGATTCCGAGCCAGGCGACGATTACGCACAGAGTTCCCGGGACCGCTGCGGACGCGAACACGCCGCGCATCCCGAAGCGCCCGATCACCGCCAGCGCCAGCAGCGGGCCGGCGATCGCGCCGGCCGAATCCATGGCTTGAATCAGCCCGTAGGCTGAGCCGATCTTTGATTTGTCCACCGACTCGGCAACCATCACGTCGCGGGCGGTTCCACGAACGCCTTTGGCGAAGCGGTCGCAAAAACGAATGCCAAGAATTTGCCACCACGAAGAAACCAGCGCCAGCAGTGGCTTCACCGCATTGGCCACGAAGTATCCGCCGACCACGATGGGCTTGCGGTGCGAAACCTTGTCGGCCAGGTAGCCGGAAAAAAGTTTCGCGAACGAAGCCACACTCTCGGCAACGCCTTCGATAATCCCAAGTTGCGCCGGTCCGGCCCCAAGCGATGCGAGAAAGGCGGGCAGAACCCAGTACGACATCTCGCTGGCCGTGTCGTTGAGGAACGAAGTCAGGCCGAAAGCGTATATATTTCGGGGGGTAGATTTGGGAAGTGGTGGGGGCGGTGTGTCCATGTACGTCTATTGAAAATAGCATGCCCGCAGTCACTGCCGAGCCAACCACGCGGGTGGAGCGCCGGGCGTCCCCGCCCGGCATGCAAGGTCCCAGCCGCTCCGCTACCGCCGACGAGTGTCCGACAAAACCAAAGAGGCCGACTCAGAAGGAGCCGCGGGCGCTGCCTCCTCCTGACCCGCTGGCGTTGCCCCAGCCGCGCGCGTTCCGATTCCAATTTGCATGGCGGTATTTTTTGGGAATTCCACTTCGCGTCCTGGCGCCATGAAGTGCGAGTAAACCGACGCGGCAGCTCCGTAGGCTCCCATCGTCGTGCCGAATGCGCGGGAGCGTACAAGCGCTCCCATCACCATCCCGACTACCTTGAATCCGTTGGTGCCGTCTGCTGCGGCGCGGGCTGGGCTGGGTTACTGGAGGAGGATCCAGGTTTGCGCTCGGAACCAGGCGTGAGTTGATGAACTGGACCTTCCTGAGCTTCGATCTGACCGTGGATCGTGCAGGCGCAGGTGAAGGTAAGCAGAATCGTGCATAATGCGCGCGCTCGGGCCATGTCGATTTTCCAGGTGGTTGGCTGGGTTGACTCTTTTGTTGATCATTATTGTAGAGCAATTGGCACGCTCTTTCCCCGGCCAATTCCAGTAGAATGGACATACATGCCCGACCGCACCTTTACCCTCGATGAAGCGCAGATGCTCCTGCCGATTCTGGAATCGTTGCTCAAGCTGGCTATCAACGGCAAGAAGCTGGTTGAAGATGTGGACGCCGAGTTGCAGGAAACGGCCCACCGGGTTTTTCTCAATGGCGGCATGATGCTGAATGTGGTCCATCTGGCCCGGCGCAAAGCGGAGCGCGAGCGGGCGATTCGGCGCGTCAAGGATGCCCTCGCCGAAATTGACGCGACCGGAGTCCAGGTGAAAGACCTCGACATAGGATTGCTGGATTTCCCCTGCAAGGTTGAGGGAGAGATCCTCCTGCTGTGCTGGAAACTGGGCGAGCCCATGATCGCGCATTGGCACGGCACCGACGAGGGCTTCTCATCCCGCAAGCCAATCGACGAACGCATAGCAAACGCAGGCAAGAAGCGCCCGAAGTAAGCAAGCCTAGCAGCTCCCCGTCAGTCTTCCCTAAAATTTGTCATCTCCCCCCCGGAATTGTCATCTCCCCCCCAAATTGTCATCTCCCCCGGAATTGTCATCCTGAGCGAAGCGAAGGACCTATGCACTCTCTGGCCGATAGCGATGCCGTCGGGTCCCACCTGCAGAATTCCCACCGTCCCCCAGAGTTGTCATCTCCCCCCAAATTGTCATCCTGAGCGAAGCGAAGGACCTATGCACTCTCTGGCTGATAGAGATGCCGGTCGTACCACCCGTCACTCAGATCGCTCCAGGTGGAATTTACAGAGACAATCAACTGAATCTTCTTGATCCGGAGCCAGCCTTTGATCCGCTTCTCGCGGTCAATCGCGTTGCGCACGTCGTCAAAACTCTCGTAATAAACGAGTCGATCAATCTTGTACCGCTTGCAGAATTCCGATCCGTTTCCAAACTTGTGTTCCCAAACGCGTCGGCGAAGGTTGTTCGTAACCCCAACGTAGAGCGTCTTGGACCGGTTTGTCAGGATGTAAACGCAGTAGCAGCGGTGGTCGCCGGAGTGCATAGGTCCTTCGCTTCGCTAAGGATGACAGGTTTAGATTGTGCCAGGAGAATATGCAGAAAGCAGTGAGGGGTGTACACCGAAATTGTGACAATTCGCTATTTGGGCCATCCAAAAATTTGTCGTCTCCCCCCAAATTGTCATCCTGAGCGAAGCGAAGGACCTATGCACTCTCTGGCCGATAGCGATGCCGTCGAGTCCCACCTGCAGAATTCCCACCGTCCCCCAGAATTGTCATCTTTCCCCCAGAATTGTCATCTCCCCCAAATTGTCATCCTGAGCGAAGCGAAGGACCTATGCACTCTCTGGCCGAT
>JANXZM010000064.1 GCA_025355505.1 Acidobacteriaceae bacterium | reverse complement strand
TTAGAACAAACCCGCAAGCGCTACCGATTCGTGGTGGTGGGATATGTCGTAATGCCGGAACACATCCACCTTCTTCTGAGCGAAGCGGAGGTCGGAACTCCTTCGACGGTGATGCAGGTATTGAAGCAGCGCACGGCTCGTGCCTTATTGCCGAAAAGGAAACCATGCGATCCGCGCCAGATCAAGCTGTTTGGGGAGACTCCCGCGCGAGCGCCGTTCTGGCAGACGCGCTACGACTTCAATGTTTGGACGGAGAAGAAGCGGGTGGAGAAACTGCGGTATATGCACCGCAATCCGGTGAAGCGAGGTCTGACGGCGGCACCTGAGGATTGGCGCTGGAGCAGTTATCGCTTCTATCTTCTCGGCGAATCTGGACCCGTGCGGGGGGATGAGGGTTGGGGGAAGATTTCGTTTCGGGCACACGCGGCGTGAAAAGCAAAGCCCATGGTGCTAGCTGGGTGGGGGGAAGAGATGGCGGGGTCTCCGGGGAGCGGGGCGACGGGCGGGGTGGGGCGGGTACATAGGTCTTTCGCTTCGCTCAAGATGACAGGGCCGCCGGTTGGTGATTCGTAAGGGCAAGGGGCAAAGAGCAAAGGCAACTTCAACTTCAACGGCAGCGGACAGGAGTGTCCGCTCTACACTGGGGCCTTCTAAGAATTGTTTATGAAATACGCTATAGGTCACTGTTCCACGGGCTGCGCGTTCAATTCCTGAACGGGTTCGCCTCCGGCTAAGCCTTGGGCGATGATTAGGCGGCGGGCTTCGATGCGGAGTTCGGGGAGGGCGCGACCGAACCAGATCGCGCCTAGAACGCAGGCCACTCCTCCTACGGCAACCGTGATGGGCGCGCCGACGCGGTGGGCTAAGGCTCCGCCGAAGAAAGCTCCGAAGGGGGCCATGCCCATGAACATCATCGAATACACGGACATGACGCGGCCGCGCAGTTGGTCGGGGACCATGGTCTGAATCAGGGTGTTCGAGCAGGCCATCTGCAACATCATCGAATAACCGGCGGGCAACAGGAGCGCGGCGGACAACCAGAATGAATGCGAGAAGGAGAAAAGAAACAGGCTGATGCCGAAGCTCGCGCAGGTTAACGCCACCCACCGCCCCAGGCCTTTGATTCCGGTTTTCGCGGCTAGCGTCAGGGCGCCGAACAGAGCGCCTACGCCAGTGGCGCCCATGAGGATGCCCAGGCCGCGCGCGCCGCCGTGCAGAATTTTATCCGCGAAGACCGGCATCAGTACGGTATAGGGCATGCCTACCAGGCTCACCAAGCCAATCAGCAAGAGCAGGGCACGAATGATCCGGGTCTGGTTGACCCAGCGAAAACCCTCGATGATGTCTGCAATGGGCGAAAGCTTGCTGGCACGCGGGACGCAGTGCACCTTCATCAGCAAGAGGCCGGTAATCACGGCGATGTAGCTAATGGAATTGGCGGCAAAGCACCAGCCTTCGCCGATTCTTGCCACCAAAATTCCGGCTACGGCAGGGCCGATCACGCGAGCGCCATTGAACATCGAGGAATTCAGCGCGATGGCGTTCATCAGGTCCTCTTTGCCGACCATGTCAATCAGGAAGGCCTGCCTGCTGGGAATATCGAAGGCGTTCACCACTCCTAGCAGGGCCGCCAGCACGAAGATGTGCCAGACGTGCACGCGCCCGCTCAGGGTGAGCCAAGCCAGGATCCCCGCTAGGATCATGGAAGAAATCTGGGTGGCAATGACGAGGCGCTGGCGATTCATGCTGTCGGCGGTGATGCCTCCGAAAGGAGCGATGAGGAAGACAGGGATCTGGCTGGCAAAGCCGACGCTCCCCAGCAAGAGGGCAGATTTCGTCATGCTATAGACGAGCCACGCCTGGGCTACGGTCTGCATCCAGGTGCCGGTGAGAGAGATCATTTGTCCACTGAAGAAGAGCTGAAAATTGCGGTGGCGCAAGGCGCGCAGGGTGGTGGCCCATTTCGGCGGGGACGGGGATTTCGCGTCCGCTTCCTGACCCGAGACGGAATTTTGCTGCTGAGTCACTCTTTTAGAACTTTTTCACATCTTGGGGATGAGGGCAAGCTGGAGGAAGATGCGGTAGTGTCCTAAATTCGACTTCGAGCTGCGAACTTTGGGCGGTTCACAAACCAGAAACTCACCGCGTAGACACCTAGACACGGAGACACGGAGAAAAGCAAGTTCATGATTTCGTCGCTCATAATGCAACTACGCCTCGACAACGAAGCTATGAAAAAGCCTTTGTCCGTGACTCGGTGGGGGTGTTGCTTGAGATTTCCACAGCTCGGCCACCCACTTGGAACTTCCCCACTGGTTCGATCCGCGATAGAGTTAAGGTCCACTGATCCGAGAGAAGCCGGATCAGGGAAGGATGAATGATGAGCACAGATCCTAATTGTCTGGAACGCCGAGGCGCGCAGCGTTTCGAAGTGCACCTGCCGTTGGCGGTTCACTTTGATGGACGGACTGTGCCCGGATTTACGCTGGACTTGAGTGGCCGTGGAATTTTCTTTTATGCCGAGACGGCACTGCCGGAAGGGGCGGTGGTGGAATTGACTTTTACCATGCCCTCGGAAATCACCTTGGGGGAAAACATGCCGGTTCGGTGTCGTGGGCGGGTATTGCGCGCCTCGGCTTCGCAGGCTGGCCAACGAAGAGGGATCGCCGTGCAACTCGATGCCTACGAGTATTTGCCTTCCGACGAGCCCATCACTCAATTTGTGCGAGTTTCGGCGACGAGTGCCCCGGGAGCGACTTCCGGGCCGGTACTGCGCTGAGAACTTCCGCGTCTTTTCAAGGGCGAGGCCTTTGTTTTACAATCAAGTAAACCAGCAGTCTGGCGGGATTTGCGCTGATTGAATACCCGCCGGCAACCTGCCGCTTCGTCTGAGGCTTTCCTTCGATTACGAAGGTCATTTGGCCCCGACGCTGGAAGTTCGTAGCATGACAATGAGCACTGAGAATCGAGTCATGCCCGGGATCACCGTCGCGCTCCTTTCCGAGGACCGTGAACAATCCGTCGTATTGAGTAGCCGGGTGGATAGCACCAACCTGGCCCGAACGGTATTGAGCCACGTGGGATTCCCGGCGGGACCGAGCGACGCCGTGATGCGTGAATTGCAGGATCAGCGCGCCGAAGTCGTGCTGGTGAGTATCGATCCCCAGAATCCGCAGCGCGCCATCCGGACCATCGAACTGATCCACGGGAACATTCCCGAAGTCACGATTTTTGCGGTGGGCGAAATGAACCAGCCCACCAACATTGTTTCGGCCATGCGAGCCGGCGCGCGTGAGTTTCTGGATCATGCCGCCAGCCGCGAAGCCCTGATCGAAGCCTTTACTCGGTTCTCGGCGACGTTGAGCCGCGCGCAGCGCAGTGCCAGCAAGGCCCGGGTCCTCACTTTTCTGAACGCCAAGGGCGGAGCCGGCGCCACCACGACTGCGGTAAATACCGCGGTTGCGTTGCAGGAGGCTCATGGGCGCGTGGTGCTGGTGGATTTCGCACCCATCGGCCACGCTGCTTTGCAATTGAACCTGCGGCCTCAATTCACGCTGCTCGACGCCTTGCAGAACCTGCATCGCATGGATGGTTCGCTGCTCGATGGCCTGATGACGCCGTATCGCAATGGCCTTCACCTGCTGGCCGGCGCTCAGCTACCGCACAACAGCGCCCCGACCGCGCCGGAACTGGCTCGGCTCTTCGACCTGCTGGTAAACCAGTATCACTTCGTCGTGGTTGATGGCTCCGGGCGGATGGATGCGACGATGAAAATGATCTGCGACCTCTCGAACGCGGTGCTGCTGGTGGCGCAGACCGATGTCGTTTCGCTCTGGAGCGCAGGCCGGATTCACGCGTTCCTGGAAGAAGGGGCGGGCCACGATCGTCTGCGCCTCGTACTCAACCGTTACAAGAAAATTCCCGGCTTCACCGACGAGGATGTGGAGAAAGCCACCAACTGCAAAGTGCTCTGGAAGGTGCCCAACAACTTCCAGGTCATCGGACCCGCGATTGACAAGGGCAGCCCGGTGGCCTCGCAGGGGAATCACGAAATCGGCCGCTCTTATCAGGGTCTGGCCGCGGAGCTTGCGGGCGCGACTACAGCGGGCGAAGGCGCCCTGTCGCTGCTTTACCAGCACGACAAGGGCGACAGTAAGAAACGCACTGCCGGCCACTTGATCGTTTCGCCAATGCGCGCCGGGCAGTAGATTCCTTGTCGGCAATGGGCTAGCTTCCGGTTGCTAAGCTTCGAGCTGCGAGCCACCAGCTTTGAGCAAACCGTTGCCCGCAGCTCACCTACTCCGCCATTCAGAATTTGCCCATTTCTTACTTCCTGCGTCCGCAAATTCCCGGCTTTGTTAGAATCAGGGATTCACCCATGACGCCGAGAATCGTTGAAATTCTTTATCAGATGATCGCGTTCCTGTTTGCGATCAGCGTGCACGAGTCCGCCCATGCCTGGACCGCGTCGCGCTGTGGCGATCCGACGGCGCGCATGTTGGGAAGGGTGTCGCTGAATCCGATTCGTCATATTGATCTGTTTGGGACGATCGTACTGCCGCTGGTGGCGGCCATCAGCGGCATTCCATTGCTTGGCTGGGCGAAGCCCACACCAGTCAACCCCCGGAATTTTCGCAATCCCATGTTGGACGACATTCTGACTTCAGTGGCGGGTCCCGTCAGCAACTTCATCGTCGCCACTGGGGCGTTACTGCTGCTTGGCGGAATCTCGCTTTCGTCGGCCTCCGGTCACACGCTGGTCATGGGATTGGTAGCGGGAGACAACGGCGCCTCTTCCGATTCGGCGTTGGCGCCGGTGGGCGTGCTGCTGTTTGAACTCATGTTCATCAATATAGTTTTGGCGGTCTTCAACCTGATCCCTGTCCCGCCGCTCGATGGCAGCCACGTGCTGCGACATTTTTTATCGGAGCCAGTGCGACTGGTCTACGACCGCATCGGTATCTTCGGACTGCTGGCACTGGTGTATCTGGGCGGAGGACTGCTCAGCAGCTTGATCCGTCCGTTCGTTCACTTCTACGTCTTGATGCTGGGCAAATTCTGAATGACAACTCCCGCCAAGAAACGCGTGCTGAGCGGAATGCGCTCGACCGGCAAGCTGCACCTGGGAAACTATGTTGGCGCGCTCGAAAACTGGGTCCGCATGCAGGACGAGTATGACTGCTTTTTCTTTATCGCCGACTGGCACGCGCTGACCACCGACTACGCCGACACGTCGCGTCTGAAAGAAAATTCCGTCGAGGTGCTGCTGGATTGGCTGGCGGCTGGGCTTGATCCCGCGAAGTGCGTGATGTTCATCCAGTCGCATGTGCCGGCGCACGCGGAGTTGCACCTGCTGCTTTCGATGATCACTCCGCTGGGCTGGCTGGAACGCGTCCCGACTTACAAAGAGCAGAAGGAAAACATCAAGGAAAAAGATCTGGGCACGTATGGGTTTCTTGGTTATCCCGTGCTGCAGTCGGCGGACATTTTGATCTACAAGGCGGACGTCGTTCCCGTCGGCGAAGACCAGGTGGCGCACGTGGAGCTGACGCGTGAGATTGCGCGGCGGTTCAACGGCTTCTACCGCCGCGTTGAGAGACCTCCTAACCCGATGGGGACCGGACTTCCAATGAGCGGCGCGCGGGCCGTCTTTCCCGAACCGCAGTCGCTGCTAACACCCGCACCCCGACTGCCTGGCACCGACGGCCGCAAAATGTCGAAGTCCTACGGCAACGCGGTGCTGCTGACCGACCCAGAACCCGTGGTGCGGCAAAAACTCAAGACGATGGTGACCGATCCGGCGCGCGTGCGGCGCACCGATCCCGGCAACCCTGACATTTGTCCGGTGGGCGACCTGCACAAAATTTTTAGCGACAAAGAAACGATCGCAAAAGTGGACACAGGGTGCCGGTCCGCTGGAATCGGATGCATCGAGTGCAAGAGCTGGGTCGCCGATGCTATCGTCAAAATTCTCAACCCCATGCAGGAGCGGCGAAGACAATACGAGGACAATCCGCGCCTCGCCTGGGATATTCTGGAAGCTGGCTCGGCTCGCGCCCGTGATGTCGCAGGCGCCACGATGGATGAGGTTCGCAAGTCGATGGGTCTGGACTATAGTTCAAACCTTAGTTCGAACTATGAGCCGGCGAAGGGTTCCACGAAGTGACGGATTTGTCGCAACCCATATCAGAACAGGCGTCAGTCGAGGCTTCAGGCCGTGGCGCAGCTCCGCCCGTGTCTACTGAGAGCAAACCCGTCGCAACCAAGTCCCGTAAAGACGATGCCAGCGATTTCCCGTTCGCCATAGAGCTTGGCGAAATCTACGAAGGCCCGCTCGATCTGCTGCTCGACCTGATCCGCAAGCAGGACATCAACATCTACGACATTCCCATCGCGCAGATTACCGCGCAGTACCTCGGTTACGTCGAGCGCATCCGCGAGCTCGACGTGAACGTCGCCTCCGACTTCATATACATGGCGGCGGTGCTGATTCACATCAAGTCGAAGATGTTGCTGCCACGCGATCCGCTGGCTCCCGCGGACGCGCTGGAAGACCCTCGCAATGAACTTGTCAACCGGCTGCTCGAGCACGAGAAGTTCAAATCGGCGGCGCAGATGCTGCTGCAGAAACAACAGATTGAAGACGCGGTGCTGAGCAATCCAGCGATCCGAGAGTTCATGGACGCCGAGGGCACCGAGCCTGAACTCGCCGCCGATGTCATCGACCTGGTCAAGACCTTCCAGCAGATTTTGGACCGCGCGCGCACCCGGCCCATCCTCGAAGTGAACGAAGATACTGTAACCGTCGGCCAGATGATTCAGTACCTGTACCGCCGACTCTCGCTCGAAGATCGCCCGATTCGCCTGAAGCAGATGCTCCGCAATGTGCCGTCGCGACAGGCATTGGTCTGTATGTTTCTGGCAATGCTCGAGCTGATCCGGCTGCAGGCGATCCAGGTGCGGCAGGACCACGTCTTCGGCGAAGTGCTGGTGCGCAAGCATTCGCACTTCGAAGAAGTGATGAGCGAACAAGCTGCGGTGCGTGATGACTGGAAATGAAAGAGAAAATGTTTCAACGTTCAAGGTTTCAATGCTTCCAGGAAAAACCGGGGTGTCGCGAGGCTAAGCCTTGAAGCATTGAAACTCTGAAACCTTGAAACCTGCATTTACTTATGAGCCTCAGACCCCAACTCGAAGCCATCATTTACGCGGCGGAAACACCCGTTTCGCTCGACCAGATTCTTTCGCTGGTGAAGGAGTCACTGCTTGCGCAGGCTCCGGAACTCGATGCCGCGGAAATCAAATCGCGCATCCGCGCGACGCTCGAAGAGCTCATCGCGGATTACTCCGGCGCAGGCCACGGCATTGAAATCCGCCAAGTCGCCGGCGGATACCGCATGTCCACCAAGCCCGAGCAGCACGACGTGGTGCGCGCCTTCGCCAAGAGCCTGAAGCCACCTTTCCGGCTGTCGCTTCCGGCGCTCGAAACGCTTGCCGTCATCGCCTACAAGCAGCCGGTCACCGTGCCTGAGATCAGCGAAATCCGCGGCGTCGATGCTGGCGGAGTCATCGTCACTTTGCTCGACCGCAAGCTCGTCACGACCGCGGGCAGAAAAGCCGTGATTGGCCGCCCCATTCTCTACAAGACCAGCAAAGAATTTCTGCTGCGCTTCGGGCTTAAGGACATCAACGAGCTGCCCAGCATGGAGGAATTCGAGAAGCTGCTGGCGGAGTCGTTCCAGAGCGACCTGCTTCCCGCTGAGGGCACGTCCGTGGAAGCGCCTTCAAGTTTGCCGTCAACGGTAGAAGGTGGATCTTTCGAAGCATCCGCCGAAACAGAAAGTGCCGCTGAAGTCGACGAGAGCACAGAGCCCGAACTCGCCATCAAAGAAGAGGAAACCGAAACGCCAGCCAGCACCAAACCGGAGTAGCCATCCATGCCTGCTGAACGATTGCAAAAGATTATCGCTGCTGCCGGAGTGGCATCGCGCCGCAAAGCCGAAGAACTGATCACCTCCGGCCGCGTGCTGGTCAATGGTCAGGTGGTCACGCAACTCGGCACCAAAGCCGATCCCGAACAAGACCACATCCGAGTGGATGGCAAGCTGCTGCAGGGACCCGAACGTTACACCTACGTTGTGCTGAACAAGCCCAAAGGATATGTGACCACGGTCAGCGATGAGAAAAAGCGCCCCACCGTGATGGACCTGGTGCAGAAGGTGAAGGGACGCGTGTATCCCGTGGGACGATTGGACTGGGCAAGCGAAGGTCTTCTACTGATGACCAACGACGGCACGCTGGCCAACGCTCTGATGAAAGCGGCTTCCAACGTGGCGAAGACTTACGTCGTGAAAGTCGCCGGCCAGCCGGACGAGGCCAAGCTCGACAAGCTGCGCCACGGAGTTTCTATCGCTGAAAAAGGCGGCCGGCGCGTGCGCACGGCTCCGGCAAAAATTCGCTTGATCCGCGAAGGCGATAATCCGTGGCTCGAAGTGACCATCATTGAAGGCCGCAACCGCCAGGTCCGAAAAATGTTTGAAGAAGTGGGGCACCACGTGGAGAAAATCCGGCGCGTGCAGTACGGCCCGCTCGAGCTCGACGTGCCGCCGGGAGATTGGCGCAACCTCACTCTGCTGGAAGTGGCCAAGCTGAAGGCCGCTGCGTCGGGGCCGAAACTTACCCTTCCGCCCAGCGTGCCCGTCCCGCCGTACACGCCGAAAGCCCCCCCCACCAAGCTGGCGCGCGTACCAAAATCGTCGAGCCTATCGAAGCCACCGCGTACACCAAGGCCGTCGCGCTCGGAGAAGCCGTCGTTCGCGCCACGCTCAACCAGGCCATCGCGTTCGGAGAAGCCGTCGTTCGCACCGCGCTCAACCAGACCATCGCGTTCGGAGAAGCCGTCGTTCGCGCCGCGTTCAACCAGGCCGTCGCGCTCGGAGAAGCCGTCGTTCGCGCCGCGTTCAACCAGGCCGTCGCGCTCGGAGAAGCCGTCGTTCGCGCCACGTTCAACCAGGCCGTCGCAGTCGGAGAAGCCGTCGTTCCCGCCGCGTTCAACCAGGCCGTCGCAGTCGGAGAAGCCGTCGTTCGCGCCGCGTTCAACCAGGCCGTCGCAGTCAGAGAAGCCGTCGTTCGCACCACGCTCAACCAGGCCGTCGCGCTCGGAGAAGCCGTCGTTCGCGTCGCGTTCAACCAGGCCATCGCGTTCGGAGAAGCCTTCGTTCGCGCCACGCTCAACCGGGCCGTCGCGCTCGGAGAAGCCGTCGTTCGCGCCACGCTCAACCAGGCCATCGCGCTCGGAGAAGCCGTCGTTCGCGCCGCGTTCAACCAGGCCATCGCGTTCGGAGAAGCCTTCGTTCGCGCCGCGTTCAACCAGGCCATCGCAGTCGGAGAAGCCGTCACGAGCGCCGAAAGCTACTACCTTCAGGTCGTCGCGCCCCCCGAAGCGGAAGCCCGACTAACGCTTCGCTTCCGCAATCATGGGGAGCCGTGCTGCGCCGTACAAGCCGGCATCGCTCCCCAACAACGCGCGGGTAATGATGGTCTTGTGGCCGGGGCCAGGCTCGACATGCGCGGAAGCGCCCTGTTTGGTAGCCGAAGGATCGTGCGGCGCAGAGGCGGCGTACACCATGGAGCGCCGCCGCAACTCTTCGAAAATCGAGGGCGAAAAAGCTTCCCACGCACTCGACGCTCCGCCGCCAATCACGTAAATCGGAAGGTTCAAGGAATTCACCAGCGAAGAAAGCACAATGCCCAAACAGCGGCCCACGTAGCGAAAAATGCGCCGCGCGTCTTCATCGCCTTGAATCGCGAGATTGTAAATCGATTTCGCACTGAACTCCGGATCGGAGTTTGCAGCGCGTGCCAGCGCCGATCCGCTATTACTCGAGATCGCTTCACGCGCCATCCGAACCACCGCCGTCGCCGAAGCGTATTGCTCCAGGCATCCTCGATTCCCGCACCCGCAAAGCTGCCCTTCCGGCTCAACCGTCGTGTGCCCGAACTCTCCGGCCATGCCGTTCGCGCCGCGCCAGATCGCGCCGCCCAGAACCAGTCCACCGCCGACGCCGGTACCGAGAGTCAGCATCGCCATGTCGGAAAAATCCTTGGCCGCACCTAGCCACTTTTCTCCAAGCGCCGCGACGTTGGCATCGTTTTCGAGGATCACGATGGTCTTCAGGCGCCGCTCAATTTCGGCGCGAACTGGATAGTTAGCCCAGCCCGGCAGATTGGGCGATTCGCGCAACAGGCCCGTTTGCATGTCGATGATGCCGGGCACGCCAATGCCAATCCCCAGCAACGGCGCGGAACCCTTGTATTTCTCCGACATGCGCTGGATGGCATCGCACATGTCGCCGATAACGTGATCGCGTCCCAGAGAGACCTTGGTGCCGAGCGTGACTTTCTCGACGAGCGCGCCTTGTTCGTCCACGGCTGCGATGCGGAGGTTCGTGCCGCCGAGGTCCACTCCAATGGAAAATTTATTCATGATGAATGACTCGGTAATCTGTTAGAAGAAGCATTTAACCTTGCCCTTTTTACGGTGCGGCTGTCAATCCGTTAATATTAAATCGTTCTATTAGGGCTATTGTTGACACTTTGCGCAGTAGTGACTGCTGCGTCCGGCCAGTACAACGCGCCGGATTGCGGTCCCGCACACCAGGCACGGATCTCCTTCACGTCCATAAACGCGATGCTGGAACTGGAAGAATCCTTCTTCTCCATCCGCGTCCACGTAATCGGAAATCGAAGATCCGCCCAGCGCGATCGCCTCGCGCAGTACTTTCTGCACCGCCGCGTGCAGCTTGCCCAACTGCTCCCGCGTGATGGCCGCTGCCCGCCGCCGGGGACGGATGCCAGCCCGAAACAACGACTCGTCGGCATAAATGTTGCCCACGCCGCGCAGCAGTTTCTGATTCAGAAGCGCGCTCTTAATCGGAGTCTGGCGTCCGCGAAAAAGCGCGACAAACCGCTCTTCGCTCACCTCCAGCGGTTCCACTCCACCGGGATCGAAGCCGCCGAAATGAACGCTAAGCTTGCCAAACATCCGTGGATCGATAAACCGCAGTTCGATCCCCGACGCCAGCTTCGCGATCAGGTGAGTATGCTTTGCGATCTCCGCCGCAGGTTCGCAAACGACCATGCGCCCAGTCATGCCGAGATGGACGACCCACTGCGCCGTCTGACCATCGGAGTGATGCAGAGGCGCGGCTTGCCGCGTCTGGCCGCGAACCGCGCGGTTGCTTTTCTTTGTCTGTGATACCGGTGTCCGTAATGCCCGCGGTTCCGCTTCCAGATCGAAAATAATGTGCTTGCCCGCGCGGTGCACTCGTAAGATTCGCTTGCCCTCAAGCGTCCCCGCGATCACGTTAGCCGGCGACTTGAGCGGCTGCTTCCTGGAACCGATCCAGACAGATTCAACTGTGTCCCCGGCGACGCGCTTATCGAGGCCTCGCGCAATGGTTTCAACTTCCGGGAGTTCGGGCACGCTGTCAGGATACAAGATCAGCGTAGCCGGTCAACTTGTCTGCGAGCGCTTCCGATGAAATTACGCTGAATTCGAGTTTGCTCCTCCACCGCCCGATTCGGTATGCTAAGTCGTACACCGAGTACCGCCGATTTTCCAAGTTTCTTAATCTACGCAGCAGCGGCGCAATCAGTGTGCGACCATGGGGCGGCCTGACGGTCGCGCAATATTCCAAGTGGAGTTCGCATTGAGCAGAGGAAGAACCGCGGTCATTGTCGGAGCCCAGTGGGGCGACGAGGGCAAGGGCAAGATCGTCGACGTACTCACCCAGTCCTTTTCGGTGGTGGCTCGGTACGCTGGCGGCCACAACGCCGGACACACGGTCATCATCAATGGAAACAAATTCGTCCTGCAGCTCGTACCCGGCGGCATTCTGCGGCCCGAGTGCACCAGCGTCATCGGCAATGGAGTAGTGATTGATCCGGTGGCCTTTCTGAAGGAGGTGGCTTCCCTGCGCGCTGCCGGCGTGAAAGTGGACGGCAATCTTTTCATCTCGAACCGCGCACAGGTTATTCTTCCGTACCATCGCATGATGGAGCTGGGGTCGGAAAACGCTCCCGGTCGCGTGAAAATCGGAACGACGTCGCGCGGCATCGGCCCGTCTTACGAAGACAAAATGGGGCGCCGCGGATTGCGCGTTGCCGACCTGCTCGACACCCAACTGCTGCGCACGCACATCGAGAACACGTGTCGCGAGAAAAACATGATCGCGCACGCGCTCTTCAACTCCGACCCGCTCGATGCCGACAAGATGTTTAGTGAATATGCCGACGCCGCTCAAAAGATCGCTCCGTTTGTCCGCGACACGGCACTTCTGCTGAACCGCGCTCTGGCCGACGGTAAGTCGATCGTCTTCGAAGGTGCGCAAGGCACCATGCTCGACATCGATCATGGCACTTATCCGTTCGTGACATCTTCCAGCTCAACTTCCGGCGGCGCAGCGACCGGAACCGGCGTGCCGCCCACATCGATTGATACGGTTATCGGCATCAGCAAAGCTTATTGCACCCGCGTTGGCAGCGGCCCGTTCCCGAGCGAACTCCTCGACGCGCAAGGCGAAGACCTGCGCAAGCGCGGCAACGAATTCGGCGCCGTCACCGGACGTCCCCGCCGCACGGGGTGGCTCGATTTGCCTCTACTCCGTTACGCCGGCATGATTAATGGTATCTCCTGGTTAGTGGTTACTAAGTTGGATGTGCTGGACCACCTGACGGAGATTCCAGTCTGCGTGGGGTATAAGGTGGACGGCAAGAAAACGGACGAAGTTCCGGCTCAGGCATGCGGTTATGAAACAATCGAATGCATCTACCGCAACATGCCAGGCTGGGCCAGTCCAACGCATGCGATTCGGACGGTCGAAGCATTGCCCAAGGCCGCCCGCGAATACCTGGCCTTCATCGAAAAGGAAACCGGAGCGCGGGTGGGAATGATTTCCACGGGCCCCGATCGCGAGCAGACGATCCTGGTGCCCAGCTTCATCAGCGAGTTGGGCCTGAAGAGTCCGGCGGCGCGAGCGTGAGTCTGTAAGAAAAGTTAACGATCGAGTCTAAACAGCGACTCTAACAAGAAAAAGAATGGAGCGACGGATGGTGGTGTTGGCTGTAACCTGGATGGCAAAAATCGGACGCGAGTCCGAAGTGATCACGATTTTCGAAAAACTTACAGCCGAATCGCGCAAAGAACCGGGCTGCCTCATGTATCAGGTGCACAAGCACAAGACTGATCCGCGCCGGTTTTTTATCTACGAGCAATACAAAGACGACGCAGCTCTCGAAGCGCACCGTACCTCTCCGCACTTCCTGCAATTGGCAAAGAAAGATCTGCCCAAACTCGGCGACCGCACCGAGGGACATTTGTTGGAGCCGCTGGGCTAGTGTGGCGCGGGCACTCTTGATCGCGAAACGGCAGAGACCAGCAGCGCTGCCTGCGAGCCACTCGGCGCTGTGGCAATCGGGATGGTAAGAGGACTCGACGGCATTCTTACTTGTCCGCCATCAGTACCCCGCCCGAAGCATAGCTTTCCTTAGACACTTCGATGAATGTCACCACGATGGCTTCGCGGCGCGCACCGGCCTCTTCCACCATCGTGCCGGTAATACGCTCTGCAATCTTCCGCTTCTGATCGACGGTACGGCCTTGAAGCATGGTGACTTGAACTAACGGCATGGAGTTCTCAGTTCTCAGTACTCAGTTCTCAGAACCCCCCCCGCCATCAGATCAATCTAATCTGAGAACTGGGGACTGAGAACCGGGAACTGCTTTCATTGCGCCAATTCGTAACCTGCAAAAAAGAAGCTTAACTCAAAGCGCGCTGTGTCATCCGCATCCGAGCCGTGAATCGCGTTGTTCTCGATGTCACTGGCCCACTTCTTGCGAATGGTACCCTCTTCGGCACTGGCCGGATTGGTGGCGCCCATCAGCTTGCGCAAATCTGCGATGGCGTTTTCCTTTTCCAGCGCAAGCGCCACGATCGGTCCACTCGACATGAATTTGGTCAGCGAGCTGTAAAATGGGCGGCTGGCATGGACGGCATAAAATTGCTCCGCTTGGTGCTGCGAGATTTCGAGCATCTTCATGGCCAGAATGCGGAAGCCCTGCTTCTCGAACTGTTCGATGATATCTCCGACAGCGTTTTTCTTCACCGCGTCGGGCTTGATGATGGTCAGTGTGCGTTGCAGTGTTTTCATAAGTCGGCTCTTAGCAGTCAGCGTTTAGCATTTAGCCAAAACACGTTGCCCGAAAGCTAAGTGCTAAAGGCTAAGTGCTAATAGCTGGTTTTTACACTCTCACTCCGAGCGCGGCCGCTAGCGTCTCTCCAATGTCAGCCGGCGATTTCGCAACCTTTAGGCCGCACTTTTCCATGGCGGCTATCTTCTCGGCTGCAGTTCCCTTGCCGCCGGAGATGATCGCGCCGGCGTGGCCCATGCGGCGTCCGGGAGGCGCTGTCTGTCCGGCGATGAAGCCCACGACCGGCTTCTTCATGTGCGCCTTGACGAATTCCGCGGCGATCTCCTCCGCGTTGCCACCGATTTCTCCGATCATAATAACCGCTTCGGTCTGCGGATCGCGGTTAAATAAATCGAGCGCGTCGACAAAACTCGTCCCGATAATCGGATCTCCGCCAATGCCGATCGCGGTTGACTGCCCGATTCCACGTTGGGTAAGCTGATGCACCGCTTCGTAAGTCAGCGTCCCAGAGCGCGACACGATCCCGACATTGCCCTCTTTGTGGATCGCTCCCGGCATGATTCCGATCTTACATTTGCCGGGCGAGATTATGCCCGGGCAGTTCGGCCCGATGAGCCGCGAGCGCCGGTTCTGCAAAAACTCCCAGGCGCGCACCATGTCCAGCGTCGGGATGCCCTCCGTGATGCAGACAATGAGTTCGATTTCAGCATCGGCCGCTTCCATGATCGCGTCTGCAGCGAACGGCGGCGGCACAAAAATGACCGTGGCATTCGCGCCCGTCTTGTCCGCCGCTTCCTGAACGGAATTGAAGATCGGCCAGCCCTCGTGTGTCGTCCCGCCCTTGCCGGGCGTGACGCCGCCCACAATCTGCGTGCCGTAAGCGGCGCAAGCCTTCGCATGGAAAGTGCCTTCGCGTCCGGTCATACCTTGCACAATCAACCGCGTTTTCTTGTCAGCCAGAATTGCCATGATTGCTCACTTTCAAAAAATCTTCCGCAGAGCCGCAACCAGCCGCGTCTCCACACTAAGCTGCGCTCTTCGCCGCCGCGACCACAATGTCGGCCGCATCCTTCATGGTCTCTGCAACCGTGAAGTTCAGCCCCGACTCCATCAGGATTTTCTTGCCTTCCTGAACATTGGTGCCTTCCAGTCGCAGGACCACCGGCAGTTGGAGATTCGTTTTCTTTGCCGCCTCGACCACCCCGGCAGCCAGCGTATCCACGCGCAGAATACCGCCAAAAATATTAATCAGCACGGCGCGCACGCTCTTATCACTGAGCAGAATTTCAAACGCGTGCGCTACCTGGTCCGCGTTCGCGCCGCCGCCCACATCCAGAAAGTTAGCCGGCAGGCCGCCCGCGTATTTGATGATGTCCATGGTGGCCATCGCGAGACCGGCGCCATTCACCATGCAGCCCACGCTGCCGTCGAGCTTGATGTAGTTGAGGTTATATTTCGACGCCTCGACTTCCAGCGGATCTTCTTCCGTGATATCCCGGAGTTCGCGAATGTCGGCATGACGGAAGAGCGCGTTATCGTCAAAGGTCAACTTGGCATCGAGCGCGAACAACCGGCCATCCGTACAACTAATAAAAGGATTGATCTCCAACATCGACGCATCCGTTTCCAGAAACGCCCGGTAGAGACTGGTCAGGAACTGCACTGCGGGATTGATCTGCCGCGGCTTCAGCCCCAGCGCAAACGCGATCTTGCGCGCCTGGAACGGCTCCAGGCCCATGCCCGGATCGATGTACTGCTTCAAGATTGCTTCCGGCCTCTCGGCGGCCACTTGCTCAATATCCATGCCGCCCGCAGCCGATGCCATAAACACCGGCTTGCCCTCGCCACGATCCACTAGAATGCCGAGATAAAGTTCCTTCTCAATCGGCAGCGTCTCTTCGACCAGCAACCGGCGCACGATCCGTCCTTCCGGCCCGGTCTGATGCGTTACAAGTTTCATGCCCAACATCTTGCCGGCGATTTCGCCCGCTTCTTCCACTGACTTGGCGATCTTCACTCCGCCGCCCTTGCCGCGTCCGCCGGCGTGGATCTGCGCCTTCACCACAACTCCGGTCGCGCCGGAGCCCAGAATATCTTTCGCCGCCGCTTCAGCTTCTTCGCGCGTCGTCGCCATCACGCCGCGCGGCACGGCGACGCCATATTGTTTTAAAATCTCTTTTCCCTGATACTCATGAATTTTCATAATGATTCCCAGTTCGCGTATTGATATTGCGTGCTGACTCGATTCCAAACCAGAAGAAACCCGCTTGCGGATTGCGCTGCAGTCCGGCAAAAGTTTGATTCTATAAGACGGAAGCACAATCGGCAAAGGACGCGAGGCTGCACCGAGGCGATCACGCTGTTGCCGAATTCAGAAACCTGCATCGTTTGAATGGTCGCCGTTGTCTGATATCGGTATGAAGGTCGTTTCTGTCAACGTTGGGTTGCCTTGTCTGCTCACCTGGGGAGGCGCCACATTCAAGACCGCTATTTTCAAACACCCCGTGGCAGACCGAGTCATGTTGCGGACGACGAACCTCGATGGCGACCGCCAAGCCGATCTCTCCGTTCATGGCGGCGCCAACAAAGCTGCCTACGGCTATCCTTCCGAACACTACACAGCTTGGAACGCGGAGATTCCCGATCCAGCCCGCAGCTGGGGAGCTTTTGGTGAAAACTTCACGACGGAGGGACTCATGGAAACGGCCGTGTCCATAGGAGACCGCTACAGGATCGGCTCCGCCGTGGTCATGGTAACGACGCCGCGGCTTCCTTGCTTCAAACTCGCGGGCAAATTCCAAAGAGACGACATCATCCGGCGATTTGTGCTCAGCGGTCGTTGCGGTTTTTATTTCTCCGTCGTCGAAGAAGGAGTAGTCGGCGCCGGCGACAAGGTTGAACTTCTTGGACGTGAGGAGCCCACCCTCACCATCGCCGAGGTAAACAGGCTTTACACCGTGAAATCGTCCGACCGCCAGTCTCTGGAACGATCGCTGAACGTCAAGACCCTGCCTGAAAGCTGGAAAGATCGCTTTCGAGCGCGCCTTGCAGAGATTGACGATCACCGACAGTAAGGGCAACAGAAGTTTAGTTTAAAAAAACTCGTCTCTGCTGTAGCTTGGACCTTGTGATCCTCGACATCCTCCATCGCATCGCCAATCACCGCCAGTCTCTCTCTCGCGAAGAGGCGCAACTAGTGATGACCGAGATCCTCACCGGCCAATGCTCGGACCCGCAGATTGCGGCGCTGCTGGTGGCGTTGCACATGAAGGGTGAGACGGTCGAAGAAATCGTCGGATTTGCGGAAGCCATTCGCGGCGCCGTCATTCCGATCGAGCTTCACGCCGACTCCGTCCTCGACGCCAGCGGCACGGGACGCGACGCCCTCGTCGACACCTGCGGCACCGGCGGCGATGCCAGCGGCACGTTCAACATTTCGACTGCAACGGCCTTCGTCGTCGCCGGAGCCGGGGTGCGCGTGGCCAAGCATGGCAACCGCAGCGTGACCTCGAAGTGCGGCTCCGCCGATGTGATGGAAGCGTTGGACGTGAACATCCAGCTGCCAGCCGCGCAGATCGCGGCCTGTCTGGCACAAGTGGGAATCGCGTTTCTTTTCGCCCCCGCCATGCATTCGGCGATGAAGCACGTGCAGACCGTCCGTCGCGAGTTGCATCTGCGGACGGTTTTCAACCTGCTCGGTCCGTTGACAAATCCAGCGCGCGCCACCTGCCAGGTTGTTGGCGTGTATTCCGCGGCTCTTGTCGAAAAACTTGCAGAAGCGCTCAGCATGCTGGGTTTGCGTCGCGCGTTCGTCGTTCACGGTAATGACGGCCTGGACGAAATTACGATTACCGCCTCAACGCGCATCGCCGAAGTGCGCGACGGCCAGGTTCACACCTACGAAGTCACGCCCGAGGAGTTCGGCTTGCAGAGAGCAACGCTGGAAGACATCGCTGGCGGAGACGCCGTTCGCAACGCCAGCCTGATCCGCGAAGTGCTGTCCGGGAAGAAATCCGCCCGCCGCGACGTGGTGCTGCTGAACGCCGCCGCGGCCCTCGTCGCCGCCGGACGCGCCAATCATCTGCGCGATGCCGTTCCGCTGGCTGCGCAGGCGATCGACTCCGGCGCCGCCCTGGCAAAATTGCAGGCGCTCATCGCTTTCACCGCAGCCCGCTAATCAACCAATGCTGTCATCCTGAGCGAAGCGAGGGACCTATGCATTTTCCCGCGTCGAGCTCAACCTTCTACTTCACCTCAACCCTCTCCAGATACTCCGCCAGCCGCACATTTCATCTCAGTTCTTCCGTCATTCGGTCGCGCAGTTGCGACGAAGCCGCGGGCTCGCCGTGGACACGGATATAGGGCGCGTTATCTCCTCTGAAGGCGGTCTCAAAACGGCGCGGAAATCTTAAACACATTATTCGTCAGGTCGCTTTCCGGAACACTGCCGTCGTTGACCCTCACCTCGCTCGGAGGCTGCGGTAATTCAACTCGCGTTGTTGCGGTGCCTTGGGCGCGCACCTCAAGCCGCTTGGTGATCTCGCCGCCTTCAAACAATATCGTGAACGGAACTTCCGCCCCCGCATTGCCAAGGTTCTCCAGGGTTACGGTAATAAACTGCACGCCTTTGTCCGTCTTCCAGGGATGCACCGACTGCACGTGGAAATCCGGCAGGCCGCGATCGTGATACACCCAGTCGTCGAAGAACCAGCCCAGGTCGCGCTTGGCGGCGGATTCGATCAACTGCTCCACATACTGTGGATCCTTGTCGTCCTCGGCTCGATACTTGCCAATGGCCTGTTTCAGCGCACTGTCGCCGGCCATGTCGCGCAGCATCCACCACACATACGCCGCTTTGCTGCGATAGTATGTTTCATCAAACGTGCTGGCTAGCGGTTGCCCAACGTTCTTATTCTCGACACTCTTGTGTGACGCTGCCACTACTTCTTTTTCCGAATCAAGAAACGTCGCGCGGTGCAGTCCAAGAAAGTCGAGCGCTGCCTGACGTCCACCTTGCTCCTGGCGATACATCGCCTCTGCAAAGTGCGCCAAACCCTCGTACACCCACGGTCTCGACGACGGCAAAGCGGAATGGACCAGCTCGTGAACCAGGTTGATCCCCGCGAGCTTTGAATCGTCCGCGGCCATTGACGCCATCAGCAACGTTCCGCTCTCAAATGGAGCAGAATGCGGATCGGCAAAATCGGCGATAGCGACCGGCGCGCTCGGCTGGCCAAACCATCCGCTCACAAACTTCATTGCCGGCTCGAGCGCGTTGGCATATTTCGCCGCGCCTTCCTCGTGGCCCGCCAGGCTAAACAATTTCAAAGGCGTCTTCGATAGGTCCACATAATCAGCCATTGCAAACGCCGGAGTAACCGTCCCCAGCGGACTCCAGCTACACTCCACTCGGACACCCCGATCTGTTGCAGCTTCAACGGAGGAGCCTCCAGCTTCAGCGCCGCAGAGCAGCGTCTGGGTCGGGTCTACGCTCCCGCCCTGCAAACTCAGCGCAAGCTTGAATTCGCTCCCCGCTTCCCGCGCCTTCCATCGATCGGCAACTTCAAACAAACTGTTCCCCTCGGAAAAATCCGCCGACTCAGTCGCGATCGGATACCACGCCACATATCCCGCGCCACGCACCGCCGTGAACGATGCACCGATCTGGTCCCAGCTCGTGTGTTTAGCGATTCCCTCCGGCACTCCGACTCGAATCAGCCGCGTCGCATCCAGAAGAATTACACCTTCGTAGCCGATTTCGAGCACCACGGAATTTTTCGGTTTGATCTCAACGGGCAGTGTGACGATCGCTTCCGAGAGCGCGCCGGTGTGGTCGATGTCCGACGTGTAGGGTTGCGAAACAAATTGAACGGCCTTGCCGTTCACCCGAATCGAACGCCAATTGAGAGATGAAGAAATCTGCAGGGCCGCGATCTTCCGCGGGTTAGTCGAGTCGTTGCGCAATGTGATCTTGCCCCGAGCGCCGAGCCGCTGCTGCCGCGGCTCGAGGCGAATCTCCAAATCATATTTCGCAATGGTGAAGGCTTCGCGCTGCACGGCCCACGCCACTGAAGCAAAACTAAACAGGACACACAGGGCACAGAAGAGCTTCATGATTTCTTGGATGCGTCCAGCCGTCTCTGCCGCACGACTTCATACAGCACCACACCCGCCGCCACCGATACATTCAGCGATGGCACTTGTCCCAGCATCGGAATCGACACCAGGAAATCGCAGTGTTTGCGCACCAAGTCGTGCAGTCCCTTGCCTTCGGCGCCGAGCACGATGGCACAGTGCATCCTGTAGTCAATCGCGTCGTAAGTCTGCTCGCCGCGCTCGTCCAGGCCGACAATCCACAGATCCTTCTCTTTCAATTCCTCGAGCGCACGCGATATGTTCGTAACTTTGGCAATCGGTAGATGTTCACTCGCACCCGCCGAAACCTTGGCCACCGCCGCTGTGACTGCCGCCGACCGGCGTTCAGGAATCACCACGCCATCGGCGCCCGCTGCGTCCGCGGTGCGAAGGATCGCGCCCAGATTGTGCGGATCTTCGATTCCATCCAGCACCACGATCAGCGAGCGCTCGCCGCGACGCGAGGCCACGATGTCGTCGAGATCGCTATATTGTTTTGCCGAAGTTGCGGCTACAAGTCCCTGATGCGCAGCGTTGCCGGCAAGTTCGTCAAGCTCCTCACGCGACAAAACGCGCACCGGAACGCCGATCTTGCGGCACTCGTCAATCACCCGCCTCAGGCGAATGTCTTTCCGCTCTTTGGCGACACCCACCCACTCGAAGTTGCGCCCGCGCGCCTTAAGCGCCTCGGTAACCGTATTGATTCCGTAGAGAATGTTCACGTTGGGTAGTTTACCGCGTGTGAGCGCGAACTTCTTCACCACAGGGGACACAGAGGCACACAGGGAATTTCATAAGCTTCCCCCCTCTGTTGCTCTGTGTCCCCTGTGGTTATGTTTTTTGGGCAGTTTGCTAGACTCAAATGTTCGGGAGGCACTGGTGAACAACGTCTACATTTTATCCGCCGCGCGCACGCCCATCGGCAAGTTTGGCGGCTCACTCGCCTCGCTCTCCGCGGCGGATATGGGCGTGGTCGCCGCCAAGGCAGCGCTTGAACGCGCCGGAGTGCAGCCGCAGCAGGTGGAAGAGACGATCTTCGGAAACGCACGGCAGGCTGGAGGCGGACCAAATCCCGCACGGCAGATTTCCATCGGCAGCGGCATACCTCAGGAAGTTCCGGCCTACACGGTGAACAAGGCTTGTGCGTCGGGGATCAAGTCCATCGCGCTGGCGTTCCTGGAAATTGCCAGCGGCAACCTCGAATGCGTGCTGGCGGGCGGAACCGAGTCGATGTCGCGGCTTCCTTACTATCTGGAGGGCGCTCGCTGGGGATATCGTCTCGGGCATCAGGAACTCGTCGATGGCATGGTTCGCGACGGCTTCTTCTGCCCGATGGCGAAGATGCTGATGGGCGAAACCGCCGAGATTCTCGCCGGGCAGTACCAGATTTCGCGCGAAGAGCAGGATCAGTTCGCGCTCGTGTCGCAGCAGCGCGCCGCGGTCGCGCAATCCAGTGGACGCTTCGACGCCGAAATTGCACCGGTCACAATCGAAGGCAAGAAGGGCACAACCGTTTTCTCCCGCGATGAACATTTGTTTCTCGACGCGACCAAGGAGAAGATGGCCAAGCTCGCGCCAGTTTTTTCGAAGACCGGCACGATCTCTGCCGGAAATTCTTCCGGCATCACCGATGGAGCGGCGGCGGTGGTGCTGGCGAGCGAGAAATTTGTCCAGCAGAACAATTTGAAACCGCTGGCGCGAATTCTCGCCGCGACTTCGGCGGGCGTGGATCCGCGCCTGATGGGCATTGGGCCGGTGTCAGCCATCCGCAAAATGGAACAGAAACACGGCCTCAGCCTCAGCGACTTCGATCTGGTTGAACTCAATGAAGCCTTTGCGGCGCAGGTGCTGGCTTGCGATCGCGAGTTGCATTTTGATCGCGAGAGACTCAACGTCAACGGCGGCGCCATCGCGCTCGGCCATCCCATCGGCTGCACCGGGGCGCGAATCACGGTGACGCTGCTCCACGAAATGCTCAAACGAAAAGCGGGGCGCGGCCTGGCCACGCTTTGCGTCAGCGGCGGAATGGGCATGGCGCTGGCCATCGAAACTTCCATGTAAAGGAGTGGCGACTGGCGGCTTAGCCACTACGGTAGCTATACTCACCATCAAGGATATGGCGATCGCCACCGCAAACGCCGGTTTTGCAAGCTCGGGTAGGAACTCTGCGTCTCTCTCCGCGATCATCGTCGACGATGAACAATTGGCGCGCGACGAACTCGCTTACCTGCTCAAGAATCTCGGCGACGTGAACGTGGTGGCGCAGGGCAAGAACGGTCTGGAAGCGATCAGTCTGATCCGCGAACACAATCCGGATATCGTGTTTCTCGACGTCCAGATGCCGGGCTTGGATGGTTTTGGCGTCATCAAGAAGCTGCTCGACCGTAAGGTTCCCCTCCCCAAGATTGTCTTCGCGACCGCCTTCGATCAATACGCGGTGAAGGCGTTCGAGGTGAACGCGGTCGACTACATCCTGAAGCCATTCGATAAGAAACGAGTGGCTCAGTCCATCGAGAAAGCACGGGCAAAGATTGAAGCGGGCGCGGGACCGGAAGAAAAATTTGAGACGCTGGTGCGGATGCTGGAATCGCAGAAGCCGCAGACGGCGAAGATTCTGATCAAGGCGGCCGGGAGGTTATTCCTGACCGACTCGAAGGATATCTGCTACGCGACCATCGAAGATGGTGTGATTACGGTGGCCACCAGCGGCCACGCGGGTATGGAAGGCCAATCGAACTGCCGAACACTGGAAGAGCTTTTCGAAAGTCTTGATCCCAATCTGTTCTGGCGAGCGCACCGGTCGTTTCTGGTCAATATCAATCATATCCGTGAAGTCGTGCCCTGGTTCAAAAGCTCCTACCAGTTGCGCATGGACGACAAGAAACAGACGGAGGTTCCGGTGAGCCGGGCGCAAACCCGCCGCCTGCGTGAACTGTTCAACCTCTGAAGACAATTGGTAATTGTGTAACTTGGTAATTTGAACCCGATCCCGTGCCGTGCCGGTGTCCTCGCCTTGCTCTGATTTCCAAATTGCGAAATTATTCTCCGTGCCTCCGTGGTGGGTTGGGTTTGTACAAAAAAAAGGGGCGGACGTGAGACGGCTTCGTCCGCCCGGGGGAGGGATATGTCAGGAAGCGATGGCTTGCAAGGCAATCCGATTGGGAATCACCAGGGTTGCACCCTCGATCCGAATTAATTCTTTCCGCTTCATCTCACTCAATAGACGGGTTACCGTTTCTCGGGACGATCCAATCATCTGGGCAATTTCTTCGTGAGTGAATTCCGTGGGTACGCGGAGTTCGCGGTTGCGGGGCTCGTCCGAGACCCAGGAAAGCAACAAGCGGGCAAGCTTCTCCGTCGAGCTGCGGGCGAGCAGCAGATCGTACACATCGTCGAACGAGGTCGTGACTTCGCGGGCGAGCATGGCGGCACACTCGAGCGCGGCGTGGCTGTTGCGTTCGATCAGACCCAGGAAACTGTCGCGTTCGACGAACTTGATCTGGCAAAGCTCGATGGTGGTGACCGTAATCAGTGAGGGCCCCCCGGAGACGACCGCGCTCAGCCCCAGCACCTGGCGATCTCCGGCAATTTTCAAAATGATGGTCTTGCCATCGCGGGCCTCGACCGAAAGCTTGGTGCGGCCGGAACAGGCGATGTAGACTCCGCGCGGGATTTGACCTTCCGTCATCAAAGTGGCGTTGGCGGGATACAGGGTGAGGTGCCCCATCGCGTTGAACTCATTCATCAAAGGCTGAGGCAAATTGCAGAAGTCACAGTTCTGCCTCAGGGTGCAGCTTAGACAGTCGGCCGGAATCGCGAAGCGCCGCAGCACACCCATAGCAGACTCCTGCTGGTAGACGAAACCTGGCTGGCGGAATCGTTCGCCGGGGAAGCGAAAATGCGCCACACGGAAGGACAGTGCATATTGGTTGCCACATACATAACATGGACTAAGTGCCTGTAACCTCACCGCTTAGGATGGTTTGAACAGGCAGCGCTCCAAAGAAGGTGCCGTAACACTGGCTTGGCTGCCGACAGTTCGGCAGATGTCACTTAGTCCGGTGATTCCTAATGCAGATAATCCGTGCGTAAGATTCCCAGCCGCTGCATCTTGTACTGCAAGGTGGTGCGCTTCAGTCCAAGCCGGGCCGCCGCGCCTGCCGGACCCGACAAGGCGCCCCGTGTCTGTCGCAGAATTTCGACGATGTGTTCACGTTCCCGATCGCGCAGAGTAGCGCTGGAATCGGACGGCTGCCGTGAGATTTCCTGGAGCAACTCGGCGAGAGGCGGGTTCAAGCGGTTGCCTTCCGACAGGATCACCGAGCGCTCGATAAAATTCTCGAGCTCGCGGATGTTTCCCGGCCATTCCCAGTGCATCATGGCTTCGACAGCCTCATCGGGGATGACGTCGATCCGCTTGTGTAGCCGGGCCGAGCATTTTTCGACGAAATGGCGAACCAGCATGGGTATGTCCTCGCGCCGTTCGCGCAACGCCGGCAGATGCAGGGGAAACACGTGCAGGCGGTAGAACAAATCACCGCGGAATTCTTTATCTTCCACCGCACGAACCAGATCGCGATTGGTGGCGGCGATCAGCCGCACGTCCACCCGGATCGTTTTCGTTCCTCCCAGGCGCTCGAACTCCTGGTCCTGCAGAACGCGCAGCAACTTGGGCTGCACCTCCAAAGGAATTTCTCCAATCTCGTCGAGCAACAGAGTGCCCTTATCCGCCAATTCCAATCGGCCGAGCTTCTGGCTTACCGCTCCGGTGAACGCTCCCTTCTCGTGGCCGAACAACTCGCTTTCCAGCAGTCCCGTGGGAATGGCGGCGCAGTTCAGCTTGATGAAGTTGCGGTCCTTGCGCCCGCTCATGCTGTGAATCATGCGGGCGATGCGTTCTTTGCCCGTCCCGGTTTCGCCGGTGATCAGGACGGTGGAATCGGTGTTGGCAACGATGGCAGCGTAGTCCAGCACGCGCTTCAAGATCGAGCTGTTGCCAACGATATCGTCGGTCCGGTTCGCGCTCCGGACCTCGTACTCCAGGTAACGCTTTTCCTGGGCCAAGCGGTCCTTGAGCTGAGCGATCTCGCGATAGGCATGCGCATTCTGGAGCGCTGCTGCGATCTGGTTGGCCACTTGCTGCAGGTATTCCACCTCCGACGGGCCGAACGCGTTCTCGATCATGCTACTTGGATTCAGTGCTCCCCATATGTGATTGCCGGTGATCAGGGGCACACTGCAAACCGACCGAATCCCGCTTTCATACATGGCTTTCGCCAGGGGTTCGTTCAAGCCGTGCAAATCGCTTGCGGTGAGGAATGCAACGCTTCGCGTCTGGATCGCCCGCGCCGCAAGCGATTGCTCACGCGGAATAGCATTTTCGTGGCTGACGGACAACTCCCATTCCTGAGTATCTCCATACCGGTGCACGTGTTTGCCATCCTCGTCCAGCAGGCCCAGAATGGTTCGATCGTAGCGCGCGATGCCGCGAAGGCTGGAAAGAATGACCGGCAACAGCTTTTCCAACTGGAGACAGGAACTCAGTTCACGGCTGATCGCGACCAGGCTCTGCTGTTCTTCAAGGGCGCGGCAAGCTCTCTCCTTCTCCAGCGCCAGCGCTCCCATCAGCGCGACGCGAGAGAGGAATTCCACGTCCGCGCCATTCAGTGCCTCGGGAACTTTCCTGCCCAGGCCAACTGCTCCAAAATGATGCGAAGGCGTGCTCATCGGAAGGGCCGTGTAGGATCGCACGCCATGATCGAGCAACATCGGCGCGCAGCGGGGAAAACGCTGCTCGCGCTCGGTATCGGGAATGGCGATCGGCTTCTGATGTTTCCAGGCCCACCCGCTCGCCACTTCGTCTACAGGGAACGCGCCGAACTCTCCACTCTCATGGTTCTTTTTCCAATACTGGGTCAGCATGCAATCCCGGCGCGGGTCGTGGAGGGAAAGATTCAGAAACTCGCCTCCGGTCAGGGCCAGCACGGAGGGGGCAAGCTCTTTGAATGCTTCGGGCAGGCTCTTGGCCCGCGCTACCATGTCGGTGATTTCGATCAGCACCCGGTACCGGTTGTGTTCAGACGAGGGGTCGCCCTCGAGTGCGACGCTGTTTTCTGACATAGATCCACCTTCTGCACTTGCCGAGTGCAATATGCCGGGCAGTCTAGTTTTGAGCAGGAACTGGAGGTCGTCGCAGCTTGCCAGGCTGCGGGACTACAGTTCAACATCGCATCGCAGGTGTCGGTTCCTTTACTTGGGAACCAATCTCATTCTCCTCAGTAGTACGGGGAGCCCTTTTCAGGTTCTGCGACACGGTTTTCCCGGATTGGTGCTTTCCCGAAAAAATAATTCTTACTACATCTCCGAGTCATACGCGGCGCATCGAATTTCTTGTTACGAAAACCGAACAGACGCTTACGGCAACTGCCCGCATGGTGCGACCTGCGGTTTCCGCTTGGATGGATGCTGAAGGAACTGCGCTGCAACCACGCATACTTTTCTGTTCCACAATCCGAAAATCTGGCGAAAGCTCGCGTCCATGACACCCTCGGAAGCGATGGTAGAATGTCCCCTTTGGGGGTCACGGTTGTGCAACTCAATGGTGGGCAGAGGCTGCGGGCACTGAGAGAAACCCTCGGATATCGTATGCGGGATGTGGAACTGGCCAGTAATCAGATCGCGCAGCGATTTGAAAATGAGGAATTCGCAATTCCGCCCAGCCGCTTGTCCGACATCGAAACCAAAGGCATTATCCCAAACATTTTTCGTCTCTATTCGTTTGCAGCTATTTATCGGCGAGAATACCGGGAGTTGCTATCCTTCTACGGCCTCGAACTTGATGGCATCTCAGCGGACATTGGATTTGGGCATCCGCAGAAATCTCATGTGACCGAGGCTTCAAGCAACATCAAAGAAGTGCGGATGCCGACCAGGCTCGATCCAGGATTCTCCTTCCAGAAAACGACCGACTTGAAACGTGCCATCGAGCAATGGGGTACCGTGCCCATGGCTTACCTTGAGCTGTTTGCAGATGACCGATTCATCTATGGGTATATTGGATCGGAAGATTTCACGATGTATCCCATTCTTCCGCCTGGAAGTTTCGTGCAAGTGGACGAAGCGAAGAACAAGATAGGGGAAGGAATATGGCGTTCGGAGTTCGAGCGTCCCGTTTACTTTGTGGAAATGCGCGACGGATATACGTGTTGCTGGTGCTCAAAAAAAGGGGACTCCATCGTCTTGCAACCTCATCCCCTCTCTCCCGTTTCGGTGCGAGTTCTTAAATACCCGCAGGAGGCTGAGATTCTTGGGCAGGTGGTTGGGGTGGCGATGCGCTTGGGGGATTGGCGTTATTCCGACTTTCAAGCAACGCCAAAAGTGCGCTCAGCACTGACCTCAGATGTGCCAGGGCCGCTGGGGAGACGGGCTTAGGTGGAGAGTTGTGCAGCGAAGCCAGGAACTCCCTTTCTGTCAGATACTCGTTCGAGCACGACGCTAACTCATTGAGCAAAAAAGCCAAAGGCTTTTTCAAGACCTCGGAGAGTAGCACCCGATGAGACGCACGGATTGCGCATTGTGCGTCGTCGCCGCCATACACCTTCGCCAAACCCCAATGCCCGTACGTTCCGTTGCCGTCATGCAATCTGCCCACGTAGGAAAGTCTGCCCAACGGCCCAGGGACCGCGCCCAGGGTATTGGCTGCAAAGTCCTCGAAAGCGGATTGAAGTCTCATCGAATTTACAATTTACAAACAAACATCGGAACTTAAATAAAAACAGAGAAACCCTCTGCCGCAGGCAACGTATCACGGTGCGAACTCTTTCGCCAAGGAGAACTACCGTAAAACGATTCTTACTAGCTCTAGCTGCAATTACACTGTTTCTGACCACCGCTGCGCTTCCGAGTATGGCCTACGGCAACCCCGAGAGCAAATGTTTTCCCTACGTCTGTGCGCCGTAGTCGCCAAACCAAGAAAACCTTGCGGCGGGGTCTCTCTCCAGGAGTCTCGCCGCTTGCTCTTCTGCCGTTATGCACTCTACCGACGCAGGAAGTGTCCCAATGACCAAGGCATCACGCTGGGGATATTACCTTCAAAGCCCGCGAGAGCGGGTTTCCGTCTCGCAAGATTTACGATTTCCGAAAAGATGCCGAAGTTCGACTAAGTACGAATAGCCCTCTCTACCGTACTTACGATATGGTGGCGCAAGCAGTAAATTTCTTGGTTGAAAAAGGAGCAAGGTCAGGGCTATAGTGCTCTGCAATGGTTCCAATAAACTGGCCTACGTTGCTCGTGTGGATTTCGCCCCATGTGCTTCTCGGTTTACTTGCGGTCATTCTTTGCAATCGCCGTTTGTACCGGGATTTCCCATGCTTTTTTGCTTTTGTACTCTACGAAATTGCTGAGTTTATTCTGCTGTTCGCGTTGCGTTCCGTCCCCAGCATGACTGAAGAGAAGTATATGTATGCTTATTACGCCACGCTGATGCTTAGCATCATTCTGTGTTTCGGAGTGATTGACGAGGTTTCTAGAGATTTGTTTCGTGAATCCCAGTTTCTGAAAGCGGCGGCGAGGCGATCTCTGCAATGCGTAACCGGCTTGCTGCTTGTAGTGGGTGTTCTGCTCGCGGTCTATGCACCCGGGGACAATAGCGTCAGGTGGATTGCCGGTGTGTCCATCGTCAACCGGGGAGCGGCTATGGTTCAATGTGGCTTGCTCCTTTGCTTGCTGCTCTTTTCCCGCTTCCTGGGTCTGTCTTGGCGTCGCCCGGCATTCGGGATCACGCTGGGCCTTGGGATCCTGACCAGCGTCGATCTTGCCGTTCACGCTCTTCGTACAGAATTCAGCAGTGGCGCATGGGTGCCATATCTGGATCTGCTGGCAACCAGCAGCTACCTCGTTTGTGTTTCGATCTGGATCGGGTATTTGCTCGTGCCCGAAACTAAACCTGCGTCACTCACAGTTGTTCCCCATGATGAGGTGGAGACATGGAACAGGGAATTTCAACAGTTGCTCCGGGATTGATCGCCGCTTGGACTCTTGTCGCCGTTGCGTTCGTCGCGCTGGCAATCCTGGTGTATGTTGCCATCCGCAGCCGCACGCGTCCGGTTGATATGGACAAAGCTGTCCAGGCGTTCCGGTCTCTCGACATTGAGGCCTTCAGAAACCTGGTCGACTCCGCCGAGGAAGCATTTCTTCTCGATAATTTGTCGCCAAAAAAGTTCCGCGAGATTAAGCGGCAGCGCGCGTGGGCAGCAATCATCTACGCCCGGGAAGCGGGAAGGGCCGCGACGGCGCTGGCAAAGATTGGTCAAGCCGCGCAACGCAGCTCCGACCCGACGATCGCAGCGTCCGGTGTTCAGCTTGCTGAGAACGCTTTCCGGCTTCGATTGCAAACCATCGGGGCTGGCCTCCACCTGCTGACCGAAATCGTATTGCCTGGCGTGCCAAGCCGATTACATCCGCCTTTAGTAGATCAGTATGAGCGAGCCGCTTTTGCTTTAGAATGCTGTAAGTCCTACCCCAGGTAGAGACGGGGCTTGCCCCCGTCTCCTAATGTAAAATGCTCAAATGGCACGCGGCTGGGAGAGTAAGTCGGTAGAACAACAACAAGAGGAGATGTCAGAGCAGCGAACGACCGCCCGCGAGAGGACCGGCCGCGCACCGATCTCGCCCGACGAGCAGCAACGCAACCGGAAACGCGAGGGCCTGCTTCTTTCCCGGGAACGCCTCTGGCAACAACTGCAGGCTGCCAGCAACCCGCGTTACCGCCAGATGCTGGAGCAGGCGATGGCGGAGTTGGACAGTCAACTAGCATCTTTTAAAGGGGTTACGGACTTAACGTCACGAAAGTGAGTGGCCCGACCGTATACCCCCTATAACGAAAACCACGGTCCGGTTCGCTGCCACCTGACGTATAATCGATAGGTTGATGAAAGCCTACGTTTACGTGTCATTGAAGAAGAGCGTCCTGGATCCGCAGGGTAAGACCATCCATGGCGCCCTTACGAAAATCGGCTACAAGAGTCTGCATGATGTACGGCAAGGAAAGTATTTCGAAATTACTCTCAACGGCGGTATTTCAAAGGATGAGGCGCAAGCGGAAGTGGAACGGATCGCGCGCGAAGTTCTAACAAACCCAGTCATTGAAGAGTTTCGTTTCTCCCTCGAAGATTGAAAGTTCTGCTGTAGAGACGGGGCGTGCCCCGTCTCCTTTGGACGCAGCGGAAGACGCGGCAAGCCGCGTCTCTACGCGAACCATCACCGGGTTCCCCCACCGAACCATTCGTCAAGGAGCCAATTAGCCAATGTGCGGAATTGTGGGATATGTGGGCAAGAAGCAAGTCGTCCCCGTCATCATTGAGGGCCTCAGAAAGCTGGAGTACCGGGGCTACGACTCGGCAGGAATCGCAGTGGCCGGAAACGGCGAAGGCCTCCAAATCCGCCGCGCCGAGGGCAAGCTGCGCAATCTGGAAGAAGTGATCCGCCTCAAGCCGCTCGACGGCACTTACGGCATCGGACACACCCGCTGGGCCACGCATGGCCGCCCCACCGAAGAAAACGCGCATCCGCATCGCGACTGCAGCGGCACAATCGTGGTGGTGCACAACGGCATTGTCGAGAACTATCTCTCACTCAAGAAAAAGTTGATCGCCGAAGGACACAAGTTCACCACCGAAACGGACACGGAAATCATCGCGCACCTGGTGGAGAAGTACTACCTGCAAACTGGAAATGGACATCGGCCATTACTCGAAGAAGCGGTGCGCAAAGCGGTTAAGGAACTTACCGGCGTGTTCGCGTTGGTGGTGATCGCGGTTGACGAACCGAACAAGATCGTCGCGGCCCGCAATGGACCACCGGCCGTCATCGGCCTCGGCAAGGACGAATACTTCGTCGCCTCCGACGTGCCCGCACTCCTCGATCACACGCGCGACCTTTTTTTTCTGGCCGATGGCGATCTTGCCGTGATCACCGCGGACGGCGTGCGGGTTACCGATTTCGACGGCAATCCGATGGAGCGGAAGGCGCAACGCGTCAGCTGGGATCCGATCATGGCGGAGAAGGGCGGCTTCAAGCACTTCATGCTCAAGGAGATTTATGAGCAGCCCCGCACTGTCCGCGATACCACGCTGGGCCGCGTCTCACAGGATACCGGCGCAATCTTCCTCGATGAAATGCAAATTACCGAAGCCGAATTTAAGGCGCTGAAGAAAATCAACATCACCGCCTGCGGCACTAGTTGGCATGCTGGACTCGCTGGCAAATACATGATCGAAAACCTGGCCCGCGTTCCCGTCGAAGTCGACTATGCCAGCGAATGGCGGTACCGCGATCCAATCTTGGGGAAAGATGAACTCACTCTCTTGATTTCGCAATCCGGCGAAACTG
>JANXZM010000039.1 GCA_025355505.1 Acidobacteriaceae bacterium | reverse complement strand
CGATGACCGCGCCTCCGGTGCACATTCCCGCTGGAAATGAGATTGTTTGGCGGCTGGCCGGATCAAGAGATGGAAAATATGAAGTGAAGATTGCCGCTGCCGGCCAGAGCGCGGCGAAGGCGGTTTGTGTTGGGAGTGGCCTGGCGCGAATTTCGACGGTTCGCTTGCGGGGAGAATTCTGGGAGCGCATGTTCACGTCGGCAGAGCCGGCGCTGCCGGAGAATAGTCCAATCGATTCTATTTCGATCAATTACCCGGATCGCAATATTGAAATCGCGGGTTACGGCATGAATTGGATTTGGCTGTTCTTCCTCTTGTCGATGGTTGCGGGATTTATTTTCAAGGAATTGTTGGGGATTCAGATATGAAGAAGTTGTGCGGGGCGGACACTCTTGTCCGCCAGCTTGCATCGGCTATCAAGTTGCGGGACGGGCGGGGACGCCCGTCACTCCATCGTGAACGCCAGCGTTTCGCGGGGAAGAGTGCCCGCGCCCCACGGTTCTTGCTGATCGCGTTTATTTTCTTGCCTGCGCTTGCACATGCCTACGCCGGGCCGGGCGCGGGGTTTGCGGTGCTGTCGTCGTTCTGGGCGATCTTTGTTGCCTTCCTCTATTCGTTCTACGCGCTGATGACTTGGCCATTCCGCCAGTTGTTCCGTTTCATCCGGCGGCGAAACGCATACGGCAAGGCGACGTTTGAACGGGCTGTGATTTTGGGATTCGACGGCATGGATCCGGAACTCGCCGATCGATTTATGAAAGAAGGCAGGCTGCCGAACCTGGTGAAGTTGCGGGACAAAGGAACGTTCAGCAAGCTGCACACAACGTTTCCGGCAATTTCTCCGGTGGCGTGGTCGACCTTCATGACCGGGGTGAATCCGGGCAAGCACAACATTTACGACTTTCTGGCGCGCGATACCAGCAACTATCTTCCGTATCTTTCGACGGCTGAAATCAAGGGGCCGAAGCGGCACATCAAGATCGGCAAATATTCGATTCCATTCGGCAAAACAGAAATCAAGGCAATGCGCAAAGGCACGCCGTTCTGGCACTGGCTGGGCGATGCCGGAATTTTCAGTTCCGTGATTCGCGTTCCCGTGACGTTTCCGCCGGAGAAGTTTCAGGGCGTGCTGCTCTCCGGGATGTGCGTGCCCGACCTGAAGGGCAGCCAGGGCACGTTTTGTCTCTGCACGACCCGTGTTTCCGACGACAAGTTTCGCGAAGGCGGTGTGCGCGTACCCATCGAGCGCAAGAACGGTGTTTGCCGTTCCTACGTTCCGGGGCCGGATAATCCATTGGTAGAGAAGGCCGGAGAACTGCACGCGAGTTTCGAAATTCGGTTGGAGGTGGGATCAAAATCGGCGCGCTTCGTGTTTGGTTCTGAAAAATTCACGTTGAAAGTCGGGGAATACTCGGAGTGGATTCCAGCCAAATTCAAGGCTGGCCTGGGTTTCACGGCACACGGCATCTGCCGTTTCTATCTCAAGGAACTTTCGCCGGAAGTTGAAGTCTATGTCACGCCGGTGAACATCGATCCTGGGCATCCGGACCTGCCGATCTCGCACCCGGTTACTTATTCAATTTACTTGGCCAAGCTCTTCGGGCCGTATGCGACGCTGGGCTTGGCGGAAGACACGTGGGCGCTCAACGAGCAGGTGCTAGATGACGATGCGTTTCTGGCGCAGGCATACGGCAATCACGAAGATCGCGAGAAGATGCTTTTCGATGCGCTGGACAAAACGAAGCAGGGACTGTGCACGTGTGTTTTCGATACCACCGACCGGGTGCAACATATGTTCTGGCGCTATCTGGAAGAAGACCACCCGGCGGCGCGCGATGTGCCGCACAGCCAGCATCCGCCGGTGATTCAGGAGCTGTACGAGCGCATGGATCGCCTCATAGGGCGCGTGATGGAAAAAATTGACGACGACACGCTGCTGATGGTGATCTCAGATCATGGATTCAAATCATTTGCGCGCTGCATGAACTTGAATGCGTGGCTGCATCAGAACGGATATCTCGAGCTGAAGGGTGGCAAGACCGAGAGCGGCGACTGGTTCGAAGACGTCGATTGGTCGCGGACGCGCGCTTACACCATGGGCCTCAACGGACTTTATCTGAATATCAAAGGCCGCGAGAAGCAGGGGATTGTGGATCCCTCTGAAGTGGAGGCGCTGAAAGCTGAGCTGCAATCGGGGCTGGATGGACTGGTCGATCCGGCGTCGGACACGGTGGGGATCACGGGCGTGTTTATTGCGGACAATGTTTATCGCGGGCCTTATACGGAAAATTCGCCGGACCTGATTGTTGGCTATGGCGCGGGGTACAGGGCGTCGTGGGATTCAGTGATGGGCAAAGTCACGTCGCAGATTTTCGAGGACAATACGAAGGCTTGGAGCGGCGACCACTGCATCGATCCACGGCTGGTTCCGGGGGTGCTGTTTTCGAGCCATAAGTTCATTGAGGATAAGCCGGCGATTGTGGATGTGGCGCCGACGATCCTGAAACTGTTTGGGCTTGCGCTGCCGGCGCATTTTGACGGGAAGGCCTGGAATTTGGCGGCGAAAGCGGCCGCGCATCAGGGTTGAGATCGGCTGAATTTGCGGTGGACGGGCGAGGACGCCCGTCGCTCATTTACATCTTTGTTCTTAGACGCGCGGCTAGCTGGGCTGTGCTGGCCAGCATTCCACACCATCCTATGAGTCGGACTACCGCGGCGATTCTGGTGTCGTAGGGCAACCAACCGAGGCTGGAAAAAATCGTGTTCCAGTCGTGCTCGATGTAGTCGGAATCTCCGGTGGTCACGAGGGGCAAAGCCATGGCGCGAGCGTCGGCCATGTAGGTAGCGGTGTAGAGCCAGTTCTCAAAGAAGAAAAACATGCAGAAGGCGAAGGCTGCGGGTTGGCGTTCACGGAAGAAATAGGCGGCCAGCAGGAGCGGGACCAGCCACTGCAGGATGGTTCCACCCCAGAGGCCGAGGGTGCTGCCGAACCAGCCGAAGAGCATGTGGCCGCCTTCGTGGACGACCAGGTTGGCGGAGTCGATGAATAAATAGCCGCCATGCGCGCTGAAGGCGTAGATGAGGAAGAGAACGTAGAAGACCAGCCACGCCAGGAGGGCCCAGCGCGAGACGGGACGCCAGTCCTCGCGGGCGCCGGACCACTCGACGATGGAGTCCAAAATCGAGTGCAGGAACTCGTGCATAGTGGACTGCTATCTCACCAAACCCTATCTTCCAAACCCTATCTTCCAAACATGGGATAGTGGCTCGCCGCCGCCATCAGGAACAGCATGGGGAATGAGAGCACGAAGTTCGCGCGCGATGTAAGAAAGGACTGCCGGGCCAGATATTTTGCTTTGTCGGGCATTGCTGTACCGTTGGCCGCGTTGTCGGCGGTCCAGTTGATAATTTTTTTCTGAGCGCGCCAGATGACGCCCCAGACATTCAGCATCATCACCCAACCCATGCCTCCACCAATGCCGATGGCGAGAAGACCATTGCTCTCCCATCCATGATCGTTGAGCCGCAAAAACAGGCAGGAGGCCGCGACCACGATGACGGTGTAAATCACGGCAAGCACCGGTCCCTTGTCGAGCGCGCCTTTACCGGGAATCTGGCAGGCATACATTAGCGCCCAGGCCACGGTCCAGATGATAAAGAAGCTTGCCATCGGAACACCGGGAGTCGCACCGCCGTTCCTAGCGTCGAGGGCGACGGTTTTGCCCCAGTAGGCCAGGCCCATGAGCACGGTGAGTACCGATCCCCAGCGAAACCACCACAGGGCGCGTGACATCAGGCTGGGAAGGATTTTGCCTTTGGTGGCGGGATCGAGGCCTTTCATGAAGGGGACATTGACGAGATTGAAGAAAAACAGCAAGCCGAGCCAGGCAATGCCGCCGACAAAATGGAGCCAACGAAACAGCATGAGCAGGTTGGTGTTGAGGTCGGTGGGAAAGTTGACGTTGTTCAAGTCAGGGCTCCTATTCTGAAATGCTGTTCATGAAGTGACGATTGTAGATGGCTGGCGAGGGAAATGAAACCTAAACGATATTGTTGGGGCTGGAGGAAATGAGCCGATGGGCGCGGCAGGTGCCGGGACTGCTCCGAAGAATATTATTGAGCGGGAAGTTGAAAAGCGCGAGACAAGGCCGTATTGTAGGAGCCGACAGGAAGAGAGCTGCAGCCAATTGTTTTTTTTAAGCGCATGGCGCAGCATCGAACCCGCAATTAAGGAGATCGGCAAATGGAAGCCAAGCCGGCGCAACAGAATATTCAGGATTCCTTCCTCAACACAGCACGAAAGGAACGGCACAATATTACGATCTATCTGGTCAGCGGCGTGAAGCTGACGGGCCGTATCCGATCGTTTGACAAGTACTCGGTGGTGCTCGAAACCAGCAACCAGGAGCAGCTCATCTTCAAGCATGCGATTTCGACAGTCGTGATCTCGCGCGGAGCGCACAGCCACACAGATTTGAAACCGGCAGCGGTCGCGTCTCCGTCGCATGAAGAGGCGGCGATTCCGGACTCGGCTTCGGGTACTGAAGGATGAAGTGAGATTGCTTGCGTCGAGATGATTCCAGACTGAGCGGCCGCGGCAGTTCGCGGAATGAGCCCAAGGTGGTGCTGAATCCATCGGAGCGGCAGGAACGGGCGTTCCTGGTGGGTGTGGAGTTTCGCACCAGAGGCCGCACGGGCCGCGCCGGGAAGATAAGTTCTACAACCATGACCGCGGGTGCCCGTGCGGCGCGAGATCACGCCACCAGCGTGGCCGCCTCGTCGTCGCCCCTGCCGGCGGATTCCCCGGATTTCAGTTCCGAGGAATCGCTCGACGAACTGCGGATGCTGGCGACGAGCGCGGGGGCGCAGATTGCCGGCGAATTCACCCAGAGCCGCGACCGGCCCGATCCAGCCACACTGATCGGCAAGGGCAAGCTGGAGGAAATCGCGGGTGCGGCAGCCTCGGTTTCCGCGGATGTGATTCTGTTCGATCACGACCTCTCACCTTCGCAACAGCGGAACATCGAACGCGTAGTCAACAAGCGCGTCATCGATCGAACGCAACTGATTCTCGATATCTTCGCGGGGCACGCTCGAACTCGTGAAGGTCAGTTGCAGGTGGAACTGGCGCAGCTGGAGTACATGCTTCCGCGGTTGGCGGGGCGCGGTGTTGAGATGTCGCAGCTTGGCGGCGGCATCGGCACTCGCGGACCGGGCGAAACTCAGTTGGAGACCGACCGGCGGAAGATTTACCGCCGCGTCCGGCACGTCAAGCAGCAAATCGAAAATGTGCGCCGCATCCGGGCGCAGCAGCGGCAGCGGCGCGAATCGGTTCCGGTGGCACTGGTGGCGCTGGTAGGGTATACGAACGCGGGAAAGTCCACGCTGTTCAATGCCCTCACCAAGGCCAATGTGGTGGTGTCGTCGCGCATGTTTGCCACGCTCGATCCGACCATCCGAGGAGCTGAACTGCCCTCGAAACGGAAAATTCTGTTTTCCGATACCGTGGGTTTTATACGGCATCTCCCGCACACTTTGGTTTCAGCGTTCCGCGCCACGCTCGAAGAAGTGCAACGCGCCACACTGATCATGCAGGTGTCGGATGCGAACAGCCCGGTTTCCGCTGAGCAGGACGCACAAGTGGAAAGTGTCCTCAAGGAACTCGAGGCCGACAAAAAGCCGCGGCTGCGAGTGATGAATAAGATCGATCTGTTGCTGCCAAAGCAGCGCGAGTCGTTGCGTGACGACGATCAGACCATCCACGTCTCAGCGGCGAAAGGAATTGGGCTCGGCACTTTGCTGGATCGTGTCGATGACCTGCTCGAAGAAGACCGTCCCCAGCGCGTTCGTCTGCGCATCCCGCAAAAAGAGGGCAAAATGCTGGCCCTATTGGAGGCCGGTGCCCGTATTTATTCCCGCCAGTATCAGGACGGGTTGGTGGTGCTGGAAGCGGAAGCGCCTGGCTCGGTGGTGAGGAGGGTGAGGGAATGGGTGGTGGATTGAGGCTTGGGAGATCTGACCGGGGCCACAGAAAGAACTTGCCAACCCTGAGCGGTTTGGTATGACATAGAGGTCATGGGTATCCGTGTGGCGTCGAGGCTGACTTTCTGCCTGCTTGTGTGTTTGACAATTCGCATGGCGGCGCAAGAACCGGCAGGGGCCGCTTCACAGGTCCGCAAGCTGGAAGAAAAATGGACGGCGGCGTACAAGGAACGGAATATCGATATTCTGTCTTCGCTTTTGACTGAGGATTTCCTGATTACGGTTGAGGACGGCAACACCTACAGCAAAGCGGGTTATATCACGCACAGCGCTGACCCATCGGTTCGGGTGGAAGTCGCGGAACTGTCGGATCTCCGGGTGCGGATTCACGGCAATGTCGCCGTGGTGACCGGGGCCTATCACGAGAAGGGACAGTCCAACCACAAGCCTTACGAGTATCACGACCGGCTGACCGATGTCTGGGTGAGGGTTGGGAATAGCTGGCGGGTGATTTCCTCCCATTACAGCGTCCCGCTGAAATAGTGGGTCCGAGTTCCGATCTTTGCGCTAGCAGCCCGTGGTAGAACTCAAATTTCAAAATCCAGCGCCTAAAGGCGCACTCAAAACAAAGCACTTGCGGCACCGCTGAAGCGGTGCCCTGATACGAATCTTACTTTCGCCACAGGCTGCTAGGCCTTCCCGAACGGATTCTCCAGAGATGGGCTTTGTGGAGTGAACAATTCCGCGCCGCTTTCTGTGATGTGCATGTCGTCTTCCAGACGGATGCCGAATTCTCCGCGGATGTAAATGCCCGGTTCATCACTGAAGGTCATTTCAGGCTGAAGTTTTGTTGAGTTGCCGCGGACCAGATAGGGCCACTCGTGGCCATCCATTCCCATGCCGTGCCCGAGGCGATGCGTGAAGTATTTGTAATCGGGGCCGTAGGCCGCGTCGGTGACGACCTTGCGAGCGGCGGCGTCCACGGAGCCGGCTTCCGCACCAGGCTTTGCGGCCGCCAGCGCGGCGCTCTGGGCTCGATGCACAATGTCGAAGACTTGTTTCATTTTGTCGGTGGCTTTGCCGAGCACAAACGTGCGCGTGATGTCGGAGGCGTAGCCTTCCACCGAGCAGCCACCGTCGATCAGCACGATTGTGCTTTCCCGAATGCCCTGCGGTTTGACCGAGCCGTGAGGTAAAGCGGAAAACTCGCCAACCTGCACATCAGCACCACCCTCGAATCCCAGTTTGCGGTGCGCCGCTTCCAGCAGTTCTCCGACCTCGCGCTGCGTCATGCCTACTTTCATGGAGCGATAGACTGCCTCGTAGGCGGCGAGCGTGACCTTCGACGCCAGCCACATCAGGTCGATTTCGTGGCGGCTCTTGATCATGCGGCATCCAGCGGTGACCGGAGTCGCGCTGGTGAACGTGATGCCCGTTGCGGCTTTCTTCAGGTTGTCGCTAAAGAGAAACTTTGCTGTTTCTTCGACGCCGACCGTACCGTTCGCGATTCCGCGGTCGCTGAGTCCTTGTGCGACACGGAGGTAGGGGCTTTCGTCTTCCTGCCAGATGCGGACGTCGGGCTTAGCGGCATCGGGCGATAGCGCGATCTGCTCGCGCGCCCGGCCTTCCTCGAACGCCGGAGCCACGTAAAACGCATCGCCTTTGGCGGGTAACACCATGGCGAAGAGGCGTTCTCCGCCCTCCCAGCGAATGCCGGTGAAGTAGGAAAGCGATGTGCCCTGGGCGAGCAGGATGGCGGAGAGGTTGTTGTCGCGTATTAATCGGCGAGCCTTTTCCTGGCGTCCGGCGCGCTCTTCCACGGTAATGGGCTTGGCTTCTCCGCGCAGAGTGCGAAGAGCGGCGATGACTGGCGGGAGAGATTCGCCGGGTTCGGAAGCAAGGGCTAGCGTGGGCAGAGCTAGGCTAACGCCGGCAGCGAGGGAACCGGTTTGAAGGAAACTGCGGCGTGAGACCATGAAGCCTCCGGGGAAAGAAAATCATTATATAGAGTGGCTGGTGGAGAGACGCCCGTCGCTCCATCGTTTGAATTGTTGCCTGAGTCCCGGCTCTAGAATACTTTCATGGACAGTGGCTATGTTTGCGCCGGTTGCGGGGAATGGAACGAGACGACGGTGGATGAGTCCGCCGGCAGGCGCCAGCGCTACGTCGAAGACTGCCAGGTCTGCTGCAAGCCGAATGTGCTGCGCGTCAGTTGGGAGCCTGGCGCTGGAGAATTTTCGATCGAAGCTGAATTAGAATGAAACGTTGTTAAAGCGACGAGTTTTTCACGGAGGAGCGATGGGCAATTATCAAGCAGGCGGAGGACGGATGGTCCCGCATAATATGGTGACCACGCAGTTTGAGATCGATGGCTTTCGCGTTGTGCGCATGTTGGGCGTGGTGCGCGGAATCACGGTGCGTTCGCGGTCGATTTTTGGAACGATTGGAGCGGGGCTGCAGACGCTGGTCGGGGGCAACATCACGCTACTGACCAATCTGTGCGAGAGGACGCGCGCCGAAGCGTTTGACCTGATGCTGCAACACGCGGCGGAGATGGGAGGCAATGCCGTGGTCGGCGCCCGCTATGACGCTACTGAAGTGATGCAGGGCGTCACGGAAGTTCTTGCCTACGGGACAGCCGTGGTGGTTGAACCCGCAAAATAGGTTTAGGTGGAGAGCCGGGCGTCCCCGCCCGGCTGGACCCTTCGAGGTCGCTCAGGGCAGGCTCGCGAGACGCCCGTCGCTCCACCGCCTGATCTCATCACGCGGTCGAGGCCTAGTCTTTGTACAAGAAACCCGCGACCACCGCGGCCAGGATCGCGCCTATCCACAGGTCGATCATTTAGCAGGTCAATGCCGCGGAGTTTACTTGCTAGAAGCAGGCACCAGTGCTCTCAGCGGGGCTGTAAGTTTGTTCGGCGCCAACTTCTCCAAGAAATTTTTCGCGAGCGGAAGCGGCAGCAAGGGGAAAATTCGAGATTCTTGGTTGAGCGAACCATTTTTCTAAACACAAGCCCTAGTGGTCATCTTTCTGGTTAACCGCAACATTTGGCGTTTTGCACCTTGAGTCCCTTACGGGAATCTCAACTTGAAACTTTCTTATTGACAACAAACGATTTAGGCGTAGGATGTGGACAAAAGTGGTTGAAAGTGGAATAAATATTAGAGGTCGTGGGTAGGAACGCTAACTTTGGAGGCGCCAGTGGTTTCTGAGACTGACACCGAAAAAAACAAGCCCAACGAACCCGAATCCACTGGTTTTGTGGCCGCTTCTACCTCCCTCGTGCTAGTGGCTGTGGTAGCAGCCACAAACAATAAACGGAGCCCAGTAACGGGCAGGGCATATGTTTCGCGGAAATCATCCAACGCGTGTCGACGAAAAGGGACGGTTAAAAGTCCCGGCGGAATTCAAGCGCGTAATCGACGAGAAGTATGCGCAGAAATTTTACATCACAAGTCTCGATGGAATTGTTGCTCAAGTGTATCCCTTCGAGGAATGGGAGCGGATCGAGCAGAAGCTGGCAGCGTTATCGACATTCAATGCGACGAAGAAGAAGTTTTTGAATCGCACGAATTATTACGGGCAGGTGGTGGAGATGGACGGGCAGGGGCGCCTGCTGGTTCCGCAGATTCTGCGTGAGTCGGCGCAGATTCGGGGTGAAGTAGCAGTGCTCGGAAATCTGACCTACCTGGAAGTGAGGAACCTGGAAGCGTTCCGCAGGGAGATCGACGAGCAGGCCTTCACGGAAGAAGACACCAAGACGCTGGACGAATTGGGCATCTAGTGGACACGGATTCAACAGACACCCCCGAGCGGGGTGGGCATGGGCAGGTTGGCCATGTCCCGGTTCTTTTAAAAGAAGCGATTGATTTTCTGGCCGTAAAGCGTGGCGGAACTTATCTGGACGCGACGGTGGGCCTGGGCGGGCACAGTTACGAAATAGCAAAACGGCTGGGCGCACCGGGACATTTGATTGGTTTCGATAAAGATCCGGCGGCGCTGGAACGGACCCGCGAAAAATTGACGGCTATGCCGGATGAGGAGCGGCCGGCAGTCACACTGATTCATGGATCGTTTGCGGAAGCCGGAGAGCGAGTGGCTCCCGCATCCCTGGACGGCATGATGGCGGACTTGGGCGTGAGCAGTTTGCAGCTCGGCGACCCGGCGCGAGGATTTAGTTTTCAGGCGGAAGGACCGCTGGACATGCGGATGAACCCGATGTCCGGCGCGACCGCCGAACAAGTGGTAAACCACATCGACGAGCGCGAGCTAGCCGATGTGATTTACGAATTCGGTGAGGAAAGGAGGTCGCGGAGAATCGCCAGAGCCATTGTCCGGTCGCGGCCGATACGCACGACGAAGCAACTAGTCGAAGTGGTGTCAGCCGCGGCCCGGTCAATGAAACATGAGCGGATTCATCCGGCGACCCGAACCTTTCAAGCTCTCCGAATTTTCGTAAACGGTGAACTGGACGATCTAAAAGCACTGCTGGAGGTGGCGCCGGGCGTACTGAAGCCGGGCGGGCGGCTGGTGGTGATCAGCTTTCACTCGCTGGAAGACAGGATCGTCAAAGATGCGCTTCGCGAGGGTGCGAAGCAGGGCTGGTGTGGGCTGCTGACTAAGAAGCCGGTGACGGCGAGCGAAGAAGAGATCGATCGCAATCCGCGGTCGCGCAGTGCGAAGATGCGCGCCGCCGAAAAAATTTGAGTTGATCAAGTTTGAATTGCTCCGGAGAAACCGCCGGGCTCCCGGTGCGGCGCGGTGATGGTAAGGCGCGCCGGGTAAAAATTTTTGGAAATGGCGGCCGTTCGGTATGAGCAGGCCGCAACTCTGTGGTGGAGTTTCACCGGAGCGGCCAATAAAAACAAAACAAGGCCGTGTCCGGAGAAGAAAACTGGAAATAACGAAATGAAATTCACCGGCAACCTTATTGAAGATCTGACGGCAACGGTCGAGCGCGCCGAACAGAGGGCGCAAGCAGACAGAGCCTTGGTAGTCGAGCCCATGCTAGCGAAGCCCTGGTTCGCTTCCGTACAGGAAAACGCAAACTACGATTCCCAACTTCTTGGAGTGACATAAATCATGAGCGCCGCGGCAATGCCAAGCGCAGCTCCGTTTAGCCGGCGCAAGTCCAGCTGGCTGGGAACCCCGGAAATTTATTTCCGCAAAACCATCGACAACTCGCGCCTGGTGAAGGTCGAAGACCCGCGCCGGGCGCGCGAGATGAAATACTTTGGATTGGCGCTGTGTATCCTGTTTCTGCTGGTGATGGGATACGCGCTGCAGCATTTCCGCGCGATTGAATACGGATACAAGATCGAGACGCTGCGGTCGCAGCGCGATGGTCTTACGGAGATGAACCGAGCCCTGCGCCTGGAAGAGGCGTCGCTGCGCGACCCGGAGCGAATTGATGTGATGGCGCGCAAACTGGGCATGCAATCGCCGCAGCCTGGGCAGGTGCTTCGCATGGACGCCACCAGCGATGCCGCTACTCCGGTAATGGCCAGTGTGACTCCGGTCGCGGTGATTTCAGCGCGGTAGATCGATCACAGTCGAAGCACGCGGACAGGAGTGTCCGCGTCACAATTTTCGCGGCGGCTCTTCGGGGCCGCCGAAAGTTTCTGAGGACTGGAAGTGGCGGCGAGTACTTCTTCAAACGGCGCAAGATTCAGGCTTTACGCCTTGTCTGGATTGCTGTGCCTCTGGCTGCTGGCGATCTGTGTCCGCCTGGTCTATCTCCAAATTTTCTGCTACGGCGATTTCGAGCGCCGCGCCCAGCATCAGCAGCAGCGCAGCTTCGACCTTTCGCCGAAGCGCGGCGTCATCTACGATCGCGCCGGACGGGAGCTGGCGATGTCTATCCAGGTGGACTCGGTGTTCGTGGTGCCGTCGGAAGCTCCCGATCTTGCGAATACCGTCAGCCTGATTGCGCGCATCACGAAAGACGATCCCCGGGTCGTGCTGGCGGATTGCCGCGCCCACAAGACCTTCTGTTGGGTGGCGCGCAAGGCCGACGCGGAAATCGTTGAGCGCATCCGCGCGTTGAATCTGCAAGGCATCCACTTTCAGAAAGAACCCAAGCGCTTTTATCCCAAGCGTGAACTGGCGGCGCAAATTCTGGGGTACGTTGGCACCGACGATCAGGGCCTGAGCGGACTGGAACGGCAATTCAACCAGCAACTGCAGGGCAAGGCCGGCAAGCTGATGATTTCCGTTGACGCGCGCAAGCGCTGGTTTGCCAGTGTTGAAAAAGAGCCCGAGTCCGGCAACAGCGTTGTGCTCACCATCGATCAGAATATTCAGTACATCGCCGAACGGGAACTGGCGCGCGGGATGGAAGAGACGCACGCCATTGCGGGGACGGTGATTGTGGAAAATCCCCACACCGGCGAGATTCTGGCGCTGACCAACCGGCCCACATTCAATCCCAATATACGGAAGGAAATTCGAAACGAGGCGCTGAAAGACCGCGCGGTCAGCGACGTGTACGAGCCGGGCTCGACTTTCAAGATGGTGACCATCTCCGCCGGCCTTGAAGAGAAGATCACGCGCCCCGACGAAATGTTCGACTGCCAGATGGGATCGATTGTCATCAACGGCATGCGCATCCGCGACAGCAAGCCGCACGGCATGCTCTCGGTGGCGGACATTCTGGCGGAGTCAAGCGACGTCGGCGCCATCAAAATCGCACTTCGGCTGGGCGATGATCGCTTCTACAAATACATTCGCGCCTTCGGCTTCGGCCAGCAAACGGGGATTGAACTTCCCGGTGAAACACGTGGTTTGACCAAGCCGGTGAGCCGTTGGTCGAAGGTTTCCATTGGCGCGATCTCCATGGGCCAGGAGATCGGAATTTCGCCGCTACAACTGGTTTCGCTGGTCTCGACGATTGCCAACGACGGCGTACGCGTTCCGCCGCGCATCGTGGCCGGCACAATTGCACCGCAGAATACTCCGCAAACGATCGCCTTCCAGCCCGCTGAAGGGACGCGCGTAATCTCATCGCTGACCGCAGCCGAGATGCGGCAGATGTTGCAGGGAGTGGTACTCCACGGCACCGGACGCAAAGCCCTTCTCGAGGGCTATAGTTCGGCGGGCAAAACCGGGACGGCACAGAAAGTGGACCCAGCTACCGGCGGCTACTCGAAGACGAAGTATGTGGCGTCTTTCGCCGGGTTCGCTCCCATCAACGATCCGCAAATTGCAGTGGTGGTGATCCTTGACTCCGCTGTTGGCCTGCACCAGGGGGGGCAAGTCTCAGCGCCGATCTTCCAACGCGTCACGCAGCAGGTGCTTGGGTATCTGCACGTCCCGCATGACGTTCAGCTTCCGCCCAGCCGCCAGGTTTTGCTGGCTCGCCGCGATGTGCCTGACGCAAGTCTGGAAGAAAGCTCGCCCGATCATCTGGGCGCCAGCCTGGATATGGCCGAGGCCAATGGAACGCCCGTGATTCCAGCGGGGGTCAAGCCCGGCACAATTGGCGCACAGGTCGTTCAGGCCGCGCAGACTGCAAGAGAGCTGGATCACTCTGCGAAGAGCACATCGACGACAGCGGCAGCGAGTTCACTGGCTGCAAGTTCACCGGGCACACAGTCCGAGAATGCACCCCTGCAGAAATTGCCAGCCGGCGGAATGGTGGTTCTCGACGTGGAAGAGGGAGGGATTGAGGTCCCTTCCTTCCTCGGCAAAAATCTGCGTGTTGCCATTGAAGCCGCGCAGGATGCCGGACTCGACCTCGACGCCGTCGGCAGCGGCGTCGCTCGCGAACAGTCGCCTCAGCCCGGTGCGCACGTCGCGACTGGGTCGCGGATTACTGTGCATTTTGGCAGATAAGATTTCCCCGTGTGCCTCTGTGTCCTCTGTGGTAGAAAAGAAAAACCTGAATCACAGGGGACACAGAAGAAACCGAAACGCAGGCTATTTATAATCACTCCAATGACATTCCAACAACTCTTGCAAGGCGCCGAGGTCCTCTCCCAGAGCGGAAACCCGGGCGTTGCCGGAGTGGAATACGATTCCCGACGGGTGCGTCCCGGAACTGTTTTTGTCGCCATGAAGGGTGAGAGCAGCGACGGCAATCGGTTTATCGATCAAGCCATCGCCGCCGGAGCGGTAGCCATCGTCACCGACTCCACTGCCGAAGCGCAGCGTCCCGCGGTTGCCTGGGCGCAAGTCCTGCACGGACGGCGTGCGCTCGCCCGCCTGAGCGCGAATTTCTACGAACGTCCTGCCGAGCGAATTGCGAATACCGGGATTACGGGCACGAATGGAAAAAGCACGACTGTCTTCCTGATCGAATCCATATTCCAGGCGGCCGGACGCAAGGCCGCGCTGGTCGGCACCATCGAATATCACGTTGCGGGGAAGATTCTCCCAGCTCCGCACACCACGCCGGAAGCGCTGGAACTCAATCGGCTATTGTCGGAGGGCCTCGGCTTGGGAGTCACCGAAGCGGTGATGGAAGTGTCATCGCACGCGCTGGAGCAGCAGCGTATTTTCGGAATTCCTTTTGATGTGGCCGTGTTCACGAACCTCACGCGCGACCATCTCGATTACCACGGTACGATGGAAGACTACTTCCGCGCCAAGCAGATGCTGTTCGAAGGCTGCGGGACAGAGCCACCGCGCGCCGCCGTTCTGAACATCGACGATGAATATGGCCGCCAGCTCTTGAAGCTCTGCAAAAAGAAGAGTGCCCTGGTACTTTCCTACGGTCTGGCGTCCGGCGATTTTCATGCCGAGGCGGTTGAGATCACGCCGCGGGGAACCCGTTTTGAAATGGTGACGCCTTCGGGAAAGATCGCCATGTGGTCTCCGCTGATCGGCAACGTCAATGTGTACAATGTGCTCGCAGCTTCTGCCGCTGGATATGCGCGCGATTGTTCCGCCGAGGCGATCGCAAAAGGAATCTTCGACCTCGCTAGCGTTCCCGGCCGCTTTGAGCGCGTGGACTGTGGCCAGCCCTTCACGGTGGTGGTGGATTATGCGCACACCGACGACGCGCTCCGCAACCTCACCGGGCTGGCTCGCGATTTTGTCGTTCGCGCCGGCCTCAAGGGCAAGGTCATCACGCTTTTCGGCTGCGGCGGCGATCGCGATCGCGCCAAGCGTCCACTGATGGGCGAGGCGGCGGGTAAGGGGAGCGACTTTGTGGTGCTTACTTCCGACAACCCGCGCTCCGAGGATCCGCTGGCCATCATGAACGATGCAGTGGTCGGGTTACAAAAAACTGGAGCAAAATATTCCATGGAGCCCGACCGCCGCAAGGCTATCGCTTGCGCTCTGCAACAGGCAACCCCCGGCGACATCGTGCTGCTCGCGGGCAAGGGACACGAAAAAGTGCAGGCCACAAAGGAAGGAACGATTCCGTTCGACGATGTGGACGTCGCGCGCGAGAACCTGAAGGCTCTGGGCTACGACTGCACGAGTGCCGCGAAGGCGGGCACCGCGGGGAATACCGCATGAAACTTCTTCTCTCCCGCATCGCCGAATTTATTTCCGCGACTGGCCAATACGACGGGCGCGCGACCGCCCAGGGATATTCCATCGATTCCCGCACCGTGCAACCTGGCGAAGTTTTCTTTGCGGTCAAAGGCGAGCGTCTCGACGGACACGACTTCGTCGAGCAGGCACTGAGCCGGGGCGCGATTGCCGCGGTGGTCGCGAAAGGGCAGTTGGCACGCTATTCCAACCCTGCCGGCCTGCTTGGCGTTGATGACACTCTCGCCGGGCTCCAGATGCTGGCGACGGCGGTCCGGAAAATGTGGGGCAAGACTGCCATCGGCGTCACCGGTTCGATGGGCAAGACGACGACCAAGGAAGCGATGGCCCATTTGCTCGCGATCAAGTACCGCGTGCATCGCACTAAGGGAAATTTCAACAATCATTTTGGTCTGCCACTGGGGCTGCTGACGCTTGAGCCGGAATACGACGTCGCCGTGGTCGAGATGGGGATGTCCCACTCCGGTGAAATCTCCGCCTTGGCGCGCATCGCCCTGCCGAATCAGGCCGTGGTCACCAATGTGGCTCCCGTACACTTGGAAAGTTTTAACTCGATCGCCGGAATTGCGCGCGCGAAGTATGAACTGATCGGAGCTCTTCCGCACGGCGGCACCGCAGTGTTGAATGCCGACGACGAATATGTGTGCCAGTTCGGACGCGACTTCAGGGGCAAGGTTGTCATGTTCGGATTTAAGGCAACGGCAGATGTGCGGGCGGAAAACATCGAGGTACTCGGACCTGAAGGCACGCGCTTCGATCTGATCAGCCGGGAAGTGCGCCAGCCGGTGCAGAGTCCGCTGCTTGGCAAACACAATGTGTATAACGTTCTCGCCGCGGCCGCCATTGCGCTTGAGCACGGCATCACCCCCTCAGAGATCGCCGGAGCTCTGCCGTCCCTCCAACCCGCCGACAAGCGCGGACAGGTCGTCCAACTGGGTAACATCACGGTGCTGTACGATTGCTACAATTCAAGTCCGAAGGCGCTTATGGCTGCGGTGGATACTCTGGCAGGCATGCCCGCCCGGCGCCGGATTGTTGTTGCCGGTGAGATGCTGGAACTCGGCGCCACCGGTGAGCAGCTGCATCGCCACTGTGGACATTACATGGCCGGAAGTAAACTTGACTTTCTGCTCGGTGTGCGGGACCTGGCGAAGCCGATGGTGGAAGCGGCGCGCAAAGCGGGAATGAAGGCGGAATTCGTCGCGACGCCAGAAGAAGCCGGCGAGTGGCTTGCGCGCGAAACTCGCGAAGGCGATGTCGTATTGCTGAAAGCGTCTCGGGGCGTGAAACTGGAAAAAGCGCTGGAGACGTGGCAACGAAAAATCGGTTTTCCCTCCGCCCCTGGCGTTGGGAAGTGATAGCTGAAAACTGATAGCTGATAACTGGTGTCGGAGGCGGATTGCTCTACTGGCTGCTCTACCTGAAGCTCTTCCATTATTTTCCGCCCTTCCGCATTTTTCGGTACCTGACTTTCCGCACAGCCTTCGCCAGCCTCACCGCCCTTTTCACCGGCTTGATCGTTGGGCCGATCGTTATTCGGCGCCTGCGCGATTTCCAGATCGGGCAATACATCCGCGAAGAAGGTCCGCAGGCTCATCAGAAAAAAGCGGGCACGCCGACCATGGGTGGTCTGTTGATCGCCATTGCCATCCTGGTGCCTACATTGCTCTGGGCGGACCTGAGCAATCCGTTTGTCTGGATCGCCGTGTTTTCCACGATCGTGTTCGGTGCGATCGGTTTTGCCGACGACTACCTTAAAGTCGTTCATCGCCGCAATCTCGGCCTTACCGCACGCGCCAAGCTGGGCTTTCAGATCGGGGCCAGCATCGCGATTGCGATCGCGCTGATCGTTTTACAGCACCGCGGAGAATACACAACCAGGCTGGTTGTTCCCTTCTTCAAGCAGTTCCACCCCGACCTCGTGATCCAGAGATGGGCGGTTCATCCCCAACTCTGGCCGCTGGCCTTCCTGCCGTTCGTGGTTTTCGTGGTGATTGTGATTGTGGGATCGAGCAATGCCGTGAATCTTACCGACGGCCTTGACGGGCTCGCGATCGGCTGTACGGTGATCGCGGCCGGAGCGCTCGCAGTTCTCACCTACCTCAGCGGCCACGCCACTTTTGCCACCTACCTGGAGTTGCAGCGCATGCCGCAGATCGGCGAACTGACGATTTTTTGCGGAGCCATGGTTGGTTCGTCCATTGGATTTCTCTGGTACAACGCGCATCCGGCGGAAGTGTTCATGGGCGACGTCGGCTCGCTGGCGCTGGGCGGCGCGATTGGCACTGTAGCCGTCATGATCAAACAGGAGCTGTTGCTGCCGTTCATTGGAGGGATTTTTGTCATCGAGGCGCTCTCGGTGATCCTGCAGGTTGGTTCCTACAAGCTGCGCAAAAAACGCATTTTCAAGATGGCGCCAATCCACCATCACTTCGAACTGCTGGGCTGGTCGGAGTCGAAGGTGATTGTGCGCTTCTGGATCGCTTCGCTGGTGTTCGCGCTGTTTGCGCTGACAACGCTGAAACTGAGGTAGAAGAAAGATTTTGTAATTTTGTAATCGGGTAATTTGGCAATTTAAGAACCCTTGATCAAACAGCATGGGATCGGTTTCAAATTGCCAAATTACCAAATTACAAATCACCCAATTCCCAATTGAACTCGATGGATCTCAACAACAAACGCGTGCTGGTGGTCGGTCTCGGCAAGTCCGGCGTGGCCTCGGCGCTTTTTCTTAAATCGCGCGGCGCCCGCGTCACGGTGTCGGATTCCAAGCCCGAAGCCGAGCTTCGCAATGAAATTCTGCTCCTGCTGGAGCATGGGATCACGGTGGAAACCGGCGGCCACGGCGACCGCACATTTCGTGGACAAGACTTAATCGTGGTCAGCCCGGGCGTACCGGTCGATGCGCCGCAACTGGTGCAGGCGCGCAACCTGGGAGAGCCGGTCATCGGCGAAATCGAACTTGCCGCGCGGTTTCTGCCTGGTCCGATCGCAGCCATTACCGGAGCCAACGGCAAAACCACCACCACCGCATTGGCCGGCGAAATTATTGCCGCCGGAAAATTCTCAACACTGGTTGGCGGCAATATCGGGACGCCTGCCATCAGTTTTGTGGATCAGGCCGGGCCCGCGACCTGGACTGTGCTTGAAGTGTCAAGCTTTCAACTGGAAACGATCGTTGAATTTCGTCCGCGGATTGCGGTGATTCTGAACATCACGCCCGATCATCTCGATCGCCACAAGACTTTTGTCAATTACGTCAACGCCAAGGCGCGCATCTTCGAGAACCAACGACAGGAGGATTTCACCGTCCTCAACGCCGATGATCCCACCACCGCTGGATTGTCGGACCGCACCGGCGCGCAGTTGTTCTGGTTCAGCCGAAAGAAGGAGATTGAAAAGGGAGTCTTTGTCCGCGGCACGCATATTTACTTCCGGGACGGCCACAATGAACGCGAAATCCTCCCACTTTCCGAAGTCCGGTTGAGAGGTGGGCACAATTTGGAAAATGTGCTCGCAGGCGTCGTCATCGGCATGCTTGTCGGCTGCCAGCCTGAACCAATCCGCCAGGCCGTGGGGAATTTTAAAGCGGTCGAGCACCGGCTGGAATTTGTGGCCAGGGTCGCAGGCGTGGATTATTACAACGATTCCAAAGCCACGAACGTGGACGCCACCATCAAAGCGCTGGAATCTTTCCCGGCTAACATTCACCTGATTCTGGGTGGCAAGGATAAGGGCAGCGACTACACCGTGCTCCATGAGTTGTTGCGACAGCGAGTGAAGCGCGTGTACACCATAGGGGCCGCAGCCGCCAAGATCGAATCGCAGATTCAGGGAGCTGCCGAAATCGAACATGCGGAAACTCTGGAAAACGCCGTCCGGCGGGCCAGCGAGTCCGCTGTGCCCGGCGACGTTATTCTTCTAGCTCCGGCCTGCGCGAGCTTCGATCAGTTTCAGAGCTACGAACACCGCGGCAAAGTGTTCAAAGAGACAGTGCATTCCCTGGCAATGTCTCGTTCCACGTTAGGGTAGTTGGCGCGTGGAACCAACTCAGTTATCCCCTGCCCAGAATCCACAGCCGAAACTCCTGCATGTCTTCGTGTCTCCGTGGTGAAATGATCTTCTATGGCGAAGCGGGTCAGCGTCGATCGCTGGATGTTCACCGTGACCACGATCCTGGTTTTTATTGGACTGGTCATGATCTTCAGCGCCTCGGCAGTGATGGCTAAGGAGCGGTTCGGCTCGGCTTACGAATTCCTGGTGAAGCAACTGGTATGGGCCGTCGCGGGACTCGCCGTGATGGTGTTGGCCATGAAGGTGGACTATAAGCGCCTGCAACATCCGGCGCTGGTTTTCACGTTTCTCGGCTTAACGACCCTTCTGCTTGTTCTCGTTTTTTTTCTTGATCGCGCTCACGGCACGCACCGTTGGTTCCACGTGGGTCCGATTTCTTTGCAGCCTTCGGAGTTGGCCAAGCCCGCGCTCATCCTGTTTCTTGCATGGTTTCTCGAAAACAAGACCAACGCCGTGGACGACTGGCGCAACACGCTGATCCCCGCTGTGACGCCCACCGTAGTTCTTCTTGGACTGATTGTTTTTCAGCCGGACCTCGGCACTGCCATCGCCTGCGCGGGGATTACCGCTTGTATCCTGTTTGTCGCCGGCATCCGCCTGCGGTACTTCGGATACGCGTTTGCGGCCGCGCTTGTGCCACTGTATTTCCTGATTTTTCACGTGTCATACAGGAAAGACCGCATCCTGGCTTTTCTGAATCCGTACGCCGATCCGAAGGGGTTTGGCTTCCACATTATCCAGTCGCTGATTGCAGTCGCGACCGGCGGCGTGACCGGGCTGGGCCTGATGGAAGGGAAGCAGAAACTGTTTTATCTTCCCGAGCCGCACACTGATTTTATTTTCGCCGTTACCGCCGAAGAGTTGGGGCTGGTTGGAGCGCTTGCCGTCGTCATTCTTTTTGCGATCTTCCTATGGCGCGGAACACGCGCGGCGCTGCGGACGCAAGATAACTTCGGCCGCTTCCTTGCCGTCGGAATCACCAGCATGATCGTGCTGCAGGCTTTTATCAACATCAGCGTTGTGCTGGGCTTGATGCCGACCAAAGGAATCCCGCTGCCGTTTGTTTCTTATGGCGGATCGTCTCTGTTCGTGACGCTGATGTGCGTTGGGGTGCTGCTGAATATCACGAAGCAGGCAGAGTAGAGACGCGACTTGCCGCGTCTCCGCAGACGAGGCGACAATACTGGCGACAAGACGTGGCAAGCCCCGTCTCTACGGTTGCCGTTCCAGCTTTAGCAATTGCTCTTTGCGTTCTAAGCCCCAGCGGTAGCCGCCTAACTCGCCATCCTGACGCACTACGCGGTGGCAGGGGATCGCGACCGCTACTGGATTCGTTGCGCAGGCTCGGGCTACGGCTCGGGTGGCTTTCGGCATGCCGATCTTTTTCGCCACGGCGCTGTAGGAGCGCGTTTCTCCGCGCGGAATTTTCTGGAGCGCCTCCCAGACTCGGCGTTGAAAGGCGGTGGCCCGTATGTCTAGCGGGAGAGAGGGATTCGCCTCGCGTCCCTCCATCAAGCTAGTTAGGCTGACTCGCCATTGTGCCATGGTGGCATCGTCGCGGCGGCGAACGGCGAAAGGAAATTCGCGGATCAAGCCTTGCTGAAGCTGCCGATCGGAGTTGGCAAACTGAATTGAGCAGATGCCTTTGTCGGTGGCGGCGATCAGCATGCGTCCGAGAGGCGAACTGGCGATGGTGTAGCGGACGACGGCGGCCACAGCGCCGCGGCGGTATTTCTCCGGGGTCATGCCGAGTTGCGTGGCGGTGCGCTCGTAGAGGCGACTGCTGGAGCCGTATCCGGCGGCATGGAGCGCGGTCGTCACCGAGTGGCCGGCCTGTAAATTCTGTTTCACCTGCCGCAGGCGGCAGGCGTCCATGTAGGCCTTCGGCGACACGCCTAGCACCGACTTGAACGTCCGCTGCAAGTGGAAAGAACTGCGGCGGAATTCTTTGGCCAGCAGGCTGAGCGTCAGGCGGTCTTCCGTAGATTGATCGATGATGTGCTGCTCGATGAAGCGGCACATCGCGCGGACCAGGGCGGATTGCGGGTTTCCGTCCACAGCCTTGGGACGGCAACGCAGGCAGGCGCGATAGCCGGCCTGTTCAGCTTGAAGGAAGTGATCAAAAAAGCTGACGTTCTCGCGGCGCGGACGTTTCGCCGGACACGAAGGGCGGCAGAATATGCCGGTGCTCGAGACGCCGAAAACGAAGGCTCCGTCGAGCGAGCTGTCACGATCGAGCACGGCTTGCCAGCGGCGGTCCATTACTTGCGCCGCGGTTCGTTTCGCTGTCCGTTTTGGAGTTGCCTTCATCGCCGCTTCTTCTTCTGAAAGTATCGCATTGGTGGCCATGCAGCTAGCCTAGGGCAGTCGCGCCCCGCGGACTATCCGAATGTTGCGGTCAAACGATTTTTTCCGCACTGCGGGGTTGGCTATGAGGGCAGCGAATGGAATCGTGACATGCATCACTGCCAGAATCCAGCGAGTCATGTAGTATGCGGGCTCGATGCGACAAAAGTGAATTTAGGAATCTGAAGAGGACACACTATGAACTGCAATCGCAAGATGATATGGCTGGTTGTGCTGGTGGCTCTTGTGGCGCAGGCTGGCGCGCAAATTCTCACGGGCGCTCAAGTGAAGAAAGTTGCTCCGAGCTCGATTTTCTTTGCCGGCCAGAGCGCAGCCGTGCAACTAAGGAATGCGGCCGGCTTGAAGAACTCCGCGGGCAAAGTGGTGCTGGCCGGGCTGGTGGATACATCGGGGTATTCCACCGCCATCGCGGAGAAATACCAGGGCTTCCTGATTACCGAAACCAAACTCAGTTTTGACGGAGCTACCCTGGAGCCGGGGACGTACGGATTCGGATTCAAGGATGGCAAATTTACGGTGATGAACGTGGCGGCAACGGACCTGTTGTCGATGGCTAGTCAGAACGACGATCAGCTCAAACACCCGGTTCCTTTGAAATTTGAAAAAGTCGATGCGACGTACCGGCTGTACGCCGGGCGGAAGTATGTGGTGGTGAAAGCGGATTAAGGCCGCTACTGAGCGAGAATCATCAACCACAAAGGACACGAAGGTACACGAAGGTCTTTTACATCGAGGGTTTCCTTCGTGCTGCTTTGTGTCCTTCGTGGTTAAATGGGGCGCTACCGATTCAGTCCTGGCGATGGACAATGCCCGTTTCCGTCAATAAAATCTGAAGTTGCTTTCACTTGCAGGCAAACTCCGATGAAACTTGTGACTTTCGAAAATGCTGCGCGGCAATCCCGCATTGGCGCGCTGGTTGGCGACCACCAAATTGTCGATTTGCACACGGCTTGTGCGCTCTACCTGCGCGACGTTGAGAGCGAAGCGATTTTCTACCGCATGGCCGATGCCCTTGTGCCGTCCGAGATGCGCGCGCTGTTTCGCGGAGGAGACACGAGCCTGGAGGCGGCGCGCAAAGCTCTGGACTATGTCGCGCACCTCGCTGCGGGCGGCGCCGAGGTTGCCGGTCCTCGCGGGGAAATGCTGCTCCATTCGCTCAGCAACATAAGGCTGAAGGCACCCATTATTCCGAAGAAGTTTTTTCACACGGCGGGCAACTTTCGCGAGCACCATGAAGAGGCGACGAAAGCGGGCTTTTCGCATCCGGTCATGCCGTGGATCGTCTTTTTTCAGAACACCGACGCGATCATCGGGCACGACGAGCCGGTGATCTATCCCGAACACCTGACCCAGGAACTGGATTACGAACTGGAACTGGCGGTGGTTCTGAAGAAAGCGGGCAAGCACTTTACGCCGGAAGAGGCGTCCAGCTACATCGGCGGCTACGTAATTTTCAACGACATTACGGCGCGTGACATTCAGCGCCGCGAGATGAAATCGGGCGTGTTCAGTTTCTGCAAGGGGATTGACACTTTCTGCCCGCTGGGGCCGTGGATCGTGACCGCCGACGAGATTCCCGACGCGCATAACCTGGCCATGGAACTAAGGGTGAACGGCGAGTCGCGGCAGCGCTCGCATTCGAGCAAAATGTCGGTGAAGATACCGGAGATTCTCTCGCACTACTCGCCGATGGGATACAGCGCGGGGGATGTGGTGTCGACCGGAACGGTGTCGGGCGTGGCGGCGTTTTCGGGAGATCCGAAGGCGTGGTATTTGAAGCCGGGCGACGTGATGGAATGCGAGATTGAAAAAATTGGTGTGTTGCGGAACCCGGTGATCTCGTGGGAAAAAGCGTATGGCCAGAAACCGGCGGCTGCGCAGGAGACTGTGAAATAGAGAATTGGTAATTTGGTAATTTGAAACCGATCGCATGAGTTTTCAAATTACAAAATTACAAATTGTTCTGCGTGTCTCCGTGGTGGGTGTGAGTTTTTCAGGCAATGACTGCAAATTCTAAAATCTGGGTCAGCGAGCTCAATGCTCGACCGGAGGTGCGGGGCGCGTTTCCGCAAACGGCCATCCGGTTTTACGACACGACGCTGCGCGATGGCGAGCAGACGGTTGGGGTGGTGCTCTCGCCGCAGCAGAAGCTGGGAATCGCGTACAAGCTGGATGAGCTTGGAGTGAGCCGCATTGAAGCCGGCTTTCCACGCGTTTCGGCGGAAGACGCCGAAGCCATACAGCTCATGCAGAAGGCTGGGATCAAGGCGGAGCTGTGGGGATTTTCGCGCGCGGTCAAAGCCGATGTCGAAGAACTGGTGCGGCTGAACCTGGAATACTCCGTGATTGAAGCGCCCACCAGCGCGATCAAGCTAAAGGCGTATGGTATTTCGCGGGAAGAAGTGTTGCGCCGAATTCGCGATGCGGTCTCGGTGGCGCGCGAGGCGGGCATCACGGTTGCGTTCTTCGCCGTGGATGGAACGCGCACCGAGTTGGAATTTCTAAAAACCGTTTACCTGTCGGCGCTCGATGCGGGAGCGAAGGAACTGGTGGTTGTCGACACGATCGGGGCCTGCGGGCCCGAGGCGGCGGAATATCTGACGCGGCAAGTCTGTGAGTGGGCTGGCAAAGGCGTGCCGGTGCACTTCCACGGACACAACGATTTCGGTATGGCGACGGCCTGCGCGGTGGCAGCGGTTCGCGGGGGAGCGACCTGGATCCAAGGCACGATCAACGGCATGGGCGAACGCGCGGGCAATGCCGATATCGCTGAGATTGCACTGGCGCTACGCTGCCTGTACGACGTACCGGTAGTAATGAATCTCGAAAAGGCGCGCGAGGTTTCCGAGGTGGTGCGGCGGGCGGCGGGATATACGCTGGAGGCGTGGAAGCCGCTGGTCGGCGAAAACCTGTTCATGCGCGAAAGCGGCGCGGTGGCCAGCCAGTTCCATCTCCCGGAGGCGATCGAGCCCTACTCGGCGGAAATTGTGCGGGCGGAGCGCCGGATTGTTCTTGGCAAAAAAAGCGGGCTCGACAGCATTGACCTGAAATGCAAGGAGCTCGGGGTTACGATTACAGCCGAGCAGCGAGGCCCTGTTTTGGCCGCGGTCAAGCAGGCCGCGGTCAAGCAGGCTGCGGTGGGCAAGGGCGGGCTGGTGAGCAATGACCATTTTCGCCAGATCCTCGCGGTCATGCACATTATCTAAAGGCGGGGTCTGAAATCGGACCTGATTCAGGGAACGCCTCCAGAAGCCCTGGCTGGCGCGGCTTTCCGGTCTCCTTGTTCCGGGCGAACTTACCGTGGTAACGCTGGGACCGTTACTCATAAAGTGCAGATGCTTGCACTCGAGGGATCAGCGCGATCCCATTTCCGCTTACTAACTCCATTCGCAACAAACACTTACGTTCTACCTTTCATATGGTTTCATGGGTGCACTATTCCCTCGTGAAGCCCGGAGCGTATGGGGCGAACTTGGGGGCAAACTGTGACCGTCATTTACAGCGCTGAGTGCGTAGCTTCTCGAACGCCGACGCGTCCGGCAGCGATTCTACCGCTGCTGGTGATTTTGTTCGTCGTCTCCTATGGCATTCTGACCATGCTGGTTTTCGAGCAGGGCCAGACCATCGAATCACAGCGCAGTTTGATCCGCGAAATGTTGAAGGACAGCACCCAACTAGCCACGCTCAAAGGCAAACTGGCGCGAGACGACAGCAAGCGGTTCCACGACAAAGCGTCTGCGCAAGCGGACCAGAAAGCGGCAGAATCCGGCAATCCCGCGGCAGGGGTAAAAGGATCGGACAAAGAAACAAAACGACCCGGTAAGTCGGCGCACGTGATGAAGGAAGTTCCGGGGAGGCCGGCCGCGGATTTAGAGGATGTGCGGCGCTCTACTCGAGTGATCTAGCAGCGGTGGTACTAGCGCGAGTAGTTGGAATCCGCGAGAGAGATTAGGCTTTTCGAGAGAAAGCGGTTCTGTGAAACGCGGCCTTATGTGGGGGCCGCGAGGCAAGCGAGACCAAACTATGAAGGCCCTGGCCCTAGCTCTAGTCTTGTCTCTTCCCGTGCCCCGGTTGGCACCACCAGCTCAGCTGTCGCCCAGCCCCAGCCAGCAATCGGCAAAGCGAAAGGGAGGGCGCTGGTACTTCGCCGCAACCGGGCACGCGGTGTACTGCTACGGACCGGTGATGACGATGCCCCAGGCGCCAGGCGGCCTCTTGAAAGTTGCAACTTTTTGCCGTGGCGATCGAACCATGGTGCCGTTGAAAGATTAGACAAGTTTGTCCTGTTCAGGAGCCCGTTCCCGCTGGGGACGGTTTTTTTTTGGCCGGAAGCAAGCCGGGTGATGGCGGAACGGCGGCCCGACCACTCTCCACAACCTACGCATCCGCGTGTTTCCCTTATAATTAAGTGGTCAGAATCCTGTCTTTGGCGGGGGCCCGTAGCTCAAACGGATAGAGCATCGGATTTCTAATCCGGCGGTTGCAGGTTCGATTCCTGCCGGGCCTACCAGAAAGTCCTACGGAGTCGCCCGTTCGTGCCATTCCCCCCACGGCGATCTAAACGTAGGGTAGGTGGTGAGCAGACTTCGGGGGAGGGCTGTTCAAACGGGCGTCCGATGACTCTAACCGAGTCCGGGCGCTTTCGTTTTTTGCGGTGTATTTGATCCCGTTCGGCAAGCGAGCGGTATTGCCTTTAGCTTAGGCCTTCGGCGAGTTCTTCTGCGGTCTCATCATCTCCCACTCTTTCTCCGTCAGTTCCCGTCCCAGAGCCGTGAACTCGCCTGCTCCTTGCAGCCATTCGCCGCCATCCATGGTCACGACTTCTCCATTTACATACCCTGCGCCGTCGCTAATCAAAAATGCGGACAGGTTGGCAAACTCCTCCATCGTCCCAAACCGCCCCAAAGGGTTTCGTTTTTTCGCCGCCTCCTCCAGTTCTGGACGGGGCAGCAGACGCGAGAAAGCGCCCTCGGTCGGAATCGGCCCGGGCGCGATGGCGTTCATCCGAATCCCGCGATTGCCCCACTCGACTGCCAGACTTCGCGTCAGCGCCTGCACGCCCGCCTTTGCCACCGCCGATGGCACCACATACGCCGAGCCCGTCGTCGTGTAGGTGGTGGTGACGTTCAGCACTACGCCTCCGCGCCCCGCTGCCAGCCACCGGCGCCCGCAAGCCATGGTTGTGTGCAGTGTGCCCATCAGGACAATACCAATCACCGACTGAAACGCCCCCAGCGAAAGGTCTTCGGTGCGCGCCAGAAAATTTCCTGCCGCGTTGTTCATGAGGACATCGAGCGGACCTTCGGCCCAGATGATTTCGATCATCTCTTCGACCGCGGCTGCGTCGCGCACGTCGCAGGGACGGGAGTGGATCTTGCCGCTGGTGCGCGCGCGTAACTCCTGCTCGGTTGCCGCCAGAACTTCCTGCCGCCGCCCGCAGATATAAACCTCCGCGCCGAGTTCCAGAAACCGTTGCGCTGTGGCCTTGCCCAAACCAGTTCCGCCGCCGGTGATGAGGATGCGTTTGCCTTGAAGCAGATCTTTCTGGAACATTGGTCAACCCTCCGTTGATGAACCGACGATTGTATACAGATAAATGTGCCGGTGGAGCGACGGGTCCCGCCCGTCCCGCCAGCCGGGCGAGGACGCCCGGATCTCCACCAGCAAGCTTAGATCTAGAGAGATGCTGGTTCGAGCACCGCCGCCGCCCAGCGCGCGTGTTCCGCGACCACCGGGTCTGAATCCTCACAGAGTTTTCTTAGCGTCGGCACGAATTTTTTGTCCCCGCTGTTACCCATCGCAATCACCGCGTTCCGCCGCAGGCCGGAAAGCTTTGCGCGCCGGAGGGGAGATCCACGAAACACAACTCGAAATTCCTCCTGCTGCATTTCGGCTAACCAGTCTAGCGCGGGATTGACCAAGCCTTCACGGGCTTCGAATTCCGCCGTCGAAGTTGCTGGCGCCTTGCGGTTCCACGGGCATACGTCCTGGCAGATATCGCATCCGAAGACGTGGCGTCCCATGCCCGAGCGCAGTTGGTCTGGAATCTCGCCCCGCTTCTCGATGGTCAGATAGGAAATGCAGAGGCGCGCATCCAGCACGCCGGGCGCAACAATCGCCTGGGTGGGACAGGCGGTGATGCAGCGCGTGCAAGTGCCGCAACGATCGGGCGCAGGCAGGTCGGCGGTGAGGTCATCTTTGGTTAGATCGAGCGAAGTAAGAATTACGCCCAGAAACAGCCATGATCCAAGCTGCTGGTTGATGATGCAAGTGTTCTTGCCGATCCATCCGACGCCGGCGTATTTGGCATACACGCGTTCGATGAGCGGGCCGGTGTCGACATAGGAACGAAGTTGGAGCGAGTTGCCAGTACCCAGTTGCCCGCCGCTAGTTGCGTCGAGTAGTTGGCGCAATTCATCTTCTATCTGCCGGAGGCGGCGGAGGACGGCGTCGTGGTAATCCTCGTGGCCCCAGGCGTAGCGCGAAATCCAGCCTCGGCTCGCAGCTTCGGTCCGCGGCTGCGCTTGATTCGAGTAGGAATGAGTGGTGTTGTAGTTAATGGCGCACACGACCACGCTGCGCGCCCAGGGAGCCACTCGGGCCAGCGACGCACGCTTGAGTTCCCCGGTCTCATCGCGGGCTTCCATGTACTTCATTTCGCCGTGCTTTCCGTCCGCGATCCACGCGGGGAAGACGTGTAACTCGGCGAAATCGCGAACCGGCGCAATGCCGCAGAGATCGAATCCGGCGTGGCGCACAGACTGCTTGATGCGGGTTGGAAGGTCGGGAAACAAGTGGGCAGCGGCTCGCGGCCAGTACGGCCGCTGGGAAGAACTCACATCCTCCAGGAAAGGCTACCACTTCTTCCGCTGGTAGAGACGGGCTTGTCCCGTCTCCCTTGTAGGCGACGGGAGACGCGGCAAGCCGCGTCTCTACAGGAAAAGTTGATTGTCTAGCTTTTGCGCGAGCGCCCAGCCGTGGTTTTCCTGGCGGGACCAGTGAAGTGCTCAATCCGGTTCCGGCCATTCTCCTTGGCGAGGTAAAGGCCGGCGTCGGCCTGATGCAACAGCGCTTCCACTTCGTTTTTTCCATCGCAAGCAGAGATGGCGACTCCCATGCTCATGGTGATGAGTCTTTCCTCGCCGGAATAAACGACAGGCGTACTGCCAACGATTTCGCGCAGCTCATTGGCGCGCAGCAGAGTGTTGGGCAAATCGCAGTTGGGCAAAACCATAAGAAATTCTTCTCCGCCATAGCGGCCAACGCCGTCGTAGATGCGGAGTTGCTTACGCAGTCGCCGACCGATTTCCCGGAGCGCCTCATCGCCAAAAAGATGGCCAAGTGTGTCGTTCACGCTCTTGAAATGGTCGACGTCGCCAAGGAGCACTCCTACTGGTTTGTGCTCCCGGCGCGCTCGTTCCAATTCCCGCTGGAGCATTCCGACAATCTCTCCGCGATTCATCAATCCGGTGAGGCTATCGTGGGTGGCGGCGTGGCGCATGGACTCCCGAGCGGAAACCAGTTCCTCCTGCAGGTCGAGAATGCGCTTGCCGACCAGCAGGTTGGCCTTCAATTCCAGCTCATCAAAGGGCTTGGCCAGATAGTCGTCCGCCCCGGCCTGCATGGCGTCGAGCATGTTTTGGCGGCCCTCGTTGCTGGTGAGCAGGATAACGTAGACGTAAGGACCGGACGATCCGGCTTGCCGGATGCGCTGGCAGATCTCGATGCCATCGAGATCGGGCAGCACCCAATCGAGCAGAACGAGCTTGGGAGCATCCGGCTGCTCGAGGATGCGCCAAGCCTCGGAGCCGGTCTCCGCGAGGGTGACGCCAAAACCCCAGCTGCGCAAATGATCGCCGATCAATTTGCGGTAGACAGCCGAATCATCGACCACCAATGCCTGGGTGAGTCTTGAACCTCCGACCTCCGGTGTGTCAAATAACCAACGGCCGCTCATTCACACCCTCCGTGGCAAATCAGTACGCCATCTAACCTGACCCACCATCATAAGGCCAAGAGACTGCTGGAGGGGCTGGCAATGCTGGCCCGTGCATCCCAGAGATACGTTTTGTAGAATCGGCAGATGGAGCCAGATGATTTAGCTCCGAAAAAGTGCAAAGCTCCGGCTTTCCAAAAGCAGCAAAGTGACTGCCGTTTGGCCGGAAAGTACGAGTTTTCGTAAGTACGGAGTGACGCCAATCACTGGGGGCTGGGAGAGAGGGTTGACCCGGCCTCCGCCCCGGCCTAACATAGCCGCCGAAGGCACTGAGGCCCTCGAAATGATTGGCCAGACAATCTCCCACTATCACATCGTCGGAAAGCTCGGTGGTGGAGGCATGGGCGTGGTGTATGAGGCGGAAGACACGCGCCTGGCCCGTCGCGTTGCCCTTAAATTCATTCCTGTGGAGATGGTCCACGACAAAAAGTCGCTTGACCGCTTCGTGCGCGAAGCCCGCGCCGCTTCCCAGTTGAACCATCCCGGGATCTGCACGATCCACGATATCGACGACAACGGCGGACATCCGTTCATTGTTATGGAGAAGCTGGAAGGGGTGAGCCTGAAGGAGCGGATCCGCGGCAAGGCGATGGAAGTCGACGAGATCCTCGACATCGGCATCCAGGTGGCGGATGCTCTAGCGGCTTCGCACGCCAAGGGGATCATCCATCGTGACATCAAGCCGGCGAATATTTTTGTGGGGCAGACGGGGCAGACAAAAATTCTGGATTTCGGATTGGCCAAGTCGATGCCTGAACCGGGATCGAGCGAGGCAGCGCTCGAAGACTCGCTGACGGCGGTGGGAGTGATTCCGGGAACAGCGGTTTACATGTCACCGGAGCAGGCGCGCGGCGAGGAACTGGATGCGCGGAGCGATCTGTTCTCGCTCGGAGTGGTGCTTTACGAAATGGCAACCGGCAAGAAGCCTTTTGCCACCGGCAACGTGATCACCACGCTGGACGCAGTTCTCAACCATAAGCCGGTTTCTCCTTGTAGTCTCAACCCGTCGCTCCCCCGGGATCTGGAAGGCATCATCGGTCGCGCCATGGAAAAAGACCGGGGACACCGCTACCCGAACGCGCTGGCGATGAAGGGCGACCTCCAGTCGTTGCGGAAAGAAACGGAATCGGGATTAACCAAGACCGGGGTGCGGCGGCCAGCCTTGCCGTATCGCATAGCCACGAGCACTTTTCAGGCCACGAGTAAAATTTCAATTTATCTTCTGCTGGGAGTCAGCGCGCTGCTGCTCACGGTTTTGGTTGCGGTAGGAGCGTGGTGGTTCAAACAGCGTGAGATGGTGGGCGATGGCGCGCCGAAGAACACCATCGCGGTGCTGCCGTTGCAGAACATGAATGGCGATGTCAGCGTGGAGTTTCTACGCTTCGCGCTGGCCGATGAAATTGCCAACACCCTGACCTACGCCCGGACGCTTGACGTTCGTCCATCCGCGATCACGCGAAAGTTTGTAGGCAACGACGTGGATCCGCAGCAGGCAGGGAAGGAAGTGCACGTTGCCAACATTCTTACCGGGCACTTCCTGAAGCAAGGCGACCGCCTTCTGATTACGCTCGAGGCGATCCAGGTGGAGGGTAACAAGCTTTTGTGGCAGACGAACGTGACTGCGCCCGCTGAGGATCTGATCGCATTGCAAGCGCAGATGGCTGCCCAGATGCGTCAAGGGTTGCTGCCGGCGCTCGGTGCGGGCGGCGGTTTTCTGGATACCGGCACGCGCCCGAAAAACGCGGAAGCCTACGATCTCTACCTGCATAGCATCGCGCTGCCTCACGATGCCGGGCCAAATAAGGATGCGATCGCGGTTCTGGAGCATGTGGTCGAAGTGGATCCAACCTACGCGCCCGCATGGGAGCAACTAGGTTTGCGTTGCTACTATGACGCGGACTATTCCGACGGTGGCGAGCCCATGTTCCAGCGCTCCAACAAAGCCTACGAACGTGCCATAGAGCTCGATCCGAATCGAACCGTAGCCGCTGGACAACTGATCACCAACCATGTGGAGCGCGGCGAACTTAACAAGGCGTATCAGTCGGCGCAGGCGCTGGTCAAGCGCCGTCCCGAGAGCGCCCAGGCCCATTTTGTGATGAGCTTTGTCTATCGTTATGCCGGGATGCTGGAGCAATCGACGGGGGAATGCAACACGGCGCTGGCGCTCGACCCTGGTAACTATTCTTTTCGTTCTTGCGCTTGGGCGTTCATGGAGTTGGGTAAGACCGAACGGGCCGCGGATTTTGTCCGTCTGGATGCTGGTTCGGAATGGGCCGCGTATGTGATGCCATCCATTCTTCTGCGCGAGGGAAAGATTTCGGAAGCACGCGAGGCCGTGAAGCGCATGCCGGTCACGCCGCGCTATCACCGCGATCTGCTGGAGGCTTGTCTGCAGTTGCGGCCAGTTGCGGATCTGGATCGGATGGCGCAGGTAGCCGCAACCAGTCTGCCCACCGAGCCCGACCCGGAGACGTGGTATTACCAGGGGGCGCTTTTCGCTTACTGCGGCAAGAAACAGGCGGCTCTCCATCTGCTCCAGAGCGCGGTCGAGCAGAACTATTGCGCGCACGCGAATTTGCTTTCTGATCCTCTGCTCGCAAAACTTCGTACCGATCCAGCTTTTGACAAAGTGTTGACCGCCGCAGGCACTTGCCAGGAGGCGGTGCGCGTGGCAGGCAACACGCCGAGCCAGTGAAACGCAATTAGTGTTCGAAGCAGCAGCCTGCAAGCTGATACAATCCCGCTTGTCGAAATGGTTTCTCTTCTGCTGATTATTCCCGGCAAACATATCTCCCAAGAGGATCTCTCATGATTTCTATCCGAAGTGTTTTTGCGTTCGTGGTTGTCGGCTGCGTCATCGGCTGTGCCTCCCTGACAGCAGCGCAGGAGGCGCAAGAAGGCCGCTTGCTGCGTTTTCCTGACATCTATAAAGACAAAATTGCGTTCATGTATGGCGGTGATCTCTGGCTGGCGACAAGCGCGGGAGGCACGGCCCACCGCATCACTTCGCATCCCGGGCGGGAACTATTCCCAAAGTTTTCGCCGGATGGAAAGTGGCTGGCATTTACCGGCCAGTACGACGGCAACTTCAACGTCTACGTGATGTCGTCCGAGGGCGGCCAGCCGAAGCAGTTGACCTTCTATCAGGGATCGGCGCAGCCGCTCAGCGACCGCATGGGTGTGCTCAACCAGGTGATTGGCTGGACTCCGGATGGCAAGAGCATCGTCTTTCTTTCTCGTCGTGACGCTTCGAACGGCTGGATAAAACGCCCTTACACGATCAGCGTCGGCGGCGGCCTGCCTCAGCCCATGCCCATGGATGAGGGCGGCCTGCTTTCGTTTTCGGCGGACGGCACCCAGGTCGCCTACAACCGGATTTTCCGCAACTTCCGGCAGTGGAAGCGCTACACCGGCGGCATGGCTCAGGACATCACCATCTACGACATCAAGAATAATGTGGTCGATCAGGTTATCCCGCACACGGATTACACCGACACATTTCCGATGTGGCATGGCACCACGATTTATTTCACGTCCGATCGCGGGTCCGCACACCGGCTGAATCTCTACAGCTACGACCAGGGCAGCAAGCAGGTCGAGCAACTTACCAAGTTCGACGACTTCGATGTTATGTGGCCGAGCCTTGGCCCCGATGCGATTATTTTTGAGAATGGCGGTTACCTGTACACGTTCGACTTGCAGACCCGGCAACCCAAGAAACTGACCATCTATGTGAATGGCGAACGCGACCAAGCCATGAAGCACTGGGTGAGCGCGAGCCGGCAGATCACCGACTTCGACATCGCGCCCGACGGCAAGCGGGCCGTGCTCGCGGCGCGCGGAGAAGTTTTTACCGTTCCGGCGAAGGATGGAAGCATCCGCAACCTGACGCGTTCTCCGGGCGTTCGCGAGCAGAAGGTGGCTTGGTCGCCGAATGGGCAATGGATCGCGTACGTTTCCGACCGCACTGGCGAAGATGAGATTTATATCGCTGCGCAAGACGGGCTGGCCGCCGAAGAGCAGATCACCAGCGGACACAAAGGTTTCATGTTCCAGCCGGCGTGGTCGCCGGACAGCTCAAAAATCGCCTGGGCCGACAAAGACCTGAAACTCTGGCATGTGGACATCAAAGAGAAAAAGCCCGTTGAAGTGGATCGCGGCAAGTATGGCGAGATTCTGAATTACAGCTGGTCTCCAGACAGTAAGTGGCTGGCTTACGATAAGAATTTGGCGTCGGGTTATTCAGTGGTGTACCTGTACGGCTTAGACGACCGGAAGAGTACCGCGGTGACTTCAACGCTCAATAACAGTTACGCCGCGGTATTCGATCGGGACAAGCGATACTTATACTTTCTTTCTGACCGCGATTACAACGAAGTGCTGGGTAACGTCGACTTCGAGTTCGCGAATCCGAAGACGACGCGGGTTTACGTGGTCACATTGACGGCGGACGAGCCTTCACCGTTTCCGGCTTTGAGCGACGAGGTGAAGGTGAAGAGCGAAGAGCCAGCGGCCTCGCCGGCGCCCGAGCCGGGCAATGGTAATAAGAAGAACGCGAAACAAACGCCAAACAAAAAGGAGCAGGGAGAAAAGTCCGAAGAGAAAGCCTCACAAACCGAGACCAAGGAGCCACCGAAAGTCTTTAAGATCGAGCTCGACGGCATTCAAAGCCGGATCGTAGCGCTGGCCGTTCCGCCAGCGGTGATTCACAGCCTGGACGCTTCGAAGGATGCGATCTACTACTCGACTTCGCCGATTCAAGGACTGTCGGGGCCGCTGCCCGGAGAAACTCCCGCGATCCATGCCTACGATCTGAAAGAGCGTAAAGACAAAGTGCTGTTGGAAGGCGCGGATCGATTCGCACTCTCGAGCGACGGTTCGAAGTTGTTGTACCGCGCCGACGGCGACGGCCCGGTTGGGATTATCGACGCCAAGCCGCCAGATGCGCCCCACAAGGTGGGAGACGGCGCGCTCAAACTGGACGGCATGCGAGCTGAAGTCGACCCTCAGCAGGAATGGAAAGAAATCTTTAACGAGGTCTGGCGGCAGGAGCGCGACTACTTCTTCGAAGCGTCGATGAACGGAGTGGATTGGCAGAAGACTAAAGATCAATACGCCCAATTGCTTCCGTATGTAGCCGATCGCTATTCGCTGACTTACATTATGGGCGAGATGATTGGGGAGTTATCGAATTCGCACACCTATGTTGGCGGCGGCGATTTGCCGGAACTGCACGCGGTGAACGTCGGATTGCTGGGTGCGGACTATGAAGCCGACGCGGCCAGCGGTATGTACCGGATCAAGAAAATCTATTCCGGTGAAAACTGGGATGCGCACACCCGGTCGCCATTGACCGAGCCGGGCGTCAACATTAAAGAAGGCGAGTATCTGGTTGCGATCAATGGGCGACCGCTGCGCACTCCGCAGACGCCCGACGAATTGCTGGTGAACGCGGCCAACGAAGTTGTGACGCTGACCGTCAACTCGAAACCCGCGGCGGACGGCGCGCATAAAGTGGTAGTGAAGCCGATTGGCGACGAGTACAGCTTGCGCGAGCTGAACATGATCGAGACTAACCGCAAGAAAGTGGACGCGGCCAGCGGCGGGCGCATCGGCTATGTCTACCTGCCCAACATGGGCGACGAAGGACTGAATGAGTTCGTGAAGCAGTACTTCCCGCAGATTCGCAAGGAAGGCATCATCTTTGACGTCCGCTACAACGGGGGCGGCTTCGTGGACCAGCTGATTTTTACGCGCTTGCGGCGCGTGCTGGCCGCCATGAGTCCGGCGCGCAACTGGGAGCCGGGCACGATTCCGGGCAACGTCTTCTATGGATACATGGCCTGCGTGACCAACCACTACGCCGCGTCCGATGGAGACTTCTTTAGCTACTTCTTCAAGCAGTACAAGCTGGGACCACTCATCGGGGAGCGGACATGGGGCGGAGTGCGCGGCATTCGCGGGGATATTCCGTTGATGGATGGCGGCTACATCACGCGTCCGGAATTTTCGCTGTCTTCGCTCGACGGCAAGTGGCTGATTGAGAATCGGGGCGTGCAACCCGATGTGGTGGTGGATAATCCACCGGACTTAGTTTTGAAGGGGCAAGACCCACAACTGGAGAAAGCGGTGGAGATGCTGATGGAGCAGATCAAGGCCAATCCAAAGACACTGCCGGCACGGCCTGCGGATTTGCCGACTTATCCGGAGGGGCCGGGGCTGTAGGGGGAACTCTGATTGTGTGGGGACCGAATCGATGAATTTTTCCGGGAAAGTGGCGCTCATCACGGGCGCGGGCAGCCCGCAGGGGATAGGCTTCGCAACTGCTCGTTTGCTCGCACAACAAGGGGCGAAAATCGCAATCACTTCCACGACAGAAAGAATCGAAGAGCGCGCCCGCGAACTCGCTGGAGAGGGCGCCGATGTCTTTGCTTTGTCCGCCGATCTGCTGGATCACGCGCGCACGCAGGTGCTGGTTCATGAAGTCCTCGCCCGCTATGGCCGCCTCGACATCCTCGTCAACAACGCCGGCATGACTCAGGTGGGCAGTCCTGCCGAGACCACCTCGTTACCTCTGGCCGAGCTTTCCGAAAAGGAGTGGGATTACGGCATCGCCATCAACCTCAAGACGGCTTTCAACATTACGAAAGCCGTTTTGCCCTTTATGGTGACCGCGAACTATGGGCGTATCGTGAACGTTTCTTCTACCACCGGCCCAGTCGTCAGCAACCCTCGCGAGACCGCTTACAGTGCGGCGAAAGCCGGCATGGTCGGGCTTACTCGCAGTCTCGCCCTCGAGCTTGCCCGCCAGGGAATCACTGTGAACGCCGTCGCTCCCGGCTGGATCGAAACCGCGTCCTCTACCGGGCACGAAATCATCGCTGGTAGAAATACACCCGTGGGCCGCCCCGGCCGTCCTGACGAAGTCGCCGCTGCTATCGCGTTTCTCGCCTCCGAATCCGCCTCCTACATCACCGGCCAACTGCTTATCATTGACGGCGGCAATGCCCTGCAGGAGTACAAAGGCCCGCCCGATCTGTACTACTGAACGTGAGCCAGCCATCTGCACCCTTGCGAAGGGAAATAAGTAGGCCCAACCAAATCGGCGGGGCATTTGTTAGAAACTGTCAACTGGGGATGGCCTGGGCGGCTAAGCAGCCACCGAGTAGGCGACAATCCGACAAGGAACGTCGAAAAAAGGAATGGCACGTGCACGCAGGGAAAATGAATCGCTTAGCGGGCCAGTCTGACTACGCGTTTGCAGACCGGACGGTCGGTCGGATAGTATCGAGGTGGGTTGGGGGTGGGCGTCCAGCGGCGAAAGAAGGCGGCTGGGAGATGGTATCCGCCTAGAAAGAACGACCACCGGGGCTAAAGCCCGCGATGATTTCAGAGGGCTTACGCGGCCCTGAAGGGCCGTTCTTCCACGGCGGTATGTGCAGTACGGCGGGTGCGCGCGGTATTGAGTTTTTCAGCATTTGGGAGCGCAAGCTTGCGCGGCAGGGACGGCGTGGCTGAACAGTTTGCTGAACAAGAAGAATTCCGACGCCCAGCCCCTAAAGGGGCGTCTGATTTTGAAGGACTTTCGGTATCGCTAAAGCTAAAGCGATACCCTGATACGAAGCTTCAGGATACGGGAGGTCGCATGACGGATCAGAAAGCTACGCCAACCACAACCAAGGACAAGACGACAATGACCGGGGCCAGCATTCTTTGGGAATGTCTGGAACGTGAAGGGGTGAAGGTTGTGTTTGGTTATCCTGGCGGCGCCATCTTGCCCGCCTACGATGCTCTCAGGGGCAGCAAAATCCATCACGTGCTGGTGCGCCACGAACAAGGGGCAACTCACATGGCCGACGGCTACGCGCGTGCCAGTGGGCAGGTGGGAGTTGCGGTTGCGACCTCGGGGCCGGGAGCGACGAATATGGTCACTGGCATCGCGACCGCCATGCTGGATTCCTCTCCGATCGTCTGCATCACGGGGCAGGTTGGCAGCAAACTGATTGGGTCGGACGCGTTTCAGGAAACCGACATCACCGGTGTGACTCTTCCGATCACCAAGCACAACTATTTGGTTACGCAGGCCAGCGAAGTGGCGCGCACGATTCGGGAGGCTTTTTATGTGGCGCGATCCGGGCGTCCTGGTCCGGTGCTGGTGGATATCACAAAAGATGCGCAGCAGGGTTCGTGCCAGTTCGACTGGGAGGCGGCCAAGCCGCAATTGCCGGGCTACCGTCCCGACCTTTCACCGGCACCGCGGGAGTATGAGCAGGCGCTGGAGTTGATCCACAATTCGAAGCGGCCCGTGATTTTAGCGGGGCACGGCATCATCATTTCCGGAGCCATGCGCGAGGTGCGCGATTTTGCCGAGCGTGCCGGGATTCCGGTCGCACTTACGCTGCTCGGTCTTGGCGCGTTTCCGGCATCGCACCCGCTTAATCTCGGCATGATGGGCATGCACGGGGAAGCCTGGGTGAACCACATGATCCAGGAAGCCGACCTGCTGCTGGCTTTCGGCATGCGCTTCGACGACCGGGTAACGGGCAACCTGAAAACTTACGCGCCCAATGCGAAGAAGATTCACATTGAGATCGATCCGGCGGAGATCAACAAGAACGTCAAGGTGGATGTGCCGCTCGTCGGCGATTTGCGGGAAGTGTTGCTGGAATTGATGCCGAAGGTGGAGTCCATCGACCGCAGCGAGTGGCTGGATCATATTGACAAGCTGAAGGGCGATTCCGCGGTGCGCGATATTCAGAACCTGCCCGACAGCGGGCATCTGTATGCCGCGCATGTGATCAACGATTTGTGGCGGCAGACGCGGGACGGCAACACCATTGTCGTAACCGACGTCGGGCAGCACCAGATGTGGGAGGCGCAGTACTACAAGCATGAGCATCCGCGCTCGCTGATTACTTCCGGGGGACTGGGCACGATGGGTTTCGCGCTGCCGGCGGCCATTGGCGCGAAAGTGGCTTGCCCCGAGGCCGAGGTTTGGGTGATTGTGGGCGATGGCGGATTCCAGATGACTATGTGCGAACTGGCGACGCTGGTGCAGGAAAATCTTAAAATCCACATCGCCATCATCAACAACGGCTATCTCGGCATGGTGCGGCAGTGGCAGGAATTTTTCTACGATCGCAACTATGCGGCAACGCCTTTGCTCAATCCGGATTTCGCGAGGTTGGCCGAGGCTTACGGTATTCGGAGTGCGACGGTCTCAGAGCGTTCGCAAGTTGTGCCTACCGTGGAAGCGGCGCGGCAGCACGATGGGCCGATGCTGATTAATTTTAAGGTGGAACAGGAAGATACGGTTTATCCGATGGTTGCAGCGGGCGCGGCGCTGCACGATATGATTCGGCGGCCGAGCCCGATTGTTGAGACTGCCGAGGATGAGTAGAGACGCTGCTCGCGGCTGGCTAGGATGACGGTTTCAGGGAAAGTGTTGTCCGGCGAGCAGCAGAGAGGGTTTCGGTAAAGAGAAAAGGGCTGAACCACAGGGGGCACGGAGGAACACAGGAGAAACAGCCCAGAGGAAAACGTAAGGCGCGAATTAGCTGAGAGGTAAGAGCTGACGACGGTCAAAAAATATGCTGAATACATTCATGGTGTACGTCGAAAATAAACCGGGTGTGCTCACCCGCGTGGCTTCGCTGTTTCGGCGGCGCGCCTTCAATATTGATTCGCTGACGGTGGGGCGGACTGAAAAACCAGAGGTGTCGCGCATGACCATTACGGTCGACGCCGACCGCGACCAGGCTCGGCGCATCGAAGCGAATCTGTACAAACTGGTGAACGTGCTGCTGGTCGAGAACATCACCAATCAACCGGCCATCATCCGCGACCTGGCCATGATCCGGGTGGCGGCCACGCACGAAGCGCGCTCCCACGTGCTGGAACTCGCCAACGTGTTTCGGGCGCGGGTGGTCGACGTCGCTCCCGAATCATTGACCCTGGAAATCACCGGCGCAGAAGATAAGATCGACGGGCTGCTCGAGTTACTGCGTCCCTATGGTGTATTGGAGATGGTGCGCACCGGTATCGTGGCCATGCGACGTGGCAGCAAGCCTGGCGAGGCTGTGTCCGCGAGAGAAAGCACGGCGCTAGACGCGGCAGATGACGGTGTCTCTTACTCGGTGTAGCCTCCAGGAGACAGCGAAAACTTGTCGTGTCTTTGGACGGCAGTTCCCCTCAGAGGCTAAAGCCGAAGTTGATTTCGCGAACATTTACGGTGCGGCTGAAGCCGCGCCCCTTCACAGCGAAAGCACCCGGGGTCGTCTCGGGAATGAACTAGGTATTGTTTTTCAGGGCGAGAGGTTTTTCGGCCATTTCTGAAGTCCAGACAAAAGTTCAAAGCATTAAGTGCGAGCGGAGGCGTGCTCGATCCATCCATTGGGGACTGTCGAAGGGGATGGGCGCGCGCGGTTTGGGGTCCGCGATTGCACCACTCAGGAATTGCGGAGTCCTACCGTGAGAGCTTTCTAACGGGAGCGCGATTTTCCGTGCGATCGATTGGTCGAGGAAGGGAAACGAAATCGAGATCTGCCGGCACCTCTGCGCTCAAGTGAGGGAAGGGCCGTGCCGATGGAGAGGTATTCGCCATGAATGATTCCGACGACATTGTCAAAGAGTTTCTGGTCGAGAGCTACGAAAACCTTGACCGCCTGGACCGGGAATTGATTACGTTGGAGAAAAATCCCAACGACCGCGAGATCCTGGGAAGCGTTTTCCGGACGATTCACACCATTAAAGGCACGTCGGGTTTTCTGGCCTTCGACAAGCTGGGAGCCGTGGCCCATGTTGGCGAAAGCCTGCTGGGGCGGTTGCGCGATGGTCAGTTGGTATTGAATCCGGAAATCACGACCGCTCTGCTGGCGACGGTGGATGCTGTCCGTCAGATACTGGCGAGCATAGAAGCGACCGGGGCCGAGGGCGAACGCGACGACAGCGCGCTGATTTCGCGGTTGACGCGGTTGCAGCGGGTTTCGGAGGCGGCGGAGGTGCGGGGGGAAAGTGGGGTTGCTGCCGAACGGAAGGCCGCCGCGCCGGAAGAGCTCGGGGGTCCAAAGCCCGATAGTCCAAAGATCGGCGGTCCAAAGCTCGGCAAATCAAAGATGAGCAGTCCGAAGGTCGGGGGTCCAAAGCTCGATAGTCCAAAGCTCGACAGTACGGTCGAGGAACCGAAACCAGCCGCTCCGCCGCCGCCCGAGATTGTAGTGGAGCAATCGGCGGCGCAGTCGGCCGAGGTGGCGGATGCGCAGCAGGTGCAGCAGGCCGCGCGCGGGCAGAGCGCCAGCGACAGAACCATCCGGCTGGACGTCAGCCTACTGGACCAGTTGATGAATCTGGTCGGAGAACTGGTGCTGGCGCGCAACCAAATCCTGCAATTCGCCAACAGCACCGAAGATAGCGGCCTGCTGGCCACCAGCCAGCGGCTGAACCTGATCACCAGCGAGTTGCAGGAAGGGGTGATGAAGACCCGCATGCAACCGATCGGCAACATCTGGAGCAAGTTTCCGCGAACCGTGCGCGACCTTGCCCTTGGCTGCGGCAAGCGGGTGCGGGTGGAGATGGAGGGTGAAGAGACCGAACTGGATAAGACGCTGATCGAAGCCATCAAGGATCCGCTGACTCACCTGGTAAGGAATTCCGTGGATCATGGCATCGAACGTCCCGAGGTTCGCCAGGCCGCTGGGAAAGATCCGGAGGGCCGGCTGTTCCTGCGCGCGTTTCATGAAGGGGGACAGGTTAACATCGAGATCTCGGACGATGGGGCGGGCCTCGACCAGGAGAGGATTCGCAACAAGGCGGTGCAGAAAGGCCTGGTTTCCGCCGACCAGGCCGGGCGCATGAGCGATCGGGAGATCGTCAATCTGGTTTTCCTGCCGGGCTTTTCCACGGCGGAGAAGGTGACCAGCGTCTCCGGCCGGGGGGTGGGCATGGACGTGGTGAAGACCCACATCGAAAAGATCGGCGGTACCGTCGATCTGCAGTCGAAGCCCGGTCATGGCGTGATGGTCCGCATGAAGATTCCGCTTACCCTGGCCATCATTCCCGCGCTGATTGTGACGAGCGCGGGCGAGCGCTATGCCGTGCCGCAGGTCAACCTGCTGGAACTGGTTGGCCTGGATGGCGAACAGGCGCGGAAGGGCATTGAAACCATCCACGGGTCGCCGGTGTACCGGTTGCGCGGGCGGCTGCTGCCGCTGGTCCACCTGAAGAACGCGTTGCAGACGACGGCGGTCGCAGCGTCCGGGTCGGGGCGTGTCAACATTGTGGTGCTCGAGGCCGATGGGCGGCAGTTTGGACTGGTGGTGGACGAAATCAACGACACCGAAGAGATCGTGGTCAAGCCGCTCAGCAAGCACTTGAAAAGCATCGCCGTCTATGCCGGAGCCACCATCATGGGGGACGGCAAAGTGGCGCTGATTCTGGACGTGCTCGGCCTGGCGCAGTGCTCGAAGATTGTTACCGAGGGACGTGAGCGGCTGCAGGACGAAGCCGTCCAAGTTACGGCGGAAGGCGCGAACGGAAAACAAAAACTGGTGTTGTTCGCGGGCCGGGCCGGGGCACGGATGGCGGTGCCGCTGGAGATGCTGGCCCGTCTGGAAAACATTCCGGGAGCCCAGGTGGAGCGGTCCGGCAATCAATGGGTGACGCAGTACCGGGGACAGATTCTTCCCCTGATCCGCGTCAGTCACGCCCTCGAGGAGCGGCGGCATCTGCCGCCCGGCGAGGGTGTGCTGTCGTTGCCGACCACGTCCACGCTGCAGGTGCTGGTGCTCGAGAACGAACATCAGACCTTCGGGCTGGTGGTGAACCAGATCCTCGACATTGTCGAAAGCACGCTCGAACCGCAATCTCCCCCGACGCGCGCCGGTGTGCTGCATTCTTCCGTGATCGCGGAGCGGGTGACGGAGTTGCTGGATGTTTCCGCCCTGCTGCACGCCGGAGAAGCGTACGAGCCGGCGGAGGCCTAGCTGGCCAGGCGCTGAACTTATGACCGAATTTATGAATGGAACTTATGACTGAACTTATGACGACGACCAGCACTCGTCAATTCTGCACGTTTTACCTGGATCACTTGCTATGCGGAGTGGAGTCGCAAAAGATTCAGGAAGTGGTCACGTACCGCGAGTTGCGCCCGGTTCCTCTGGCGCCGCCGGTGGTGAGCGGGCTGATGAACCTGCGCGGGCAGGTGGTGGTGGCTCTCGAACTGCGCCGCCAACTGGAACTGCCCGAGCGTTCCCCGGACATGACTCCGATCTGCCTGGTGGTGCGCGCAGCGTCGGGTACGGTGTGCCTGCTGGCCGACGAAGTTGGCAACGTAGTCGAGGTGGAAGAGCAGACGTTTGAACCCTCGCCCGAGACGCTGTCGCCGCGGTTGCGGTCGGTGATCCTCGGAGTGCACAAACTCGAGCACCAGTTGATGCACGTCCTCGATACCGACCAGGCATGCGAGATTCAGGCAATCGGTCAGGGGCAGAGCAGCGGGGGCTGAGCGGTGAGCGGCTGAATGGCAAGCGTTGATTGGCGAGCGTTGAATGGCGAGCCCGAAGTCGTAGGCTCCGGCTGAGGACGCTGCTTCGAGGTGTTTTCGGCTAGCTGACGATTAGGGGAAACTTATGCGTTCTCAAAGACCCTGCATTCTGCTCACGTCGGCAGTGTTGTTTCTGGGGGCCACACGGACATGGGCCCAGGCGCCATTGAATTCCACGGAAGCTTGTGCCGGCAGGGCCGTCGTTTCAGTTTCCAGCCGGCCTACTGTGGCTAACGCCACGGACACAACCGAGTGCGGCGTAGTGGAACTCGAGTATGGCCTGGAACGGCAATGGCCGGGCAGCGGGGCGAATCGCGACGACCTTTCCGGCGGCCTGCGGATGGGGCTTACCCACAACCTGGACTTTCACTGGTCCTCATCCATTTTTCTTCACGTCATGGATGGATCTGGGAATCGGACTGGCTTTGGCGACACCTGGCTGGGCTTGAAGTACCGTTTCCTGAAACAGACAAAACGCCGGCCCAGTTTGGGTTTGTTTTATGCGGCAAAGGTGCCGTCGGCGAGCGTGGTGCTCGGATTAGGTTCGGGCCGGGTCGATCATGCCATCTCGTTTCTTGCCAGCAAAGATATTCATCGGCTCCACCTTGACTTCAACGTGATTGAACTGCTGGCTGGCCGTCCAGCCGCTTCTGGATTCGATCACAGCACGGGATTCGCGCTTTCGTCCTGGCTAACCCTGACGCGCCGCTTGAACTTGGTGGTGGAACCCTACGGTTCGACGCTTCTCAATCAAAGCACTCCGGCTTTTGCTTTCGCCATGATCGGATTCAACTATCAGGTGCAACCGCGCTGGTATCTGGATAGCGGTCTGGATGCCGGAATCACCTCGGGAGCTTTACGGAAGCGGGTTTTCGTTGGCGTCACCTATGCATTAGGGAACGTCTATTCGTGGATCCGGACGAGGTAGGAAGGCCAGTCAACTGCTGCGTTCTTTTTCGGTCTAAGTGGGAGCACATTCCGCGAGGCTGCGTGTGGCGGCGATTTTGTCAGGAACCATCGCCCCCTCCCTTTTGTTCTTGGATTGTAGTTGAGGTCAACGACGTCGATGCCGATGAAATTCTTGTTGGAATGGGCTGGATTGATCCTGTCACGGAGTTGCAGCGCCGCGAATGATCAATGTTTGTGGGACGGGTATTAGAGGCACGAGCATGCGAGACCGAGATACGCACGTATTTTGAGAGATGGTGAGGGCTGGAAATGAAGAACTTGTCGTTCAAAGCGAAGCTGTTCCTGCTGGCCGGTTCCGCCGTACTGGGGTTGCTGGTTTTTGGCGTGGTGGCATTCACGACGCTGGGTCAGGTCGAGGTTGGTGGCCCGGTTTACGAGCGGATTGCAATGACAAAGGACATATATGCAGATTACGTTCAACCCTCGCAGAGTCTCGGGGTGGCCGTGCTGGACGCCGTGAAAATGGAAGAAGCACCTGACCAGGCCACCACCCAACACTTTCTGGAACTGCTGCGAGAAGGCCAAAAGAACTTTGAGGAAGGTCACACGAAATGGATGCACCAACTCCCGGAGGGCAAGCTCAAAGAACTGGTAGGCGGCGCCGCCTACACCAGCGCTAACGAATGGTTTGGGATCATGGAGCAGGAATTTGTCCCTGCCGTGCTGAGCGGGGACCGGAAGAAGGCCCATGAGATTCGGACGACCAAGATGGCGAAACTGTTCACTGCCCAGGCAGCGATCGTGGACGACATCTTAAAAGTCACCAATGACGTTGTCGCGAACAATCAAGCCGAGGCTGCCGCTGTAGTGCAGAGTCGAACTCGGACACTGATTCTGGTTGGACTGGTCGCGCTCGTCCTGGTGGTTGGTCTTTCGTATGTCATCGCCCGCGGCATTCTTGGTCCTCTCAACAGGACATTGACTGTGCTGCAAGCGCTGGCCGATGGCGACCTCCGTCAACATGTTGAGGTGGACTCTACGGACGAGATCGGCGACATGGGCCGCGCGCTGAACCAGGCGATCGAAGGCATAGCCAAGACCATTGGATCGATTGCCGAAAACGCGGAGCAGGTGGCCAGTGCGAGCGAAGAGCTGTCCGCCACCAGCCAGCAGATCACGGCGAACTCCGAAGAGACGACGGCGCAGGCGCAGGTGGTTTCCGAAGCCGGCAGTCAGGTCAATATCAACCTGCAGACGCTGGCCTCGGGGGCCGAGGAAATGAGTTCGACCATTGGCGAGATTGCGAAGAATGCAACCGAGGCGGCGCGGGTGGCGGTCGAAGCGGTCGAAGTCGCGGAATCGGCGAACCAGACGGTATCGCGGCTGGGCGATTCAAGCGTCGAAATTGGGAAGGTGATCGAGGTGATCACGTCGATCGCGCAGCAGACCAACCTGCTGGCGTTGAACGCGACGATTGAAGCGGCGCGGGCGGGCGAGGCGGGGAAGGGGTTCGCGGTGGTGGCGAACGAAGTCAAGGAACTGGCCAAGCAGACGGCGAAAGCGACGGAGGAGATCAAGCAAAAGATCGGCGTCATCCGGGAGAACACGGGCGGGGCGGTGGCGGCAATTGGGGGCATCCGGGGAGTGATCGACAAGATCAGCCATATTTCGACCGACATTGCGACGGCGGTCGAGGAACAGAGTGCGACGACCAGTGAAATGGCGCGGAATGTGACGGAAGCGGCGCGTGGAGCGACGACAATCTCGGACAACATCAAAGGGGTGGCGGCGGCGGCGCAGAACACTTCGACGACGGTCGGCGAAGCGCATACGGCGACCGAACATCTGGCGCGGATGGCGAACCAGTTGCGGGATCTGGTGGGCCGCTTCAAAGTCGACACCGGGAGCGCGAAGAAACAGGACGAAGGCCGCTTGCCGAAGGCGGCAAGCCATGCCGCGGGTAAGCGCTGAGAAGGTTTTTGTCGGATTCGTTGAGGCCCACAGCTGCATTTCAGGGCAGGCTGGTGGCGAAGCGGCCCGATTCCGCGGCTTCGAGCCGGCAGCTGAAACCGCCGGCGCATTATGGCGGAGTGCCGCTCGCCTCGGCGCGGTTGGCGGGCAAAAAAATTTGGTTTCACATTCACCAGCTCTCTAGGAGTAGCGCATGAGACTTACACTTGGAAAAAAGCTAGGCGGGGGTTTTGGAGTGATCCTGGCCTTGATGTCGTTCAGCTCTACCATGACCTACCTGAAGTCGGTCGACACGGGGCAAACTCAGGAGGGCGCGCTCGGTATACGTTCGCCCTCGCTTGAAACCGCCAGAAGGCTGCAGCGGGACCTGAATCAGACACAGAACACAGGGCGGCAAGCGATTCTGGCGGGCGCAAAACCAGCCCGGAGAGAGGACGCGAGGGTGGCGTGGAAGGGAGCCTGGGACGAGATTGAAAAGGACACGGAGGGGATGGACGAATTGGCTCCCCAATGGGCGGCTCAGGCCAACCGTGACCAATGGGACGAAGTCAAGAAGCAACTTCCGCTGCTCCATAGCGACCAGGAGGATGCGATGAATGTTGCCGCTGGCGAGTCCGGTGCGGTGATTAAGTCGGGAGACGACTTTACCGACCAGGCCTCACCGATCAATGAGGCAATCAAGAAATCCCTGGACGAAATGGCGGATGAGTTCGTCACGCAATTGACCAGGAACCGGGAACAATTGCGTGCGAAGAACCGGGCGCTCAGATTGACCATCGCGGCAACCACTTTCGCGGCGCTGGGCATCGGCATTTTCGTGGCAGTGTTTCTGAGCCGCCGCATTTCCGCCACCACCAATTCCATTCTGGCCCAGGCGGAGTCCATAGCCGCCGGGGACTTGACGTGCGAGGAAATGAAATCTCAGGGCAACGACGAACTGGGCGACCTGACGCAGGCGATCAACCGGATGCAGACCAGCCTGCATGACTTGATCCAGTCCATGCGGGGGACTGCGGAACAGGTTGCACAGGCGAGCGACGAGCTTGCCAGTTCGAGCCAGCGGATCACGGTCAATTCCGAGGAGACGACGGCACAGGCGCTGGTGGTTTTCGAAGCTGGCAGTCAGATCAACACCAATTTGCAGACCCTGGCCTCGGGCGCCGAGGAAATGAATGCAAGCATTGGCGAGATTGCGAAGAACGCAACCGAGGCGGCCCGGGTAGTGGGCGAGGCGGTCGAAGCCGCGGAATCGGCGAACCAGACGGTGTCACTGCTGGGCGATTCGAGCGTCGAAATCGGCAAGGTGATCGAGGTAATCAACTCGATCGCGCAGCAGACCAACCTGCTGGCGTTGAACGCGACGATTGAAGCGGCGCGGGCGGGCGAGGCGGGGAAAGGGTTTGCGGTGGTGGCGAACGAGGTCAAGGAACTGGCCAAGCAGACGGCAAAAGCGACGGAGGAGATCAAGCAGAAGATCACGGTCATCCGGGAGAACACGGGCGGGGCGGTGGCGGCAATTGGGGGCATCCGGGGAGTGATCGACAAGATCAGCCATATTTCGACCGACATTGCGACGGCGGTCGAGGAACAGAGTGCGACGACCAGCGAAATGGCGCGGAATGTGACGGAAGCGGCGCGGGGAGCGGGCACGATATCGACCAACATTAAAAAAGTTGCCGATGCGGCGCAGGACACCTCGACGTATGTCGGCGATGCGCAAATCGCCAGCGAGCATTTGGCCCGCAGGGCGACCCAGCTGCGGGATCTGGTGGACCGCTTCAAAGTTCGAGCCGAGAGCTCGAAACCGCCGGAAGACCCTGCGCAACCGGAACAAGATGCTTCGATGAAGGCGGCAGGCCATGCTGCCGGTGCGCGATGAGACGCGCTGTTATGGAAGCTTATGAGGCCAGCAGCAACCTGGGACAGCAGACATGCAACCAGTTCGCATACTAGTTGTCGATGATTCGGCCGTCATTCGCAGGGTGCTCAGTGAAATGCTGGCATCCGACCCGGAGATCGTCGTCGCCGGCACGGCGGGAAACGGCATTCAGGCGCTGACCCGGATTCCAGAGACGAAGCCGGATCTGGTCACGCTCGACATTGAAATGCCAGGAATGAACGGGCTGGAAACCCTGGTCGAGATTCGCAAACTGTATCCAAAATTACCGGTGATTATGTTCAGTACTCTTACCGAGCGCGGTGCGACGGCAACCCTGGAGGCGTTGGCCCGGGGAGCCAGCGACTATGTCACGAAACCTTCGCATGAGAGAGCGGGTGTCTCGCGCGAGCGGGTGCGGGAAGAACTGATTCGGAAGATCAAGTCCTTGTGCGTGGTGCGTGTGCCGCAGCCGGGGCCCTGGCCGAAGCCCACGCTGGTCTCCGCCCGCCCGCAGGCGCGGATTGACGTGGTGGCCATCGGCACGTCAACCGGTGGACCGAACGCGCTGACTCTGCTGATCCCGCAGTTCCCCGCAGATTTTCCCGTGCCCATCGTGATCGTGCAGCACATGCCGTCGCTGTTTACGCGACTGCTCTCCGAGCGTCTCAACACCCTTGCGCGGCTCGAGGTGCGGGAAGGCAAGGAAGGGGAAAAATTGCAGCGCGGTCATATCTGGATTGCGCCCGGCGACCAGCACATGACGGTGGCTCGCCGAGGGACTGAATTCGTGCTGGGCATCAACCATGATCCTCAGGAAAATTCCTGCCGCCCCGCGGTGGATGTGTTGTTTCGCTCGGTGGCTCAAACCTACGGCGCGAACGTGCTGGCGGTGGTGCTGACCGGCATGGGGGCGGATGGCACTCGCGGGTCGGCCGAGATACGGGAGGCGGGCGGGGAGGTAATCGTCCAGGATGAAGCGTCCTCGGTGGTTTGGGGCATGCCCGGAAGCGTGGTTGCCGCCAGCCTGGCGGATCGCATCTATCCTCTAGGCGGCATTGCGCCGGAAGTGGTGCGCAGGGTGTCGATGCAGAGGGCTTTTGCCGCCGCCGCCCGCCCGGGAAGAATTTGAGAATTTATTAACTGAGCAACGCCCGGAAGTTTAGCTGGCGAAAGATGAAACGATGTCCATCGGAATCGCAAAAGCGAAGTCTGCCGTCACTCCGGACACCAACCCGGGTGATCCGGCATATTTAAAGATCCGCGATCTGATTTACCGGATCTCCGGAATCTATCATGCCGAGGAGAAGCTTTATCTTCTGATCTCACGCTGCGCGCGCCGTATGGTCGCGCTCGGCGTGGCCAGCCCCCCGGAGTATTTGGAGCACCTCACGACGTGGGGAAATCGCGACGCGGAGTTGCGCCTGCTGCTGAACGAAATCACCATAGGCGAAACTTACATGTTTCGCCACCCCACCCAGTTGGATGCGTTGCGCAACGTGATTCTTCCCCAGATCCTGCAGGTCAAGGGTTTGATCAGTCTGAAACGCCTGCGCTTCTGGTGCGCCGGCTGTTCGACCGGAGAAGAGCCCCACACGCTGGCCATGTTTCTGCTGGAACAAAAAGACAAGCTGCTTGCGGGGTGGACCTGGGACATTCTCGCCACCGATTTGAACGACAATTCGCTCGAAATAGCGCGCGCCGGAATTTACGGCGAGTATGCCCTGCGCAATACCAGCGAGCTGCTGCGCCGGAAATACTTCAAGGATGTGGGCGACAAGAAACTTCAGGCCAACGATCTGCTCAAATCGCAGATCCGCTTTGACCGCCTGAACCTCAGTGACGACAGCAAGATGTTGTTCCAGAAAGGGATGGACATCATTTTCTGCTGCAATGTGCTGATCTACTTCGACCTGGCTTCGAAGCGCCGTGTGGTACAGCATTTTTATTCCAATCTTTTGCCGGGTGGCCACCTTTTCCTGGGACATGCGGAATCTTTATTCCAGGTGGACGATTCGTTTCGCCTGATCCATTTTCCGGGCACGACGGCGTATTGCAAACCGACCGCCCCTCCGGCCGGCGGAGGCAAAAAATGAACTCCACACTGCACGCAAAACTGGAAACCGAAATTAAGAAGCTGGATTCGATCTCGACCGCTCCGGCAATCCTGATGCCGCTCCTCGATATCCTGCGATTGCCTTCCGAGAAAATCAAAGTTGAAAAAGTGGTTGAGCTGATTTCTTACGACGGGTCGATCGCGGCGCAATGCCTTCGCCTGGCAAATTCTCCTCTCTACGGAAGGCGCCAGACCGAAACCGTGCGCTCCGCGGTCATGGCTCTTGGCCTCGAGAGAATACGCTCCATGCTGTTCGGTTTGTGCGTGAATCGAGTTGTCCCGAAAGATAAGTGGGTGATTGAGCCGGATGCATTCTGGCGGCATTCGCTCGGGTGCGCTTTGGTCACCCAAAGGATGGCTAAGAAAATCGAATATCCGGAGCCCGAAAAAGCTTACCTGGCTGGATTGTTGCACGACCTTGGGTTCCTCGTGAACTCGGTCCTCTATACCGAGGATTTTCGCGAATGCCTCCGGCGCGCAGCCGATCAGCAAGTCGCCCTTCATGTTATCGAAGAGCAGGTTCTCGGGTTTACTCATTGCGAGACCGGGCAGATGCTCTGCGAGCATTGGGGCTTGTCCAAGGAGTTGGTGGACGCCGCTCGCTGTCACCACGATGTAAGCCTTCTGCCGGCTGCCGGACCGCTGGCATGCCTGGTTCACCTGAGTGATCTTCTGTGCCGGGTGCGCTACCTGGGCTACGGCTATGAGGAGGTCATAGCGGTTGATCTCGGCGGTGATGTGGCGTGGCAGACCCTGGTCACGACTTATCCTGCGCTTGAAAATATGGATCTTGTCCGCTTCACGCTGGACATTGATGGAGCTATGGAGCAGATCGTAGCCACGGTGGATTCCGTTTTTGGCGGCAAGAGGATCGCCGCTCCTGCCACCAGCTAAGCTTGAGAAACCTTCTTGTCCGACGAATTGTTGAGCGCAATAAAAAACGCCCTAAGCGGTTACGCTCAGGACGCCTTCGGCAGTCCTCCCCCAGAACTGCCAAACCACGTGCTCATCCTATGTCCACTTGGCCCCACTGTAAATGTCACCTTCGTAATGTAAAGCTCGCAAGTGGGTACCGCGGGGTCATGCGCGGAGGTAACCTCACCTTGCCGAGCCACTGGACGCTATCTGTCTAAAAGTAAAAGGGAAAAGCCACCAAAAGAGTATTCCCGGTGGCCCTCGGTTACCCGGCTTTTAGCCTGGCCGTGTTGCACCTGCTGGACGGCATCGGCGAGGCGCTTCAAATAAAACGGCTCGGCAACCGGCAGGTTGTGCGCCGGCAGAAGCAACTTGATTTGAGCTTCCAGCGTAGCCAGCCGCTGGACGGATCGCGCGTAGGCGGCGAAGTCGGTTTCCGGAACCAAAAGGTAAATCGGGCCGGGATAAAAGCTGTCTCCGGTAAAAAGCAATCCGTTCTTGCGATCGAGAAGGGCCAGGGAATCCGGTGTGTGTCCAGGCGTAAAAATCACTTTCAGTTCGCGTCCGCCAAGGTTAACCCGTTCGCCGTCCTGCAAAGTGTGCGTACTCCTCCACGGACGGATCGAATACGATTTGGAACTTGTGCCCGTGGGCAGCGCTCCGCACAGACGCTCGGGGGCAAGCGCATCGCGCGAATAAACGTTGCTTTCCCCGCGCATGTTCTGACGCGTGTAGGGTAGATCGCGATTCCATATCTCCTGAAACTCGGCGTTGCCACCAACGTGATCGAAGTGTGTGTGCGAGTTGATGACGGTCACCGGCAAAGGCGTGAGTCTGGCGACGGTCGCGCTGATCCTTCCCACGCCCAGACCCGTGTCAAACAGCAGGGCGCGTTTCTCACCAAGAAGTCAGATAGGAGATGACTTCTTCAAATTGCTTCGGCTCGTAGATGGCGAACACGCCCGGACGAATGCGGTAGATTTCAAACCACGGTTCATCGCGCAGAACGCGTTCTAATCTGCCGTACTCCGGCCTTGGCAGCTGGCGGCACCACTCCGGACGAAGCGGCTCTTTGGGCGGTTGTGCGAAACTGCCGACCGAGAGAAAAGCTGCAAGGCTGACCGTCAGAAACAACCGGATCACTTTTTCTCCCAGGTTTTTCCGGCGTCCAAGCTGCTCCAGGTTTCGTTGTTGCGAGTGGAAAGTACAATCTCCGCCAGGCCGTGTGCATCGCCGCGCGCATCACTCCGCACATCAATGTGAGTGACGTCGGAGGTAAGTGCCTGGCCCTTGACGGAAGCTTGCACCTGCATCCAAGTTACTCCGCCGTCGGACGAGTGGAAAAGCTTGCCCGCCTGTCCGCCCGCCCATACATCCTCGTCGTGACTTGCGTAGCACAGCAATGAATGATCGGCGCGCAAGGCGTTTTGCCAGCTCTGGCCACTGTCCAGTGACCGTTGCAGTATGCCCGTCTTAATCGCCCAGGTGACATTGCGCGCCAAAGGCTGGCTTGCTGGCGACTCTTGTTTCGTGAGCGGCACCTCATTTTTGGCCTGACGAGGGAGCTCGCCGATGTTAGCCGAGATGGTGTTCTGCATCTGCCCGGTTTCGGTCCGCCGCGCCGGCTTTGCCTTTTCGATCGCCGGTGCGTTGCTCCGCGCCCTCCGTCGGTCGTCGGCAGAGACCTCTGCCTGCACTGTGGGGGATTCTGCAGTAACTTCAACGACTTCACTCGGCCTTCCAACGATTGTTTTATCGAGCGCCGCCGCCCCGGTGGACAGCGCTGGCGACGGCTTGTCTGCCGTGGCCGCGTCTTTCCGATTGTCAGGCTTATTGTCAGCGAGCAATATTCCTTGCTTCGCTCGCGCCGCCGTCACCGCCTGTTCACTGGCAGCTTTCTTGGACCACGGCGATTTCGCGTTAAATCGTGCTTCACCGGTTTGAGCCAAGGCTGCCGATAGGTCGGCGGACGACTTTGCCATCGGCGACGACGCGAGCCGCGAGTCGGAAGCTGGCGGCACAGTAGTGGCGACCTGCGGCGTTGCGGAAGGCAGCGTTGCCTGATTCAGTTTTCCCGGGTGCATCAGAAGCACCGAAGCAGCCACCGCAACCCCCGCTGCCAGCGCGGCCCAGCGCAGACTTGGCCAGGCAAATGCTTGTGAGGTCAGCCAGCCTCTCTTAGACTTCGTCGAAACTGCCATTGCCCGAGCCGCTTCAGTATCGGCGGCAATCGGAGCGCCCACTGGGTCCGCGGCCGGAAGCGCGAGAGCGATCACCTCGCGGCAGTCTCCGCAGAGCGCCAGGTGCCCGATCACGTCTTCGCGCTCGGTTGCCGAAAGCGCCTGTTCGGCAAAAGCCGTCAGCAGATCCGCATCCGGATGCGCTGGCTCGGGCGCTGCTTGCTGCGGTAAAGCTCGCTCCGGTAAAGCTCGCTCCAGCGAAGCAGCCCGCAGGCGGTCATACACGATTTTGGGTACTTCAGTCATCTTCCGTTAGTCCGTGCTTCCGTCGTCGGTTCTTGGCGCTGGGGACTTTCCCTCAAGGAACGTTTTCGCCCCCGAATCTTGCGTCAAACGCGAGCGCAAATTCAACTGTAGGTCCCGCACGTCGGTTTCCAGCGCTTCCGCAGCCTGGGCAGGGCTCATTCCCTGTGTGCGCAGCCCCGCCAGAATGCGCTTCCGGAGCCCCGTCGAGAGCCGATCGAGCCGCCGGCTCACGCTCGACTCATGCAGCCCCAGCGCGCGTGCAATTTCGGCCAGCGTCCGCCCATCCAGATAATAGGACGCCAGCGTAAACCGGTCCTCTGACGAAAGTTCCGCCAGCGCCTCGTCGGTTGCCGCTTCCAGCCGTTGGTCTGAAGTGCACGCAGGTTCAGGAGCCGCCGCCGCAAACTGCACACCCGCTTCCGTCTGCTCTTCCAGGCTGACCGTGCGCTTCTGCTTGCGATAGCGATTGATGAACTCCTGCGCCATCACCGTGCGTAACCACCCTTCGAGCGAACCGCGCCCGGTATAGGACGCGAGCTTAGAACTGCGTACTCCATCGCGTGCGTTCACGCCATACAGATCCGCAAACAGCGAATCGGCCAACTCCGCGGCGTGGGCGCCGTCGCGCGTAATGTGCATCGCCATGCCGTGCAGCTTCTGCCGGTAGCGGCTGATGAAGTCCTGCCACGCCCGCTCGTTTCCCGCAGCACATGCGCGCGCCAGAGCCAGCTCTTCCAGGCGCAGCCCGGCGCAGAAGTCAGCCTTCTGTTCGGTCGAAGCGTGAGCCGAATTGGGTGCCGAACTTGAGGCCGAAATCTGGTGAAGATGCTTGCGCAGAATTTCATCGAGGATTGCCGAGAACTGCTCGGCGCCCACGCCGTACGCCGCCGCCCCGCTGCGCTCGTAAAGCGCCGCGGCGGCGTCTTCTCCTTGGACGGATTGGTCGGACCTTAGCATGTACCCCCGTGGCATGTCCCAGATGATGCTAGCAATTTTTTCGACGCAAGGAAGAATAAATCGTGCGTTCTTCGATCAGCGAGCAGAGAAAGACACTCCTGGAAGACTCGCGATTGAGTCCCCCCGGCGCGCTCTATCTTGGCGTGCCGGGGCAGCGGCACACGCAGAGCACCGCGCGTACACGGGAGGATCGGCGTCTTTACAGCTGTCTTTACTGCCGGGAGGTTGAATTATGCGGTTGGCCATCGCGGTTACTGGAATCGCTCTGTTAGTTGTGGCGAATGTTGTCATCCCGTGCCTGCTGCAGGCAGGCGAAGTAGCACCAGCGTCTGGTTATGCGCTGCTCAGCCCCATTCACAGCGGTAACCTGACCGTCTTTCCCATTGCAGCCAGTAAGTCGTATGAGACGGCAGAGTTTCTCACTCTGGATGAAGGCCTGCGCAGCGGCGACGTTGTGGTGACAGAAGCCGGCCAGGCGCGGGGCCTCATCCGTCACCGTCCCAACGAACCGGCAATCATGCATCCCGTACGCGATGCGGAGGTGAATCGGCTAATCCTGGTCAATAACTCGAAGCGCCCACTGTTACTCCTCGCGGGCGAGATAGTAACTGGCGGCAAGCAGGACCGCGTCATCGGGAAAGACCGCATCGTGCCCGCGGAAAGCGATCCGGTCGACCTCAGTGTCTTCTGCGTCGAGCCCGGACGTTGGGTGGCGGCGAACGGTAAATACGAATTCAGCAACAGGGGAGGCAGTGCGGTTGGTCTTCTCGCCGCTCCCGTCGTGCGCAGCAAGGCGATGGCCGCGAAAGATCAGCAGCAAGTGTGGGACAGCGTCCGCAGTTCACAGCACGCCATGGCGGAGAGCGTAGAGGTAACCGGCGCCGCTCCCGCGGTGAACGCTGAAAGTTCTTACGCCCGCGTTATGGACAATAGAGAAGTTCAAAAGCAGGTCGATGCTGTCGCCGAACCGATGCAACGCAGCTACGAAAGCGTGATCCGCCAACTGCGCGATAAGCATGCCGTGGGCGTAGTGGTTGCCGTGAACGGAGAAATTGTCTGGGCTGACATTTTCGCGAGCACCCAACTGCTGCAAAAGTATTGGCCGAAGCTGGCCCGCTCCTATGCCACCGAGGCCGTGGTGACGCGTGCCAAAGGCGGAGAATCCAGCCTCAAAGACGCGCAGAAGTTTGTCAACGAGTTGGAGGGCCGCCACGAAACCTCCGAAACCGAGCCCGGCATTTATCGCCAGACGGAAATTACCGGTCACGGCTTCAAGGTATTCGAGCTAACGTCGCTACTGCCCAAGACGGGCTTCGCGGTGCATGTCGCCAAGATGGCCGATTAGTCCGGCCGATTGGTGCAGCGCGGCAGCCGCCTGTGATCACGGCAACTCTGGATTTGCTATGAGCTAGCCGAACTAACACGGGCGGCGGAGAATCCCTTGTCCTTCCGAATGCCGCCAAGCGTTCAAGTGGGGAAATATGTATTAGTGGTGTATGTCGTATATAGCTACTATCGGGATTTAAATATTGCAACGGACTTCGATCAGAAGACGCTTAAAGCAATTTCCGCCCGCTTGCAGCCGCTGAGAACGAAACAGAATCCGCTTCATGGCGAGATCGGTGGATTGTGGAAAGTTCAATTCGTGCGTCCGGAGCTTGTTGCTGAAATCAAGTTTGCGGAGTGGACTCATTAGAGTGCGGAGGGTGGGATGAAGCTGCGCGCCTGCGTTCAAGGGGCTGCGGGCGGATAAGTTTGCGCAAGAGTGCAGGCTGGAAGAAGCGACCCTTGGCGGCTAAAGCCGGTATTGTTGCGGGTTCTAACGGCATGGCTCAAGCCAAGCCCTTTCAAAGCTTTCGTTGGAACATCAGAAGGCGCTGCCGCCGCCGCCGCCGAAGCCACCTCCGGAGAAGCCACCTCCGCCTCCTCCGCTGAAACCGGAGCCGGTGGAACTGGCTCGGGGGGCGGAGACGAAGACCTGGTGCATGTCCGACGCCATGCTGTGCATGGAACTGGAAAAGAAAAGCGGACTGAAGCCGGTGTAGCCGTTTGGCGAAACGTACCAACTCGGAGGGTCTTTTATTATTCCGTCGAACGCTTGTGCCCAGTGGTGTTCGACGCCCAGCGCCATAGCGTAGGGGAGAAATTTCTCGAAGGTGTCGGGCGGCATGCGCTTGATGCGGTCGGCATCGACGCGGTTCATAAACTCCTGGAATCCGAGGACAGAGACGCGGGTGCGCGCACCGGCCACAGTCTTCGCCGTCATCTGGCGCGCGAAGAGCCACCAGATCAGGGCGGAAACTAGAACGCTCCCGATCACCAGCGGAATGGAATAGAACAGGTTCATCCAGCCGAGGACTTGCACGGCGACCACGAGAATCGCGATGACAACGGCAGCGACGATGCTGTAGCCATTGGCCGATTCGGGATCGAGATTGTAGATGCCCTTGCCCTTGAGCGCAGACATGATGTCCTGACGCACTATGGGAATCACGGTGTAGAAGCGATTCTTCAGGTTGGACAAAAGGGCCTCAGCGCCGCCGGGAAAAATATTTTCCAGCATCACGCGTTCGTGCGGCATGAGGTCGGGGCCCCACTGATCGAGCGGTTTCAAAAGATGGAATAAATAATCTTTGTGGTGAAAGACCAGGAAGGTGTCAACTTTTTCTTCGATTTTGATGTAGCCGCGCACGGCGAGATCGACGATGGTGCTGGTAATGTCGCGGGGATGGATGGTGTCGTCGATCAAAGTCCCGGCTTCGGCGGGAGACAGGCCTTTGGGCGGCTCGTACTGCGGGGCCACGGAAACGCCGGGGTCGGGATCGCGTCCCACGGAATACCAGAGCCCAAACATCGCGGCTAGAGTAAACAGCGGCAGGAAAAGGATGGGATTACTGCTCAGAAACCATCCCAACTTCGTGAGCGTGGACGGAGATTTGAGCACTCCCCGCGGGATATAAATGTCGATGGTGACGCCGCCGCGCATGGGAAGCGGCTGAGTGGTTTCGAAGAGAACGTCAGCGCCTTTGACTTCGGCAGTCGCTGCACTTTGCTGGGAGCCGTAGGCGCCGGTAAAGGCCTGAGCGCGCAGTCCTCCGGCGGCATTTTCGGGCAGAGTCACGAAGGCCGAGGCATGGTCGATGGGAACGGGCCAATCGTTGCCGGTCACGTTCCAGTAGAACTCAGCGTAACTATCGTTGTTACTACCGTTGTTACTATCGAAAAAGCGGACACCGTTGCGGACGGAGTAATCGATGTTGACGACGCGCGTGGTGTCGACCGCGCCCGGAATGTAGATTTTGAGATCGCGGTAGGCTCCGGACTTGCTCGAATCGTACTTTAGCTTATTTCCGATTTCGTCGGTGATGCTGATGACGTCAAGAAAAAGCGTGTAGTTAGTTCCCTGCGCTCCGGGATACTCGACCGGAATGGTGCGGTGGATGCCGTGCCACTCGCCGACGAAAGCGAGGGTGATTTTCTCGCTGACCAAAGCAGTGCCATCGGCGGCGATGGAGACGGTGTCCTTGAAATCGGCAACGTGCCAGTTGCGGTCCTGGGCAGAGGCGGTGACGTGGTTTAGCAGTAACCCCAGAAGCAAGAGCAAGAGCTTTACTACAGGGGGCACAGAGGACACAGAGGGGCGCAGGGGAGTGCCCGGACCAGACTTGCACGACGGTTTTTGACGGCGCGAAGGCTGGGGCAACATGCCTAGAACTTCACTGCGACTGGTTCGCGATCGGCGGCAGCCGCTTCGAAGAACTGTTTTTGCTGGAAGTTGAAACTCCCGGCCAGAATGTTGGTCGGGAAGGATTGAATCTTGGTGTTCAGGTCGCGCACCACAGCGTTGTAATAGCGGCGGGCGTTTTGAATTGCATCCTCGATTTCACTTAGAGAATTCTGCAGTTGCGTGAATTCCTGCGCGGCCTGGAGCTGGGGATAATTTTCAGCCACCGCAAACAGGCTTTTGAGCGCGCCAGTCAGTTGATTCTCGGCGGCGGCCTTGTCGACGGGGCCGGTGGCCTGCATAGCCATGGAGCGGAATTTCGCGATGTTCTCGAACGTATCTTTTTCGTGAGCGGCGTAGCCTTTTACGGTTTCAACCAGATTTGGAATCAGGTCGTGGCGGCGTTTGAGCTGAACATCGATGTCGGACCAGGCCGATTCGGAGCGCACGCGCAACTGCACCAGGCTGTTGTACATCGCAACCAGGAAGATGCCGAACAGAACTATGACTGCCAGAACGATCCAAGCCATGCAGTTCCTCCTCGATGCGGATTCAAGGGGACGTTAGCACAGAAAGGCCAAGTTTGAAAGTTTCAAGGACTTGGAGCAACCTTGAAACTTTGCAAGCTTAGAAACCTTGCACTATTGCCGAGGAGCGTAGTAACCGCGGCGAGCGCGGACTTGCAGGTCTTTTTTCAAGGCAGTGATCTGGATCGAGCGGTAGCGTCCGTCGGCGTCGAAGTCGGAGGGCTTGTAGGAGACGGCGTACTGGCTGCGCAATTCGTCTTCAATGGCGGCGAAGGAGTGCGTGATGTCTTTCATCTTGTAGGGAAAGAAGGCGCGACCGCCGGTGGCGGAAGCGAGGTCTTCGAGAACTCGGTCGCCGCGCAGAATCAGGCCGCTGTCGTCCGTAGAGATGGCATAAACAAGAACTTCGGCGCGCTGCGCCATTTCGATGGCCTGGGTGCGCGTGTATTCGCTCTGATTGTCTTCACCGTCGCTGAGGATGACGAGGGCTTTGCGAATGGGATGGTCGGAATGTTCGCGCAGCAGTTTTTCCTTGCACGCTTTGTAAATTGCGTCATAGAGTGCGGTGCCGCCGCCATTGCTGAGGTGCTGCACGCCGGCGGCGAGTAATGGCACTTTGTCGGTGAAATCCTGGGTGAGGCGGCTCTCTTTGTTGAAGCCTACGACGAACGCGCGGTCATAACCGGGACGGATGATGTGCTGCAGAAATCCGGTGGCTGCATCTTTTTCAAATCGAAAGCGGCCCTGCACCGAACCGCTCACGTCCACGAGCAGGCCGAGTTCGATAGGCAGGTCGGTCTCGCGGTGGAAGTTGAGGATGGACTGCACGGGCTTGTGGTCGTCGAAAATAGAGAAATCGGTCTGGTTTAAATTGCGGACAAATTTGCCGCGGCGATCGGTGGCGATGAAGATCACGTTAACTTCATCGACGCGTTTCTTGATGGTGAGGATAGTATCGTCGGCATCGTTGATGGTGGCGGCGCTGCTCGAGTCCACCGCAACAGTGGAAGCGGCCATGACGTAAGGATTGGTTTGGGCGCATGCGGAAACGGACAGACCAAGAACGGACAGAACAGGAACGGCGGCGATGGCGAATACGAGGAGCGTGAATCCGCTTGGCGCCAACCCGAATTTGCTGCGCTTCGTCATTTTTTCTTCTTCTATTTCTTCTTTAATTACTTGCGCCCGGTTCGTAAATCGTATTTCAGACGCCCTGTGAATATCGGAACTTTCAAATACTTCGGTGCACGCCGGGGGCCGAAAACCGCAAAAGCGCGACCCATTTGACTGTAGGCCGTTATTGGGTGCAATTCCAAGTTACAAAAGGAGTACGCAGACGGTGCGGTCTTAACCATAATCCGGTCAATAGGTTGGGAAGAAGGGTCGAAGGGGCCGAGGGGCGGGGCACAAAGCGGCAGGTCGGTGCCGGCGTGTGGAATCTTCGCGGAACTCTCGGGCGAGAAAATTGGCAGGATATTTCTTTCATGATCGGGTGAGCTTCGTGCAAAAACTTCTGGATGCGGGCCCAGGTCTGGAGTCGTACTTCTGCATGGGATAATCTAAAAACCACCGGAAGCTGTATCCGGCTCGGAGTCACGATATGTATTTCGAACATTTCTATTTAACCTGCCTGGCCCATGCTTCTTACATGATCGGATCGGAAGGGGAGGCGGCGGTGGTGGATCCGCAGCGCGATGTGGACATCTATCTGAAGGCGGCCGAGGAGCAGAATCTTAAAATACGGCACATATTCGAAACTCATCTGCATGCCGATTTTGTTTCCGGACACAAAGAGCTGGCGGCGCGCACGGGCGGGAAGATCTACATCGGAGCGCAGGCCAATGCCAAATTTGCGCATGTGCCACTGACCGACGGCTTTGAGGTAAAGATGGGAGCGGTGCGAATTCGGGCGCTGGAGACCCCGGGCCACACGCCCGAGAGCGTCTGCCTGGTGATTAGCGATGAAAGCAAATCATCTCCAGATAAATCAGTGCAGCCCTTGGCGGTGCTGACCGGCGATACGTTGTTTATTGGCGATGTGGGACGCCCGGATCTTTCGCGCACGCACACGCCGCAGGAGCTTGCGGGATTGCTTTACGACAGTCTGCACCAGAAGCTGCTGGCGCTGCCTGATGCAACGATGGTGTATCCCGCGCACGGGGCGGGATCGCTCTGCGGACGCGCTATGCGAGCCGAGCGGTCATCGACAATAGGGACCGAGCGCCTTACGAACTATGCGCTGCAGATTGCGAGCCGGGAAGAATTTATTTCGCAGTTGACCACCAACCTTCCGGTTCGTCCCGACTATTTTCTGGAGGATGCCGAGATCAATCGGTCGGGTGCGGCGGCGTTGACGGAATTGCCGCCGCTGCCGGGACTTTCTCCGGCGGAGGTGCAGGCGCTGTTGCAGCAGAATGCGAACGTGCTTGACGTTCGTTCGGGCGACGAGTTCGCGGCGGGACACGTGCCGGGGTCGATCGGCATCGCGCTCTCGGGACAATTCGCGTCGTGGGCGGGCGGGATTCTTGGCATTCACTCAAAGCCGGTTCTGATCGGCGAAACCGACGCGCAGATTGAGGAAGCCCGGCTGCGGCTCGCTCGTGTGGGCATCGAAGATCTGCGTGGATATCTGGTTGGCGGCGTGGCGGCCTGGCAGAAGGCCGGCTTGCCGGTGGTGAAGACGGAACAAATTTCCGTTCAGGAACTGAACCAGAAAATGCGCTCGGGAAACTTGCGCGCGGCGGATGTTCTGGACGTGCGTCGCGAAGGCGAATGGCAAGCGGGGCACATTGCCGAAGTGCAGTGCCGGGCGCTGGATACGTTCCCGCACGGTCTGCCCGTAACAGATGATGAGCGCCCGGTTGCGGTTCATTGCAAGAGTGGATACCGCAGCATGATTGCGTGTAGTTTACTGGAGCGCGCCGGCCATCGCAACGCGATCAACGTGGCGGGAGGCTTCGACGCTTGGCACGCCGCGGGGCTTCCGGAAGTTGCGGAGCAACTGGCGAAGGTGTGATGCGTCTTCTCATCGGCGACTTCGTGGTTCTAATGATACTTCTCTCATGGTCCAGCGCCGCGCCTGCTCAGATCTCAGCCGCGGCGATTGACGGATTGTTCTCGAAATTTGTCAGCTCGCGCGACCCCGCTTGCGCGGTGCTGGTGATCAAGGACGCCCGGCCGGTATTCCAGAAAGGCTATGGCGTCGCCGATTTGCGAACGTTGCAGAAGATTGGTCCGGAAACGAACTTTCGACTGGCATCACTCACGAAGCAATTCACCGCCACGGCAGCGATGCTGCTGGTTCACGATGGCAAGCTGCACTATGAAGACCGTCTCACCGACGTTTTCCGAGACTTCCCCGCTTATGGCAAGGCGATCACAATCCGCCAGTTGTTGAACCACACCTCTGGCCTGGTCGATTACGAAGACATCATGGCAAAGCAGTATGCGGGAATATCCGATGACAAAATCCCACAGATCAGGGACGCCGGTGTACTGGACTTGCTGAAGCAGCAGACGGGCACGAAGTTCACGCCCGGCACGCGCTGGGAATACAGCAATTCGGGTTATGTGGTGCTGGCCATGGTGGTGGAGAAACGGTCGGGGATGAGCTTTGGGGACTTTCTGCGCCGGCGAATTTTCGCGGTGCTGGGGATGACCGGCACGATTGCGTACGAGAAGGGCAGGAACGAAGTGGCGCGTCGCGCCTACGGGCACACCAGAACAGCGGATGGATGGAGCGAGACGGATCAGAGTTCGACCTCGGCCACCCTCGGCGACGGCGGCGTTTACACGTCGCTCGACGACCTTGAGAAATGGGACCGCGCACTGGCCGGTCACACGCTGCTCAGCGCGAAAGAAATGGAGCCGGCATTGACTCCGGCGAACGGCGCGCCTTTGCAGCAATCGGACGGCAGCGTTGCGCCGCTCTACGGCTTTGGATGGTTTCTCAATCCGTACCGTGGGCATCGCCGCTATGCTCATTACGGCGAGACGGTAGGATTTCGGAGCGCCATTCAGCGCTTTCCCGATGACCGTCTCACCGTGATTGTCCTGTCGAATCGCGCCGAGGTTGACGCATCCGTTCTGGCCGAAGGCGTGGTTGACTTGTATTTCCCGAAGCGCCAGCCAATCGTTAGGTAGTCAGTCGTTAGTCCATCGTGGCGGTTTGAGCTTTTGCGATCGGTGCTTCGGGGCGATAGGGTTTGGCTTTGAGCCGGCGGCTGAGCCAGAATTTGTTGGCGGGTGAGACCGGGCCGACGGTGGGCTGGGTGGCCATGCGGTCGAAACCGTGATGCAGGCGAAAGGCCGGCTGGTAGGGGCCCTCGCTGGAGGAAGAGCGGGCCTGCGATTTGTCGTGGTCGAACCCGCTCTGTTCGAGCAACTGCAACACTGGACGAATCGGAAAATGAAGAATGAAGGGTGGTAGATTCCGTCCTGAGCTTGCACCATCAAAGGCGAGCCAACGTACACACACTTCGGTAACCTGTCGTAACCCCGTCCTTTCGTGCCATTCTCTTCTTGCCGTTAGAAGCCCATCGACCGCAACCGCAGGGCCAACTCCCGCTGTGGGTGCGGATCTCAAGTGAGGTTCATTCATGTTGCAGTCTCCGGAACCGAAGTACTCTCCAAACGCAGCCCCCACCAATAGTTACACTCCGGTCAAGCTGGCCACCTCACCCATGGATCAGGCCAACATCGGACGGTCGCTCGTTATTAAGGGTGAAGTGACGGGTGCGGAAGCGCTTTTTATTGACGGACGCGTCGAAGGCTCCATTAACTTTCCCGACAATCGCGTCACCATCGGCCGCAACGGAAACGTCGCGGCGAACATCACCGCCAAAGAAGTCGTAATTATGGGCAAGGTGCAGGGCAACGTCGAGTGCGCGGACCGGCTGGACATTCGCAGCGAAGGCGTGCTCTCGGGCGACGTGATCACACATCGCATCAGCGTCGAGGAAGGGGCGATCCTCAAGGGTGGTGTGGAAGTGCGCAACCTCGAAAAGAAAGATCAGAAAACGCAGGTGCAGGCGCAGAATAAGCCGGAACCGCCCAAGGCGATGGCCGCCACCGCGGGCAACGCATAATTTTGCGAGGTTGAATTCGAAGTCGGAATTCAAGAATAACGATGGAGGGACGGGCGAGGACGCCCGCCGCTCCATCGTTTTCTCTTTTCCGTGGGATTGCTTGCCGCTGGGCCGCTTACTTTTTCGGCTTAAAGTCGAGGGATGCGGAGTTCATACAATAGCGCAGCCCGGTCGGCCCCGGACCATCCGGAAACACGTGGCCCAAATGCGCATCGCACCTGGCACAGCGCGCCTCGGTGCGAGCCATGCCATAACTGCTGTCGGTGTGTTCGGCGATGTTCTTGTGGTCGGCGGCGGCAAAGAAACTCGGCCATCCGGTTCCTGAATCAAACTTTGCTTCCGAACCAAAAAGCAGCGTGCCACAGCAGACGCAATGGTACGTCCCGTCGTCGTGCTTGTTCCAGTACTGGCCGGTAAAAGCGCGCTCGGTGCCGCAGGCGCGAGCCACCTGATACTGCTCAGGCGTGAGCTGCTGCTGCCACTCGGCGTCGGTCTTGGTGATCTTCTCGGTGAGTTTTTCGGTCATGTTGGTATCTCCAACAATTAAGATGTTAAACGGGCTCGAAAGTTGCAAACCGCTTTACGTCCGATTCTGGTGTCATCCCGGTGCTGGTCATCATGCTGGTGATGATGCTGTCACTGGTGCTCGTTCTGGCGGTGTTGCCGACGGTCGGCGCTGCACTGGTGATGCGCTTGGTGTTCGATGATGGTGCGGATGACGGTTTGCATTATATATTTTTTTCCGAATCTGTTGGTGCCGTCTCAACCCATCACGAGCCTCGCGTATTCGTCGCTGGCTGAGCTTTACCAGCGCTACGTTCGAGAGTACGTTCAAGCGAGCCCTATCATGGCAGCGTGCGGGTGCCAAATACACTGTTACGAACACCATTTTGTTCACATGGTTAAGCTCTGCGTCCCCGGCCAGACAAGGTTGTTCTTTCCGGATGAAAGTCCCAAAATATTGGCGACGACGAATGGGTTTGGCAACTATGAATACGAGGAGCGCTGGGGCTAGTGCGCCAGTGGCTGATTCGCCCCGAGGAGGAAGACCATACCGGCGCGTTTCTGCATCTCAGCCAGGAGAGATTTGGCGGCGTTCAAGTAGGTGGAGTTGGGATCGGACGTGTCGGCCCAGACCGCTTCATAGACAATTTTTGCGGCTTCTTTTGCGTCGATGTGCAGGGCGGCTTCCATGCGGTCGGCCTGCTGGCGGGCCTCGCTGTAGCAGCTATGGCAAACCGCGGCCGGTTCGGTGGCCCCGCTGTGTTGATGTTCGAGAACACAACTGAACGTGGCTGCGGTATTGATCTGAGTGTGGGAAGCGAAGGCCTGTGACTTGAGCTCTTTCAGCAGGCGTGCGCGGTCGTCGTCGAGGGGTGCGCCGGTTACGGGCTTCGCCGCGGCAGAATTCATCGAATGCGCCACCGGTTCGGTGGGCGAGACACGATCCGGCGACTTGCAGATCGGACAGACGTGCATGTCAGCGGGATAGTAGGCGTGGCAGCGCGAACAAGGCAGGCCGTAGCCGATGGATTTTTTCTCCAGCACCGATGCGATCTCGGGCGCGGCCCCATGCGGTTTATGCTGTTCTGGGCTGGATAGTGCAGCAGGGTTGACGGACTTTTCCCGAGCTTGCTTGGTAGCGCTGTTTTCCATTGATCTTTTCCTCGATCGCCCCAGCGGCACTGCGAACGCCACGTTCTACTCTCATATTCTAGGTTTGTTGAGGACTGGAGGCGATGCACGTCAGTGCATAACAAAAGTAATGCCCGACTGGCTGCTGAAAAATTGGGGGTTTCCCTATGTAGAGACGGGGCTTGCCTCGTCTCACTCTGCGGCAGAAGACGCGGCAATCCGCGTCTCTGCGGAGAAATCAGACGTGAGTTACTTTGAACTTGTGATCAGCCGGATAACTTCCTGCATGCGGGCCCGATAGAGGTTCTGGCTGGGATCCATGCGAGATGCGATTTCGAGTTCTCCGAGAGCCTCTTCGTATTGGTTAAGAGCCATCAGGCAGGCGGCGAGGGAATAGTGATTCTGGGCGCTGGGTTCGAGACGGAGGGCTTCGCGAAACTCTTTTTCAGCCTCAGCCAGTTGTTGGGTATTTACGAGCGCGGTGCCGAGATAGTGGTGGGCCAGGCCGGATTCGGGATTGAGCGCAACGGCTTTGTGCAGCACGTCCACGGCTTCCTGATCTTTTCCCGAAAGCAGGAGGGCCTGCCCCAAGACGCGATGTTCAGCCGCTCCGGCGGGATTGGCGGCGATGGCGGCCTTTAACTCGCGAATGGCCGATGGGTAATCGCGCTTGGACATGTAAGCGCGGGCCAGACAGTTGTGACCGCCTTCCCACTCCGGACTCTGACGATAGAGATCCGTGAACTCCGTGATGGCGTTATCGAAGTCTTCCTTGTCGCAAAGGGTATTTCCCAGGTTGTTGCGGACGCTGGCGTCTTCAGGCTTGAGGCGCTTGGCGGAGCGGTATTCCGCGATCGCCTCATCCAGTTTGCCTTGATCGTGCAGGACGACGCCGAGATTGCTGTGCGCCTCCCAGAAGTTGGGGCGCAGGCTGAGAGCGTGGCGATAGGCGAGGGCGGCGCGGCGCAGGTCGCCCTGATCGCGGTGCGTGATTCCCATGTCGAAGTAGACGTCCGCGTTCGCGAGGGAGCCGGCGGGTTCGCGAGCCAGCGCTTCCTCGAAGGCGTGCAGTGCGGCATCGTAGTGGCCATTGGCGTAGAGGGCGAGTCCGAGGTAGCGGTAGGCCTCGGCGTTGGCGAAATCCATGCTGAGGGCGGTGCGCGCTTCCTTCAGGGCATCTTCGGAATCGTCTGTCCGGTAAAAAAGATAAGCAAGTTGGCTGTGCGTTTCAGGAAAACCGGGCATCCGGCGCGATGATTCCATAAATTCGTCGAGTGCTTCGTCGAACCGATCCTCGCGGCGCAGAACGGTTCCGAGAACAAAATGCAGCAAAGCACTGTTCGGCAAAGCATCGCCCGCATCGTCGTGAAGCAGGGCGCGAATTTTGTCTTTGGCGGCGTCGAAGTTCTTTTCATGAACCAGAGCGGCAACCTGTGCCGCCGGACTAGAGCAGGTACAGGAGGCGGTCGCGGCTGCCTTTTGGCCCGGATTTCGATCCGGGTTTCGATCCGAACTCAAACCCCCGAGACCTTGAATCAAGCCCGAGTCAGCCCCCGCCTTTTGCAGGGCACGGGTGCATTGCGTGCTGGCGTGGCATGAAAGGGTCCGGGCAGAGTTCAGAGAAAAGTTCAGAGATATGTCCCGCGCTTGGGCCAGACGCTGGACCCGCGCGCTCGAAATTCCTCCCGCCAGCCACAGGAAAATGTTGTCGGAAACGGCCGTGGCCGGAGCCTGTTCAGCTTGCAAAGAGCCTGCCACCAGCAGAAGCAAAAGCCATCGAACAAACCGTTTCACGAAGCCCTCCAGCAGTTTTGGCGACTTTGACGCGCGAGAATCGCCCTGTGGCCAAAATAGTCCGGCGACGGTGTGGCCGATAGGTCACCGAAGTAATTTCGAGGGACATGGCCCAAGAAGGCAGGGGCCGCGATTGTGGCGGGAGTCAGTGAGACTCTCGGGGACAAACTGGGGTACACTACTGATGGTCCTGCTGGCCGGTATTTACAGTCGGCATGTCCGGGTTCGGAGGCTTTATGTTGGAAGGTTTGTTTCAACCCATGCACCTGCTGGTGATCTTCGCCATCGCATTGCTGGTGTTTGGTCCCAAGAAATTACCCGAGTTGGGCAAGGGGCTGGGCGAGGGCATTCGTGCCCTGAAAGATGGTATGAAGGATAAGGATACCAAGCCCGAAATCAAGCCCGAAATCAAGCCCGAAATCAAGCCCGAGAACAAGGCCTGAGTCCGCGGTAAGCAGTAACATCCCGGTTGTCCGCATGCTGAATTGTCGTTAGTTCGATATAACCCCAGCATCCAAACTAAATGATCTTGGCAGCGGGGAAGTTCTCTGCCCACTTCCTGCCAGTTGGGATACCGTTGTGTCCGCAAGCTTGAACTGGAAATGCCATTCTATTTTTGAATCACCCAGTGGTCCGCCTTGTTTCCTGCTGACCGCTGGGAGCGCGCGAGTTGTTCCTGGGCAGCAGTTTGTTATCCTAGTCGCGTGCCGCGCCCCTTCCTCATCGATACCGACACCGCTTCCGACGACGCCGTCGCGCTCATTATGGCGCTGCGTGCTCCCGACGTTCGCGTGGTGGCAATCACCACGGTCGCCGGAAACGTACCCGTTCTGCAGTCAACCCGGAATGCTCTCTACACCGTCGAACTCTGCGGGGCGAACGTACCCGTCTACACGGGCGCCGACAGACCGCTCCTGCGCACCTATCAGAATGCGACCTGGTTTCATGGCCGCGATGGCCTCGGAGATCATGACTACCCCGCGCCTCGCCAGTCTGTGGGGAGTGCGCACGCGGTGGATGCCATCATCGAGGCGATCGAGGCGAATCCTGGAATCGTCATTGTCACGCTGGCGCCGCTCACCAACCTTGCGCTGGCGCTGGCCAGGAAGCCCGAGATCGCCGCGAAAGTTGGACGATGCGTGGTCATGGGCGGCGCGCCGTGTTGTGAAGGCAACGTGACGCCGGCCGCCGAGTACAACATCTGGGTCGATCCCGAGGCCGCCCGCATCGTCATGCGCAGTGGGTTGCCGGTCGAACTCGTAGGCTGGCACCTCTCCCGCGGTGACGCCGTGGTTCGTGAAGACGACATCGCGCGCATTCTTGGATTCAACAACCCACTCGCGAAGTTTGCCATCGAGTGCAACAGCCACGCGCGCAAGGCCTACAAGGTGCAAACCGGCGAAGACGGCATATCGCTGCCCGATCCGGTGGCCATGTCGATCGCGCTTCATCCGACGATCGGGACGGATTGGAGCGAGCATTTTATCGACGTTGAGACCCAGAGCGAGTTGACGCGCGGCATGACCGTGGTCGACCGCCTGAACGTGACCGCCGATGATCGGAATCAGGAGGTCTGGGCGCCCGTCCTTGAAAAGAAATGCAAAGCCAAAGTCTGCTGGACCATGGACAATCGGCGCTGGAAAGAATCGTTATTTTTGGCGCTGCGGTAAATCCTTAACCACGAAGGACACGAAGGAAACCATTAGAGGTTCACACCTTCGTGTCCCTGGTGTTGAATGAATTTAGCACTCTGATATATTTAGCGTTTCTTCGGAGGTGCGTCCCATGTCGCGGAATATTCGCTGTGGCCTGATTCAGGCAAGCAACGCGCTCAGCAATAGCCGCTCGCTGCCAGCGATCAAGAAAGCGATGATCGACAAGCACCTGAAACTGATCGAGCAGGCTGCAAAAAAGAAAGTCCAAATACTCTGTCTCCAGGAACTCTTCTACGGTCCTTATTTCTGCGCCGAGCAGGACATTCGCTGGTACGACCTTACCGAGCGAGTTCCCGACGGACCAACGACCAGGCTAATGCAGAAGGTCGCGGCCAAGCACAAAATGGTGATTGTGGTCCCGGTGTACGAGGAGCAGATGCCGGGTTTGTACTTCAATACCGCCGCGGTCATTGATGCCGACGGCAAGTATCTCGGCAAGTACCGCAAACACCACATCCCCCACGTGCATCCCGGATTCTGGGAGAAATTTTATTTCACGCCGGGAGACCTGGGTTATCCCGTGTTTGAGACGAAGTATGCGCGCGTCGGAGTGTACATCTGCTACGACCGTCATTTTCCCGAAGGCGCGCGCGTGCTGGGACTGAACGGCGCGGAAATTGTTTTTAATCCTTCCGCCACGGTCGCGGGACTCTCGGAATATTTGTGGGAACTCGAGCAACCCGCACATGCCGCGGCGAACGGCTACTTCGTGGGTGCGATCAACCGCGTCGGAAGGGAGAAGCCGTGGAATATCGGTGAATTTTACGGCAAGAGTTATTTCTGCGATCCGCGCGGCAAGATCTTCGCCCAGGCCAGCCGCGATAAAGACGAAGTGCTGGTCGCCGATCTCGATCTCGACATGATCCAGGAAGTAAGGAAAGTCTGGCAGTTTTATCGCGACCGGCGTCCGGAAACGTATGGAGCGCTGACGACGCAGACGGGACAGAAGCCGGCCGCGGAATGAGCGCGTTCGAGGAATTCGCAAACTTTTATTAAATTGTCATCCTGAGCGAAGCGAAGGGCCTGCTTTTTTGTGAAGGTGCACAGACAGCAGGTCCTTCGCTTCGCTCAGGATGACCATCAAGTTTCTTGCAGAACAGAAAACTACCATATGCCTTCTTCACGAATCGAATCAAGTCCGCTGTACAACAAAGACCTCGCGCCCGCGACCGCCGAGCGGCGCACCTGGGGCACCTACAGCTTCGCCGCGCTGTGGGTGTCGATGTCGGTCAATATTCTGACCTACATGCTGGCCGCCAGCCTGATCCAGGGAGGCATGAACTGGAAGCAGGCGGTGGCCACGGTATTTATTGGCAACACGATTGTTCTGATCCCGATGTTGTTGAACTCGCATCCGGGAGCGCGCTACGGCATTCCTTTTCCCGTGCTGGCGCGCGCGTCGTTCGGAGTGCTGGGCGCGAATTTCGCGGCGGTTTTGCGCGCTCTCGTTGCCTGCGGATGGTTCGGCATCCAGACCTGGATCGGCGGCGAAGCCATGAACACCCTGATCACAACGCTCGCACCAGGCTGGGCGAGAGTCAGCCACGGTACGGCGATCTGCTTCATGGCATTCTGGCTCATCAACCTCCTCGTCATTCTGAAGGGCATCGAGTACATCCGACTTCTACAGGGAATTAGCGCGCCGGTTCTGCTGGCAGTGGGCCTCTTACTGCTGGCGTGGGCCTACAAAGCGGCTGGCGGATTCGGTCCCATGCTGTCGGCGCCTTCGCGCTTCGTGAGCTTTTCAGATTTTCTGAAATTCCTCATCCCCGCGCTGAATGGCACGGTCGGTTTCTGGGCCACCCTGTCGCTGAACATTCCGGACTTCACGCGCTTCGCACGCAGTCAGCGGCAACAGGTGATTGGGCAAGCGCTCGCCCTGCCCACAACCATGACGCTTTATTCGCTGATTGGAATTCTGGTGACTTCAGCGACAGTGGTAATTTACGGCACCGCGATCTGGGATCCGGTGCAATTGCTCAGCCGCTTTCATTCACCCGTGGCCGTAGTGATTTCGCTGCTGGCGATTCTGCTGGCGACGTTGAACGTGAATATTGGCGCCAACGTGGTTTCACCAGCCAACGATTTTTCCAATCTGTGGCCGCGAAAAATCAGCTTCCGCACTGGCGGCATAATCACCTGCTTCATGGGAATCGCCCTGATGCCGTGGAAACTGCTCTCCAGCTACAGCACATTCATCTTCGGATGGCTCGGCGGTTACGCCGCATTCCTCGGCCCGGTGGCAGGCATCATGATCTGCGACTACTTCGTGATTCGCAGACGAGTGCTCGTAGTTGACGATCTCTACCTGCGCGGCGGCATCTACGAATATTCGCGCGGCTTCAACTGGCTGGCAGTCATCGCACTGGCATTGGGAGCGGGCACGGCGCTGGTGGGATTGGTCGTTCCTGCGGTGCGCATCTTGTATAGCTATTCTTGGTTCGTGGGATTTGCGGTTTCGTTCGTGGTTTACTATGCGCTGATGAAGTTACAGCGTGAGCGCGAGATAGCGGCGCTGGAATAGGTGTCGTGAGCGAAAACGCCGATTGCATCAGTTGACTGCTTCGCCTCGCTTCCCGCCCAACTGCAATGATCTATTTTCCACCTACAGGAAATAGCCAAGACCCGAAAAAATCGTGTGAAAAGACTCCCCTTGCACGCGGTCAACTTCGAACCAGTGGTTTTCATAAGCATCAGCTTTGAAAACTACATCGACTTGTCCAGCTCCAATCACATCGGCCACGTCAACAAGCGACCACGTCGTTACGTTGGGAACATCAACGTCCGTTTTTTGGAACGGAACCTTTCGCAGAACAACAAGCCGCGAGCTTCGATCGACAAGGAGAATCACTTGGCAGAGCAGCATATCGTCTCCGACAACGTGGAGGCTATATGCCTCGGCCAACGACCAGCCAGAGGAACTCGACTGCCAAACCACAAAATAGGTTTGCTTCTCGTCTTCAGCGGGAAGACCTAATTTACGCATCTCGCTAATCAGGATGCTCCTGATTTCGGAAGGTGGTTGTCCGTGCTGGTCGCATTGCGGCTTTTGTTCGCTCCATTCGCAGTGAAAGTCTGCCGTGACGCTATACCCTCCCCCGAGTTTCTTCGGCGGTCGGATCAGACAACCGTCATCTGGCCCGTTTCCGTAGGGCGACTCACCGCAATAGTGCGTCTTCAAGAAGGATTTGATTTTTCGGCAGCTTGCGCTCGTGCAGACGGGGCGGTGCGGGTCTTTTTCGGCTTGAGCCGAGGTCTTTTCTTGCCCCCAAGCAGTCGCCACTACTGCCAAGAGCAAAACCGCGCGGACAGTAGGGCTACCCATGTTCAACACTCTACACCGAGCGAGTTTGTAACGGCTGCTGGTGTTCATGACACCAGTCACTAGCCCCCTCACTCCTGAAACGTCACGCACACACCGTTCGGGTCAATCGCCCCGAATTCCTTGGTCCCCCAAGGCTTGGTTTGCAACGGACCGTTGGGATGCACCTTGCCGCCCCGCTCCTGGTATTCGACGTACAGTGCCTCAATACCGCGTTCAGTGTCCCTAGTCGTAGACCTCTCTGCGGTGAGCGACGCGGGTAACGCTCACGCGCTTAGCGGCATCGTCAACGATGTACACGACACGCCAGTCGCCCACGCGGATGCGCCATTGGTCTTTGTACCCTCTGAGCTTCTTGCATCCCGGCGGGCGGGGATTTTCGGCAAGCACGAGAATCTTGCGGTCGATCCGGGCGAACAGCGCATGGTCCAGCGCGTCTAGTTCCTTCCCGGCAGCGGGTTTTATTTCGAGCGAGTATTTAGCCACGCTGGCCATTGTGCTTCAGGCGTTTGGCCCGGTATTCCTCGTAGGCAATGCCCTTTTGCTTGCGTCGCGACTCGGAAACCAGGCCATCCCAGAAGTCCTCCCAAATGGCACGGTGCTTCCTGAGGTCGATCAGCACCGCCGTCCTGCGGCCCTTCTCATCGGTTACGAACTGGATTCCGGTCATTTGTTCTATTCTCCCTGCAAAAGAAATGCTTCTCGCCCACCGTACCGCGTCCCAGCGCTCCGGTCAAGGCGGGCGGTTCCCTTCGATTGGATCACCCAGGATTGTGTGGCGCGGACACTCTTGTCCGCGCCGACGGCGGAATCGCTGCAAACACGCGGACAGGAGTGTCCGCGCTACACTCGGTTATCCCCTCACTCCTGAAACGTCACGCACACACCGTTGGGGTCAATCGCCCCGAATTCCTTGGTCCCCCAAGGCTTGGTTTGCAACGAACCGTTGGGGTGCACCTTGCCGCCCCGCTCCTGGTATTCGACGTACAGCGCCTCAATACCCTTGACGGCGAGCCGAACCATTGTTTGGTCGCCGACCTTCCGTGCGAGCGCCTTGTCGCTCATGCCAGCGATGTGGAGATACGCCTCGCCGCGGTTGATACCTGCATAAGTTGGAGGGGTAGCGTCGCGAAAAGTTTCCTTGAAGCCGCAGACCTCGGTCCACCATTTCAGAGATTCAGCAGCGTCTGCGGCCGGGAGAACGGGGATAGCGCTTTTGATGATCGGTTCCATGGTACGAAGCCTCACAAATCCAAAGTGAAATGCTTACGCGTTCGCGCGAAATGCCGGCAAGACTTCTTTCTTATACTTCTCCAGCGTGTCCTCTTCATCCCCGCACATCAGATAAATATTGAACTGTGTGACACCCGCACGAGCCAGCGCGCGAATCTTCTCAATGTGCGCTTCGGCAGGTCCGAGCAGGCAGAAGCGATCCGTCACTTCATCCGAGACGAACTCCGCGTTGCTGCTGTCGACTTCGCAATGGTGAAGGTAATCGTACTTTCCCTTGTCGCGTATGTAAGAGGTCAGAGCGGGCGGGAGTTCCTCGGGCTTGTAGCGCGAAACCAGATCGACGACGTGATTCGACACCAAAGCAGGGAACCAGCGCACTCGTTCCCGGCACACTTTCAGATCGTCGGAAACCCAAACGGGTGCGGCGGCCATGATCTCAATTTTCTTGGGATCTCTTCCGGCAGACTCCGCGCCTTTCTTGACGAAGCCGACACACCACTCGATCAAGTCAGGGTCGGCGAACTGTAAAATCACGCCGTCGGCGATTCGGCCGGCAAGGTCGAGAACTTTGGGTCCATATCCCGCAACCCACACCGGCGGAACGCCACCGGTGGCCCAAGGCAGCCGCGCTTTCCCGCCTTCGTATTCGATTTCTTTCCCACTCGTAAGATCGCGGAAATCCTTTACTGACCCCTCCAATTGCGCAACCGTGACCGGCTTTTTGCCCAGCACTCGCCGCGAACTGTCGCCACGGCCGATGCCCAGTTGCATGCGCCCACCCGAGATCAAATTCAGCGTCGCAAACAGGCTCGACGTGACCGTGATGTCGCGAGTCGCCGGATTGGTAACGCAGGTGCCGAGCCGCATCTTCGTAGTGTTGTTCGCCATCAACGTCAGCATGGGATACGGTTCAAGCCAGAGAACATGCGAATCGAAAATCCAGCCATACTGAAATCCGGACGCTTCCGCTTGGCGCGTGAGTGCGACGATTCGCTCCACCGGCATGTCGGGCTTGATGGTGATGCCGAACTGCATGTTGTCTCCCCCGGTCTAGGTTATGGAGCGACGGGCGTCCCCGCCCGTCCAGCAGCATCGTGGCCGGGCGGGGACGCCAGGCGCTCCACTAGCGTGCTCTAAAATCGGCCTCGCAGTTTGGGGAGTTTAGCATAAAATCTGTACTTCGCCGCCGGAGGAGAAGGCACTTTGTCGGTAGCACATGATATGTCCGGTTGAGATAGCACATGATATGTCCGCTTTGCGGGCGGCGAGGGTAGGAGACCATACCAAGCATGGATTCCTACCCGAAGGCCGCGATGGAGCGGGCGATGAAAGTACAGGACGTAAT
>JANXZM010000036.1 GCA_025355505.1 Acidobacteriaceae bacterium | reverse complement strand
CATCGCAATCTGCTGGTAGCGCGTATGCAAATCACATCCTATAATCATCATCGCTCGGCTCCTTTCCTCCGAGCCTTGGTCGCTTTGAGCGCTTCCAAGTCTACTCGCTCGTTAGGAGCCGACACGGTTATCTCATCAGCCATGGGGACTTTAAGGTCGGTCAGGGTGACTGCCCCGCGCCAAGCGCAGCCGTTTCGCGGGGGAGGGGAGCCAAAATCCGTCATTGACAGCGAGCGGCGGCGGCTAAAGTGCCTTCGCCCTGCCGTCTCTTGGGGGAAAGACAAAGAGGCGGAACGACGCAACCAGGCCGGAACCACAATCTGCGTTGGACCATCACGAGGGCTATCGGGGAAGGGGACGCATGGACTGGGGCAATCCCAAAAGTAAGGTTTGAAGTTTCACCGGTATGGTGTAATGTGGTGAACACCAAGAGGCACAGCCTGAATGAAGGCAAAAAAGGGAGATGAGAAGAAGATGAAAGCGGAGAGCGCGGCGACCGTTCGCGCGTCGATCAGTTTCCCTCCCGATGTTTACGAGACGTTGGAAACCATCGCCAAGGAAAAGAAAGTGTCGCTCGCATGGGTAGTGCGCGAAGCGGCAGAGAAATACATTGCGGACAAATGGCCGCTGTTCAGAGGGCAAGCATAATGCGCTGCCAGGGTTTCACGAAGTCGCACCGGGCGTTAATAACGCTAACGGTTCTTCTCAGATTTGAAGGATGCGGACTTTGAGGGCCGCGACTCTTGAACGGGGATACGATAGGGCGCTTGAAGAATGGGAGTGCCTAGTGCGACCCGCGTCGTCTGGCCCGGCAAAGTTTAAGGAAGCCTCGTGTGCGGTCATAAGGAAGGCGGACGAGATTAGTCTTGCCGTACCGCGTCGCGGACACGTTCTCTCGACGGTCGTCGAACTCTACAGTGACCCAATCAGAAAGGCTGTTACAGCCCTTTCGAGCATACTGGGAAAGAAACACTGCTCTGCCATTCGTGCCTCGCTATCTTTGCCGCACGGTGAGCAGTCTCGACGAGATCTCATTAGATCAGACGGCAACATGGCTGCTTGGGCCATTGTTTCAATGTGGGTAGTGGGCGTTTCGCTAAGAACGCTCCCGGTCACCACCTCCCTGCTGGAAGCGATACGTTGGTTCTTCGGACCTAACGTGCCGCGCGGCTTGGCGACGCTCCCATCTAACGAGGCGCTTCGGAAGGCGGAGAAGGCACTGCAAACAAAGGGAGATGCTCTTGCTTACTTCGAACTGTTGCCATACATCCTCGATCCTCATGGGCCGGGAAGCAGGCTGAGCGTACGACGCAATCCTGCCACTCGCACGGCACGATTGAGGAAGCGGGCGGAAGGGGTTTTCTATACTCCTGCTGATGTTTCGGAATACATGGCCAGCGCTTGTCTCTCCGCGTTGACCCAAGAAAGCCCGCCGAGCATCTTCGATCCCGCTTGTGGAACGGGCGTCTTTCTGCGGGCGGCGCTGCGGGAGTTGCGACACAAGTATCCTGAAAGAAGTATCTCCTCATTGGCCGCTGAGTGCTTGTTTGGCACCGATATTGATCCCTGGCCCCTCGATGCAACCGCGTTCGTTCTTCTCGCGGATAGCTGGATTGATCCGCGAAGCGGGGGTACAACGCCTGCTGAAGCGTGGTACCGTCTGCGCCTCAATCTCGCCTGCGTAGATACCCTGCGGATTGATCCCGCAGAGAACAGTACCGCACGCGATAAAGAAGACGATGAGCCGGTGGTTTCGAGTGAGGAAACCAGGCGAGTGTCTATAGCGCAGCTCTTTCCAGCGCTTAAAGAAGGACCGACGGTCATTCTCGGAAATCCGCCCTACGCGGACCTCGCGCGACGTTCGGATCTGGCCGAACTCGGACTCGTGTATCAATGTCTTGGCAGCAAGGCGAAGCCGAGCGCGGAAATATACCTTCCGTTCATTGAGCAGATGATACGGCTGACCAATCGTGAAGAGTGCTCCGGGGCGCTTGTCTTGCCGCTCTCTATAGCCTGCAATGTTGGGTCGCAGTTTTCGCTGACGCGAGAGTTGATTTCGAAGACCCGAGGGCGCTGGCGCTTCGCGTTCTTTGACAGGGAGCCTCATGCGCTTTTCGGCGAGGATGTAAAGACGCGAAACGCTATCGTGCTTTGGTCAAGGATTCCATCGGACAAGACAACAGTTCTGTTCACCGGGCCGTTAAGAAAGTGGCGCGGTTACAATCGGGCGGCAATGTTTAGAAGTCTCGAATTCACTGTGATCGACGGGGACATACGGGGTGGAATTCCGAAAATTGAAGGCAATTCCCAGTCTGCCGCCCTCAGAACGCTCAATGCACGCTGGAGTCGTCTTGAACAAGCGGTCGAGGGAATCGGACGCGTTGATCTGGCGGACTTGCCCAGTGCAGATGACCGGACAGTATTTGTTGGCGCAACCGCTTATAACTTCATCAACGTGTTCGTGAAGCCACAACGCAGTGTGCTTCAGGACAGTCAAACGCTGTCTGAACACCCTTTACATGCGGTCAGATGTGCCTCAAGAAGGGATGCGTTTGCGGTGTTCGGAATCCTTTCCAGCCATCTCGCTTACTGGTGGTGGCACACACATGGTGATGGGTTTCACGTATCTAGGCGATTTATTGCTGAGTTACCGTTCGGGCTGGAGGCAATGACCGGGCGCGTGAAGGATGAACTTACGGAGCATGGCAATGAACTTTGGTCGGCCATTGAAACGAAACCAATCATAAGTCTGAACCGAGGGCGGACCTCCGTCGCCTACACGCCGAACGGTCACGATGGGATGCGGCGCAAGATTGATGAGGTCTTAGCGGATCTTGCGGGACTTAAGGACATTTTTGTCGAGGAGCTTCAGCAATTCACAGCGCGAACCGTAGCCGCCAGGTTGCGGGAACATTACATGACAGAGATCGAAGAGGAGGGGGCATGACTAAGAAAGTCTCGGCGGCAACGAAGGAGAAGAGTAAGGTGACGAAGGAAGAATGGCGAGAATACACAAAGACCGTTTGGACCATCGCTAATACGAGTAGGGATGATCACCCGGCAGTATTCCCGGCGGAAATTCCTCTTCGCCTTGCAAAGCTTTTCAGTTTCTACGGAGAAACTGTTCTCGACCCTTTTGCCGGGAGTGGAACGACTGCGCGCGCCGTCATTCCTCTAGGGCGGCGCGCTGTGTGTGTCGATCAAAACGCAGAATATGTACGCATAATCAAGAAGGAGTGCAGCAAACTGCGCAACGGTCATGCAACAGATTTCGAGTCGTTGGTCGCGGTGTGTCGCGACAGTCGGAACTTAAGTTTTGTTGACGACGATAGTGTCGGCCTAGTGGTTACAAGTCCGCCATACTGGGACAAGGCCAATTACGGCAGCTCTGCAAAGAACCTTGGCAACATCGGAAGTTACACTTCTTTTGTCGAAGCGACTCGTCCTGTTTTTGAAGAATGTTTCCGCGTTCTAATGCCGGGACGGAAAATCTGCGTTGTCACCGCCAACGTCAATCAGCATACGGATCACGGTCTCCTGACATTTCCTCTTGCCACGGACTTCGCGGTCCTCTTACGGGACATTGGTTTTGTCATGGTCAACGAGATCATCTGGAACAAGAACGGGTCTGGCGGAAAATGGGGCTCGTATGGCGCGCAACGCCCGATATTTGGAAGCTACCCCTATCCGCCCAATTTCCTGTTCAAGAATGTCCACGAATACGTTTTGATATTTGCTAAACCGGGTCTGACCAAAACGAAGGGACCGAAGGTCAAGCGATACAGCGATCTCGTAGCCGGCATAGAACGGCTGGTTACCGTAAATGACGATCTCGACTCGGACGGTGGGAGCGTGGTGCCCCCCTTGCAATGATTGCGCGGTGCTGAGGTTTGTCTATGGAATTTCGATTCTGTATCCAAGACCCGACACATTCTGAAACGACGTATCTCTACGAGGCGATCCTGGCGGCTGCCATCGGTGCCGATGCCTGGCGTGGTGTCTATGCGTTCGCATCGCGCGATGGAGTGAATCACCTCATTGAGGACCCGGTGGTTCATGAGTTCATGAACGCAGGCGGAGAGATCGACTTACTTGTCGGAATCGATGCCGTAACAAACCGCCCAACGTTGGAGCGTCTGCGCGAGCTTGAGCATCGGAATGCCCGGTTTCGTCCGAAGGTCTTTTGGAACCCACATTCGGGGCTCTTCCATCCCAAGCTGTCGGACTTCACTTATGAAGATGGCCGCCGTACTCTAATTGTTGGATCGGGCAATCTTACGCCCGGCGGACTGACGAACAACTTTGAGGGCTACACGATTATTTCGGTGGATAGGGCGGACGAGCTCGATGTTTCCGCCCTTGACGAGTTTTTGGTCCGCCACGCTGAGCAGATCAGATCGATTGATGATGAGGCGCTTGAGCGTGCAGCTCGTAACCTGGTTCGGGCGATAAAAGGGGCTCGACAGGCGAGGGGCACTCTCGTACGAAGGCCGCGGCGAGGAAGAGCCGTAGCAGTAGTCCAGCCCGCAGCCGTCGCCGGGTTTGATCGCATCTTGATAGCTCAGGTGCCGAGGGCAGGCGGGCGGTGGGCGCAGGTTCATTTCAACGCCGATGTCGTCAGAGACTATTTCCGTATCACGGACCACAAAACGCAGCGTGTGTATCTGACACGGGTGGCGGCAGACGGTCATCGGGCCGAGGTAGAAGTGCGGCCGTGTGTATACAGTCAAACAAATAAGAACCACAAGATCGAGATCGGAGCGGCGAGAGGGCAAGAATATCCCGAAGATGATCCTCCCGTGTTGGTTTTCCGGGAACGTCAACTTCGGACATTCGACTATATGCTCCTGATGCCAAACGAGAATGGCTATGGCCCGCTGGTGGACCTAACGCGAAGGCTGCCGACGTTAGGCAGAGGCTCCCCGCGTGTCATAACGGATATGAACACGCTTGCGAATGCCTGGCCTCAGTGCCCGCTTCTCACTTTGCTGGACGCGGAAGATCAGGACATCTAAACAGCGGGAGAGCGTGGCAACATGATCAGGCTATTTAGCATTGGGCAAGGGAAATGTGGTCGTCGCCGCGAGTTCCGCATATCGACATAGCGCATTTGCAAGCTGCATTTGGCTGATGAGATAACCGTGTCGGCTCCTAACGAGCGAGTAGACTTGGAAGCGCTCAAAGCGACCAAGGCTCGGAGGAAAGGAGCCGAGCGATGATGATTATAGGATGTGATTTGCATACGCGCTACCAGCAGATTGCGA
>JANXZM010000035.1 GCA_025355505.1 Acidobacteriaceae bacterium | reverse complement strand
ATCGCAATCTGCTGGTAGCGCGTATGCAAATCACATCCTATAATCATCATCGCTCGGCTCCTTTCCTCCGAGCCTTGGTCGCTTTGAGCGCTTCCAAGTCTACTCGCTCGTTAGGAGCCGACACGGTTATCTCATCAGCCTGGGGGCTACGGTGATTCTGTTTCTTGTCCATCTTTTTGAGTGGTGACCGGAATCGGGTGATCTGGTCATCGGGTCATTTAAGTCCAGAGGCCCCATTTCCGAAGGGCTTAGGTTCGGGTAATTTCGTCTGTTTACTCCGAAGCCACCCCACCCCCCTCCCACCCTGTCTATTAGAATCATGGGGTTAGGACGAATTTTACCGGCTGGTCTTTGATTCTAAATGACTTACATATAGAGTCTTTGAGGAATAAGGACTTAGCGGCGATTTCTCGCTTTGCCCGGGGTTCGGAGGCGGATTACGCCTCCTCATCGTCTCAATTTGAGTTGTCAAAGAGCGCTGAAAATGGCTTTGGGGCAGCTTCGAGGGCCGTCTTTGAAGACAGGCACGCTTGTCTATTGCCCTAATCAGGGGACATTGTTGCACCGGTCGGGCTGGATGTCTGTGATGGCGGTCACAGCTTGGGTGTGATGAAAAAAGGGCTGGTCAATGGGAGTCGAATCTTGGGGAAACGTTCCGTCTGTCCCCGGCTTTCTCCCTGGGAGTCTGCGCGCCGGGCTGCTGCTGCCGCTGGGGGCTACGGTGATTCTGTTTCTCATCCATTTTTTTGAGTGGTGAATCGGATGGTCATTCTCACGAATGCCCAAGCTCTCAACCGCCTCTCTCTGTAAGAGTCACGCAGCATTTCCGCTGATACTTGACGCATAATGCAAGATACAATCCTGTGTTACTTCCCCCGTAACTGTATCGGACCACGAGGTTAGCTCTCTCGGATGCCGCGAAAGAAAAGTTCTGGCTGTTTGCCGTATCCCCAACCCACCAAGCACCGATTGACAACGATTGTGTTTGTGCTATCGTGGACGCCTTCCTCCCCCAAACTTAGGTTGCAAGTGTCGGGCCACTTTTTGAACCTGGCAACACAATCGCATTCAGCAAGATTGCGCTATAGAATAGTTCGCAGCCAACGGAGAACAGACGGGTGCTAAGAATCGAGACTGATCAGGTCAAATGTCCGCCGCTTCTGAAGTGGCCCGGCGGCAAACGTAATCTACTAAATGTCATCCTGCCCCTCACCCCGACGTCGTTTAGTCGATACTTCGAGCCATTTGTTGGCGGGGGCGCCCTCTTCTTTGCTCTCCAGCCGAAGAAAGCCTATTTGTCCGACAAGAACTCTGAACTGACACACGCCTATTCGCAGGTTCGAGATCGGCCAGGAGCTGTCATCCGCGAACTCCGCAAACTAAGGAATACCAAGAAAAGTTACTACATTGTTCGTTCCACCGTGCCCAGAAGCGACGCCGCCCGCGCAGCCCGCCTGATTTATCTCGTCACTCTTGCGTTCAATGGCATTTATCGGGTGAACCTCAAAGGTGAGTTCAACGTCCCCTACGGCTACAAAACACACGTGGACCCTTGCGACGAGGAGAGAATCTCCAGAGCAAGCGACCTTCTTAAGCGCGCTGTCATACGGGATCAAGATTTCGAGGAGGCTCTGAGTACTGCGACCCGAGGCGATCTCGTGTACTTGGATCCTCCCTACACGGTGGCACACGGAAACAATGGGTTTATTAAGTACAACGCCAAGATTTTTTCCTGGGAAGATCAAGTTCGCCTCGCGCATGTAGCTAAGAAATTGGCCGGTAAAGGCTGTACTGTGATTGTGAGCAACGCTGATCATTTTTCCATTCGAAACCTCTACACGGGTTTTGCCACAGCAACACTCGAACGGAATTCAGTCATAGCCGCGTCGAGCGACTTTCGATCCCGTGTTACGGAGTGTGTCTTTTACGCGGGGGCGCGCACCGATGTTGAATAATGTTGTGCCTATCGAAGATCTCGGCGGCCTTGCAAGAGCTAGAGCACGCGACTACGAGACCAAGACCGTGAATCCCGCTCTGGTTGAGCAGTTGATTGCCGATGGCTGGACCGTGGACCAGCGCAACAGGAAGTCCGTCCGGCTTCGCAAGCCGAAGTCGCACGGAAACCATCTTGAGGATCGAGTCTGGACTCTTTTCTATCGCATGCAATTTCCGCTGCTCTCGGCAAAAGGCGGCGCAGAGTTGACCCTTGAACCGAAGAACCCGGAAAGCCCCACCACACAAATCGACGTTGCCGCCTTCGATAGCGAAATTGCGATCGCCATCGAGTGTAAGTCTTCGGAAAACCCGACCAAGCGCCCTCAATTCCAAAACGACCTTGCAAAGCATGGATTGATCCGAGAACGCTTCACCTTCTGCGCGAGGACACAGTTCCCTGCGGCTCACAAACGGCAGGTTGTATTGGCGATGTTTTTGTCCCACATTTACTCAGCGACAATGATCGTGCCCGGGCAAAGGACCAAAACATCATTCTGTTTGACGAGCGCGATCTTGAATACTATGAACATCTGTTGAGTCACATCGGCCCGGCAGCGAGATACCAATTTCTGGCAGACATGCTTCCGGGCAAGACCGTAGCCGGATTGGAACTTCGACTCCCAGCTGTTAAAACCAAGATGGGAGGGTTCAACTGCTACGCGTTCTCTATTACTCCCGATTACCTTCTGAAGATCTCGTACGTTTCACACCGGTCGAAGGGGAAAAGGTCGGATGTTAGCACCTACCAACGCATGCTCAATAAAGGCCGATTGAACAAGATCAGGCAGTACATCACCGACGACGGCATTTTTCCGACCAACATAGTTGTTAATATCGATAAGGACCGATTGCAATTCGAGCGGATCCATCAGGAAGGAGATCCGGAGGATAGTGGAGTGGCCGGATGGCTTAAAATCCGACCCACATACAAGTCTGCGTGGATAATCGACGGCCAACATCGACTCTTCGCCTACTCCGGGCACGAAAGGGCGGCAAAGAGTCGACTGTCGGTCTTGGCTTTCGACGGACTAGCAGCCAGCGAGCAGGCGAGGCTCTTTATCGATATTAACGCGAAGCAGAAGAGCGTAAAGCAGTCTTTACTTCAGGAACTTTACGCGGAATTACACTGGGACGCGGATGACGACTCGATTCGAACAAGGGCCATTATCTCGAAGGCAATTCAAGACATGGACCGAGATTCAGAATCGCCGCTCTATCAACGAATCCAAACGGCGGATGTTGGCAAGGACGATATACGTTGCATCTCGTTGGCGAGCCTCTACGGTGCGATTGAGAAGGCCGGATTTCACATCGCCAAGGAAAAGAAGGGACATATTCTCGAATACGGCCCGTTTTGGGCCGGCGATAACGACGCCACCTTGAAGCGCACGGAATATGCTCTCAACGAGTGGTTAAACACGGTACGGATCGCAACTAGCGAGTGGTGGAACAAGGGCGCTGGCGAGGGTGGCGGCCTTGCGATGAATGACGGGGTCATTGCCTGCGTTAACGTTCTTCGCAGTGTGGTTCAGCACCTTGATAGTAAGAAGTTGATTCATTTTGACAATGAGGACCTCTTTGACGTCCTTAAGGAGTACGCCGTTGCGCTGGGCGCATACCTCGGTGCGTTTTCTGAACAGGACCGAAAACTATTTAGAGACCTGAGAGGCATTCAAGGCCAAACCAGGAGAACGCGAAACTGCCAGCAGGCAATGCGTCTAGCCATTTCCAACTTCAATCCGCCGGGGTTGGATCAGTTCATTCAGCAAGAAAAAGCGCAGACGAATATTAAAGGCAAAGAGATTATCGACCGCATAGAACGAATGCTTCAGAAGGTCGTGCTCGAAGAGCTTCGACGCGAATGCGGGGACGAAGAAACAGGTTGGTGGATGACAGGCGTCCCGAAGACGGTGCGGGTCAAGGTAAGCGAGCGTTTCGAGGAAGATGAAGGTAAGAGGGGCCTAAGAGAGAACTACTTCGATCTGATCGACTATGCAAAGATCGCGCTGCAGAACTGGGAGCTTTTCGAGCCCATTCTGGCCTACGAAAAGACCGGCAAGAAGGAGACCAAAATCCATTGGCTCAACACTGTGAACGAAAAACGGAATATTGTTTCGCACCCATCCGCCGCCATAACCCTCACTGTTGAAGATCTTGCTGCCCTAGAAAAATACGAGCATTGGCTCGCAGCGAAGATTTCGCCCGGAATGCATGGCGAAACCGACGCCAACACATCAGGCAATACTGAATCCTAGGGACAGACGGAATGTTCCCCGATCTTTCTGCAAGTGGCGGCTAGAGAATTCAAAATATGGAAGGAATGCGAGCGAGCCAAGCAGCTTCGTTGCATTTTGCCGCAATCCCTTGGAATTCAGCGCCGACCGGCTGTTGCGGCTTTGAAACGCCCCTGCGCTGCGTATACCTGCAAAGTCGGTGGTTTCCGGCTTGAGCGCGGCCTGGCGGTGACGGCAATGTGAACGTCGTGCCCGAGCAAGAGCAGGAAACGCAAAAGGCGTTCGATAGAGAAGTCGGTCAGACGGCCCCGCATCAGCGCCGATACCTTGGGTTGGTCCACGCCGAGTACTTTTGCCGCCTGCGCCTGAGTCAGTTTGCGGGCTGATGAGATAACCGTGTCGGCTCCTAACGAGCGAGTAGACTTGGAAGCGCTCAAAGCGACCAAGGCTCGGAGGAAAGGAGCCGAGCGATGATGATTATAGGATGTGATTTGCATACGCGCTACCAGCAGATTGCGATG
>JANXZM010000034.1 GCA_025355505.1 Acidobacteriaceae bacterium | reverse complement strand
TGAGCTGCCCCCTTCGGTTAGTCCGGCAAAGTGAGAGTACTCGGGTTTGAGTTTAGCTGCAAATTTACTTCGCAGCAGCCGAGGCTGTGCGAAGGTGGAAAGCGTTTTTTGCTTTCCACATTTGCATAGCCTGTTGCGAATTCCTCCGGCGTCAGATAGCCCAACGAACTGTGTGGGCGTACCCGGTTGTAATCGATCCGCCAGTCTTCGATGGTCTCTCGTGCGTCGTCCAGGTTCAGGAACCAGTGCTCGTTCAGGCATTCCTCACGGAACTTTCCATGGAAGCTTTCGATATAGCCGTTCTCCATGGGTCGGCCTGGCGTGATGAAGTGCAGAGTGACTTTGTTTTCATAGGCCCATTGGTCCAGAGCCTTGGCAGTGAATTCCGTACCGTTGTCGATGACAATCCGCACCGGCAGTGCGCGATGTTGCCGGAGCTTCTCCAGCACACGCACCACGCGCAGCGACGGCAACGAGGTATCCACCTCGATCGCCAGCATCTCCCGCGTGTAGGCATCTTCGATCGACAGCGTGCGTACCTTCCGGCCAGAGGCTAATGCGTCCTGCAAAAAGTCCATCGTCCACGTCTCGTTGGCGCGCATCGGGGCCGCTAGCAGCACTCGGGCTTGCGCGCAGATCCGCCGTCTCCGCTTGCGTCGGCGCACCATCAGCTTCTCTTCCACGTAGATCCGGTATACCCGTTTGCTGTTCACACTCCAGCCTTCCCGTTGCAACAGAACATGCAGCCGCCGATAGCCCCAGCGACGCCGCTCTTCCGCCAGCTCGCGCAAGCGCACCCGCAACCGCTCGTTCGCTTCCGCAAACCGCGGCCCTCGTGCTACGTACCGCAACAGGGCCCGCCACACTTCCAGTCCTTCACAAGCATGCCGCTCCGAGCATTCCGTAGCTGCTCGAAATACCTTCACCGCTTCTCGCCCCGCCTGGGGGCCTACCACTTTTTTGATAGCACCGCCTTGTAGCCGACGATGTCCAGCGCCTGCTCCGCCACCAACTGCTTGAGCTTGCGGTTCTCTTCCTCTAAATGACGCAGGCGCTGTGCCTCGCTCACTTCCAGGCCGCCATACTTCGCCTTCCAGCGGTACAACGTCTGCTGACTGACGCCATGCTTGCGGCACAACTCCGGAGTCGCCTGTCCAGCTTCCGACTCCTTCAAAATCCCTACAATCTGCTCTTCCGTGTATCGGCTCTTCCGCATCTGAAGTCCTCCTCGTCAGGGCCTCTTCGCCCCAATTTATCGGAGAACTCTCACTTCCGCTGGACTCAATCACTGGATGCAGCTCATGCAACAGAACAGCAATTGTTCAGTGTTAGAAATGATGTGAGGGAAAGTAAGTCAACGTGGTCTCGAAGTCAAGAAGAATCTGCCCGTGCATCATGAATTGTTTGTGAATAGCCATCTCACATCCATAACCGTAGCCAACTAGGTGGGCTTTTCTAGGACACGCCGGAGATGGGACTATCGACTCCGTTTAATAGGCAGTCACCAATGTTCCTAACGTTACATACGTACGTTACGTAGCGGCAAATAAGAGGGGGGAATTATTGGTTCAACTAAAGGGCGTTAAGCCAGAAAGCCCAAAATCAATTTCCGCTCCGCATTTCCGACAAGCAAGATTGAGGGATCGGCCTTTGAATCCACAGGAACATTCAACATAAACTTCGTATCGAATAATGTGATGTGCGCGTTTCTCTCGCGTTCTTTCCTTTTGGCAGATATCGCGAGAACTGCGCGGAGAGACAGAGCCGAGCCCAGCCAGCGAATCGGCGAGAAAGCTAATCTGCGCGTCACGTGTTCTGGGGAATTTTGCCTCACGCACGATCCGAAAAACAAGATTGGCTAGGCCGGGCATAAAATTTGGCGCGTAGGGCTGGGCATCTTTTACGAATGCATCGATAACTTCTTGATCCTCTTGCGCCTGCGAAAGTCTAGGCCAGAGACGATCCCATATTTGGTTAAAAATGAAGCGATAGTGATCCGCGCGGCCTCGAAGCTCAGACGCGCGGACCAGTGGCGGGCGTCCCCTGCCCCGTTTCTCCGAAAACGTGTCAAGGAGATTCGTAGCTCTTTTTGCGGCTCTTTCGCGCTTTGGCATTTTTGCGGAAACTATTCGGGAATCCGGTCTTAATTTTACGGAAGATTTCCCATAAACACCTCCAAATTAAACGGAGCGGCCAAAATGAGATGTGGCCACTTGTCTAGCCGCTTTGCCTCGATTCTCAAAACTACCCCTTATATTGCAGGCAGCGAGAAGACTTTCTGTGGATGCGGAAGGTTGTTGCGGAGGGGGTACTCGATGGTAGCTGTGAGCGGCAAGCAAATGTTTCCTTGTCCCGTATGTACGCAGGTGCGCGAGGTTCGGCTTACGAAAAAGGACAAACCATATCTAATTTGCGATCCGTGCGGAGTGCAAATCTTCGTGCGCGGACCTGCGGGAATCCAGGAGTTCCGCCGTCTGCTGCTGCATACCAATAATGAGAGTCTTCTTAACCGATTGCGAGAAATGGAACGTCGATACCGTCTCACCTGCCCAGAGTGCGGCCAAGAGTTTTGGGCCGAACCAAAGCTCATTAAGACGAGCGTATTCGACGGAGGCATGAAAGGTTTTCGCTGCCCGAAGAAAAACTGCGACGCAATTGTTCCGTGGGAGCAGACACAATGAAACTCACCGTTGTGGGAGCAGTTCTGATCGCGGGAGTAGCGATAGCAAGCGTTCTTCTAATTCTTGTCCTTACTGCGAACAAGAACGAGATAAATAACCAACAAACTGCTGGTTTCCCGCAATGAACGCAACCATCCAATCCGAATGGCTAACCGTAACGGAAGCTGCGAACTATCTGAAGATCAAGCCTCGTACGTTGCTGCTCTGGGTACGGCAAGGCAAGATGAAAGCCTTCGCATTGTCGGGGACACATCGCCGCGTCTGGCGCTTCCGGCAACCGGAATTAGACGCTGCCCTTCTGGAATCCTCCGTGCTACCATGCATTCCGCCATCCGTGCGCCCTGCGGAAAGGATGGATCAATGAAAAGGGCAGCACGGCACAAAACAGGAAGTGTAGTTTTTGACAAACGACGTGAGACTTGGAATTTCCTATGGTGGGAAGAAGGAAAACGCCGCTCAAAGCAAATCGGTACCTTGGCGAAATATTCAACCAAGGTAGCCGCTTGGCGAGCAGCGTACTCTTTCCAAAATTCATTGACAGAACCGATCTCTACCACTGTGAGGGTTCTTAAGGTGAGCACGCTGATCGAACAGTATCGAGCTGAAAAGATGCCGCAACGCTACAGCACGCGAAGATCGTATGACGCTTGGCTGAAGAATCACGTCATCCCGAAGTGGGGTGAGTGTGAGATCACAGACTTGCAAGCACGTCCTATTGAATTGTGGCTCAAATCCCTCGAACTTACGCCACGGAGCAGAGCAGCTATTCGGGGATTGCTTCGAATTCTGTGGGAGTTCGCTATGTGGCGCGGTGACGTGCCGACGCAGCGAAACCCGATGGAGTTGGTCACAATCAAAGGGGCATCAAAACGAGTTTCCAAACCAAGCAGTCTAACGGTGGATGAGTTTCAGCGATTCATCGTTGCTCTCAGGCAACCTTTTCTCACCGTCTCCCTCGTATGCGTGTGCTTTGGCCTTCGCATCAGCGAAGCATTGGCGCTGCGCTGGTCGGATGTGGATTGGTCAAATGGGAAACTCAGCGTTCAACGCGGTATCGTTCGTCAGCGCGTGGATGACGTGAAAACCGAAACCTCACACAAGGCAATCACGATCACCAAAACTATGATCGAAGCTCTCAAGACGTGGAAGCAAACGAGTCAATTCTCCGCACAAGAGGATTGGATTTTCGCTTCGCCCGCACAACTAGGCCGTCTGCCATGGTCAGCCGATAGCGTCAACGATGCGTACAAGAAAGCCGCATTTGCCGCTGGCATTGCCCACGTCAGCACGCACAGCATGAGGCACACGTACCGATCATGGCTTGACGCTGTGGGAACTCCGATAGCCGTGCAGCAAAAGCTCATGCGGCACGCGGACATTCGCACAACGATGAACGTGTACGGAGATGTGGTCACGGATGAAATGGCCCGCGCCGCCTCGAAAGTGGCGGGGCTCGCTCTTAACGGATCGCAACCAGATCGCAAGGCCAGTTAAGTCTTTTGTTTTGGCGGAAGCGTGTGTGAGTCGAACACACCGGCGACATCGAAGATGCCGCCCGCCGGTTTTGAAGACCGGGACGATCACCGGACCGCATGCGCTTCCGTAATTCGTTTGCGAACGAACCCAAACTACTTCGGCTGCGCCACCACTCGCAGATAGGGCTTCAGAGTCTTCCAGCCGCCTGGATATTTTTGCCTGGCTTGCTCTTCTGAAACCGACGTTGGAATGATCACGTCCTGCCCGGGCTTCCAGTTCACGGGTGTGGCAACATTGTGTTTGGCGGAGAGCTGTATCGAATCAAGCACACGCAGCACCTCATCGAAATTGCGCCCGCTGCTCATGGGGTAGATCAGCATCAGCTTGATCTTCTTGTCCGGACCAACCACGAACACCGTGCGCACCGTGGCATTATCGGCGGCGGTGCGGCCCTCGCTGCTGGTTCCAGACTCGGCGGGCAGCATGTCATAGAGCTTCGCCACCTTGAGTTCCGGATCGCCGATCATCGGATAGGTCACCTTGTGACCCTGCGTTTCTTCAATATCGGCGGCCCACTTGCCGTGACTGGTGACCGGATCCACGCTCAGGCCGATAATTTTCGTATTGCGCTTGGCAAACTCCGGCTCAAGACCCGCCATGTAGCCCAGTTCGGTCGTGCAGACGGGAGTGAAATCCTTGGGGTGTGAAAACAGGATCGCCCAGCCGTCGCCAATCCATTCGTGAAAATTGATTGTGCCTTGCGTGGTTTCAGCGGTGAAGTTGGGAGCTTCGGAATTGATGCGTAGAGACATGTTGGTTCCTCGCGTAGTGTGATTGAAATCGATGGATGCCTGCTCGCCTAAACCCTACTATGTTAGTAGAGAATAGAATGCCCACTGGCCGCCAGCCCGTCAACCGGGGCCAGGCCGGTTCTGGCAAGGATTATGGTATCGCATTGGGCCGCGAGTGCGCCCCAGGCGCGTGAAAGTGTGGCGCGCAGTAAAATCTCAGCCATGGCTGCTTCGACAAGAAAGCTCTCCATGGTGCAGGTCGATGTCTTCACCGACCGCGCCCTTACCGGAAACTCCCTGGCGGTTTTTCTCGACGGCCGCGGCCTCAGCACCGATCAGATGCAGGACTTGGCGCGCGAGATGAATCTCTCCGAAACTACATTCGTCCTGCCCGGCGACGCCGCTGCCGAAAAAGAACGCGGAGTCCGCGTGCGCATCTTCACCGTGCAGGAAGAACTGCCCTTCGCCGGACATCCCACGCTCGGTACCGCATTCGTTCTGCGCGGCCAGACGGGCGCTCCAGAAGTCCGGCTCGATCTGAACGTCGGCACTGTGCCCGTGCGCTTCACCGACGCAGCAGGTCAACCCGTCTTCGGAGAAATGACCCAGAAAGATCCCAAGTTCGGCGCGATCCACAACGTCGGTGACATCGCGCGCCTTACGAACCTTGGCGTCGCTGACTTCGACGACTCCGCGCCCATTCAAACCGTTTCCACCGGCATGCCATTTACCATGGTGGCGCTGCGTTCGCTGGAGGCGGTGCGGAAACTCCGTCTTAATCTTGATGCCGCCGCCGAATATCTCGCGCGCAGTGGCGGAAAATTCTTTTACTTCGTTTGCCGCGAGACCGTCGATCCCAAAGCCCGCCTTCATGCTCGGATGATTTTTTATAACGGAGACGACCCCGCCACCGGGTCCGCCGCCGGATGCTGCGCCGCTTGGATGGTCGCGCACGCGGTTGCCGCCAGCGATGAGCAGGTGTTGATCGAGCAAGGCCTTGAAATGTACCGTCCCAGCTGCATTTTTGTTCGTGCCACGAAGGAATCGAATCGGCAGGGTAACTATGTGGTCAATGTGCGTGTCGGTGGAAATTGTGTGGAAGTACTGCGCGGTAAAGTCACGCTCGCCGTCCAGTAGATCGAAACACCGCGACAGTCGCGGCTCCAAGGCCGATGGCACGATTCCGCCAGGCACCGGAGTGCTATTGGCGAGCACGCTACTTTACCGAAACGGTGATTCTATTTAGCATTCACCTCGCTCACGATTCCTAAAATAGAAACCCGGAAGCAAATCAAAAATAAATTTGTGACGACAGTCTCCCGGTCAGGTCCAGGTCAATGAAGCCCAAGAAAACGATTCTCTGTGTGGACGATAACGAACAATCGCTCTCCATTCGCAAAATCCTGCTGGAAACGCGGGGCTACCGCGTGCTCGCATGCAACAGTGGCGAACTGGCGCTCGAAGCCTTCCGCCGCGGCGGCGTTGATCTGGTGCTTACCGACCTGATCATGCCCGGTGTGGATGGTTCGCGGCTGATCGATCAAATCAAAAACCTTTCGCCGCAGACTCCGGCGGTGCTGATCTCCGGCCGAACTAAGATCTACGAGCGCGAAACGCTCGCCGATGTTTTTCTCCCCAAGGGAATGTACGAACCCGCGGACCTGCTGGAACGCATTCGCCTGTTGCTGGTGCGCAAGCGCGGCCCCAAGCGCCATGTGGAACTTCGCGCGCGGGCGGTGGACGTGGAGCACGCGATTGTGGCGTGAGCTGAATCATTGAGTCATTGAGTCAATGCCTCAATCGCGCTTCTCCTTGTGATATCGTTTTCACTGGATGTCGGCCTTTATTGAAGCTAGAGAACTCCGAAAAACCTACCGGGTTGGCAAAGTTGAAGTGCCCGCCCTGCGCGGTGTCTCCTTCAGCGTGCAAAAAGGGGAGTTCGTCACCATTGTGGGCCCTTCGGGCAGCGGCAAGTCCACGCTCTTTTATCTGCTCGGTGGACTGACCCGCGCCGACTCGGGAAGCGTCACCATCGACGGCGTGGATTTCGCCACGCTGTCCGACGGCGAGCGCACCCGGCTGCGCAAAAGCAAGATCGGATTCGTCTTCCAGAAATTCAATCTTCTGCCTACGCTCAGCGCGCGCTCGAATATCGAGATCGCCGCCGACATCGCCGGCAAAGCCATGCCCGATCCCGCGCTCCTGAAGAAGATCACCGAGATGCTTGGCATCGCCCAGCGTCTGGATCATCGACCGAACGAGCTTTCCGGCGGCGAGCAGCAGAGAGTCGCGCTCGCTCGGGCTCTCATCAACCGCCCCGCCATCGTGCTTGCCGACGAACCCACCGGCAACCTGGATTCGAAAAGTTCGGGCATCGTCCTCAACATGCTGCGCCAGTCGAACAAGGATTTAGGCCAGACCGTGCTCATGATTACGCACAACCCCGAGGCCGCCGAGTATGGCGACCGCATCGTCCACATGCGCGACGGCCAGGTCGTAACGCCCGATGAAGATCCGCAGTGGGCGCCGCATCATCCGCACCATCACTTGCAGTCCTGATAACGCATAGGTTTCCCATGTCATATCGCGACGAATTTACCAAACCGATTCTTCCCGGCAAAGCAGCGACCGACTACGAGCGCTATCTGCGCACCGACGAGCTACTCGCCCTGCAAAAGTCTCCCGAAGAACTGCTGCACCAGGATGAAATGACCTTCATGGTCGTGCACCAGAGCTCGGAATTGCTTATGAAAGGCGCGGCGTTCGAGCTCGGCCGCGCCCTTGAAGCGCTCGATCATGCCGACTATGGCAACTCCACGCGCCTCATCCGCCGTGCCCTAGAGTTGCTCGATCCTCCCATCGGCCTGCTGCACATTCTGGAGACCATTACGCCCTACGACTACCACCTCATTCGCGCCGGCCTGGGCCACGGCAGCGGTCTCGACTCTCCCGGATTTCTTTCGCTGCTCCACATTGGCCCGCGCCTTGGCAAAGCCTTTCACGAGCAGCTCAGCCGCGCCGGTCTTACAGTCGGCGAACTCTACCGCCGTCACCAAGAATTTTTCGGCCTGCACGATGTCGCCGAGCGCCTGCTCGACTTCGACGAACGCATGCAGATCTTCCGCTTCCACCATCTCAAACTCGCCGAACGAATCATCGGAGGCCACGTAGTCGGCACCATGGGGACGCCCGTGGAAGTGCTACAGAAGCGCATGGAAAGCTGGCTGTTCAAAGATCTGTGGGATGTGCGCAACCAGATCACGGCGGCTGCCAACCAGCAGACGGCGGGGAAGCGGTAGTAGGGAAGAGGAGACGAGAATTCAGCAGGCTCAGTTCACAGTTGCCCCGCCGCAGCATTTTTTGTACTTGCGGCCGGAACCACACGGGCAAGGGTCATTTCGTCCGATCTTGGGGCCGGCGCACCGGGGCTCGCGTGAGAACGTGGCGTCGGCATGGGTTTGATCGTGCGATTGGAAATACTGATAAGCCAGCACGATCCCAGCCGCCATGTGCACGATGATCTTTTCGCGTTGTTCGGGGCCAATCGGCTTGGGACGCATCTTCGGGTCTTTGTCGTGCTCGTGGTAGAGCGTCAATACCGGAAGTATGCAGTTGCCGTGATCGTCGTCATTGATAAGCTGACCCCAGCCGTTGTGGCGCATGCCCATGCCGCGCATAAAGCCATCGGCCCAGTCGTTGCCGCGAGCCACGCCGTCCTCGTCCTCCATTAGCCGCGGCAGATAGACCTCGCCCTTGTACAGAGTGCCGGCAATGGTATTCCAATGCCGCGCCAGGAGTCCCAAAACTTCATTCGCTTCGCCAATGCTGTCGAATTCGCAGGCGTCCGTCATCTCGCCTCCGAAGACCTCTGGGTAATACTCTCGCGGCATCACCAGTTCCGGACCCGCGATAAGGGCGGCGAAAAATCCATCGAGCTGCTCGATGCCCATGGCCCTGCCGCCCTTGCAGCTCTTGAGGAAGGTGCCCAGGCGGTTAATCTCGGTCGCAGTTAGAGGATCGACTTTGAGATTTCTCACTGGCATCGCTGTGTCGCTGAATCCCGTTACGATAGCACTTGACCAGTGTTTCCTGGAACCCCGACGTGCGTTTGCTCCCGCGGGACAGGGTCGTTTATACTTAAAACTCGAGCGGGAGTAACTCAGCGGTAGAGTGCGACCTTGCCAAGGTCGAAGTCGCGGGTTCAATCCCCGTCTCCCGCTCCATTTTTTTGAAAGCCCTGCACTTCGAGGGCTTTTCGTTTTACGGTGTCGTTTTTAGTGAACTATCCGGCGCGGTCGCCAAGTGGTAAGGCCGAGGTCTGCAAAACCTCTACCGTGAGTTCGATTCTCACCCGCGCCTCCATTTTTTTTCCTGAACCCTCGAATGCAGTGATGCCCGCCGCCCTTCCGCGTTAGCGGTTGTGCAGGCTCAGTGCTCTAATTGATCGCCGGAATTGTCGTTCGGAGCCGCGGAGCATAGCCTGCGGCCAACAACGCAAACCGAAAACAGGAGAATGGAAATGAAGACGACAATGTTGGTAGGAATTCTGCTGGCGCTGCTGACTTTACCAGCGTGGGGTGGCGACCAGGGCAAGGCCAGCCAAGCCGCTCTGAGCAAGGAAGCGAAGATCACCATGGAACAGGCGCAAAAGTCTGCCTTGGCCAAGGAAGCCGGAAAGATTCAGAGTAAGGAGCTTGAACGGGAAAAAGGACGCCTGATCTATTCCTTCGACATCAAGACGGCGGATGGGATCCACGAAGTCAACGTCGATGCCATGACAGGCGAGGTTGTGGAAGACACGGTTGAAAGCGCTGCCGCCGAAGCCAAGGAAAAAGCGGCGGACAAGAAGCAAAAAAAGAACGAGAAGGCCGCGCCGCCAAACAACTAGCACTGGCTGCTATCGATCCAAACTTGCCGGTGGAGCGCCGGGCGTCCCCGCCCGGCCGGACGGGCGAGACGCCCGTCCCTCCACCGTATGACTCGTCAGTGCGGTCACGGTACTACAGCCGCGTACACACCGCCTTGGTTTGCGTATAAAGTTCGAGCGCGTCTTTGCCCATCTCGCGTCCCCAGCCGGACTGCTTGTATCCGCCAAACGGCAGCGCCGCGTCGAAAATGTTGTAGCAATTGATCCACACCGTTCCGGCGCGCATGGCCGAGGCCAGCCGATGCGCCTTCGAAATGTCCCTTGTCCAGATGCCGGCCGCCAGGCCGTACACCGTGTCGTTGGCGCGTGGCATGAGTTCTTCCGGATCGTCGAACGGAATCGCCGTTACCACCGGCCCGAAAATTTCTTCCTGCACCACCCGCATGTTGTCTTTCGTATTCACCAGCACAGTCGGCTCGACAAAATATCCCTTGCCGCCCACTTTCTTTCCGCCAGTCAGCGCGGTCGCGCCTTCCGACAATCCAATATCCAGGTAGTTGCACACCCGCTGCAACTGCTCCTCGGATACGAGCGGCCCCATCGACGTGTCCGGTTCCAGGCCCGATCCAACCCTGATCTTCTTAGCCTTCGCCGCCACCCCTTCCACCACGCGATCAAACACCGGACGCTCCACGTATAGACGCGAACCGGCGCAGCAGCATTGACCCTGATTGAAGAAAATGGCGCTCGCGGAACCGGCGATCGCCGCATCCAGATCCGCATCCTGGAACACCACGTTCGGCGACTTGCCGCCTAGTTCGAGCGAAACTTTTTTCAGATTTCCCGTGGCCGCGTGCACAATCAGCCGGCCCACTTCGGTCGATCCGGTAAATGCAATTTTATCGACCAGATCGTGCGCCGCCAGAGCCGCACCCGCCGTCTCGCCATATCCCGGGACGATGTTGACCACACCATCGGGGAATCCGGCTTCCATAATCAACTCGCCCAGACGCAGCGCGGTGAGCGGCGTCTGCTCGGCCGGCTTCAATACCACCGTGCATCCCGAGGCCAGTGCCGGCGCCAGCTTCCACGCCGCCATCAGCAGCGGAAAATTCCACGGAATAATCTGGCCCACGACGCCGACCGGCTCGCGGAGCGTGTAAGCGTGGTACTGAGCGCCCGGCGTATACGGCACCGAGATCGGAATGGTTGTGCCTTCGAGCTTGGTCGCCCATCCCGCCATGTATCGAAACATATCGACGGCGAGCGGAACATCGGCGCCCCGCGCCACGGTGAGCGGCTTGCCGTTATCAAGGGTTTCTAACGTCGCGAATTCTTCCAGGTGCTGTTCCAGCAAGTCGGCCAGTTTCCACACCAGCTTGCCGCGTTCGGAGGCCGTCAGCCGCGACCATGGACCGCTGTCGAATGCCTTGCGCGCAGCCTTCACGGCAGCGTCAATATCCGCACGATCGCCTTCCGCGACCTGCGCCAGAACTTCGCCGGTGGCCGGGTTGTAGGTTGGGAAAGTCTTGCCCGAAGCGGCATTTACCCACTTGCCGTCGATCAGCATTTTGCGCGGCTTGCCAATGAAGTCGCTGACGCATGAATCAATCTGGATTGGGGAAACTGCAATTCCCATACATCCTCCTTGGAAAACTAGATCGAGTGAGAAGAAGTCCGTTGAGGTGAAATGAACTGAAAAAATACTAATCCCACGGGACAACGAAGGCAACTGCGGAGAGCATGGAATCATTGAGCCATGGAATCATTGACTCAATGCTATTTGATGTCTTTCATCGCCACGAGCGAACCGTAGTCGCGGCCGGAGGGCTCGACGGCTCGCGCTACAACTCCGGCAAAAGCTTCTCGAAGTTCGGGAAACTTCGCCACCAGGGCCTTGATCACGGTCGTATTTTCCTGAAACGTGCGCGCGGTATTCGACACGTCGTCGGCCTGGTACTTTACGGCCACGTCAAGACTGTCGCCTACGGCAAGCAGAAAAATTGCGGTCAAATGATAGATTTTTCCGCCGGCGCTCATATCCACCGAGTTGCCGTTTGTGGGCACATCGGAGGGTTGAGTTGCCTGGGCCTCGTCGTAGAGTTTGTCGGTGGCGAGCGTGTTCATGAAGTCCACGGGAGCGGAGAGGGCCATCGCCTCGCGGTAATACAACCAGGCGTTGTGATTCTGCGCTTTCGCCTTGAAATCGCGGGCGTGCCCGGTGAACCATGCGGCATCGTGTCCTGCCGCCTGCGTGGATTTGGCGTAAAAGCCTGCCAGCTTCCAGTCGGCGCCTGCCTGCTGCAGGACGAAAGTCAGCGTCCTCGGCTCCTGGCCACCGTTCACGTCTAGAATAACGACGCCATACTTGCCGGGCGGCAGATTAGGCAGGACAAACACCGTGCTGTCCTTGGTCTGACCCGACTTCCCAAATACTCCGCACAAAAATTCAGCGCGTGCCAGCGGTTCCGGGCCATCGGCTGTCAGCAGGAAAGGCGGCCGAACCGTTGCTTTTGCGCCGGTGAACGCGGACTGGTTCTCTTTGACTGCCGTATCGATGCCCGCAAAACTGGCTGCCACGCTGGCAATGGAGTTCTGCTTCAGGGCTGCCGCATCGCCGCGCACCGACATTTCAAAATAACGCTTCGCTGCAGCTTCGAGCGCGGTTCGTTCCGACCCGCCCATGTCCGCCGCGCTCTCGCAGGTTTGGGCTTGAGCGTAGACGGCTACTGCCAGCAGCAGCAGCCACAGCCATGGCCGGCAGCGCCGTCGATTCCGCAGCGTCGGTTCTGAAGCAGTGCCCAAAGGGAAAGCCTCCGCTGGCATTTTACGTGGTGCCATAGCCGAGGATAGTCTAAATGCTTACAAAGGCTGACCCTGCATGCATCTTTGGTCACAAATACGCAAGAAAGAAGGCCCTCCAGCGTTCTAAAAGCGGTGGTAAAATCGGGCAGGGACGCAGTGGCTTCGGTACCGCTAGCCGCTTGCGGAAAGGGCTGGATTCCGATGCCGCGCACACGCAGATGGATTGCTTTGGGGCTCTTGCTGGCAGCTCCCGCCCTTCTTGCTCAGAATTCTGGTCGGAACCTTCTCGCTCCGACTGCTGGCCCGGCTACCGCCCAGCACCACAAGTCCCATAAGTCCCGTAAACAACTTGTGCTCCCTCCGTTACCGAGCGGTCCGTTGAGTCAATTGCCGATGGACCAGATTCCACCGACGCCAGCGAAGGTCAGCTTTCAAGGCGGGTTGCTGACCATCTCGGCTCAGAATTCCACTCTAGGCGAAATCCTGCGCGAGGTGCGCAAGCTCACGGGGGCGTCGATTGAAATTCCTCAGGGCCCAGGCGCCAACGAGAGGGTGGTCACGCACCTCGGCCCGGGAGCGCCACGCGATATTCTGGCGGGATTGCTCAACGGCTCCTCGTTCAATTACGTGATGCTGGGTTCAAGCTCAGACCCCACTGCGGTTTCGAGCGTGATGCTTATGGCAAAGCCAAAGCCACCGTCGTCGGGAGAAACCCAGACCGCCGCCAATGTGTATCAGAACAATCCGGCGGCGGCGATGCCCCCGAATCGTTTTTCTCAGCCTCAGCTGTTCAACCAGCAGCTCATCGTCCCGCAACCCGGGAATGGACAACCGGCAGCCGAAGGCGACGATAGCAAAGATAAAGATAAAGAGGATGAGGAGAACGCCGACGACAATGCCGACGATCAGGCCCAGCCCGGACAACCTGGACAGCCCGACGCGACCGGCGCAAATGTACAGGACCAGCAGCAGCAACAGGATCCAAACCAGCCTAATGCCGGGCCAAGGACACCAGAGCAGATTCTGGAGATGCTTCGCAGACAACAGCAGCCGGGAAATCCCGTCATGCCTCCGCCGCTGCCGCCCCAGTAGCCGCGTATAGACCACCGAGCAGGCCTGTAGAGACGCGGCTTGCCCCGTCTCTACAGGAAATAATGGCGCGCGCTTAGTCGCCGCTTATGTGGCTTGGATGGGGCACCAACGCCTGAAGGACGTTGGACGGTCGCGAGGGGTTGACGGCGGCCAATACACCGCAAATCGCGCAATATGCGCCGAATACACCCAGAATTACACTCAAGATTGCGGTGCTGCTGATTAGGAAGGCTGCGAAAAGTGGGTTCACGTTACCGGCCCTTGCTGACAGCCACTCTGTGAATCTCGCGGCTGCAAATGTTTTACTCTACCCGCATTTGACCCCCGTCGCTGTTAACAACTAAGATACGGGAATCGGACTGCGTATCTCCACTCTCCAACATTTCTTGGACCCCGTCCACGTTACGGAAGTCCATAAAGTTTCGTGTTAAATGGCCATCACCAGGATTTCGGTGCGCGGCGCGCGCCAGCACAACCTGAAAAATATTGACGTCGAAATTCCTCGCAACACTTTGACGGTCATTACCGGCCTGAGCGGCTCCGGCAAATCCTCGCTCGCTTTCGATACCATCTACGCCGAAGGCCAGCGGCGCTACGTTGAAACCCTATCGGCCTATGCCCGCCAGTTCCTCGACCAGATGGAGCGCCCCGACGTCGATTCCATCGACGGCCTCAGCCCCTCGATTTCGATCGAGCAGAAAACCACCAGCCGCAGTCCACGCTCCACCGTCGGTACCATCACCGAGATCTACGATTACCTGCGCCTGCTCTACTCTTCGATCGGTGTGCCCCATTGCCCAACTTGCGGCAAGCCCATCACTCGCCAGTCTGCCGAGCAGATCGTGCAGCGCGTCATGGCGCTCACGCCCGATGACCGCGTAATGATCATGTCGCCCATCGTCCGCGGCCGCAAAGGCGAATTTAAAAAAGAGATGGAGAAGTTGGTCCAGCACGGTTTCTCCCGCGCCCGCGTCGATGGCGAACTGGTGAACCTCGAAGACGACCTCGCCCTCGACAAGCGCAAAAACCACACCATCGAAGTTGTCGTGGATCGCCTCCTGGTGAAGCCCGGAATCGAACACCGCCTCGAACAGTCGGTCGGGCTCGCCATGAAATTAGGCGGCGGTCTAGTGCTGGTCGCCGTCGTCAACGGAGACGAAACGCTCTATTCCTCGCGTCTGGCCTGCCCCGACTGCGGCATTAGTGTTCCGCAACTGGAGCCGCGATCGTTCTCCTTCAACAGTTCCTATGGAGCCTGTCCCGAGTGCCACGGCCTCGGAAGCCGCTACGATCTAGATCCTGCCAAGGTGATTGTCGATTGGTCGAAACCGCTGCTCGATGGCGGCCTCGGTCCCGGCTCGTCATCCCAGAATCTGATTCGCAGCCTGCAGTTGCTTGTCCAAGCCTACGGCTTCGACTTGACGACGCCCTTTGAAAAATTTCCCGACAAGATTCAGAACCTCCTGCTGAACGGCGAGCCGCAGCGCGGCGGCAAGACTGGCTTCCTCGGAATTCTCGGCCATCTCAAGCAGAATCTCGAAGCCTCCACCTCCGATACCTATCGCGAATATCTGCTCGATTTCATGTCGGCCACAGAATGTTCCGTGTGTCACGGCAAGCGTTTGCGCCCGGAAAGCCTGGCGGTAAAGGTGAACGCCATGTCCATAGCCGATTTCACCAGCCTCCCGATTGCCCGCGCGCTCGACGCTGCACGCAAGATCAAACTGACCGGCAGGGAACTGGCCATCGCCGGACGCATCGCGCACGAAATCACCCAGCGCCTGGAATTCCTGCACAACGTCGGACTCGGCTACCTGTCGCTGGGCCGCTCCGCCGCCACACTCTCGGGTGGAGAAGGCCAGCGCATCCGCCTCGCGACGCAAATAGGATCCAAGCTGCGCGGCGTCCTCTACGTCTTAGATGAACCTTCCATCGGCCTGCATCACCGTGACAACGGACGTCTTCTCGCCGCCCTGGAAAACCTGCGCGACCTCGGCAACACCGTCCTCGTCGTCGAGCACGATGAAGAGACCATCCGCCGCGCCGACTACGTCATCGACCTCGGCCCCGGCGCCGGTCGTCACGGCGGCGAGTTGGTCGCCAGCGGAACCCCCGCCGAAATCATGAACTCGCCCGCCTCCCTCACCGGCGCCTACATCTCCGGACGCCGGCAAATCGCCATGCTTTCCCAGCGCCGCAGCCCGAACGGGAAAGCCATCACCGTCCTCGGCGCACGCGAGAATAACCTCAAAAATCTCGATGTAGTTTTTCCGCTCGGCGTGATGACCGTCGTGACCGGCGTTTCCGGCTCCGGCAAATCGACCCTGGTCAACGACATCCTCTACCGCGCACTCGCCAAACAGCTCTACCGTTCGCGCGCGGAACCCGGCACTCACAAATCCATCACCGGAGCCGAGCTGATCGACAAGGTCATTCGCATCGACCAGTCTCCCATCGGACGCACCCCGCGCTCCAATCCCGCTACCTACACCGGCATCTTCTCCGCGGTTCGCGATCTCTACGCCATGCTGCCTGAATCCCGCGAGCGCGGATACAAACCGGGGCGCTTCTCCTTCAACGTCCCCGGCGGACGCTGCGAAGCCTGCCAGGGCGAGGGCCAGCGCCGCATCGAAATGAACTTCCTGCCCGACGTTTACGTGCAGTGCGAAGTCTGCGGTGGACGCCGCTACAACCACGAGACGCTTTCGGTTCACTACAACGGCTCGTCCATCGCCGACCTGCTCGAAACGCCCGTGTCGGACGTGCTCCAGATTCTCGAGAACATCCCGCAGGTCAAGCAAAAGCTGCAAACTCTGGTCGACGTTGGCCTCGGATACATTCATCTCGGTCAATCCGCCGTGACCCTCTCCGGCGGCGAAGCCCAGCGCATCAAGCTGGCCCGCGAACTCAGCAAGCGCCAGACCGGAAAAACTCTCTATCTGCTGGATGAACCGACAACCGGATTGCACTTCGACGATGTCCGCAAGTTGCTCGACGTCCTGCACCGTCTCACCGATCTGGGAAACACGGTCATCATCATCGAACACAACCTCGACGTGATCCGCAACGCCGACTGGATTCTCGATTTAGGTCCCGAAGGCGGAGAAGAAGGCGGACGAATCGTGGCGCAAGGCACGCCCGAGCAAGTGGCGCGCGTGAAAAAATCCTATACGGGCCAGGCGCTGACTTTGTATTTCCCGGGGTCGGTAAAGAACGGGTCATCGAGGAATGGCATGGCAAAAAGCGTGCTCGCGCCCACCGGCACAGGGGAACTAGTTTGACCTTCCCATCTGACGATTCAGTGCCACCGTGGAAGCCCGCAGATCTGCTAGTGGAGGGACGGGCGTCCTCGCCCGTCCAAGCCGAGCGCAGCTTGGCGGATGCATCTGGCCATGGTGACTCTGGACTTCCCTTAACCGCCAGTCAACTTTCAGATGTCCCACCCACCGCACTAGTCCCTGCCGCGCGCAACGATCCAGCGTGGAACGGCTGGGATATCCTCCGCCTCATATTCCTAACCATCGTCGCGCTCTTCGTCGGAGTGTTTGTCGTGCTGTTTATCGCCCGCGTCTGGGTGTACCCGCCCATGGCCCTCGGCGCAATCGCACGCATCCCGCTAGTCGTTGTCGCAGGTCAAGCCCTGGCCTACCTTCTCATCCTCGGCTACATGTATGTTCTGGTTACACGCGAGCGCCGCCGCCCCGACTTTCTGGCTGCCGTTCACTGGAACTGGCCTTCCAACATTGCCGTTTACGTGTTGACGGGCTTCGCGCTCTCGCTGGCATTGCAGGTTCTGGCCCATTTTTTGCCGATTCCGAAAGAGCTGCCCATCGACAGTTTTTTCCGCACGCCCGCCGAAGCCTGGGCGCTCAGCATCCTCAGCGTTACGCTCGCACCTCTGATGGAAGAGCTTTTTTTTCGCGCCTTTCTTTATCCCGTCCTCGCGCGCCGCCTCGGTTTGCCGATAGCCGTCTTCCTGACCGCGTTAGCTTTCGCCCTGTTGCACGGCGCGCAACTGATGTTCTCCTGGGGACCGGTGCTGGTCATATTTCTGGTTGGCTTAGTCTTGACGATGGTGCGCGCCAAACAAAATTCCGTAGCCGCCAGCCTGCTCATCCACATGGCCTACAACGGAACCATCACGGTGGCGATGTTCGCCGCCACCGACGGCTTTCGGCATTTGGAAAAACTCAACCAATAGAGTTCTCAGTTCCCAGTTCTCAGTTCTCAGTGTTCCGGAACGGTTGCCGTTTCTGAGAACTGAGAACTGGCAACTGGCAACTGCTTTTCTGCTATCGTAGAAATTCATGTCCACCGCACGACAAGAGCTCCTGGAACTGCTGGCGCACAAATCATTTCGCCTGGGCGCGTTTCAGTTGTCGTCCGGCGGCACCAGTGACTACTACATCGACTGCCGCGCCACTACGCTTGACGCCCGTGGCGCACAACTGGTCGGCGAAGTCTTCTTCGATGAAATCCGCGAGCAAGGCTGGGAAGCCGACGCCATCGGCGGACTGACCATGGGCGCCGACCCCATCGTTGTGGCCGTCGCCGTCACCAGCGGGACCATGCACGGCTTCCTCGTGCGTAAGGCGGAGAAGCAGCACGGCACCGGCCAGCGCATCGAAGGCTTCCGCGAAAAAGGCGCGCAGGTGGTGATCGTGGACGATGTTTGCACCACCGGGTCCTCCACCGTGCAAGCCATCGAAGCGGCCCGCGAATACGGTTTCGAAGTGGTCGGCGCAATGTGCCTGGTGGAGCGCCAGGATGCCCACGGCCGCCCAAGTGTTGAGAAAGCCTCCGCGCCCGCAAACTTCATCTCGATTTTTACCGCGACTGAAGTGAGAAAGCAACATTTAGAAATTAGTGAATAGTGGAGCGACGGGCGTCCCCGCCCGTCC
>JANXZM010000030.1 GCA_025355505.1 Acidobacteriaceae bacterium | reverse complement strand
GGTCCCAAATAACGGCTGACAAGAACGGCATTCTCAATCGGAAGGCGATAGATGCAATTAAGAGCAGTGATGCAAACGTCAAGCTCCTGAAGCAAGCGGTGGACGCCACTAAGACGATTGAAGTAACCACTGCTCCTGCACTACAGGGTGGCAAGCCTAAGGAGCTGGTAAACCAGCCTTTCAGTTATCAGTCGGTGGCCGATCAACAAGCGATCGTGAAAGCTGCTGGAGGGGATCCTTCAGCTATAACGATTCCCTCGCTCTACCTCGGTGTCACGCAATCGGAAGATCAATCAGTCTCAGGGAATGTTCGGGTCACTTTGTCAGATGGTACCGGAGCAGCCCGCTGGTGCGCCGGAATCGGAACAATCAGTCACAGCAGCGCATGAGCTTTACGGACATGCGTTGCCGGACGTTACTGGCCAACCGTCAGAACACGATAACGGTGGTCGTGTGGATAAGAATATCAAGCAGATTGAAGATCATACGAGAACGCTGAATGAGGATAAACAATGACCAGGCTATCAATGGCTAAAGGCGCATTTAGTGGCTGGAGTTTGCTGTGGTTCTTGGTCATTCTGTGCGATGCAGGGCCGGCAAAGGCGCAGGAAGTGAGTTTCTGCGCGTTTCCTCTGTCTAAAGCGATCCTGCAAGCAAATGCAAGCTTTAATGTAATCTACGAGTTTGATGTGTCCGAGAGTGGAATTCCGGCCAAAATTAAGACGCTAGAAAAAGGATTCGTACAAGCGGCGGATGTTCAGGCGTGTATTGAACAATGGCGTCTACCACAATTTGCGTCCAAACACCTGGTGGCTGTTTTTGAGTGGCATCACGGAATCGGGTGGAAAAGGCTGGCGATTTCGGGCCCAGACGTCAAGCTGACGATCCATCTGACCGGCGAGAAATGCCCGTATTGTGCAAAGGGTACTGATGTTCCTGCCGAGAAGACCAAACCTACGCCTACGACGCATTGACCTGCATGTACGACTACTCAGTCCAGTACGCCTCTTTAGTATTGCAAGTTTACGGGCAAAGAACGAGATACCGAATCCGGCCTGGATGAGTTTGGTGCCAGGTACTACGGGAGCAGCATCGGGCGCTTCATGACTCCGGACTGGGCGGCGAAACCCGTTACAGTTCCTTACGCGAATTTCGGCAATCCCAAAGCCTGAATCTCTACAGCTACGTTGAAAACAATCCGACCACAACCGGTGACCCGGACGGTCACGCAGATTGGTACGACACAAACGGCAGGAGGCTAGGGACCGACGGCGTCAACGATGGAGGCGTCGTAATTCAAAAAGCAAGGTGCTCGGCATGATTGCTGCGATGTCTCGCCCACTTCGCACGGAAACGATCTGACCGCCAAGCAAGAAAGGGAACGCTGCCGAAGGGACTATATAGTTGCAGTTCCGTCCCTGGCGTTGGAAGACGGAAAACCGATTGATGTAGACGCGTTCCTGCGACAGTTTGCTGAAGACGAAAAAGTTTTTGAGAAGAGGATAACGGAGTGCCGAGCGCAAGAAGACTCAGCTTTTAATATCGTGAAACAGATTGAACGTGCTGCCCTCGCCCTGACTGTCGTTGGGATGGTCTTGCTCATCGCTCTGGCGTGGAAGAACTTCTAGCGCAGAAGAAACGCACACCTGCCAATCCACCTGCCAATAGCACTGCTTTCCATGTCCTAAGATCGCTAAAACTGCCGTCCGTTGCTCTGCATCTTGTTGAATGTACGTTTGTGCGGGGATTCGAGTCCTACCTGAGGAGCCATTCTTTTCTAATGGTTTGCTCGAACCTGCAATCCGCCGCAATCCGTTCAGCATGTGCCCCCTAAGGATGTAACCCCAGTTCGCAAAAGTGCCTCCGCATTCATGGCGCGATAGCGCACGCCTCGCAGCGCCAGCGGACTCAAAGCGACGATGATCAGCGCATTGAAAATGACCGCTGACAGCACCGCTGATTTTGTAGGCCTCGAAAGCCAGTGCCGGCAGGAGCCATAGCCCGTCTGGCGGACGATGGCAGGGATGTGTCAAGGTTCTTCACCAATACTGGGCGCATGATGGGTCCCATACAAAAAGTGTATGTTGACCTGGCGTCGGGCATGCTGGAAGAACTGGGCCGGGCGACGAAAAAGTTGAACATCAGGCGAGAAGCCGTAATCAAGACGCCACCAGGAGCTACGAACCGAACGGAATGCCTTTCCGCTCGCGCCCCAGCGCCACCACCACCGCCGCCAGCGTAAACACCACAAACGCAGTCAGAGCCATGGCATTTGCGTAGCTGGTACGCTGGGCGAGAATCGCCTCCACGTAACCGACCGAGCTGGCTAAAAGCACGCCACACTGGTAAGCGAATCCGGGAAGAAATCCGCGCACCGAGTCGGGCGATAACTCCGAGAGATGCGCCGGAATGATGCCCCACGCTCCCTGCACCATGAACTGGATCAGGAAAGCTCCGACGACCAGCAATGTCAGAGACGGCGCGTAGGCCCACAGAGGCACCATTGCGACCGCGCAGACGAGTGCGGTGACCATTGCCCGACGACGCCCAAAGCGGTCGGACAACAAGCCGAATACCAAGCCTCCGAGGATCGCTCCCACCATGGAGATCGCAGTAATCACCGCGCGCTGGGTCGGGCCCATTCCCCACTGGCGCTGCAGGAAAGTTGGAAACATATCCTGCGTGCCGTGCGAAACAAAGTTCATCATCATCATTAACAGCGTCAAATAGAGAAACAATTTCCAGTGGGAACATATCTCGCGGCCCAGGCTGCTCCAGTTCGAGTGACGCGTCTTCTGCCACACCTCCGATTCTTTCACCTTGAAGCGGACGAAGAGCCCCAGCAGGGCGGGCAGCCCTCCGATAAAAAACATCGGCCGCCATCCCCAGCGGGGAAAGACAAAGTAGAAACAGACGGCCGCCAGCAGGTAGCCCAGAGCGTATCCCTGCTGCAGCATCCCGGAAAGAAATCCGCGCAATCTGGGCGGAACTTTTTCCATGGCGAGAGAGGCGCCCACGCCCCACTCTCCGCCCATGCCGATGCCGAACAACGCCCGCAGCACCAGAAAGGTAGTGAAACTATGCGCGAACCCAGTGAGCACCTCGACCACGGAGTAGAAGACGAGGTCAATCATCAAGGGGAGGCGGCGCCCATAGCGGTCGGCCATCAAGCCGAAAATGAACGCGCCCACCGGACGGAACGCCAGGGTAAGCGTAATGGAGAGAGCAATCTCTGCGTCGGACCGGTGAAACTCCTGAGCGATGGCCGTCAGCGAGAAGACGACCAGGAAGAAGTCGAAGGCATCAAGCGTCCACCCAAGGAAGCTGGCCAGTACGGCCGCACCGTGGCCATCTTTAGTTGGCGGAGTGGCTAACGGAGTCACGTAGTCTTCCGGCACGGTTGAATCCACTGGGGCGCTCAGGTTTTCTCCTTCTTTCAAGGCGACTACTATAAACGAATTCGGCACCGGCAAAGGCCGCCCTTGAAATCTTCTGGAGAAGCATCCCTGCGCTTGGTGAGTGCAGCCTTGTCAGGTCGTGCAAGCGGGCAGAACCGTCCCATGGCAACTGCCCAGTCCGATGCGACGGAACCCCTCTCGCTCACAAAATCCCCGAAGGATGACTTCGTCTCCATCTTTCAGAAATTTTCTCTGCTCTCCCGTCGGCAGCGTAACCGGATCCTTGCCCCGAGAGGTTAGCTCCAACAAACATCCGCGCGCGGTTTTTTCCGCGCCCGACACAGTTCCGCTTGCCAGCAAATCGCCGGCTCGCAGATTGCACCCATTGCTCGCATGATGGGTCAGCATCTGCGCCATGGTCCAGTACATGTCGCGAAAATTGCTTCGGCCCAAAACCACAGGATCGATGCCTGCCTCGCGCATCCGGACCGACAACAGAGAAACCTCCAGCCACAGGTCGAGACCGCCAAGTTTCCGATCGCTTTGGCTCAAAAGGTAAGGCAATGGCGCCGGATCGCCCTCCGCACGCACAAAGGCAGCCGTGCGAAATGGAGCGAGCGCTTCCATCGTCACCACCCATGGCGACAGTGAAGTCGAAAAACTCTTTCCCAGAAAAGGTCCGAGCGGCTGATACTCCCAGGCCTGAATGTCCCGCGCCGACCAGTCATTCACCAGGCAGATTCCGAAAATATGTTCTTCCGCTTCGCCGATTGGAATGGTTTCTCCCAACAAATTTCCAGCGCCCACAAAAAAGCCCAGCTCCATTTCGTAATCCAGCGCCGTCGTCGGCCCTAACTTCGGAGCTTTGTTCGGATCGGAGTCGCCATCGCGCGTCTGGCCCGACGGCCGCCGCACCGGAGTTCCCGTCGAAACCAGCGAAGACGCTCGCCCGTGATAGCCAATTGGAATGTACTTGTAATTCGGCAGCAGTGGATTGTCGGGGCGGAACAGCTTCCCGACGTTGGTGGCGTGGAAAATCGATGCGTAGAAATCCGTATAGTCGCCCACCACCGCGGGCAGCATCAAGTCAACATCAGCCTGCGCGACGAAATGGCGGGAAGCGGACTGCCGATCGGACGCGGGCGCGTCCTGACGCAAAATAGAATGAAGACGGCGACGCAAAGCACGCCTGGGACCGGTCCCGAGCGCCATCAGCGAATTCAGCGAATTGGATGCGCATGCATTCGCCGCGAGCCGCACGCTCTCATCCGCAAGCATTCCGGCGCTTCGCATTCCTGCGAGGTCCAGAATGTGGTCGCCAATCGCAACTCCCACTTTCGCCTCTGAGCCGGCATTGCGTCGCCGAAACATTCCGAACGGCAAATTCTGAATGGAAAAATCCGAGTCGGCAACGTTGGCGGATTCAACCCAACTTTGCACTTTGGAATCGTGAGTCTCATCGAGAATAGGTTTCATAGCGGATGTTTCATCCTGCGTGTTTCTTGAATAGGCTTTGAAGGGGCGCGGCGTTAGCCGCTGAGGGGAACGATCTCATAGCAAGTGTAAAGACCGTAAGTCGTCGATAGGCTCTATAAATGAGCACGATCCAAACGAAACCGCGAAACCCCGGCGTGCTGCTGCGATTTCCTCCCGGCTGAGACGATGTTGGCGCCAGCCGACTCCATCCGAATCGAAGTGGAATGCCTGCGGCGATTGCTCCTCGAGCAACTGCACCGCAACCGCCGTTTCCATTCCCGCCCGCAAAAACGCCACTGCCAGAAAGACATTTACAAAACCGTGCATCATTCCAGATGGACTCTCAGCTTGATAGGTAAACTGGTGCACGGAGCGCAGGGGGTGGTGCAATCCGGCGGTCGCCTTAAAGGGCACATTGGCTGCCGCACACAGGCGAATAAATTCAATCACGCTCTCGGGAGTGGGAAACTTGTCAGCCGTCTCGCCGCCCGTCCTGATCTTGGCTCTGCGTCCGCATCCGGCCACCGCCGCAAAGCACTCGCTGCAACTGGAGAGGGGAATTTCAAAGTAGGCCGCAAGCTCTTCCGGAATAATTCCGGACAACCGCGTGACCTCCTCGGAACTCGCAACCTTCACCTCAACCGACTCGACGACAACCCTTCTGCCCGAACTGGAGCTCATATTTCGAGCATTAAATTCGCGTATGCGAACGACATCCGCAGCAACATCGGATCCTGGAATGGCGGATAGCCGCCAGTTTGCGAAGCCTGTTCCAGACGTTGGAGTTGGTAACCCCGCAAAGGCTTCTTCGAACTCGCCGAGCCGCGCGACCGGAACAACAAAGCGCCCGAGAATCCAATTCCATTCCGACCGCGAATAAGCGTCGTAGTTAGCCACGGACGCCATCATGGCCAACGATGCAGGAGGAAACAATCCCGCATAGTCGATCAGGTCGCGCAGCAGGGCACCAGCGGCATCCACCGCGTCCGCGGGATTTCGCACCGTCTGGATGGTTTCCAAATTCATCGCCCTAACCTTGTTACTCTAACCACCCGGCCTCTTGAACTTCTTCCGCAATCCCTGCCAGCACTCGAAGTACTGATGATCAAGCTGCGAAGTCTCCAACGCAAACTTCGTCGGCTGACACACGAAGCGAGTCTCGAACATAAACGCCATGGTGTCGCCGAGATAGACCGGCTTCAATTCCGCCTTGCTCGCCTTTTCAAATGTTTCCGCGTCAGGCCCGTGACCAGCCATGCAATTGTGGAGGCTGGCACCGCCCGGCACGAATCCTTCCGCCTTCGCGTCATACTCACCGCGGATCAGCCCCATAAACTCATTCATGAAGTTGCGATGGAACCACGGCGGGCGAAAGGTATGCTCCGATACCATCCAGCGCGGCGGAAAAATGGCAAAATCGACATTCGCCGTTCCCGGAATTTCAGAAGGCGAGGTCAGCACGGTGTAAATCGACGGGTCCGGATGGTCGAAGCTCACTGTATTAATGCAGTTGAAATTCGCCAGATCATATTTATAGGGCACATAGTTCCCGTGCCAGGCGATCACGTTCAGCGGCGAGTGATCGATCGCAGCAGCCCACAGTCTTCCCTGAAACTTGGTCACAATCCGGAAATCGCCTTCTCTATCCTCGAACGCTGCGACGGGAGATAGAAAGTCGCGCGGATTCGCCAGTCCGTTTGCGCCAATCGGTCCCAGGTCCGGCAGACGAAGCAGCGCGCCGTAGTTCTCACAGATATAACCGCGCGCTTCTTTTTCCAGCAGTTCGACGCGGAAGCGAATCCCCCGTTGAATTACCGCAATCTCGCCGGGACCGGCCTCTAGAACACCCATCTCCGTGCGCAGCAGCAGCCGTCCCATTTGCGGCACGATCAACATCTCTCCGTCGGCGTTGTAGAAAAAACGATCCGTCATCGAGGCGTTGGCAACGTAGATGTGAATCGCAACGCCCGAGTGTGTATGTGTGTTGCCATTGCCCGCCATGGTAATCAGGCCATCGACGAAGTCGGTACGCTGGGAAGGAGATGGAATTGGAATTGGAGTCCAACGCAACTGGTTCGGCGGTGTCGGCACCTCGTCAAATGGCGCGCTGCGCAGCATCTTCGGGCTGATGGGTTCGAAGGGCTTGTGCGCCACCGACGGACGCATCCGATAAAGCCACGTCCGGCGATTGACCGTGCGAGGCGCTGTGAATGCCGTGCCGCTCAGTTGTTCTGCGTACAACCCATGCGCCACTTTCTGCGGAGAATTCTGCCCGCGCGGCAATACACCTTCCACCGCCTCGCTGGCGAACTCGTTGCCGAATCCCGACTGGTACCGCAACTCGGCTTTCCCTGGCATCTTCGTTTTTGCGCTCGCCACTACTCTCGCTTTAGCCATCGCCTACAGATTCCCTCGTCGCGCCTGCTCCATTTCGATTGACTCAAACAGCGCTTTGAAATTCCCTTTGCCAAATCCGCGGCTGCCCTTGCGCTGGATAATTTCAAAAAATACGGTCGGCCGATCCTCCACCGGCTTCGAGAAAATCTGCAAAAGATACCCTTCCTCGTCGCGGTCCACCAGTATACCGAGCGCGCGCAACTCCGCCATGGATTCTTCCACCGGCCCGACCCGCGACGGCAGCGCATCGTAATAGGAGTCGGGAACGCGAAGAAAATCTAGTCCGTTGCGCTGCAGTTTGCCTACCGTATACAGAACATCCTTGCATTGCAGCGCTATGTGCTGCGCCCCTGCTCCTCCGTAGGCTTCAATGTATTCCTGAATCTGGCTCTTGTTGCGCGCCGCGGCCGGCTCATTGATAGGAAATTTTACTGAATGCGAATCGTCCGACATCACAATGCTCATCAGCGCGCTGTACTCGGTCGAAATATCTTTATCGTCGAAAGTAATGTAACGATGGAACCCGAAGACCCGAGTGTAGTAGTCCGCCCAATACTGCATTTTGCCCAGTTCCACATTCCCCACGATGTGGTCAACACGCAGAATGCCGCAGTCGTCCCCCGCCAACGGCGCCGCCACGAACCCCGGCAGAAACGGCCCCTTGTAATCCTTATATGAGATCAGCGAGTGGATTGTATCTCCATAAGTGTGGACCGCGGCCTGGCGAATGGCGCCGTGTTCATCCTTTATGTCATGCGGCTCCTCGGCCGGTTGCGCTCCGCGACGCACCGCTTCCGCAAACGCCTGATCCGCATCCTCCACTTCCAGTGCGATATCGCGCACGCCATCGCCATGCTTTCGGATGTGCTCCGCAGCCACATCGTCCGCCGTCATGGGCGTTGTCAGAATGAAGTTCGCCTTGCCCTGACTCATTGCATAAGAAGCTCGCTGACGCTGGCCCGTTTCCAGCCCACTGTAAGCAACCTGCGAAAAGCCGAATCCCCTGCGGTAGAAGTAGGCCGCTTGCCGCGCGTTGCCCACCCAGAATTCGACGTGGTGAATGCGTTTAAGCTTTAGTGGATTTTCCATCCGATCCCCCCATCCTCACATTTTATCGCTCGCAGACGCGCCGCGACCGCGATTCATCTATTTGGAAACTGTGGTCGCCACGGAAACTTCTTTGGCCGCCACGCGATGCAACCAATGAGCCCACTCGCGAGAAGCGCCTGTCTTCGCGCGATCGAACGCGTTGTGAATCTGGTCGGTTACTGGCCCTGGCGAGACCCGCCCAATCCGGCTGCCATCCAGTTCCGCAACCGGCAGAATTTCGCAGGCCGTTCCACACAGAAAAACTTCATCCGCATTTCTCAGGTCCTCCACCGTAATCGCGCCGACTTCTACCTGAAACCCTTCCGCCACCGCCAACTGAAGAATCGAGTCGCGTGTAATTCCCATTAGGATCGACGACTTTTCGTCGTTGGTGCGCAAAATGCGGCCTTTCACCATAAAGACGTTCGCGACCGCCGCTTCCGCCACATTTCCAGCGATGTTAAGCAGCAACGCCTCGTCGTAGCCGCGCCGCGATGCCTCCATCGTGGCCAAACGCGAGTTTAGATACTGGCCGCAAGCCTTGGCGGTAGTCGGCATCATCCGCGCATCGAATTTCAGGTACGGAGACACGGTCAGCCGCGCTCCACGCCGCCGGCTCTGTTCGCTGACGTGTGCCATGTTCGGCCAGGCCAGAATCGCCGTCTCCGTCGAACACTGCGCTCGAATACCCAGTGTTTCCGCTCCCATATACGCAATCGGCCGGATGTAGGATTCAGTCAGCCGATTGCGTCGAATCAATCCACAGATCGCTTCCGTCAGATGCTCCGGCCTAAAAGGAATACGCAGGCCGTACACCGCCGCAGATTCGTAGAAGCGCTCCAGGTGAGCATCCAGGCGAAAGAGCGCCGGTTCGCCGTCCACCGCATAGCTGCGAATGCCTTCGAACACTCCTGTCCCGTAATGCAAAGCGTGGGTGGAGAGCGGCACGGTACTCTCCGCAAATGGCACGAATTCCCCGTTCATCCAGGTCCATTGGACGTTTGCAAATGTCATTCCGGTTGACCCCTGTAGCTGGTGTTGCGCTGAAACTATTGTTAGAGGAAGCGCGGAATTCGTAAATACAACACGTTAAGCAATTGAGCTCGTTTGATATATTTTATAAAGTAGAATACTTATATGGCTTTCGATACTTCAGCACTGGACGAGACTGGCTGGCATATTCTCGAGGAGCTTCAGAAGAACGGAAGGATGTCGTTTGCGGAACTTGGCCGCCGCGTCGGCCTGACACTCCCGGCCGTTGCCGAACGCGTCCGCAAGATGGAAGACGCCGGCATCATCACCGGCTTCCGTGCTGACGTCAATCCCGCCAAAATCGGACTGCCCATCGCCGCTTTCATCCGCATCAGTGTCGTGGGCGACGTCTTCGCACGCATCGCCAAAGCCGTCCGCGACATGCCCGAGGTTCTCGAATGCCATCGCGGCACGGGCCCCGATTCGTTCACTCTGAAAGTTGCCGTCGAGTCCGTGCAGCATCTGGAACGCCTGATCGATAAGCTGACACCCTTCGGCACCACCTCGACTTCCATCGTGCTCTCGACCCTGGTTAGGAACCGGACTTTCCTGCGCCGCGCCTCCAGCACCCGCAAGAAGTGACTTCAGTCGAATCGCAACAAGTGCACCGCAATTTTCCGATGCGCACCCTGGCGGCATGAAGACTCAATAATCTTCAGTGCACTTCGATCGACACCAGTTCCCCTTCATGCTTCCCCACCGCCCGGTAGTTCACCGACACAACACGGTTCTTCCACTCGCAGGAAAACTGGTCCTCCCCAATCACCAGCAACGATTTGTAATCCGCAGCATGCATCTTATAAGTCGTCATGCCGCTCACGATAGTAACCGTAGCCTCGGGAGGCTTTGAGCAGTCACTACTCACAATCTTGCCTTTCAGAAATTGCACCGGCCCAGTCGTCCCCGGCTTGACGGGCGCGGGTTTCGGGGCCGCATCCGTCTCCTCATCTTCCGCTGCTTTTGCGGTAACCGCAGGCGCGCCAGTCCCCGCCGCGGGAGTGCTGGCCGCGCCCGCTGGCGCCACGCTTTCCCCCGCGCGCTGCGGACGGACGCCATACTTCTGCAGCGTTTCTAAGTCGTCCAACTGCTGCTTTGCCGCCGCTGCTGCCGCTCGATCCGGTCCCGCCTTCAGTCGCGTAAACACATCCCGCGCGAGTTCCCACTTCTTCCCCGCAACATAAATCTGTCCCAGGTTGAATTGGTACTCCACATTGCGCGGCGCCAGCGCGATCGCCTGCCGCTGCGCCTCCAGGGCAGAATTGATTCCGCCTCCCTCCACGCGCGCCATTCCCAGCATGTTATAAGCGTCGGCTAACTCGGGATACCAATCCGCGACCGCTCGCAGATCCTGCATCAAGTTCGCCAGCCCCTGCATCTCCTGCCGCGTAGCCTGTGCTTTCTGATATTTCAGAGCCGCGCGATAATACCAAATCCAGGGGTCCCGCGGATTCAACTCCGTCGCTTTCTGCAATTCATCAGCGGCCGAGTCGAACTTTTTTTGGTGAATATCATCCCGCGCCAGCCCGCGATGCGCCGCCTCATTGTCTTTTGGATCTGCGGTCAACTGCTGCAAATTCCGCAGCGCCTGATCGCGATGCTCCGGAAGGCGCGCCATCACATCGCCAATCACCGCTCGCGCTTCCTCATCCTTTACCGAAGTAACCGCCATTCCGATGTCGTCCCCGTTAAAAGGCAAAGAAAAATGCACCGGCTGCCGAGCGTCCACCGAATCGACAATCGCCTTCTTCGCCTGATCGAGCGCAATCCCCAACCCGCTCAGCGTTTTAAAATAAGTCTTCACCGCCTCTTCCATCTGCGCCGGCGACATATCAAATGCCTGCACCATCGCTTTCTCCACCGGCACCTTCTGATTTACCACCAGATCGAAGTAAGTCCCTACCTCCGGCATCTTGTTCTTATTCACCAGATAGTGGACGACCATCCACGATTGTGCGTAGTACAGCGTGTTATGCGTCCCCTCGCGCGTTCCCGACCCGTCATGCTTCATCGTGAACAAGTCCACCATCGACAGCCATACCGGCGAACTCACTAACTGCGTCAGCGACTGCGGCACATTCGGATCCCGCCGCATTTCATCGAAAGCGTCCTCGTGCCATTCCGGCGCCAGCTCCGGATCGCCTCCAATCTCCACTTGCTTGCCGATCTGTATCGACCCAAAGTATTCCGCCAGCCCTTCGTCAAACCAGCCCTGCGCTGGAGGGTAGTTGTAATTCAGAAAATAATGCGCCAAAGGATGCGCCACCGCGCGCCACGGATCGGCTTCAAAAAGATTCAGGACAATATATATTCGATCCGACCCCGGCACATAAAACCCGCCCGCCATGCTCTGTTTCGCCGGAGCAACCATGCCATACTGCTTGTCGCTCTTCAGCGCAATGACGGTGATAGGCACCGGCATTTGTAACTTGTTTTTCAGAAGCAGTTGTCCAAAAACAGCCCGCATCTGCTCCATTCGCAAAGTAATTTCCCGTCCGCGCCGGTCGCCCGCATCCGTGAGCACCGAAAAATGCGCGGAATGCACTTCGATCCACTTGGGTTCGTCCTTTGCAAATGCAACTGTGGGCAGGACGAGCACGGCCAGCAGCACGGCAACTCGGGTCGCGAACTTCGCAATCGCAAGGGAGTGGCGGTTTCTCATGAAGGACCTGAAAGGTTCCAGGAAATGCTAGCACGCCTCTCTTCGGCAGGTGCGACAACGGGGTGCCCCACTTCTCGCGTTTTTCGAGAAGTGGGCCGCCAAGGGCCGCCACTTCGGCGGACCATCCCTCATCTCCGAAGCAAGAGATAAATAGTTGATGGAGAGACGGGCGTCCTCGCCCGTCGCTTTTTCTAGTGATCCCCATCAATCAAACCCGCGCCCGGATGAGCCAAAACTCCTGTGGTACAGTAGCGAGTTTCCACATCTCGATTTTATTTCGGCAATTGAGGAAGACGCCATGCAAAGCCGCATTCTGGGCACGACTACGCCCGTTCTTGAATTCGACCTCGAACCGAACGATTCCGTCATCTCCGAAGCTGGAGAACTCTCCTGGATGACCAGAATGAAATAAGTAAAGAACGCACCGAGAAGCGAGGTCATGAAACCACCAGCACAAGGATCAACCGTCATTGCACCATCCTCCACTTCCCGCTTAGCGTGGATCGACTGGATGCGGGGCTTGGCCTGCGTTCTCATGTTCCAGACGCACTGTTACGACGCATGGCTCGGAGGCAGTGCCCGTAACACCAGCTTTCTAAAAGCATCGCAAATCCTGGGCACGCTGCCCGCGCCACTTTTTCTCTTTTTAGCCGGAATCTCCTTCGCGCTAATCACCGACAAACTCATTCGCAAGAATCTAACTTCCGCCCAAATCACCCGCACCATGGCCCGACGCGGTGCCGAAATCCTGGCCTTTGGCCTCCTCTTCCGCCTGCAGGAATTTCTCATAGCCTGGGGATGGGCTCCATGGTCCGACTTACTCCGCGTCGACGTCCTAAACATCATCGGACTATCCATGATCCTGATGGCACTGACTTGCGGGATCACTCTCACCGTCTGGAGAAACACACGCGGTTCGACGTTGGTAGCCGCCGCCATAACCGTCGCGTCTCTAATCGCCCTGCTAACTCCGCCCCTCTACACCACCTGGCGGCCAACCTGGCTGCCCTGGCCGATCGAGTCCTACATCAACGGATGCCACAACCTCGGCGCTCCACAGCCCTGGCTGTTCTCCATCTTTCCCTGGGCCGCCTTCGCCTTCGCCGGCCTCGCCGCCGGATTCATTCTCTTCAGCGACCAGGCCCGCAACCAACCCACGAAAACGCTGTCCATCTTCGCCGCCATCGGAGCCTCAGCCATCCTGGCCGCCTACCTATTCGACCACTCTTCCTTCAATCTTTATTCTACTTATGATTACTGGCACACTAGCCCTAACTTCCTAATGATGCGTATAGGTTGTTTGTTAGTGATCACCTTCCTGAGTTATGCCTGGTGCCGCTGGGGTCTGGCTACTCGCGGTTTCAGCCCGCTGATCCAACTCGGCCAAACATCTCTTCTCGTCTACTGGGTCCACATAGAATTCGTCTACGGGCGCTTCTCCCTGCTTCCGAAGCGAGCCCAAACCATCCCAACCGCATCGCGAGGATTGCTGGAAATCTTTGTATTCATGCTGATCCTCTCCCTCCTCCGCACCAGAATCGACTGGAAGAAGATCGAGTGGAAGAAGATGATGCGGGTGGCCCGGACTTCGCGTCCATCTCAACTCTGAAGGGTGCCCCGCTCAAGCTTCGCTTGGGCGGGGCCTTTGACTCCCGATTCATCACAAACCCGCTGTACCACCATCACAGACAACCAACTCGCCACGCGCGAAAATAGAAACCGGTTTGGCCAGGGAAGAAGTGTCCCCGTCTCCAGAGACGGCCCTTCGATCCCGTCCGAAGCCATTTTCCGCGCTCCTTGACAACTTGAGGCGTTTGGCGGGCGTGAGCGAAGCTGGTGTGGAGGGGCGAGAGTCCGCCGCCGAAATCCTGAGCGAAGCGAAAGAACTCTTGGTCTGCGACATCAGAGCATCCATCGCACGTCCCGAATCGAAACGAAAACGGAGCGTCAGTCTCCTAAGTCCTTATTCCAGAATACTTTACAAGTAAGTCCTTTATTTTTAATACTTTAGCGGAAATTGGGGGGGGGTAAAAACCCTGTCATCCCGCCCGCGATAACTGGACGATCGCATTCCCCATCAGCTTCAGCCCTACTCCCCAGTTCAGACGCGCACTGGCCTCGTCGTTGCCGTAGCCGCTCACATACAAAGTGCAGTAGCAGCCTTCGCGCACTTTTCCATCTTCGGCGAAGTAGCAGCGCCGCACACAGACCTCCGCCGACGACGGAGTCTCCGGCGCGCGTTGCAGTGATGCCACCAGCTTCCGGGCAAATTGTTCGTGAGCGGGCAACGAGAGACGCGCGTCGTTATCCGAAAACACCACGTCCACGTAACTCGCGAACTTGTGGGACGCGTGGTAAATCTCTTCTTCCGCACTCAACTCTGCTGTCGCCCAGGCATCGCACTTCGCCGTTTCCACCATGCTTCGCGGCGAGTTCATCGCCTGAAGAAATTCCGCCAGTTCTGGAAATTCTTCCGCCTCTTTGATCTGCACCATCAACTCCGGATGGCGTTTCAGGTTCACATAGGCAAGCTCTCCCGCCGGATCCGTCCAGGGAAAATCGAGCACCGGATCTTCCCGGCCCAACTCGATCGAGAAATCAGCATCCATCGGAACCCCATTTACCAAGCAGTTGCGCGGTTAAGTACATAGGTCCTTCGCTTCGCTCAGGATGACAATGTGAATTTATGGCACTAGCTTTTAGAAGGCGACACGCTAGAACCGGCGCAGGAAGTTCACGATCTCATGCTCCGCCCAATAACCGTCGTCATAACCGCCATCGCTACCATTGGCGACTCCAGCGGACTGTTTGGAGGATCGTTTCACAGGCACTCCGACAAAAGCGCAGTGCCCACCATCGGCGGTCTCGACGAAAGTGATGTTCTGGTTCGACAAGATCTTCCGCCGCGTCTCCGCCGTAATGTGGACGAACGGATCATTCGCCGCGTGCAACACCAGCGCCGGCACCGCGATCCGCTCGATCACGTGGACCGCCGACGCGCGATCATAGTAATCGTCCACGCCGGTGAAGCCGCAATAGTAAGCCGTCACCTTGTCATCAAACTCGCGCAGGCTCCGAATGCCACGCAGGCGGCTGGTATCGAAGTGGCCGGGAAATAATCGCGCCTTCTGAGCGAGCCGGCGGCGCAGCTGCCACAAAAAATATGTTTCGTAAATTCGGTTCGCCGGTTCGTGCAGCGCATCCGCCGACGTCGCCAGATCAATCGCCGGACAACACGCCGCGACCGCTTGAAACTGCGGCGGCGCTTGCGATCCCCACTCCCCCGCCAGCTTCAATACGATGTTGCCGCCCATGGAGAAGCCTGCGAGCGCCAGGCGGGACACGCCGTCGCGCGCGATCACCTCCCGCGCCACCGCCGCCACATCATTCGACAACCCCGAATGATAGAGCACAGGGGCGAGCGCGTCGGTGCCGCCGCAGTTGCGCTGGTTGTAGCGGACCACATTCATCCCCGCCGCCAGCGCCTTCTCCGTGAGCCCAAGCATGTACTGCGAATCGCTCGACCCTTCGAGGCCATGCACAACAATGAGGGTGAGAGCGCGGGCGCGATCCGCTTGCCAGTGGCAATGACAGAGTACCTGGATGCCGGACGCCACTTCGATCAACCGCTCCTCGGGCGCAGGCAGATGAAAACGTCGCGTTATTAAAAAGCTGGCCAGCGTTTGCACGTGGCCGCCGCGCAACCAGCGACGTGGCGTGAAGGGACGCGTCTGTTCATGTGTTTGCGAAGTACCCACGCTTTGATTTTAAATAGAAGACAGCAATTTTCTTCGGGGAGTTTTCTTTATGCCCATCTTTGAGTACGTCTGCAGGGAATGCCAACACGAGTTCGAGACCCTGGTCTTCGGCAAACAAAAAGCCGAGTGCCCGAAGTGCCAAAGCAAAAAGCTAGAGCCGCAGCTATCCGTGTTCGCCGTGTCTTCGAAGAGCGGGGCGACTTCCCAATCGTCTATCTCTGCGCGGGCCTGTGGGTCATGCGGCGACGCTCGCGGGCCGGGAGCGTGCTCGCTGAAGAACCTCGACTAAGTCGTTTGTTTGGGCGCAAAAGAGTTCGCGTGGAACCTAAGGTTGGCATGTGGGTTACCTCGGCGGCTAAATAGTTTGCTTAAAAAGCGTTTTTCCGCTGCAGCCGTCTAACCTCAGGGCTAAAGCCGCATTGAAAACAATGCGGTTATCGCAGCGCTGAAGCACTGCGCCAGCCAAAATCGAATGCTACGGCGAGGGCTTCCGCAAGCTCCTTGAGGGCCGCTTTTGATCCAGGCGGCCCTTCGGTCATCGTGCGCGGCAGGGCACCCAAAAATTGTTTGAAACGATTTACGCGGTTTCTGCACTATCCCAATAAGTGGAAGACATCGCGCAGTGAGGCGATGAGCCACAGTTCAGGATTCCAACCGGGAAATTCCCGGCTGGGACCCAGTAAAGCACCGGAGCCGACGGGGAAGCGGCTCCGGTGCTTTGTGCGTAGTCTTCTCCAGCGCCGTCTTCTCCGAGGGAGCAGATCGGTTGGCCTGCCCCGATTGACAGGAGTTTGAAGCTTCCCAGTGCACGCCGCCCGCTCCATTCCGCTGACCGGACGCCATCGCAGCAGTCACACGGCTCTGAAACGCGCATCCTTCTCCTCTTCGCTCACACTTGTCCCGGAAAACGTCCACGGTTCGCCGATCCGAGTGCTACACTGTCTGCCACTTCCGGGTTCCCGGAGCAAGCTCTTGCAATTTCACTCCTTTGACGAAGACTACGTCGAGCGTCTGCGGGCAGGAGACTTCCGCACGCAAGAGCATTTTGGGACATATTTCAGCGCCCTGATCCAGGTGAAATTGCGCTCTCGACTGCAGTCGCGGGATGCCATCGAGGATGTGCGTCAGGAAACCTTTGCGCGATTTTATGTGGCTCTGCGCGAGGGAAAAATTCTGCACCCGGAGCGTCTGGGATCGTTTGTGAACTCGATTTGCAACAATGTTTTGCTGGAGCACTATCGTTCGACCGCGCGCCACAGTTCACTGGATGACGATGACGAACAAAAAGAGCTCCCCGCCCAGGCGATGGATATGGTGAGCGTCATGGTTGCCAAAGAAACGGGAAAGAAAGTCCGTGAGATTCTAGAGCAACTTCCCGAACGCGACCGGCGATTGCTACGCGAGGTCTTCCTCGAGGAGCGGGACAAGGACGAAGTGTGCCGTAATTTTGGAGTAGACCGGGAGTATCTGCGGGTGTTGCTGCACCGTGCGAAACAATCGTTCAAGACGTTGTATTCAAGAAATACTGGCAGCGATTCGCCGGCGTTTACTCCGGCCTGATGGCGGTGAAACGCCGGGTCACACCGGCGCACTATTTATCAGAGATTACGTGAGGGGGCATTTATGGACCACGATGTGGTGGTTCGTCACAAAATGACGGAGCAATACCTGCTCGACGAACTTGATCCCGAGATACGGGACGAATTTGAGGAGCATTTTTTCGATTGTGCGGACTGCGCGTTCGACGTGCACGCCGGCGTTCTATTCGTTGAGGAGAGCAAGGTTGTGCTGTCGGAAAAAACCGAGCCGGGTTCCAGCGTCCTGCCTGTAACTGCCGCGGTCCCAGGCATACCGGGATGGCTCGCCTGGTTTCGTCCGACGGTTGTCGTACCCGTGATGGTCATGTTGCTGACGGTGGTCGCGTATCAGAATCTGGTTACGTATCCGCAACTGACGAGTCAATTGGACAGTCCGCAGGTCTTGCCGTGGGCGTCGGTGAATGTCGGCACCTACGGATCTGAGGGGCCGGTGATTGCTACAAGGCCCGGGAAGGGCTTTCTGCTTTTTGTAAGGATCCCGCCTGAGGGCGGATACTCCCGTTACACGGCAGAGTTGTATAGTCCCGCTGGAAAGGCGGAATGGTCGCTCACGATTCCGGCGGCATCCGCGCAAGATCAGTGGCCGGTGGAAGTGCCGGGAGCGAATCGGGAAGCGGGCAGTTACACGTTGGCTGTGCGCGGAATTACTGCTGCAGGAGAGAGTAAGGAAGTCGGTCGGGCATCATTTGAACTGCAAATCAATAAGTGAGTTTTCAACGGGAGGAGCTAACAACATGGCCGCAAATTCGAAATCGCCTTTAATGCCGCGCCCAAACTTGGAACGGTACCATGTGTATCACGCCGAAGCCCACGTACTCAGTGGCAACCTGAAACATCCTGTCGATCAGCCGATCGAACACCTTGCGCACGTTGTATTGAAGAACCGCCGCGCCGACCACATCACGCAGACGGTGGAGGAGACCAGCCTGGAAGGCCTGATTTCCTTCAAGGCGGGCCACACTGGTGTGTCGGGCAGCCAGCTCAAGAATAAGAAGGATCTTTGGGGCAATGACCATTCTGGCTGGGTGACGTTGTCGACGTCGGTGCTTGAAGGCCTGAACGTATTCGAAGTCATCACCGCCGATCGCGTGGTGGCGCAGGTTTCCACCGAACACCCGGACGTGGAGGGCCATCCCCCCGGCCATGTTCCCAAGGTGACGTTCCTGGGCACGCGCTTCGAAAACTTGCGGGTTGGCGGATACCCGGTGCAGGTAGAACTCGATCTCGCAATTTGTGGCGACAGACCGGAAGGCGACAAACGGTATTTGGAAGACCGCAGCTTCCTCGATCGTGTCCAACGTCAACTCGATAGCATCGCAAGCGCCAAGGGTCTTCCTGAAGATCTGGAGAAAAAGTACGATGCCAAGATCGCGTACATCGACGATCTCAAGAAACGTGCCAATGGACGCGCGAAAGGGGAGCGGAACGGCTATTCTAAGCTGGAATGCTCACTGGTCAAAAGTATCGGGCCGATTCCGATTCCGGGAGTCAGGACGTTCGGGAATATTATTTTCATCCCGGACTTTGGGACCGTTTCCTTGGCCGAAGTCGAAGTGGGCACCGAAGCCGGCCACGATGGTTCCTTCGACAAGTCACGGGCTGGTTCTCCGTCGGAGCCAAGCGACAGCAACTACTTCACTCTGCACATGCTGAACATGCATCTGGGGTGCATCGGCGGTGGGGTGGTGGTCGCCGCGAGCGTTACGTCCAACGGGCACACAAGGCCGTAGTACTGGTTTTTCTCTCGTCGTCTCTCATTTGCGCGCTCTCATGCAGTCGTCATGAGAGTGCGCAGACAGCTTATGAGCGTATTCAAGCGGCATTCTTGCGCGGCAATCTCAAGCAGAGTCAAATCGAATCTGACAACGAGTACCAACAGCTTCGAGAAGGAAACCCAGAATGGGCTTGGAAGTTCAGGATTCTCGAAGCCCGGGCTGCATTGTGGCGAGGAATGTATGAAGATGTTCTGCACCTCCTGGCATCCCAGCCTGGCCCTCCCAACGAACCCGCGCTGAACGTGCCCATGCTCGCGCTGGAAACCATCGCGAACGCCCGCTTGCAACGATTTCCCGAGGCAGAGGCAAAACTGAAGGAGGCGGAGCAAATCTGCACAAACAGGGCGGACCCCAGCTGTGGAGAAGTGATTCAGGCCCGTGGCCTCATGTTCAATGAGCAGGGCCACCTCGTGCAAGCGCGGGAGGTGTTCGAACTTTCCCTGTCATTTGCTCGCGCGCATGGCGACCGATTTCTGGAGTCCACATCCCTTCTCAATCTGGGAGCGGTATCACTGAAGCAAGAACACTTCGATGAAGCGATCGAGTTATCCGAGGCTTCCTATCGAGTTTCGAGTGCTATCGGTGCAGGAGACGTCGCTCTAGTCGCGCAGGGCAATGTGGGTTGGGCATATTACAAGCTCGGCGACTCCGAGAAGTCATTGGAAGTGTTTCAGGCGGCGGAGCAGAAAGCAACTCAACTAGGCGACATTTTCGATGAGGAAAACGAACTTACTAACATCGGCTACATTTACATGGATTCGCGCAAGTTTGACTTGGCCACGCAGTCGTTTCGGCGGGCTTTGGCTCTTGCGGAGGGAATCCAAGCCAAGCAAGACATCTACAATGCACTACGCGTGCTGGCGAGGCTTGCTCTGCAGACCGACGATTTAGCGAATGCGGGCCACTATGCCGAGCAAGCTTTGGCCATCGCACGAGAGAGCGGGAACCATGCCGACGAACTTTATCCCGCGCTTGTCCAGGGGCAGGTGGCTGCCCGTCGCAGCGACACCGCACAGGCTGAACGCATCTTTCGCGAGGTCGAGCAGGACAAGAGTTGTCCCGTTTTTCTGAAGTGGGAGGCGCAGCGATCGCTGGCACGGCTATACGAAGACGAAAACCGGCCAGAAGCCGCGGACCGTGAATACCGCGCAGCACTTGCCACGTTTGAAGCGGCTCGCGATACCGTGCGGCATGAAGACTCTCAGCTTTCTTTCCTCACCAACGCCTCCCGCATCTACGACGACTATGTCCATTTTCTCGTCGCACGTGGGAAGACCAACGACGCGCTGCGCTGGGCCGACGATAGTCGCGCTCGCACCCTGGCCGAGGGATTGGGATTGCTGGCAAAGGGACCTTCCACTGAGCCTCCGCCACTGAACGCTCAGCAAATCGCTCGGCGAACCGAAGGCACAGTTTTGTTTTATTGGCTAGGCGAAAAGCAGTCGTATTTGTGGGCGATCACGCCGCAGAAGACGAGCTTGTTTACACTTCCTCCCGGCTCGGAAATTGATGTAGCGGTGCAGCGGTATCGCAAGTCTATCGGCGGACCGCTCGACGTTCTCGAATCGGCCAACCAGGATGGGCGCTGGCTCTATCGCACGCTGATCGCGCCCGCGCAGGCATTACTGAAGACGGACCCGAAGGTCTTCGTCATTCCCGACGGCAGCTTGAACAACCTGAATTTCGAAACTCTTCTCGTCTCTGAACCCAACCCCTCCGAAGTGAAGGTGTCTGAACCCAACGCCCCCTGGACCAAGCTGCACTATTGGATTGAAGACGCGACGATTGCGAATGCCAGCTCGTTACGGGTACTGGGCGCGGCGCGCTCTGGGGGAGGCACCCGCAAAGAGAAACGCGACCGCGGCCTGCTTCTCGTCGGTAACAGCGTCGCGCCGAACAGCAAATATCCCGAACTGCCGAAAGCCGCGGCGCAGATGGAAAGCGTTGCTCGACATTTTCCGGCGGGCGGGCAGCGGATATTCACGCGCGAGCAGGCAACTCCGGCAGCGTACCTGGCCAGCAGTCCAGAGCAGTTTTCCTACATCCATTTTGTGGCGCATGGAACGGCCAGCCGGCTGAGTCCGCTGGACTCGGCGATTGTGCTGTCGAAGATTGGGCTGTCGAAGGTCGAATCGAAGTTCGAGTCAACGACAGGCGACGACGCAAACGATTCCTACAAGCTCTATGCCCGCGACATCATTCGCCATCCCTTGCGGGCGGATCTGGTCACGATCTCGGCGTGCTATGGCGCAGGCGAACGCGCGTATTCGGGCGAGGGACTGGTCGGGCTCTCCTGGGCTTTCCTCAGAGCCGGCGCTCACAACGTGGTCGCCGCCTTGTGGGAAGCGACGGACACCTCCACCGAGCAACTTATGAATAAGTTTTACGACGAGTTAGGCAAGGGAGCGAGCCCGGATGCCGCTCTACGCGCGGCCAAACTGTCATTGCTTCGGGGCAGCGGATTCCACAATCCGTTTTACTGGGCGCCGTTTCAGCTCTATGCCGGGTCGTGACGGACACGAGTTTTTCGGGGTGCATGACGTTCCGCCCTCAGGGGCTGAAGCCCGCATGTTTTGTAGCTCTGAAGGGCAGCCTGTGAAGTCGTGCCCTTCCCGGAACTTACGCGAATTGAGAGTTTTTTTCGCAGCCCGTGAAGCCGTGCCCTTCCCTTTTGGCCGCGACGTTTGAGTTTTCCGCAGCCTGCTGCTAGAAACCCGGCAGATTGGTGATTCCATTTGCTTCCACGCACTGATAGGCCCGGCCAGCGGCGAGGGTCTTGTATTCTTCCGTTCTTCCGCTGGGCCATTGAATGACCAGACGATCAACTTTGCCTCGCTTCTTCATGCCTCTTTCCGGCGAATCAAGGGGAACGAACACAGTTGTACGCATGCTCTCCAGGTGTGCTAAGCTCTTGCGCATTGGAAGCCATGCTTTTGTGATTCCCTCCTCCCGCTGGCTTCTTTGCTTTGACTTCGCATTGCGCAAAGGGTGAGGAAAAACCGTCATGCCGCTTCGAAAATCTCTGCGCGCAAATGCGTCTGGTCAGGGCGAAACGCATCAGGCAGCGCAGGAACGACAGGCTTTCGATCAAGTCTTCAGCCTGGCCTACGAAGAGTTGCGGAGGCTGGCTTCGAGTGTCAAGCGTGGAGATCCAAGCAATACGCTTAGTCCCACGGCTTTGGTCAATGAAGCGTGGCTGAAACTGGCGAAGTCACCCGGGGTCGCGGATACATCCCCTTTGCACTTTAAGCGCATCGCGGCCCGCGCCATGCGCCAATTGCTCATCGAGACGGCACGGCGGCGCAACGCGCATAAACGGGGCGGCGCCGGGGAAGTCATTTTCGTTTCTTTTGACGAATCTCTCGATGGCGCACCGACATGCCAGGAGAGCCTGATGGCTCTGGACACGGCCTTGACCGAACTTGCTCGGCTGGCACCGCGCCAGGCAATGGTCGTGGAGAGCCGGTTTTTCGGAGGTCTTGAAATCGGAGAAATTTCAATCCTGATTGGCGTGTCGGAGGCCACGATCTTGCGCGACTGGCGAGCGGCCAAGGCCTGGCTGGGGCAAGCACTGCGTCGCGCCGGGTGACTTTGCGTTCAAAACCGTTGGGTAGGAACTGAACTATGGAACTGAACTATGGATAGTGGGCGCTGGCACCAAATCCAAAGTTTATTTCATGATGCGGCAGACTTGCCCCCATCCAAACAGAGAACATTCCTGGAGGCGGCCTGCGGCGATGACCAAGAACTCGTCGTCGAGGTTCTGGGCATGCTCGATCAGGACGCCAGCGGCCACTCGCTGCTCGATCGCAACCTAGCCGACATAGCGCAGGAGACGCTCGCGAAATCCGTTCCGGCTTCCCTCATCCTCAAAGAATTCGGTCCGTACCGAATCTTGAAATTACTGGGTGAAGGCGGAATGGGAGTCGCTTATCTTGCCGAACGTACAGACCTTGGTACTCATGTAGCGATCAAAATCCTGCGTGACGCCTGGCTTTCCCCGGCACGCCGCGAACGCTTCGGCAGCGAACAACGGACCCTGGCGCAATTGAATCATCCATCGATCGCGCGGCTTTATGACGCAGACACGCTGGATGACGGGACTCCGTGGTTCGTAATGGAGTACGTTGACGGCGTTCCGCTCACGCACTATTGCCTGGAGCATGCCTGCTCGGTGAAGCAGCGTCTGCAGTTGTTTCGATCGGTGTGTGAGGCGGTACAGCACGCACACGGTCATGCCGTCATCCACCGTGACCTTAAGCCGTCCAACATCCTGGTCAAGAGCGATGGCTCGGTCCGCCTGCTCGATTTCGGTATTGCCAAACAGCTAGAGAGCCTGGACCTGCCCGTGGACCAGACGATGACGGGGCTAAGACTGATGACGCCGGCCTATGCTTCGCCGGAGCAGATTCGCGGCGATCGCGTCGGAATCGGTACCGACGTTTATTCCCTTGGAGTCGTTCTTTACGAGTTGTTGACCGGGCAGCTTCCCTTCGATTTGTCCGGCCTGACCCCTGCGGAAGCTGCCACCATCATTACCGAGCATGAGCCGGAGAAGCCCTCTGCCGCAGTTAGGCTGACTACCGGCTCTAAGGCAAACTCTTGTGCGCTATCTTTATCTTTAAGCAAGACCGCATGGGCTGATCTCGATGTGCTTTGTCAGAGCGCCATGCACAAGGATCCTCTGCGCCGGTACCGGTCGGTGGAAGCTTTGATCCGCGACGTCGACCATTATCTAAACGGTGAGCCTCTGGAGGCACGGCCCGACGCGTGGCGATACCGGATCGGCAAGTTTGTCCGCCGGAATCGACGGGTGGTTGCAGCCACCGCCATGATCTTCGCCGTGATTGTCGGGTTGGTCGGCTTCTTCACGGTGCGGCTGGCGCAGGCACGCGATACTGCGCTCGCGGAAGCGGCGCGCACCGAGCGCATTCAGCAATTCATGTCCAACCTGTTCCAAGGCGGAGATGAGGCGGCCGGCCCCTCCGACTCTTTGCGCGTGATCACCATCGTTGACCGTGGTGTACAGGAAGCAAAGACCCTCAACAACGACCCCAAGGTGCAGGCTGAGCTGTACCAGAACCTCGGAAGCATCTATCAGAAACTCGGCAAGTTCGAACCGGCAGATTCGTTGCTGCGCTCGGCCCTAAATCAACGCAAGTCGTTGTTCGGATCTGATAGTCCCGAAGTGGCTGAGAGCCTTACCGCACTCGGTTTGCTGCGGTCCGATCAGGCGCATTTAGAGGAGGCGGAGCAACTGGTTCGGCAGGGCTTGGCGATGACTAAGCGGCACTTACCGCCGAACCATCCGGCAGTTGCGAAAGCGACTCTTGCCTTCGGACGAGTGCTGGCGGAGCGCGGCTCCTACGATCAAGCGATCCAAACTCTGGACGAGGCGGTGCGGCTGCAGTCGGCTCCAGGCGCGGCGCCCGCCGACCTGGCCACCAGTCTCTCGATGTTGGCGGACGCACACTATTCCGCCGGCCACTACGATGTTTGCAAACCCATGTACGCCCGCGTTCTCGGGATGCATCGCCAAATCTACGGTGCACGCCATCCGCTGGTCGCCGATGATCTCGGAAGTCTGGCCGCAGTGCAGCGCGATTTGGGTTATTACAGTGAAGCCGAAGGGCTCGACCGGCAGGCGCTCGATATCGTTCAGTCCTACTACGGCAATAACCACCTCAGGACGGCCGCCCGCTTGACCGCGCTGGCGGAGTGTTTCACGTATCAAAATAAGTTTGACGAGGCCGTCTCCGCCCTGGAGCAGGCGCTTGCCATTCAGGAACGGGTCTATGGTCCGGTGCATCCGTCCGTGGCAGAAACCCTCAACGAGTTGGGGAACGTAGCTTCCATGCGCGAACACCTGGATGAAGCGGAGGCGAGATTCCGGCGTGTGGTTGACATCTATCGAGCCGTCTATGGCGATCACCACTATCTGGTCGCGATAGCCCTGTCCAACGTGGCGAGCATCACCTTCGACAAAAAGGATTACCCCCGCGCGGAGCGACTCTTTCGCGACGTGGTCCGCCGCTGTGAAGAAACGCTTACGGCTGACAACGTGAACACCGGTATCGCGCATATCAAGCTGGGGCGGACGCTGCTCCGCGAGAAGCGTTATAAGGACGCAGAACCCGAATCCCTCGCTGGCTATGAAATTCTGAGCAAGCAGAGCAGCCCATCGACCAGTTTCATTCGCGCCGCGCGCAAAGACCTCGCGGCTGAATATGAAGCTCTGAATCAACCACAGCAGGCCGCGCGCTTTCGCGCCGAACTGGCGGAGGCCGCGGCAAATTCCTCCAACGCCACGCGCTAGATAAGTCCTCCGATGGAGCGACGGGCGTCTCGCCCGTCCAAGCCGGGCGGGGACGCCCGGCGCTCCACCAGCAGGCAGAAACCTAACGACGCGGCCGCCAAACAGCATTTCTTTCGCGATTTAAGAAATCAGATGACGGTTTTTGGCGGCGGTTTGCGCAATGTGAAGTGAGTACAAACGGCGCACGGGAAGGGGACGGATCCGCGAGATAAGCATCCCGGTTCCGCTCCGCGCCGTTAGGCAACGCAAATCGCCAGGAAATGGAGCACCAAAATGAGTAATCGCGTCTCGAAATCTGATCCCCTGCGGGCCATCTTTGCCACGATGGTGGCGACGCTTTTGTTCGCGACCGCAGCCGCAACTGCCCAGACCTATACCGTGCTGCACACCTACCCAATCGGCGCCGGTGCCTACAGCGGTATCTTAGCGCCCCAAGTGATGTCGCAGGGCCAGGACGGCAACTTGTACAGCACCATTTCCAACGATGGAACTAAGAACGTCGGCACGGTGTACAAGATCAGTACTGCGGGGGCGTTGACGACTGTCTACAACTTCTGTTCCCTAACCTCCTGTGCCGATGGCTCCTACCCGCAGGGCGGCGTGACGCTGGGCTTCGATGGGAACTTCTACGGGACGACCCAGGCCGGCGGGAGTCACGCGGTGGGCACGGTGTTCAAGGTCACGCCCACCGGAAGCTTGACGACGCTGTGGAATTTTGCCAACGGCACCGATGACAGCGTCCCTTTCTACACGACTTTGCAGGGGCAGGACGGCAATATGTACGGTGTTTCTGTGGGACAGTACAACGGGCAGTACGGAGCATTCTTCAAGGTCTCTGCTTCCGGTGTATTTAAGGCCCTTCGCGACTTCAACTACACCAACGGCGCGGACCCCAATCTTCCGACGCAGGGCACCGACGGCAACTTTTATGGCACCACGCAATTTGGTGGAGACCCGACCTGCAAGTGCGGGGTGGTATACAAGGCGACGGCAGCGGGCGCGATCACCGTGCTCCACGCCTTCAAAGGGTATCCCACCGACGGAAACCGGCCGATCGGAATTCTGGTTCAGGGCGCCGACGGCAATTTCTACGCCACAACCTACCGAGGGGGTACCGCCAACGAAGGAACCGTCTTCAAGATCACTCCCGCCGGCGTCCTTACGCTGCTCCACAGTTTCAACTTCGTCTCTCCCACTTTTGATGCACAACTTCCCGTGGCGGGGCTGACGCCCGGATCCGACGGTAACTTTTACGGCGTAGGGACCGCAGGAGGAAGTAAAAATGCCGGAGCGATTTTCAAAATCACCCCCGCAGGCAGCGAGTCGATTCTCTACAATTTCTGCTCTGTTACTTGCGTCGATGGGTTTGGCCCGGCGACGCCCCTCGTGCTCCACACGGACGGAAACTTCTACGGCAACACCAACGGGAACTCTCTTGGTGGTTCCGTTTTCTACAGTCTCGATGTGGGATTCAATCCGCTTGTCGACTTGGTGACCTGGTCGGCTAAGGTGGGGAAGACGGTCGAGATCCTGGGACAAGGCTTCACCGGGACGACCGCCGTTTCGTTCAACGGAGTCCACGCGCCTTTCAATAACGTCTCCGATACCTACATGACGGCTACCGTACCCGCTGGAGCGCTCACGGGGCTGGTGACCGTGACAACCTTCACCAGCACGCTGACGAGCAACCGGAAATTCCTCGTCCCGCCGCAGATTAAGAGTTTCACTCCCACCAGCGGTATTGTTGGAACTTCGGTGACGATCACCGGCGTCAGCCTGGCTCAGACTACAAAAGCGACCATTGGCGGCAAGGCAGCCAGCTTCACGGTCAACTCCGATACCCAGGTGACGGCCACCGTGCCCCCGGGTGCGAAGACGGGCAAGATCACCATCACAACGCTTGGGGGAATCGCTACTAGCCCGGGAACTTTTTTGGTCGTGCCCTCCATCACCAGCTTCAGCCCGACCAGCGGTCCAGTGGGAACATCGGTCGCGATCACTGGAAACAGTTTCACCGGTACGACGCAGGTGACGTTTGGTGGCGTCGCGGCAACCAGCTTCCAGGTAATCAAGGATACGCAGGTGGATGCGCTCGTCCCGGCAGGCGCAGTGACAGGGCCCATCGCTGTCACAACTCCAGGCGGCACTGGGACGAGCAGCACAAACTTCACGGTGACGAACTGATGCGCTGAGCCGCTGAGCACGCACATTGTGCAAGAACCAGCCTCGGGCAAGGGCGGGAACTGGCTGAGCATCTCTCCATCCGGCGGCGGTTGCTGCAACACGCCCACGAACGTCACTGCCAGCGCGAATGCCGGCGCGCTGGCGGTGGGAACCTACGCTGGAGAAATCAACGTCATCCAGTATGCCAATCCTGGGCAGTCGATGACCATCCCAGTGGTTCTCAACGTTTCGTCTGCAGCAGACAACTCTAAACCCCTTTCCCTATCTAACTTTTCCGCACTTGATCGACCTAAGAACAGCTCGAAAATGGCCTAGTTTTGATGGCGAATTGATGGCAAATTGATGGCGAGTTTTGGCCCAAGACTTCGAAATCTTCCGGGCGTCGCCGGTGTTAGCACGCCGCTGTTTTGGGCTTGCTTTTGGCCAAAGGTACACGACGGTACCCAGACTCTGCGGTGCCGGATCTGCTTTCTGACGTATCGATACAATAAGTTGCGCGTTTGATGCAGAGGGCCACTCAAATGCACCGGTAGGGTGGAGCGAGTATTCTTCTCCTCTTTCAGGTTCCCTGAACTAAGTCAGCCCATCTGAAGTTCTCCCTATCTTAGCGAACGACAACCTTAGGAGGTTGACCATGCTTGCACGAATACTGCTTTCCACAGTGCTGGCGCTGTTGGTGTCTCTGACAGCTCTCGCTCAGGACACCACAAAGCCTAGCCATGATCAGGCGAAACAAGACAATACCAAAACTGCCCCGCAAGAAAAATCTGCGAGCAAAACAAAGGCTGTGACCGGTTGCCTACAAAAAGGCGACCAGCCAGACGAGTTCTCCATCACCGGCGAAGACGGCAAGAGCTGGGACTTGCGCAGCAGCACCGTTAAACTCTCCGACCACGTCGGCCACCAGGTGACGGTCACGGGTTCGCCCACGCGGGAAACGAAGGCAGAAGAAAAGAAAGAGGGCCAGGTTCAGAACGCGGGCCAAAAAGAGGAACTCGGTGAACTGCGCGTTATCAGCTTGAAGATGGTCAGCCAGAGTTGCACCAAGTAACGATTTCGGCACCAGATTCTTCCACGGCCAGCACAGCGATGATGCTGGCCTTTCTTGTTTCTCAGCTCAGAGATTTGCAAACTCATTTTTCACTAGGGTGTGTTAACACTACGTAGAGCTTCGACGATCAGGGCGAAGTTGAGAAATCCAAGGAAGAGGACGTCGAGTTTGTCGAAGCGGGAGAAGATGCGGCGGAAGCCCTTGAGTCGGCGAAAGAGCCGTTCCACTTCGTTGCGCTT
>JANXZM010000100.1 GCA_025355505.1 Acidobacteriaceae bacterium | reverse complement strand
GCGTGAGTCTTTAGCTTAGGAGCCTGTGGTGAAACTCCAGCGCCCAAAACCAGCGCCTAAAGGCGCCCTCATAACACGGCACTTACGGTATGCCTGAAGGCATACACCTGATACAAAACATACTTGCACCACGGGCTGCTAACCTCATTCGGAACTAGATAAGGCGAGCGCCTCTACGAAATCGGATACCACCTGCGCCGTGATTTCTGAGGACAGTATCTCGCGACCGAAGCCGCCATCGCCTGCCGCGACTGGGCATTTACGCACCTGAAAACCGAGCTCTTGATTTCCATGATTCGCGCCGAGAATCCGCCCTCACGCCGCGCCGCCGAGCGCAACGGCATGACCGTCTGGAAAGAAGTAACCTGGCGAGGCCTCCCTCACTACGTCTATTCCGTCGAGAGAGAGAGAATCTACCGGCATTGGCGCCGCGATAAACGATCTGCCCCCAATTGTGCCGCTTTAAAAACTGGAGCTGGAGCGCGCAGCAAAAAGCAGGTCCTTCGCTTCGCTCAGGATGACAAATTTTCGCGGGATGGCGAATTTTCGCAGGATAACAAATTTTCGTGGGATGACAAATTTTCGTGGGATGGCGAATTTTACGTCCCCCTACACCAGATCCTCCACCTTCAACTCCCCCACTCCGCCCTTCCATGCCTTGCGAAATTCCCGCTCCACAAACCAGGCATCGGAATTTCGATCCTGCGCCTTCAGCGCCCGATGCAAACCAAACAACGACCGTGGATTCCGAAGATTCTTTGCCAGGTCCTCCCGGAACACCTGCTCCGCTAACTTGGCATCGCCACTCATCAGCAATACTCCGCCGAGCGACTCCCGCACCGGGAAAAACCAATCCTGAGGCTCGTCGTACTTCAGCGTATCCTGCACGGCGACGGCGTCGCGCAGCATACCCACGGCGGCAGCGTTATCTTTTTTCGCGAGCGCCACCTGCGCCCCCAGAACATTTTCCGCAATCTTCAGAATGTCTTTGGTCTTGTTGTTAATGGGCATTTGGAAAATCGCATCCGGCGGCATCGCTTTCTCGGCCTCGGCCACGATCTTGTATTCCGCTTCCGCCTCGCTGATCTTGCCTTTACCCGCGAGCGCCATGCCCCGCGCAAAGTGCCAGAAGCCAACCGCCGCTTTCATTTCCGCAGCGGGCTCCTTCATGGCCATAATTGCGTCCCACTTATGGAAGCGCACATTCACAGCCATCGGGATGGTCATGAATCCCTCGAGCGGCGGCATGTCTTTTACGGACGGTCCCACATGTGCCGCGAGCATCTCCGCCGCCCTGTACGATTGCGCGTAGTCTCCCACCATGGCGGAGCACATCGCGATGAAATGCAGATTGTGGCTGTAGTACATCATCGGATAAATGCCCTGCACGCCGCTGCTCTTGATGTACGCTCGATCGACCGCCGCCGCTTCCTGGTTAGTTTTCACCGCCGCCGCGTAATCTCCCGTGCGGATGTAAACGTGCGCCGGCATATGCACAATGTGTCCGGCTGCCGGCGCCAAAGAAGCCAGGCGGTTCGCCCCAGCCAAAGCCCGTTCCGGAGAATTCGAAGCTTCCACGGTGTGAATGTAGTAATGGAGCGCGCCCAGATGATTGGGATCGCGTTTGATCACCGATTCCAGCGTCGCGACGATCTCCTCCGTGCCCTCCTCGGGCGTCCCGTCCCGATGCCACAGTCCCCACGGATGCAGGCCCATCCCCGATTCCGCGAACAACGTCGCCGCATCCAGGTCGTCGGGATTGTTCTTTACCACGTCCCGCATCGCGTCACGATAGTCTTCCGCTGCCTTCCGCAAGTCCGACTTCGGATCCGCCGGAAAGCGTTTCGCCATCGCCAAAATGTAGCCGCGTTCGGCATCAGAGGCATTGCCACTCAGGTCCACTGCCTTCTGAATCGCCTGGTGCGCCTGCTTGAAGCGGTCTTCGCTCGCCGGATCGTTGTAGTTCGGACCTACCGCCTCGGCAATTCCCCAGTAAGCGATCGCCAGCTTCGGATCCAGTGCCGCCGCCTTTTGAAATGAGCGCGCCGCCTCGTCATGGTTGAACGCGTAAATCAACCGCAGTCCCTGATCGAAAAATCCCTGCGCTTCCGCGTTCTTGGTTGAAACCGGATGATGCAAATCGCCCAGACCCGTCATCATCGTGACTGGCCTGGTTCCGCCCATGGCGTGACCCTGAGCGGCCGCAATGATCGTGAGACTAACCATCGTGAGACTCAAAGCAATCGTGCGGCGCAGCCAAGCGCAAGTAGTCGTCAGCGGTTTCATGCAGAGTTCCTCCTGAAATGAACACCCAAAATTTTGGGGAAAGTATAGTGCAGACTTACCGCATAAGCAATGGCCTGCCCACCTCGGGAGTGTCCTAAATCGGCTGCGATCCCCCATCCCGAGCACCACCCCCCACGGAGACACGGAGTCACAGAGGAATTCAAAGGATGAGAAAAACCTTGGTTCTTACAGATTTGAAGGTTTTCTCTGGGTCTCCGTGGTGAGGTTCTGGTTGTGAACGGCCCGGAAATCGCAGCTTGAAGTTGAATTTAGGGCACTACCGCAACCTCGCACCCAGCCGTGCGCTATGCCAGTTTCACAGATAGCGTAGACTGACTTTGCCGGCGGCGATTACCCTGCACTTGGCATCCACGGTTTCCCCTGTGTTCTTTCCCCCGTGTTCCTCTGTGCCCTTCTCTGGTTTCGCCTTTACTCATTGACCGCAACCCTCTCCGTGTAAACCGGACTACACTTTCCGTAAAAACGCTCTACACTCAAAACAGAGCCAGCCAACGCATGCGCAAAGCCACCATTCTGTTCAATCCCAACTCTGGCCGCCGAGGACGCGACGCGGAACTGAACCATGCCATCGGCATCATCCAGTCGGCCGGCGTCCGCACCGAACTTACGGTTTGCCGCTCCAGCCAGGAAGCGACCAACAACGCCCGCTGCGCGGCGGCGGCCGGCAGCGACACCGTCTTTGCCTGCGGCGGCGATGGCACGATCCACGATGTGATCCAGGGATTAGCCGGCACGCCGGTCGCGCTCGCCATTCTCCCGTTCGGCACCGCCAATGCTCTCGCCCACGACCTCGGAATCCCGCTCCGCCCCGGCGCCGCCGCTCAAGTTGCCGTCGCAGGCAGAGTCCGCCGCATTCCTCTCGGCCACGTTGAGTATGAGGATTTCACCGGCAAACCTTCCGCCCGCTACTTCACCGTCGCGGCCGGAATCGGCGTCGACGCCCACCTCTTCTACAAACTGAGCTCCCAACTCAAGAGTAACTCGGGCATGACGGCTTATTACATCAAAGCCTGGCAGTTATGGGCGACTTACAACATGCGCCGCTTTGAAGTCGAGTATGCCAACGGAAGCGGCCACCGCCAGCGGGCCTCGCTAACGGAACTCCTCGCCGTAAGAATCCGCTTTTTCGGGAACATCCTGCGCGAACTGGTTCCCGGAGCGTCGCTAGACTGCGGCCACCTGCGCGCTGTAATGTGCCGCACCGCCAGCCGCAATGCGTACCTGCAATATGTGGCGGGAAGACTGCTCGGTCGCCAATGGAATATCGACGGCATCGATCTGGTCAGCTGCTCGGAGGTCGTCTGCCGGTTGCCGGAAAAAAGCGCCGACGACGATCATAGCGATTTTCGCAACGAAGACCGCGTCTATGTCGAGGCTGACGGAGAACTGCTAGGCCGGCTGCCCGCCCGCATGACGATGGTTCCCGATGCGCTGTCCCTGGTGGCCCCCGCATGATCGTGTGGTAGAGACGGGGCTTGCCCCGTCTCCGACGTGTGATCTTGATTCTCCCTGGTGATACTGAGTGCCATTGGTGGTGATAGCCTTTGCTCGCCGCCAACACCGCGGCGGAGCGCAAACCGCCGGCATCCAACTAAACTTCATACGCAGGAGAAAATTTGGAACCCGTCACTCACTTTCTATTCGGCGCCGCCATGGGCCGTGCCGGACTCAACCGTAAAACCGCTCTGGCCACCGCCACGTTAACGCTGGCCGCCGAAGCTGCCGACCTCGACGTCCTCAGCCGATTCGGCGGCTCCGCGTTCGGCTTAAACCATCACCGCGGCTTCACTCATTCTTTCCTGGGCGTGCCGTTGGTAGCCGCCGTGGTCGTTGGATTTATCTATCTCATCTGGCGGCTGCGCGGCCGCAAAACCCGCAATCCCAACCTTCCCCCGCGCTGGCGATTGCTGTTCGCCTACGCCTGTCTCGCCGGCCTCAGCCACATCCTTCTCGACTTCACCAACAACTACGGCGTGCGCCCGTTCTGGCCGTTCTCCGAGCGTTGGATTTCCTGGGACATCGACTTCATCGTCGAGCCCGTCATGCTGGTCGTTCTCACGCTGGGCCTGATTCTCCCCAGTTTGTTTTCGCTCATCCAGGAGGAGATCGGCGCCGGTGACCAAGGCCCGCGAGCCACCCCAAAGGGAAGACTGGCTGCGAGTCTCGCGCTGCTAGCCATCTTTGCCTACTGGGGACTTCGCGACTACGAACATCGCCGCGCCGTTGCCACGCTTCAGTCCCGCAATTATCGGGGAGCCGACGCGATCCGCGCTTCCGCGTACCCATACTGGGTCAATCCGTTCCGCTGGTACGGAGTAGTGGAAACGCCCGCCTTCTTCGCCACCATGGACGTCGATTCGCTCGCGCCCGAAGTAGATCTCGAAGCCCAAATGCAGATTCGCTACAAGCCCGAAGAAACCCCCGTCACTCTAGCCGCCAAGAAAACCTACCTCGGACGCGTGTACCTCAGTTGGGCCCAGTATCCCGTAACCGAAACCGAACAGCTAGAGATTGATCTGGCAGGCAATGATCCGGTAAATAACGCCCGCGCCGCCTTCGTAGTCCGCTTCCGCGATCTCCGCTACGACTATCCCGGGCGCAGCGCACACACCATTCTCGGCGCTGTTGTGTTCCTGACTCGCGATCTGAAAGTAGTGGAGGAGCGGTTCGAAATGGCGAGCACGAAAACTCGATAGCCGCAATCGACGCTACAACCAGGGCCGTTTTTAAAAGTATTGCCAAGGCATATAATGACGCGAACCCATGGCTCTGACCTGCGGCACAAAACTTGGCCCCTACGAAATCCTCGCCCCGCTTGGTGCTGGAGGAATGGGAGAGGTTTATCGCGCCAAGGACACGCGTCTGGACCGCACGGTTGCGATCAAAATTCTGCCCGCTCACCTTTCTGACAATCCCGAGGCCAAGCAGCGCTTCGAGCGCGAAGCCCGCGCCATTTCTTCTTTGAATCATCCGAACATTTGTACCCTGCATGACGTGGGCAGTCAGGACGGAACTTCCTATTTGGTCATGGAGTATGTGCAGGGCGAGACTCTGGATTCCCGCCTGCAGAAAGGGCCGCTGCCGCTGAAGCAGGCGCTGGATTGTGGAGTGCAGGTTTGCGAAGCGCTGGAGAAAGCCCACCGCGCGGGCATCGTACACCGCGATCTCAAGCCCGGTAACATCATGCTCACCGCATCGGGCGCAAAGTTGCTCGACTTTGGATTAGCGAAACCGGCAGTGGCCATGCTGGGGTCTCAGTCCTTCCCCGACAAAGGAAGCGACAGAGGCAACCTGACACCGTCGACGCCGACGATGAACTTGTCGATGCTGAGCGCAACCCCGGCGCCGCTAACGCAGCAGGGGACAATCGTTGGGACATTTCAGTACATGGCGCCCGAGGTGGTGCAAGGGCGGGAAGCGGACGCGCGTAGCGACATTTTCAGCCTGGGCTGCGTGCTGTACGAAATGATCACTGGGAGGCGGGCGTTCGAAGGCAAATCGCAACTGAGCGTGCTGAGCGCGATTCTGGAAAAAGAGCCGGAGCCCATCTCGAAAATTCAGCCGCTGACCCCGCCCGCGCTCGATCATGTGGTTCACGATTGTCTGGCGAAAGATCCGGAAGCCCGCTGGCAGAATGCCGCCGACGTGGCCCGGGAGTTGCGCTGGATTGCGAGCGGGAGTTCAATCGCCATCGCCGCCGCTCCCGAGCAACCCCGCAACCCATTGCGCGAACGTCTGCTGTGGGCGGCAGTTGCAGTGCTCGGGGTATTGCTGGCGTCGTTCGCCTGGTTGAACTTGCGTGGGCGGGAGCCAGAGCGGGCATTGCGATCGTATTTGCCCCCGCCCGCGGAGGTAGGCTTCGACTTCACCGGCGATTTTTCCGGCCCCCCGGTAATCACGCCCGACGGAATGGCAGTCGCGTTCAGCGCCCGCAACCAGAAGGAAAAGGACTCGATCTGGGTGCAGTCCCTCAGCGACCTGACGGCGAGGAAACTCGATGGCACCGACGGTGCTAGCTTTCCTTTTTGGTCCCCCGACGGCAAATTCGTGGGCTTCTTTGCCGACGGCAATTTGAAGAAAGTGCCGGCTGCGGGCGGCCCCGTCACCATTCTCGCCGACGCGCCCAACGCCAGAGGCGGGGCGTGGAATCAGGACAACGTCATCATTTACGAGCCTGATTACCGCGATTCGTTGTGGCGAATCAGCGCCGCGGGTGGAACCCCGGCGCGCCTCACCAGGTTCGAAGGCGGCAAGCACACGACGCATCGCTGGCCCAGGTTCCTGCCCGATGGCAAGCATTTTCTCTTCTTCGCAACCAATCACTCGGGTGGATCCGAGCAGGGCATCTATATCGGATCTCTGGATGATGGTTCCTACAAGCGCGTGCTCGACGCGGACTCGGACGCTCAGTATGCCTCCGGCTATCTGCTCTACCATCTCCAGTCGGCTTTGCTGGCGCAGAAGTTCGATCCTGCCAGCGGTGCGGTCTCCGGCGATCCGGTCCCGGTGGCGAACCTAGTCGAATATGACGCGGGAACCTGGCACACCACATTCACCGTAAGCCAGAACGGCCTGCTCATCTACGAACCCGGATTGAAAGCGCCGGGAACCGATCTTTTCTGGATGGACCGCAGCGGAAAGAATCTGGACAAGGTGGCGGAGCGCGCGTTCTACAAGGGCAGCGGCCGACTCTCTCCAGATGGCAAGCGGCTGGCCGTATCGATGGGCGATCCTCAGGCCGACATCTGGGTACTCGACTTCGCGCGCGGATCGCGAACCCGCCTCACCTTCGGCGACGGTACGCACTTGGAGCCCTCCTGGTCGGCGGACGGCCTGCGGGTTGTTTATACGAAAATGAGCGGGACGACGCTGGCAATGGGAACCTCGCTCTGCTCCCGGCTCGCCAACGGCGTCGGGCAAGAAGAAGTCCTGATGGCGAGCTCTCCTTCCGGGCAATTTCGCAGCCTGATAAAACCACAGTGGTCAGCGGACGGCGGTTACCTTCTTCACATGGAGCAGATTGGTCCAACTGGAGCTGGAGTGTGGGCAATGCCCACAACCGGCGACAAGAAGCCGATTCCTATACTGCTGCCGCAGTCTGCCCAATCGAGAATTATTGAGTACCGCCTCTCACCCGACGGCCGCTGGCTCGCTTACAGTTCCACCGAATCGGGGCGGGAACAGATATACGTCACTCACTTCCCCAGCGCCGGTGGCAGGTGGCAGGTTTCGCAGAATGGGGGCACTTACCCAACCTGGCGGGGCGACACCAAGGAGATCTACTTTTTTGGACTGGATGGAGCTCTCGACGCGGCGAGCGTGAACACAAAGAGCGAAGAGTTTGCATTGGACCCGGTGCACCCGCTATTTCAGTTTTCCTATGCTGCCCCGGTTGGAATTCCTTACGATCCGTCCCCGGACGGCCAGCGCTTTGTCATCGCTACCTATCCAGAAGGCGTCTCGACGCCGCTGGTCCTGGTCACGAACTGGACGGCCGACCTCAAGAAATAGTTTGACCGCTGCGAGCGTCGAGCCGCGAGCCACGAGCGAACCGATTGCCCGAAGTTTGTAGCCCAGCTCTCTAACCCACCGCCTAAACTTCGCATCTTCGCCTTGACCGCCAGCATCCGCTCGCGCAACAATCCTAATTGACACTTTACGAGGTGATCATGCTGGCTTATCTATTTGTCATTTTTGCGATCCTGATGCGGATGCCGTTCATGCCTCATCCCTGGGGATTCACTCCCGTAGCAGCGGCGCTGCTTTACTTTGGAGCGCGCGGGTCGCGCCGTCAGTTGTGGGTGCCCTTTGCCCTGCTGGCCGCCTCGGACGTCATTCTCACCAAATTCGTCTATTCCTATCAATTCTCCTGGGACCATTTCGTAACCTGGGCGTGGTACGCGGCGATTCTGTTCCTCGGCAGCCAACTGCGCGAACACTCCGGCTGGCTTAGAGTCGCTGGGGCCGCGCTGGCCAGTTCCGTCTCTTTCTTTGTGCTCAGCAATTTCGCCGTCTGGGCCTGCTGGAACATGTATCCCAAAACGCTGTCCGGCCTGATGACCTGCTACGCCGCCGGCCTGCCGTTCTTCCGCCGCGGAGTTGCCGGTGACATGCTCTTCACCGCAGCCATGTTCGGATTGCCCGCGGTCGCGGCCGTGATCGCCCGCTCCATCCACAAGCCGCACGGAGCCGCAGCCGCTTAGCCGGTCAATCGAATTTTTTCGAACGCAGCGCGGAATTTTCCTTTCCCGCTGCGTTTTTATTTTCCGCACTCCCCCGCTTCCGCCGCCAAATCAGCCACCCGACCACCAGCGCCACCACCACCAGAATCCACACAAAATGGTGCGCGAAAAGGTTTCCCGTCAGCGTCACAAGCTCCGGACCGAACCAGAGCGTCAGCAGCGCCTCAATCAAAAAGCGCACAAACCGACCCGCAAAAATCGCCAGAAGAAAATGCGCGAAGTTCATCTCAAACGCCGCCGCTGCCAGCACCACAATCTTGAACGGCGCAGGCGGCGGCAACATCGCCGGAAACATCAGCGCCCAAAATTCATGTCGATCGAAAGATGCGTGAATCTTCTCGAAGCGCTCCGCCGAAAGCCGCTTGCGCAACAGCATCTCGCCACCCGCATACCCGATGACGTACAGAACAATGCTCCCCAGCGCCCCCCCGGCCGAGGCCAGCAGCACATACATCAGGAACCGCGAGCGATCGTTATAAACATAGCCCACGAAAATCGCATCCAGCGGCATGCCCATGAACGAGCCGTCGACTGCCGCAAACGCCAGCATCCCCCACGGCCCGAGCGGCGCAAGCACGTGCTTGATCCACTCCCCGTATGCGTGGATAAAATGTTGAATTTTGTTCAAGTGAGTAAAACCAGTTTACGCGAGAAGCGCAGGGCTACTCATGCGCCGTCCGCCCCGCAATCAATTCCAGCGCATGCGGCACCAAATCAATCACCGCTTCCAGCGACTCGACCGCCCCCGCCGGACTACCCGGCAAATTCACGATCAGGCTGGTTCCCCGAACCCCGCACACGGCGCGGCTCAGCGCCGCGAAGCGCGTCTTGCACACTCCCTGGGATCGCATCTGCTCCGCGATCCCTTCCACCAGTCGATCGCACACCGCGCCCGTAGCTTCCGGCGTCACGTCCCGCGGAGCGATTCCCGTCCCGCCCGTGGTCACCACCAGGCGAGCCGACCGGCACAACTCAATCAGTTTTTCCTGAATCGCAGCGCGCTCATCGGCCACCACGCTGCGCACCACCACTTGAAAATTGCGGCGCTCCAGCGCCTCCGCCACCGCCGGACCGGAGAGATCCACCTTTTCGCCGCGCGAACACGAATCGCTAACCGTCAGCACCGCCGCCCGCGTGGCATCGGGCGCCGAGGCAGCAAGTATCGAGGCATCAGCTATCGAGGAGGACATCTTCACCCTCAGCCGCTGCGTCCCGCTGCGCCTCATCCAGCAGCCGCAATCCTTCCATCAGCAGCCCCTGCGTATTCAGCGTCGTGGTTTCCTGCGCCGACTTGCCGTTAAAATCAATCTGAAAGTTTCCTTCCGTCCAGCGCAGCACTTTGAAAACCGCTTCGTCTCCCGTAATCCGGCCATACGCCGCGTGTTTCGCCTGCCCCTGGTTGAAATAAATCTCGCACTTGTCGTCGCCATTGGTCATCGTCAGGAGGCAGCTCTTGCGCCCCATCTCCAGCGATTGCACCAGGTCAATCACGTTCATCTGCGACAGGCTGCCGCGCAATATGCCATCCGTCGACTCTGCCTTGCTCAGTTTTTCCAGCGCGATCCGGTCCACCACGCGCTTGATTTTGTGGGTCGCATCTTTGAGGAAAAAAGGTTTTTCCAGATAGTCTTCGATCGGGTCCTGCAGCGACAACCGTTCGCTGATATCGGCCTTGCTGGCCATGAGGATCACCGCGATCCCCGCCGTTGCCGGCCTGCTCTTCAGTTTCTCCAGCAACTGCCGCCCGTCCATGCCCGGCATGCGGTAGTCACAGATCATCACGTCGGGCAAGTCATCGACTGCCTTCAACAACGCATCGGCTGCGTCGCTCGCGACCGTCACCTCGCCCATCGCCGAGAGCGCTTGCTGGAGCATCCCCAGCACCATCGGGTTGTCGTCCACCAGCAGGATTTTGACGTTGCTCGCCATAAATGAATAAAAAATTATTTCCGCTTCGCGCTTCTCCGATAGTCTCCGCTCTTGCCCCCCGACTTCCGCTCCAGCACCACTTCCCGGATTTCGATGCCCTTGTCGAGAGCCTTGCACATGTCGTACACCGTCAGCGCCGCCACGCTCGCCGCGACCAGCGCTTCCATCTCCACGCCCGTCTCCGCCGTAGTCTTTACTTTTGTGGCAATAGAAACGCCATTCTCGCACACGCGTAGGGTCACAGCAATGTGCGACAGCGTCACCGGATGGCACATCGGAATCAACTCCGCCGTCCGCTTCGCCGCCATGATCCCCGCCGTCCGCGCCACCTCCAGCGGATCGCCTTTCGGATTCTTCGGCAGCGCCCGCAGCACCTCCGGCGACATCGCCACAAAAGCGCTCGCCTCCGCCTCCCGCGCCGTTCGCGCCTTCCGCGACACGTCCACCATGCGGGCCTGGCCCTGCGCGTCGAAATGGGAAAGTTTTTTCTTCATCATCAACAGGTTATCGCACCCGACCGCGCCGTCGCATCTTCATCGAATCAACCGGCCCGCATTAGTAACGACACCCATTCCCCCGCATCGATCCGTTCCCGCTCCGGAGGAATCACCACATAGCAGTTTGCCCGAACCAGTGTAGCGATGTCGCCCGACCCCTGCCATCGCACCAACTCCACCTCTGCGTTCTCAAACTCTCCCGAGAGCACCGCCGGAAGAAATCGCTTCAAGCCCGTCTTCGTCCGTATTTCCGTTTTCAGCCGGGCACTAAGAAAAGCCAACGGCTGCGGCGTCATTCCCGCCAGCGCTTCGATCATTGGCCGCGCGAATAGTTTGAAAGTCACCATGGTCGATACCGGATTCCCCGGCAGCCCAAAAAAATATCGCTGGTGTGGCTCGGACACTTCTGTCCGCGTGCAAGCAGCGGATGCACCATCAAAGCCGACAAGAGTCTTCGCTGCACACGAACCAAACACCACCGGCCGTCCCGGCTGAATCTCCGCTCCCGTAAAATAAAATTTCGCCTTCAATTCCCCGAGAACCTGCTCCACCAGATCGTACTTCCCCATGGAGACGCCGCCCGTCAGCAGCAAAAGGTCGCAGCCCAATCCTTCTTCTATCAAAACCCGCAGCCGCCCCCGCTCATCCGGAGCAATTGCCAGCCGCACCGCTTCTCCGCCCGCAGCCTGAACCTGCGCCGCCAGCGAATACGAATTGGAATTCCGAATCTGCGCCGCCCCCGGAGCAGCGTCAATCTCCACCACTTCGTCGCCCGTCGAAAGCACCGCCACGCGCGGCTTCCGGAAGACCTGCACCCGGCTCTTGCCCACCGATGCTGCAATCGCGATACCCACATGATCCAGCCGCCGCCCTCGATCCAGCAGTAGTTGTTCGGCGCGCGCTTCCGCCCCTCGCGGAACAAAGTTCTCTCCCCGGCTAACGCTGCGCCGCACTTCCACCGATTTTCCGGCCAAAGGATCTAGCGAGGTGTACTCCACCATCACCACCGCGTCCGCCCCCGCCGGTAGCGGAGCCCCCGTCATGATCCCAACAGCCTGCCCGCGCCCTACCGAGCACACTCCCGGCTCTGGCCAGTCCCCCGCCTTCACCTCGCCCACCACTTCCAGCCGCGCCGGAACCTCGGCCAAGTCGGCCGCCAGCACTGCATATCCATCGCGAGTAGCCCGATCAAAAGGAGGGAAGTCGCGGTCCGCCAGAATCCCTTCCGCTAGCACCCGCCCCAATCCCGCCAGTAGATCCACCGTCTCAATTTCTCCCGGACCCACGCTGGCAGCATGCCGCTCGACCAGGCGTCGAGCAACTTCAAAGCTCACCACCTGAGCCGAAGGCACTCCGGAAGAAGAGGAATGAGAAGAAGAGGGCATGCAAGAATCATACCCCGCCAGCTTTTGCACTGGCTTTGCCAGCGCTGGCAGCGATGGATACAAGAAAGAATGTTTCCAGTTGAGAACTCAGCACCGGCAACTAAGAACTGAAAGCTGACAGCCGTTTCACCGCGCCAGTTCCTGCCCCAGCACCGTCGCATTGCTGGCAAAGCAAAGGCCGGTTTCCAGATCCACCAGGCCCGAGCGAACCAGTTTTGCGATTTCGCCATCGAAGTGCTGCATGCCTTCGCTTTCGCTGGCCTTGATCGCATCCAGCAGCGTACGGCCCGGCCGCTCGCCTTGCTCGACGCAATCGCGAGTGCGCGAGTTGGATTTCAAAATTTCAACTACGGCGATGCGATCGCCGCCATCGCAGCGCGGTATCAGTCTCTGCGCAACGATGTAGCGAAAAGTTTTGGCGAGACGTTCTCGCACCGAGTGCTGTTCGGTGACAGCGAACGTACCCACGATGCGCTCCACCGTCTTCGCGGCATCGACGGTGTTCATGCTGGAAAGAACGAGATGGCCGTTTTCGGCGGCTTCGAGAAGAATATCGAGCGTCTCCCGGTCGCGGATTTCGCCAACCATAATGACCCGCGGCGCCTGGCGCAGAGCCGCTCGCAGCGCCATCGTGAAATTCGGCACATCGCTGTGCAACTCCCGCTGGTGCACCGTCGATTTCTTGTGCTTGTGCAGAAACTCAATCGGATCTTCGACGGTCAGAACGTGATAACAGTGGTCGCTGTTGATGCGGTCAATCAAAGCGGCGAGCGTCGAGGATTTGCCCGATCCGGTTCCGCCCGTCACCAGGATGATCCCGTTGCGGACCTTCGCAGTCTCTTCCAATTGCGCCGGCAGACGAAGCGAACTGAAAGTTGGAATGACGGTGGGAATGACGCGCATCACAATCGCGCAACTCCCGCGCTGGATAAAAACGTTGACGCGGAAGCGCGCCATCCCCGGCAATCCATAGGAAACGTCGCAGGAGCCTTGCTCGCGAAGCGTATTGATGGCCTGCTTATTGGTGCCGATCAAATCGGCCGCGATGCGGCGCGTGTCATCCGCCGAAAGTACGCTGCTCCCGGAGATTTCGACGGCGGTAAGTTGTCCGTGAATCTCGACCTGGGGCGGACGCCCCGGCGAAAAGATCAGATCGCTAACCTTCTCGGAGGCGCGCAACATGCCGGCCAGCAGAACCGGCGTCGGGATCGAGCCCGTTCCGCTGATGCCTTCGAACGCAATCGCAATCGGGGAATTCCCCGGAGCAGCCATTCCATACACTCCCAGTTTTCAGTAGTGACACCACAGGGGAGAAACGTCTCGAAGCCGGGGAACCTATGTAATGAATGTAGCGCGGATGTGCGGAAGAGCGAAGGACAAGTAGGTCATAGACCTCGGTAACTGAAGGGCAAATCGAGACAAATAAAGAGCGGCCCCCCAAAAGGACCGCTCTCCATGTGTAAGGCCTGAAGATCGAATGTTGGCGCCTTTTAAGCTATTTCTTCACCGCTTTCTTCTTGGTCCCGAAGCCCGTTTCTATGGTCGCGCCGATGCTAGCCAGCATGTCTTTGGCTGGCTGAGCGAGCTTACCTTCAGGTTGCAGCTCAAGATATTTGCGGAAGGCCTCGGCGGTACCGTCGGGCGCGACCATCTTGTCGCCCTTCAGCGTAGCTTTGCCGAGCAAGTTCACGCCTTTCCAGTAGTAAGCGTCGGCTTTGGTCGGATCGGCGGCAATCACTTTGTCGAATGCCGCAATAGCATCTTCCACTTTGCCGGCATTGGTAAGAATGGCACCCTCGTTGAACAGATACGTGCCAGCGTGGGCCGTATCCAGTTGAGCCGCCTTGTTATAGTTAACCACGGCATCATCGACCTTGTTGGTTTTGGAATAAGCCTCGGCAAGATTGTTATAGTAGGCGGCCAGTTTCACATTGTTGTCGGGATCTTTCTGTGCCACCTCAGACGCGCTGCGCAGGTCGATTGCCTTCTGGTAATTGTTGGCGGCCATTTCGAAGCGCTTCTGTTTTTCGGCGGGATCAGTCTGCTTGGGCGCCGAACCGCGGTAGGCGTCGCCGAGTTTGAACCAGATCAGATCGCGGGTACTGTCGATCTGATTGGCTTCAATCAGGGTGGCGATTGCGGTCTCGAAGTCGCCGGCATCGGAAGCGGCCTTGGCGGCATTGAGGTGGTCGTTGAGCGAGCCGACAGTTTTCGTTTCGCTCGCGGCTTTGGCGGAGGCCTCTGCCCTCGCCTTGGCTTGTTCAGGGGTCAATCCCTGGCCCTGGGCTGCGACCACCTGTTCTTTCTTCATGTCGAAATCCAGCTCCGTTTCGTCCAGACCCACCGAAACGCCGCTGAAGTGAAAGATTTCCTTGCCGTCCCTCCTGAGCTCGACTTTGTACCTGCCGGGAACGATGCCGAGCGAGAAGTACTCGCCCTTGGCGTTGGTTTTGAGCTTGTAGGTGTGGCCGGATTCGGTCCCAGTCCACTCCACTTCGGCCTGGGCAATCGGTTTCCCTTCGATGTCTTTGCAACTTCCCTTCACGGTGCCCGTGGTTTGCGCGAACGCGAGTGGAGCGGACAGCCCCACGGCGAGGACGAGCAGCAGGGGAAGGATGAAATATTTCCTCATGATTTGGCCTCCCGGCATTGCATCTGAATTTATCGAACTCTATTTACCGAAGTCTGATTTCCGTTTTGCGGCTTCCGCGTACGGAATGGGATCATCCGCGCCCGCTTCGCGAAACGCCCGCAGGCGCAGCACACAGCTGTCGCAGACACCGCAGGCGCGATCCTCGCGCTGATAGCAGGACCACGATAAATCGAACGGGGCGCTCAGTTCAAGGCCAAGCCTCACAATCTCATGTTTATGCATTGCAATCAGCGGCGTCACCACCCGGATCGTTCCTTCTTTGGTGCCCGCTTTCACAACTTCATTGAACGCTCGATAATACTCCGGCCGGCAATCGGGATAGCCGGAACTATCGGGCTCAACCGCTCCGATGTAAATTTTTTCGGCTTTCAGCACTTCCGCCCAGCTGACGGCGACGGCAAGAAAATGCGCGTTGCGGAAAGGGACATATGTAACGGGCACGCCGATGCCGTGCGCCTCGGGAACGGCAATGCTCGGATCGGTAAGGGCGGATCCTCCGATGGCAGACAGCGCTTCATTGCGCACCAGCAGCCGGTCACGGATTTCAAGCCGGTCGCAGATGCTCTCAAACGACCGCCGCTCGCGCTCTTGGGTGCGCTGCCCGTAGCTGACATGGACGGCAGCCGCCAGGTGGTCGCGTGCCGCCAGCGCCGCACAAACGCAGGAATCCATCCCGCCGCTTAGCAGGACCACGGCGCGGCTCCGGTTGTTGGTTGCGTTCGATGTCATGATTTGCTCGCGAAGCACTGCAGTCGCTTCATTCCAATTTTATGACAGTTGACGACGTTTCACGGCAGCGGGACACCTTAGGGTGAAGGAAGAAGCGCATTTCCAGTGCTCACTCAAGCCTAAACCCGGCATTCTTCCCACTTGTTACTGATTTGATTCTTAACTACGCAGGTGCGCTCGCCTGGATAGCCGGGGGTGGATGTCCCTACGCGAACCAGCTCCACCCCCTATTCGTAGCGCAGGCTCTCCACCGGATCAAGCTGCGACGCGCGAATCGCGGGAAGCGTCCCAAACAGAATGCCCACCAGCGACGACACGACGATGGCGATAATGGCCGAAAGGCCCGAAATGGGGATGCGATATTCGGTGAAGAAGCGCACGGAAAATGGGATGGCGAGTCCGATGACGATGCCCAGCACGCCGCCGATGAGCGAGATAAGGATGGCCTCGGAAAGGAACTGAAAGCGAATCTCGCGGTTGGTGGCGCCCATCGCTTTGCGGATGCCAATCTCCCGAATCCGCGCGCTGACGGTCGCCAGCATGATGTTCATGATCCCGATGCCGCTGACCAGCAGCACGACCAGCGAAACCGCCAGGAGAACGAGAGTCAAGGAGGTGGTTATCTTGTCGGCCATGGAAACGAGCTGGGTCAGGTTCCGGACGCTGTAAACGGATTCAGGCCGATGACGCGACTGCAGGACGCGCTGCACCTGAGCCGTGATGGGCACCACCAGAGACGCTTCGGCGGCGGAAAAGAAAATCTGTTTCACCGTGGGCGTTTCCTGAAAGTAGCGGATCACGCTGTAGGGGATCAGCATGGTGTTGTCGGTCACCTCCGATTGCCCGAGGGTGTCGACGCGCTCGCGGAAGGTCCCGATAATGGTGAAGGGCAGCCCGCTCAGCTTGACCGTCTTTCCGAGCGACGCTTGCTCGGAACCGTAGAGTTGGATTGCCAGTTTCGGGGTGATGACCCCAACTTTGTTGTGGGCCTGCGAATCCTGCTTGTCGAAAAAACGTCCCGAAAGAATGACCAGGTTCCGAACCTGTTCGTATTCCGGGTAGACACCCATGATCTGCAGGTCGCGCTCTTTGCCCCCGCCGACCGCCACACGCTCGTGGAGCGGAAGTACGGGCGAGGCGGCGACAATGCCATCGACCTGGTGTTGGACCGCCTCCATATCTTGAATGGTCAGATCGTCGGCGCCGGTATTGGTGATGCGCCCACCGCCGCTTTCGTATTCGGCGTAGATCCAGTTCGATCCGATGGCCTGAATCTCGTTGAGAAGGTACTGCTTGCCGGTAAGGCCGATGGTGGTGACCAGGATGAGCGAAGCGGTTCCTATGACCATGCCGAGCGCGGTAAGGGCGAAGCGAACTTTGTTGCTGAGGAAGGTGTCAAAGGCATACGTGAAAATCTCGCCGATTGCGAGGTGGGAGCGTCCGTTCTGCTGGACATGGCTTGTCATCTACCAGGCTAGATGCTACGAGGTGTTGGAGCGGGCTGCAAGTCGCTACCGGACTCACATTTCAGATGCGAGCCGCTGCGTGCTACCCCATAGACCGCCAGCACCAGCATCAAGGGATCGATTTGGCGGCGGTAATAGACTTCCACGTGGGTGAAATAGAACACCACGGGGAAAAACAAGAGCACCAGCGCATAAAGAGCGGCGACAGGCTTATTTATCCAAAACGCGCGACCGAGGCCAATCAGCGTCAACAGCGTAAAGATTGTGTTGAAGACAACATTGATGGGGTCGTCAGGCTCCTGTTGTAGGTAGTAGTGGCTGAAGCTCCAAAAGTGGGTCCAGATAAACACGAAGCGCCGCACGGTGACAATAGCGAACCAACGTGGGTTTGCGCGGATGAATGCGACCGCCTTTTCCTTATTCTCCTCCATGTAAGCGAGCTCGCCAATTTTCTTATACTTCTGCCACTCCGCATCGTTGTGCCAGGGACCGATCTTGTGCGTCAAGGCCGAGCCCAGTGAGTTCGATTGCCAATAGGAAGTATCGCCATTGTTGCCGATGTACATCTCCAGTCCCATGCCGTCCCGAAAAGGAATGAAGCGGTGGAATACCTCATAGTTGCGAATGAACCATGGACTGACGGATAGGAAGAACGCAAGTGAGACAACCACGAGGGGCACGAACCAGCGTTCTTTCTGCTGGTATAGGCGAAAGCCGATCCAGCCCAACATGATCGGCAGGACGGTAAGACAGATAGGCTCGGTAAGCGCGGTGAATCCCCAAAGCAATCCATATCCGATCCACGCACGCATGCTGACCGGGCGCTCAAAATGCAATGTCATCAAGAACAGTATGGTGAGCAGCAGTGTCGCCAGCCAGGTCGGCCAGATGCGCTCCGCCGGCCAATAAATCCCTAGGGGAAAGAGCGCCCAAGCCCATCCCGAGAACAGCGCGACCCGGTCTCCGAAAGTCTTGCGCGCCGCGAAAAATACTGGAAGGCAGGTCAAGGCCGAGATCAAGGCTTGCAAAGAGAGCAACACCAATGCGGACGCTTTGCTGTAGGTTCCAAAGATTACGAAAACACCCGCGATGAGGTAGGGATAGACCGGGGGCAGCAAAGCTGTCGGTCCAGTGTCCTCGAATAAAGGGCTGCCAAGCCCGTGACCCTGCACAATGGAGTAGGCGACCTTGCCGTATTCAAAGGCAAAGTGAAAGTGATTTCGACTCGGGTCCATCTGATCGGGATAGAGGAACCCGACCACGGCCAGCCGGATGGCCAGAGCGACAAAGACCATGCGCCATTTGCTGTTGAGGCAAGTCGCGAACTTTGTACGGGGACCAACCGCAGGCGGCGTCAGGTTTTGCATGCTTGAGATTGGGAGAGGATTCAACATTGTTGCAAACGAATTTTGCGCAATCGCGATTCTCAGCAAAGTGCTACACCATCATCCCCCGCTTCGCTCGGGATGACAAAACCCAAAGACGACGATGGACGAGCACTGCAAGTATCGCACGCCAAGGGCCCCCCCCTTCCTGCCGCAGATATTTTCTGTTGTAATTCTTTCTACCCATCGAAAAATGGACCAGCACACTCTGAATATCAACCGAACCTTCGAACGCATATCCGGCCTGCTGCTGCTGACCGCCGTCGCCCTTCTGATTCACGGTTATCATCCCTATGCGGAAGACGCCGAGATTTACCTTCCCGGTGTTTTGAAGATTCTGAACCCCGCTCTGTTTCCGGCCAACGCCGAGTTCTTTAGCCAGCACGCCGGACACACTTTGTATCCCAATCTGATTGCCTTCTCGGTTCGCGCCACGCATCTGCCTTTGCCGTGGGCCGTTTTTCTGTGGCACCTGGTTTCTATTTTTTTGTTGCTGGCGGCAAGCTGGCGGCTGGCCTCGGCCTTGTTCGAATCGGAATCGCCCGAAGAGGAGCGGGCGCGCTGGGGCGCCGTGGCTTTGATGGCCGCCTTGCTGACCTTGCCCATAGCCGGCACCGCCCTCTACATCCTGGACCAATATTTGAATCCGCGGAACCTGGCGGCTTTTGCGGCACTGTTTGCGGTGGCGGAGGTGCTGCACCGAAAGTACGGGCGCGCCGTGTTGTGGCTGGTGTTTGCCGCAGCCGTGCATCCGCTGATGGCGAGCTTCGCAATCGGCTTTTGCGTGTGGCTCGCCGTGCTCCGCCGTTACCGCCCGCCCGCTCTGGGTTTTGCCGCTCTGCTGCCCTTTGGACTTACTCTCGATCCACCGCCCGCTGCCTATCATGAGGTCGCTCTTCGGCAGCCCTATTTCTATATCTTGCGTTGGGAATGGTACGACTGGTTGGGAGTGATCGGCCCACTAGTGCTGTTCTGGTGGTTCGGTAGCATAGCCCGGCGCCGCGGAAACAAGAATCTGGAAGTGGTCTCGCGCGCCATGGTACCGTTCATTCTGCTGGGGTTGGCCGGTGCTCTGGTGCTAGGGATTCCAGCTCGTTTCGAAGCTCTGGCTCGTCTTGAACCCCTGCGCTGCCTGGCGCTCAGTTACATGCTGCTCGTGGTAATTGGAGGTGGATTGCTCGGACAGAAGCTGCTCCAGAGTCGAGTCTGGCGGTGGCTGGTGTTGTTTGTTCCGCTTAGTTTAGGAATGTATTTAGCGCAGCGGCAGTTGTTTCCCGCAAGCGCTCATGTCGAGTGGCCGTCTTCGCAGCCGCGCAACCAGTGGGCGCTGGCTTTTGAGTGGATCCGCGCAAACACGCCGGTGGACGCGCTGTTTGCGCTCGATCCCGGGCACATGGGTCATCCGGGTGAAGACGAAAATGGATTCCGCGCCCGCGCCGAGCGCAGCATGCTGGCAGACCTGATCAAGGACAAGGGAGCGAGCTCGATGTTTCCGCCGCTATCAGTAAAGTGGCTGGAACAGGTCGAGGATCAGAAGAATTGGAAGCAACTCGGCAAAGCGGATTTGGAACGGCTGCGACAGAAGTACGGAATCAGCTGGGTGGTGGTGGAGCAGCCTGGTCCCGCGGGGCTAGAGTGTCCCTATGAAAATTCGGCGGTGCGAGTGTGCCGTGTGGACTGAGTCTTTTTCAACGCCGCTGTGACGCGGTCGGCACTCCTCCCTCGTAGTAAGCGTCGGAACCCGCTTCCAGAGTCTTTCCCTTTTCGCTGAAGATCGGGCTGTGCATCATTCCGGCCCGCTGGAGGGCAAACTGCAGTGTGGTTCCGAGCACCCCGAGTCCGTACTGAACGCTGCGGCGGAAATTGATGGAAGAGGCTTCCTCAAAATACTTCGTCGGACAGGAAACCTCTCCAATGCGGAATCCGAAGTAAACGCATTGCGCGAGCATCTGGTTGTCGAAAACGAAATCGTCGCTATTTTCCAGCAGCGGCAACCGGGTAAGTACATCGCGGCTGAAGGCACGGTAGCCGGTGTGATACTCGGAGAGCTTCACGCGCAGGAACAAGTTCTCGAAAGCGGTGAGCAGGCGATTTGCGACGTATTTATAAAGCGGCATGCCACCACGCAACGCGGTGCCGCCAATGATGCGGGAACCGAGAACGACGTCATAGACGCCGTAAGCGATCATGCTCGCCATCGCGGTTACCAGCAGCGGCGTGTACTGATAGTCGGGATGAACCATGATGACAACGTCGGCGCCGGCGTTTAGAGCTTCGCGGTAGCAGGTCTGCTGATTGCGTCCATAGCCGTAGTTGCGGTTGTGGACGAAGGACTGCAAGCCGAGGCGGTGCGCGACTTCAAGGGTGCGATCGGAACTGTGGTCGTCAACGAGAATGCGAATGTCGACCAGGTCGGGCAACTCCCGCACCGTCGCTTGCAGCGTCTTTTCCGCATTAAAAGCGGGGAACACGACTGCAATGCGTTTGCCGTTGATCATGCAGAATTTTCCTCGATGGACTGCCTGAATCATAACTGGAAATGCAGACTTCTGCTGGTCAGCTTCCCGGAAAAACCTGCCTAGCCGCGGCTTTGCAGCGCTAAACCCGATGCCAGACCGGCATCGTTGGTAGACTATCGAGCAGAGGGTTTGCTTCGTGCACTTTCGTGTCCTTTGTGGTTGATGAATTTGGGATCGCCCTTGAACTCTCGGCGAATCCTGGGCGAAACTGGAAATATGGCTCCTCGAACTCTGTTTGAGAAAGTTTGGGACTTGCACGTGGTCGCTGCTCCCGAAGGGCAGTCGGCGCTCCTCTATATCGATTTGCACCTGGTGCACGAAGTGACTTCGCCGCAGGCCTTCGACGGGCTGCGCGCCAATGGACGGCGTCTGCGGCAGCCTCTGCGTACGGTGGCAACCGTCGACCACAACATCCCGACCACTCCGCGCGGCCTTCCCATCACCGACCCGATTGCGGCCAAGCAGATTGAAGCGCTGCAGAACAATTGCCGTGAGTTTGGGGTTCCGTTGTTTGATGTGGACTCGGCCGAGCAAGGCATTGTGCACGTCATCGGCCCGGAACTGGGCATCACATTGCCGGGGATGACGATTGTCTGCGGCGACAGCCATACCTCGACCCACGGCGCGTTCGGATCGCTGGCGTTTGGCATTGGAACGTCGGAAGTCGAACACGTGCTGGCAACGCAATGTCTGCCGCAGAAGAAACCAAAGACGATGCAGATCCACGTCAGCGGAAAGCTGGCGGAGGGCGTGACCGCTAAAGACCTGGCGCTGGGAATTATTGGACGAATCGGCACCGACGGCGCCACCGGATACGTGGTCGAGTACGCAGGCGATGCGGTTCGCGAGTTGTCGATGGAAGGCCGCATGACCTTGTGCAATATGAGCATCGAGGCGGGAGCGCGAGCCGGATTGATCGCGCCCGATGAGACGACCTTCGCCTATGTCAATGGCCGGCGCTTTGCGCCAAGAGGAAAAAATTGGGAAGCTGCGGTTGCCTACTGGCAAATGTTGGCGGGCGACCCTGGAGCCCAATTCGACCGAGTCATCGAGATAGACGCAGCTGCGCTCGCGCCCTTCGTCACCTGGGGAACAAATCCCGGAATGGTGGTGGCTGTGGACTCGCGCGTTCCCGAGTTAACGAGCTTCGCGCAGGAAGCCGACCGGCGCGCCGCCGAACAGGCGCTCGCCTACATGGGCCTTGATCCCGGAACGCCGATCGAAGCCATTGCCGTGGACCGTGTGTTCATCGGATCGTGCACCAACTCGCGCATCGAAGACCTGCGGGCGGCGGCGCGAGTGGCGAAAGGGCAGCACGTGAATCCGAAAGTTCGCGCCATGGTGGTGCCCGGCTCCCAGGCGGTCAAGCGCGCCGCCGAACAAGAAGGATTGCACCGCATTTTTCTGGACGCTGGATTTGAGTGGCGCGAGTCGGGATGCTCGATGTGCCTCGGCATGAATCCCGACATCCTGCAGCCGGGAGAACGCTGCGCTTCCACCAGCAACCGGAATTTCGAAGGACGGCAGGGCCGCGGCGGACGCACCCATCTGGTTAGTCCCATGATGGCGGCGGCAGCGGCGATCGCCGGACATTTCACGGATATTCGGAATTGGCGTTTTCAGTAGTCATGACGGTGGAGCGACGGGCAGAAGGGTTGAGTAGAAAATATGCAATCGTTTCGCAAGCACACCGGCGTCGTTGTCCCGCTCGATAAGGTGAACGTGGACACCGATCAGATCATCCCCAAGCAGTTTCTGAAACGCATCGAGCGCACCGGGTTCGGCGAATTCCTGTTCTACGACTGGCGCTTTTCGGGAGACGGAAAAAAGGTCGGCGATTTTGTGCTCGACGCACCGCGCTATGCGAAGGCCTCGATCCTGGTTGCGGGCAAGAACTTTGGCTGCGGGTCCTCGCGTGAGCATGCCGTCTGGGCGCTGACGGATTTTGGCTTCCGGGTGGTGATCGCGTCGTCGTTTGCCGACATCTTCGCCAACAACAGCCTGAAGAACGGGCTGCTGACGGTGCGGCTTAACGAAGAGCAAGTTGCGGAGATCACACGCCATTCGAAAGAGATCGAAAACTACCAGCTAACGGTTGATCTCGAAATCTTGCGTGTGGAAGACGGACAAGGATTCGCGGCAACGTTCGCGATGGATGAATTCTCGCGCCATAGTCTGCTGAACGGCTTGGACGATATAGAGCTGACTCTGCAACAGGAAGCGGAGATCGCGGCGTATGAAGCCAAGCACCCGGTGCGGGCGGAGATGAAGGCGATTGCCGTGATTGTGTAATTTTGCAATCGGGTGATTTCGTAATCGAACAGCCGGGAACGATAGGCGCTCCAAATTACAACATTACCCGATTGCCGGATTACAAAATTGTTGAGTCACACCTTATGCTGAATCGGAGTACGTTCGTGAAAAAACTTCTTTTTGTCTTCACCATCAACCTGCTGCTTCCGCTTTCCTGGGCAAGCGCTCAGACGGCTGCGCCGAAGCAACTCACGATTGAACAGATCTTTGCCGAAGGTGGCGTCACGGGGCGCGCTCCGGAGACGATCAAGTGGAGTCCGGATGGCACCAAGGTCTCTTTCGTGCAGCGCAATGATGCTGGCGAGCACGGCGAACTGTGGTATGTGGACGCGGCGACGGGCGAGAAAAAAATACTGGCCAGCGAAACCAAGCTGTCGCAGCTTGCTCCTCCCCTGAGCAAAATCAAGGACGAGCGCGAAAAAGAGCGGGTGACGCGGTATCACGTCGCCGCGTATACGTGGTCGCCCGATTCCAAACACTTGCTCTTCGATGCGCAGGGGCAGCTCTGGTATTACAGTCTGGATACGGGAACGGCGGTGCAGCTCACGTCGTCTCCGGACGCCAGCGAAGACCCGAAGTTTACGCCGGACGGCAAGCGGCTCGCCTACGTGCGCAAGCACAATCTTTATGTGCATCCGGTGTCGGGAGAGGAAGGCGAACGTCCGCTCACGCGCGAGGAGAAAGACAAAGACAAAGACAAAAATAAGGATGGGGAGAAAGAGAAAGAAGACAACATCCTGAACGGCGAAGTAGACTGGGTTTACGCCGAAGAACTGGCGGTGCGCAGCAACTTCTTCTGGTCGCCGGAAGGACGCGAAATTATTTTTCTGCAGATGGATGAGACTCGCGTGCCGGCCTATCCCATCACCGACTGGTTGCCGACGCATCCTCGGGTCGAACAGGAAAAATATCCGAAGGCGGGAGATTCGAATCCCAGCGTGCGGTTGGGAGTAGTGGGCAGCAACGGCGGCAAGGCGCGCTGGATGAAACTCACCGATGACGATGACGCCTATGTGCCGCGCTTCGGCTGGATTCGCGAAGGCTGGGCTTGGGCCGAGGTCCTGAATCGCAAGCAGGATGCGATGGACCTTTATTTCATCGACGCGAAGTCGGGCAAGGCGGGCAAGGTGCTGACCGAATCGGCTCCGGATGCGTGGGTCAACGTCAACGACGACTTTCGCATACTGAAATCCGGCGACCGCTTTCTGTGGACCAGTTGGCGCGACGGCCACACCCACATTTATCTCTACAGTTTCAACGCGCAAGACCCGATGGCAGCCGATGCCAAGCTCGAACGCCAGCTGGAGAGCGGAGACTACGAGGTGATCGCGATCAGCGGGGTGGATGAAGCATCGGGCACGGTTTTCTTTACCGCCAACAAAGGCGATCCGCGACAGGAGAAACTTTTTTCGGTGAAGCTGGACGGCTCGGGGCTGCAAAGTCTTTCATCCGAAGCAGGCGGCAATGCAGGCAACTATGCGGCCAGTTTCGCCGATGACGGCAGGCATTTCGTGGAAACGCATTCTGCAACTTTGACACCGCCGCGCATTTCGGTGTGCGCGTCCGGCGGCCCCTGCCACAAAATCTGGGAAGGGCGCAGCCTGGCGGATTACGATCCGATTGTGCCGAAGGCCCTGGAATTTAAAGCGGATGACGGCACGGTGTTGTACGGCTATCTGATTCTGCCGCGCCCTGCGGAGGCGAGCCAGAAAAGTTCAATTCCGTTGATCGTGAACATCTATGGCGGTCCCGCGGCGCAGACCGTGCAGAATTCATGGGGCGGGACTACGGCGCTGTTCCACCAGATTCTGGCGAATGAAGGGTTCGCAATTTTCTCGGTCGATAATCGCGGAACGCCGAATCGCGGAAAGAAGTTTTCCGCAGCGATCCGGTTGCAGTCGGGCCCGGTCGAACTGAAAGACCAGCTCACGGCGCTCGACCAGTTGTATGCGCAGGTTCCACAGCTCGACCGCACTCGCGCGGCGATCTGGGGATGGTCGAACGGCGGCTCGATGACTCTCTACGCGCTGACGCACTCCGACCGCTTCAAGGCAGGGATTTCCGTTGCGCCAGTGACCAATTGGCGCAACTACGATTCGATTTACACCGAGCGCTACATGGGTCTGCCGAAGGACAACGGCAGCGGCTACGACGATTCGATCGTCAGCGCGGCCAGCAGTCTGCACGGGTCGCTGCTGTTGGTGCACGGGACCAGTGACGACAATGTGCACTTGCAGAATACAATCCAGATGACCGACGCATTGATCAAGGCGGGGAAGCAGTTCCGCCTGATGGTGTATCCGAATAAGACGCATGGAATTGCGGGGCCGGGCCCGCGCAAGCAGTTGTTTCACATGATGGAAGATTTCTGGAATAAGGAGTTGAAATAGCTCTCAGCCGTCAGCGATCGGTTAAACCTTACGTCCGCCGAGAGCTGACAACCGATCGCTGTGGGCGGAGGACTAAAAGCTCGCTCTATGCATCGAACTAGTCTCGGCGATTTCGAACTGACCGTCGTCTCCGATGGAACTTACCTCCTCGACGGCGGCGCTTTTTTTGGCGTCGTTCCGAAGACCATGTGGTCGAAGAAGGTCACGCCGGATGAGCAAAACCGGCTCGACGCGGGACTGAATTCACTGCTTGTGCGCACCGGTAAGAAAAATATTTTGATTGAGACTGGCATCGGCAACAAGCTGCCCGACCGGATGGTGCAAATATACAAACAGCCGGCCAAGTTGCTCGACAACCTGCACGCCGCCGGAGTAGCGCCGGAAGATATCGACATCGTCATCAATACACACCTGCATTTTGACCACTGTGGCTGGAACACGGTGCGGCGCGGAGATCAGGTGGTGGCGACGTTTCCAAACGCGAAGTATTACGTGCAGGAAAACGAGTGGAAGCATGGCTGCCTGCAACTGGAGCGCGACGCAATCAGTTACATGAGCCCGAATTACGATCCGCTTTTGGAGACCGGCCAGATGGTGCTGTTGAACGGCGATCTGGAGCTTTTGCCTGGCATCTCAGTCAAAGTTTTCCCGGGGCACACGGCGAATATGCAGGCGGTGATCATCGAGAGTGGCGGCAAGAAGGCGTGCTACATTTCCGATCTGATTCCGACCTCAGCGCATCTCGACCTGACCTGGGTGATGGCGTTCGATCTGTTTCCCCTGCAAACCATCGAGAGCCGCAAGAAATATTACGGGTGGGCAATTCCGGAAAGATGGCTGACGGTGTTCACGCATGATGACCAGACGCCGTGGGGGTATGTGGAACGCGGGGAGCGGGGAAGATTGGCGCTGAAGACGATTCCTTAGAGGTCGCAACAGAGTCGGATCTTCGAGCCGACTGGACGGACGAGGGCGTCCGTCCCTACGCGGTCTGCACCGGAAGCTTGGCTTCGAAGAACTCTTCCACCCGCTCCAGTATCTCCGCCCCGCTCTTAGCGTCGTAGATCGCTTTCCTGAGCGCCGCGCCTCCGGGTATGCCGTGGGTAAACCATGACGCGAACTGCTTCATCTTGCCTTCGGCTCCGGGCATTTCTTCCTCCAGCAACATTTGGAAGTAGGTGCGGATCATCTGGTAGCGGTCGGCTTCGGTGGGTTCGTCGTACATTTTTTCTGCGGAGCTTCGCTTCTCTGGACGGGCGGGGACGCCCGTCGCTCCACTTACGTACTGTTGGATCTGGCGAAAGATCCATGGGTTCGCGGGGGCCATGCGTCCGATCATCACGGCGTCGCAGCCGGTTTGGGCGACTACGGCGCAGGCGTCTTCGGGCGAGCGGATGTCGCCGTTGCCGATCACGGGGATATTGACTGCCTGCTTGACGGAGGCGATCCATTCCCAGCGGGCGTTTCCGCTATAGCCTTGCTCGCGGGTGCGGGCGTGAAGGGCGACGGCACCCAAGCCGCAGCTTTCGGCCATGCGGGCGAGTTCTACGCAGACGATTTCGTCGTCGTTCCATCCGGCGCGGAATTTTACGGTGAAGGGAATCTTCACGGCGGCGCGCACCGCTTCGAAAATTTTCCGGATCAGCGGTAGATCGCGCAACAGGCCCGAGCCGCCGTTGCACTTCACCACTTTTTTGGCCGGGCAGCCGAGGTTCAGGTCGATGATGTCGAAGCCGAGATCCTCTACCAATCGCGCGGCATCGGCCAGCACGCTGGGACTGCTGCCGAACAGCTGAGCCGAAATCGGGTGCTCGTCTTCATAGAAGTGAAGGTAGCGTCCACGGACGCGCTGGTCGCGCAGTACGCCGTCAGCCGAGGTGAACTCGGTCATGATCAGGCCGCATCCGCCGAGGTTTTTGATGAAGCGGCGGAAGACGGTGTCGGTGACACCGGCCATGGGCGCAAGCACCGTGGCGGGAGCGATCTCAACACCGCCAATCTTCAGGGACGCCGGAAACACCCGTGCCAGGGTGGGGACGGGCGTCTCGCCCATCCGATCCATCGCTCGGTCCGTGTTGTCCCAGAACTTTTGCACGATCTGATTTTACGTTGTTTCCTGGCGAAGCTATAGCGGGTCCTGGAGTTGGGTGCGAGTCAAAAGAACATTCACCACCAAGGGCACTTAAGGTACACGCAGGAAACCTCTGAGGCTGCGAACTCTGGTGGTACTTCGTGTCGATCGTGGTAGATGGTTTTTTCTTTAGGTTGCGCCGCCCAGACTGGAGGCTTTTTCCAACTTGAGCAGGCGGGCAAGTAAGCGAACGATCATGCCATCGAAGCGGGTGCCGCTCAACTTTCCCAGTTCCCCCATCGCTTGCTCGTCGGTTTTGGGAAGAGCGAAGGAGCGATCGCTCGTCATGTTCACGTAGGCGTCCGCAACGGCCACGATGCGGCCATACAGCGGTATATTTTCGCCCTTCAATCCTAAAGGATACCCGCTGCCGTCGAAGGCTTCGTGATGGGATTCGACGGCCTGGGCCACACGCTCGATTTCAGGAATCGCCCGTAACACCTCCGCCCCTACTTGCGGGTGGGTCTTGATGACCGAGAATTCAGCGTCCGTAAGTGCGCCCGGCTTGTTCAGGATGCGATCGGGGATGAACAGCTTACCCACGTCATGCACCCGGCCAGCGAAGGTGAGGTCTTCCACATCCTGCGCAGAGAGGTTGAGGCCGCGCGCGATAATGCCCGCATAATGGCCACATTGCTCGCCATGTCCCGCAGCGTTTTGCTCCCTGAATTCGGCGGCATGCGACAAGGCTTCGATGGCCTCCTTCATCGCCCTCTGATCCGTATCATCCTCGTGTCCGCATAGTTTGCGGAGCGTGGTGACCAGTTCTTCCAAATGCTCGGGCCCGTTATGCTCGCGCTGCAGAAACCCTTCGATATAACCCGAGACAAGCTGTCGCTGGACAGCGGGACCTTCGCCGAATGCATCGGAGGTGGAAACCTGGTTGCCGCCCGCGTGCTTGGCCACGTACATGCCGGCATCCGCCACGCGAATCAGGCCCTCCATGGAAAATCCATGCACCGGGAAACTCGCGACCCCAAAGCTGCCGGTGATGTGGTGCTCTTCCAGCATGGGATCGGTGGCCAGCCACAGCCGCAATCTTTCCGCCAGCACCTGCGCCTGCTCGATTCCGGTTTCAGGCATGAGGATAATGAATTCGTCTCCGCCGTAGCGGGCAACCACGTTCGACTGGCGGCATTTCTGTTCGAGCAGCCGGCCAACGCGAGCCAGCACCAGATCGCCTTCCAGGTGGCCTAGCGAATCGTTGACTTCTTTGAACTTATCCAAGTCCATCAGCACCACCGAGAAAGCCCGGCCCGAACGGGATGCGCGCTTCCACTCGGAGCTCAGCGCCTCCCAGAAAAAGCGTCTCGTCTTGATGCCGGTCAAGCCATCGGTGATGGATTGCTGCTGCAGCTTCCGGAAGACGAAGGAGTTGTGCAACGCCGTCGCCAGAAGATCGGCCAGCGTATTCAGAATCAGAACATCCTGCGGCGCGAACGCATTCTCATCCCGGCTCTCCACGTTGAGCACGCCCAGCAGCGACTCTCCGTAACTGATCGGCAGGCAGAGCACCGCCCGCGACTCCGGCAGCACCCCGGCGAGCTGTCCAGGGCCGGCGTTTTGCACCAGCGCGCTCACGCCGGTGCGCGCGACCTTTCCCAGAACTCCGCTGCCCACCGCGATGCGGCGGCCCAGGGTTTGCGATGTCGTTCCCGCCTCGGCTTTGATCTCGATATCCTTCGTGATGTAGTCCATGATGCCGATGCCGATGTGATCGTAGCGAAAGTTCTTCTGGATCTCGCGTACGATGTCGGCCATCATCTGCTCGGCATCTTCGCTGGAGATCGCCATTTTCGAAATGTTGTTAAGAAACGCGAGATGCCGGGCGCGGCGCTGCTCTTCGGTAAACAACCGCGCATTCTCGACCGCCACCCCCAGTTGACCGGCTGCGGTTTGCATGACCTCGAGATCCCTTGGCTGGAACTGCGATTCCCGCTCCGTACTCAACGCTGCCATCACGCCCGCAGGTTTGCCGCCGAGAAAAATGGGCACGGCGCAGAACGACCGGGCGGGCTGCGGAGGCACAAAATCAACTCCCAGTTTTGACCGCATCTGTTCAAGATCGGACTCAATCAGCAGCGGCTCCCCCGTCCTGATGATGTGCTCAGTCAATCCATTACCGACCTTGCGCGAACGCTTGGGAAGAACTATGCCGCGTTCGATCTCGAGTTCGAAGTGAATCTCATCTTCTTCCTGAAACGCGATGTAGAAAGTACTGGTGTCGCAAATCTGGCCCAGCTCCACCTGGACGGTACGCAGCACCTCGTCCTGGTTGAGGTGAGAACTGATGGCCTGCCCGATCTCGGTGAGCAGTTCGTATTCCTTGGTTCGCCGCTGCGCTTCGTGCATAATTACATAATTTTCCAGGGTGAGCGCGATCTGCAGCGCCAACCCGATCAGCAAACGCAAATTCGAAGAGCCGAACATCCGCCGTTCCGCGTGCGGAAAAAGAAGGACTCCGAAGTTGTGCTCCCGCGTTTGCAGGCTGACCGCCATCAAGTCGGTGATTCCCTCGGCCAGCAGCGTTTGCTTGCAGGCCTCGAACTTTCCTCCGGAAAGCGCCGGCAAAGGCTCTTCCAGTTCGGCGAGATTGCGGAATGTGACCACTCCCCCACGCCTGTAGGCAAGCTCGGCGACATAGTCCCCGGCCTGGGTTCTTTGCAGTTTTTCAACAAACTCGGCGGAGAAGCCTTTCTGTACCGAGGGCAAGGTGCCGCGCCATTGCTGGGCAACAAAAAAAACGGCGCGGCGCGAAGGCAGCGGCGCGACTAAGCGCTCCACAAAAGTCTGCAAGCTCGGCGTCAGGTCAGACGCCGAAAGCAATCGTCGCGGATCCACGCCCAGGGTCGAAAATGCCAACGCGTTTTCCTGCACGGCATTGCGCTCGTTTTCAAACAGCACCATGACCATCGCGATGGCCAGCAGCATTTGCGGAATCGGCCCCAGGAAACCTCCCAGTTGGCCGACAACATCGAGGAAAGGTTGATGGAGCTGTCCCGCACCCATCAGCGCCGCCCACAGCGCCAGCGAAAATGCGAGCGTCCGGAAGGCCACGGAATTTCTCCGAAAAGCGTAACGGTAAAAATGGAACGAGCAATAGAGCAGCGTCGCCGCCAACCCCACGTCCAATTGCAAGTAGATCGGTAACTTAGTTGCTCTCTCGCTGAATACCCCGCCTGCCATTTGTGCCCGCAAGCTCACATAGGCAAGCAGAACCCCGGTCACCGCCAGTGCAACGTCATACCATTTCAGCTGGAATGGTTCCTTCATCAGCCGGGTCGAAACGAAGATGCAAATGGCCATGCCCACCAGCAGCAGCGAGCTTAGAAAAAACAGTAACGCGGAAGGGGCATAAAAATATTCGACTGCCTTCAGTGCGTAGTGCAGCGTATATGCCGCCCACGCTAGTTGCCACGCGCGAAAATAGTTGTGACGGTTTTGCTCGTGCAGGTAGGTGAAGACGAGAAGCACCAGCAGGGCCACGGCCCCAGGAATCAGCACCAGACCTGTGGCAACGCTATACATGGGTCAGTTTTCCTCGTTCTTCGTCACTCGTAAATTGTGGCCCGGATGGAACTCTGGTAGGCCTAATCCTGTCATACCAGACAGATCGAAACAACAGGTGTCTTCCGGCAGGTTCCGCCCTGGGCACGGCGTTTTCAGAAAGTATCTTCTTATGAGATGCGATGCCGCTACTACGATCTTCTCCCAAACAGTTACCTTCGTAACCTGTTGGTAACCAGTCTAATTGCCCGTGGAGACGCGGCTTGCCGCGGCTCCCGCGGCGAGACAGGGTAAGCCCCGTCTTTACAGGCGGAATAATTTCGTCACCGCTGGCTGCTAGCAGCCAAAATCGCAATCCCGCTATACTCAGAAGTTATGCTTCGCGTTCGATTCGCTCCGTCTCCCACCGGGTTTCTGCACGTCGGCAGTGCTCGCACCTTCATCTTCAACTGGCTCTACGCCCGTCGCAACAGAGGAACCTTGGTTCTGCGACTCGATGACACCGATGTCGAGCGCAACACCGACGCCTCCGTCAACTCCATCTTCGAAGGTCTGCGCTGGCTCGACCTTGGTTGGGATGAGGAATACAAGCAATCCGAACGGCTGGCCCTGCACCGCCAGATCGCCGACGCCATCTTTCAGAAGGGCCTGGCCTACCGCGACTTCACCCCCGCCCACACCGGCGACAGCGAAAAATCCGGCGCCAATCAAACTTGGCTCTTCAATCCTGGCATGCGCGAACTTTCCCGTGCCGAGAGCGACCGCCGAGCCGCTGCCGGAGAGTCCTTCGCGCTCCGCTTCCGTGTCCCCCGCGGCACCGGCGAACCAGTCCGCTTCAATGATGCGGTCTACGGCGAGCAAATCAAATCCGCCGACGACATCGAAGACTTCGCGCTCCTCCGCTCCGACGCCATGCCCACCTACCATCTCGCCTCCTGTGCCGACGACATCGACCTCCGTATCAGCCACGTCATCCGCGGTCAGGACCATCTCTCGAACACCTACAAGCACGCGCTCATTTTCGAAGGCGCTGGCGCCAAGCCGCCACAGTTCGCGCATCTTCCGCTGCTCGTCGCCCCCGACGGATCGAAGCTCTCCAAGCGCCGCCATGGTCCAGTGGTAAGCGTCACCACCTACCGCGACGCCGGATTCCTCCCCGAAGCCTTCATCAATTTTTTATGCCTGCTAGGCTGGTCGCCAAAAGACGATCGCGAAAAAATGACCCGCCAGGAACTCACCGATGCTTTCTCTCTCGAAGGCATCAACCGCTCTAACGCCGTGGTGAATTTCAAGGAGCCCGCCGCCACTCCCGACGAAACCTTCGACCCCAAAGCCCTCTGGCTCAATGCCGAGCACATCCGCGCCCTCTCCGTCGATGAGCTCAGCGCCCGCTTGCTCCCCGTTGTGCACGCCGCCGGATTTTCAATCGCTCCGGAACAAATGCATGCCATTACCCCGCTCATCCGCGAGCGCATTAAACTTCTCCGCGACGTCCTCACCGCCGCCGACTTTTTCTTCGTGGACCAGCTCCCACCCTACGACCCAGCCGAGCTCATCCCACAGAAGGGCGACACCGCCATGGCGCTCAAAATCTTGACCCGCGCTCGAGAAGTCCTGGCACAAACTGAATTCAAGCACGACCCCCTGGACCAAACCCTCCGCGCCGCTGCTCTGGAGATGGGTGCAAAGGCTGGCCAAATGTTTCAGCCCATCCGCGTAGCCGTCTGCGGCCGCAAGAACGCCCCGCCATTATTCGAAACGCTGGAAGTGCTGGGGCGGGAAACCACTCTGGCAAGAATTGAGCTGGCGCTTCAGAAAATCCAGTAAGCACGGTTTTCGGGAAAAACATTTGCGCTCGCGTGTATAATCCTCATCTTTTCCGAATGCCTCTTGTTTTATCGGGAAGAGCTTACGCTGGAGGAAAGTCAGACGATGGAATACACAAGTTACAAGTTATGGCCTGGGCGCCTTGCCCTCTATTTTGTTCTGATTGGCATGGCTGGAGCGGTTTCCATGGGCTGGATCGCGTACCGTGGTTTTCAGAACCATGGTGCAGCCAGCATGGCGACGATCCCGGGAAAGTAGCTAGAGTTTAGCCGGGTAGGGTGAAGTTCCGTAGCCACGTAAGGACGCGTGGCAATCGGGCGGGGGTGGTAAGATGGCGCGAAAGAGCGCGCGTAGCTGCCTCCCATGAAACGAAAATACCTAGCGTTTGACATCGAGACAGCCAAGGTTCTTCCCCGTGATGTCCCCGACATTTTGGCACACCGCCCATTGGGGATTTGCTGCGCGGCGGCACTGGGGACCGACAAGACGATACCGCAATTGTTCGATTCAAAAGATGCCAGTGGCATCCCTTCTGCCCAAATGTGCAAGGACGATTTGTCTGATCTTGTAGATTTTCTTACAGATCAAGTCAACAACGGTTACACGATAGTGACCCATAATAACCTGGAATTCGACTTCGATATCCTGGCGGAAGAATCCGGCCGCCTAAGTGACTGCAGGAAGCTTGCCGTTGCTCACGTCGACATGATGTTTCAGGTTTTTTGCTGTAAGGGATTTTGTGTCGGGCTTGATCCGGCTGGGAAAGCAATCGGGATCGGTAAGCCAGATGGGGTAGAGGGTTGGAAAGTGCCGCAGCTATGGAAAGATGGCAAATGTGAGACTGTCCTGAACTACGTAAGCCAGGATTGCAGAATTGCCCTCGAAGTTGCAGAAAAAAGCGAACAGCAGCGCAGCTTTTCCTGGATTACTCAGCGTGGAACCGTAAGCGATCTTGCTCTTCCGAAAGGCTGGCTGACGGTCCAGGACGCAATGAAACTGCCGCTTCCGGATACGTCGTGGATGAAGACTCCTCCTTGGCCGCAGTCAAAATTCACGAAATGGCTTGGATGAATATCCCGGCCGAGGAACTTGTTCGAGATTGCCGAGTATGTTCAAAGTAAGGAACCAATATTTTAATGGTCCTGAAACTGCTCGGCTCTCTGGCTGGCTTCCTCAGCTTCGCGATGCATTCCCTTCGCCTCATAGACGCTGGCCAGGGCGTTTTCGTTTTCGGGATTGTCCCCACTTTTCTGCTGCTTCAGAAAGGATGCGATGGCATCGTCATAGAGCTTGAGCCGGGCCTGTAACAAGCCGATCTCCTGATAAACGCCATCGTAGTCCGGATTGAGCTTCGCCGTCAGCTGGTATTCCTCGATGGCCTCAGGATATTTTCGCTCAATTGCCGAAACTGCTCCCAACCCAAAATGACCGTCGGCGCTATTTGGATTCACCCTGAGTAATTGCGTAAACATCTCTCGCGCCGGCTGCGAACGCTTCTGTTCCAGGTAAGTCATACCCAGGTAAAAGTACGCCCCTTCATCCTTCGGTTTCAGCTCGATGACGCGCTTCAGTTCGCCTTCCGCGCTCGCGAAGTCGCCCTTTACCCAATATGCGCGCGCCAGCGCGTAGTGCGCCGGCGCATACCCTGGTCGTTGCTGGACCGCAGTCTGTAACTCCGCAATGGCCTGCTCGGTCTTCCTTTCGGTGAGCAGCCTCTGCCCGGTTGCCGCATGCAGGACGTATGCGTGCGAATGATGCAACCACGCCGCGCCGCCATAGACCAGCACAATCCCGGCGAAAAGCACGCCCACGCGCCGTACCGCGTCATCGCGTTGTGGAGCAACCCGGGCGATGAGCGCGCCAAAAATCAATCCCGATACCAGCCCGCCAACGTGAGCCGCGTTATCGGTGCGATGCGACATGGCTCCAAACACCAGGTTGTAACCGGCAAACATCAGCACACTTCGCAGCAAGCCCGCCACCGCCGCTTTTGGCAGGGAGAATTCGCCCAGGTAAAACGACGCGATCAGTGCTCCGGCAATCCCAAAGATTGCTCCGGAGGCTCCCGCGCTTGTGCCACCCGGATTCCAGGCGAGGCTCGCTACACTCGCCGATGCGCCCGTGATCAGGTAAGCCGCGCCAAACGTCCAATGGTCGTAAATCGCCTCGGCGAGCTTGCCCAGACCCCACAGACACCACATATTGAACGCGATGTGGATGATGCCGATGTGCACGAAGACACAGCTCAACAACCTCCACCACTGGCCGCCGATGGTGAGCAATCCATAATTCGCTCCCCAATGCCACAGCTCCCCCGTGGTTGGCGAGGTCAGCGAAACGCCAGCCAGCGTCATGGCGACAAACACCGCAACATTGATGCCGAAAATAGCCTGAGTAACCACCATCGAGCTGGACTGCTGCCGCTTCCACGGTGCCGGTTCGACTCGCTGAATGGGAGAATCCTCGCCGCGCTGCGCCGCTTCATGCTGCACGCACCACTGGCAAAGCTTCTTACCGAAGGTAAGGGCTGGGAGCTGACGACCGCATTGAACGCAATTTGCCATGAAAGATTGAATCACGCCGCCCGCCAAGCGTATACGCTGACCGGGTTAGGTTCCCTCGACGCAGATTATCACGAGCTTGATTCACCGGCGATGATGGCCGCATTGCAGCCGGGAGGCGGCCAAAAGCCGCGAATCCACTCTCCCCATATAAAATACCAACAGCATGAGCCCCGCGAATTCATCTTCATCTAACTCTAACGACGCCGGCGCGAACTCGCCTCCCGAGTCCCGTCCCTCGAACTTCATCCGCGACCAAGTCATCAAGGATCTGGAGACCGGAAAATACGACGGTCAGGTACAGACCCGCTTTCCTCCCGAGCCCAACGGCTACCTGCACATCGGCCATGCCAAGTCCATCTGCCTCAACTTTGGATTAGCCGACGAGTTCGGCGGCAAGACCAACCTGCGCTTCGACGATACCAACCCCGAGAAGGAAGAACAGGAGTACGTGGACTCCATCATGAAGGACGTCCGCTGGCTCGGCTTCCAGTGGGACGGTCTCTCCTATGCTTCCGATTACTTCGATCGGCTTTATGAGTGGGCGATCAAACTCATCAACGATGGCAAAGCCTACGTTGACGATTTAAGCGCGGAAGAAATTCGCAAATATCGCGGCACGCTCACCGAGCCCGGCAAAGACAGTCCGCATCGCAACCGCTCGAAGGAAGAGAACCTCGACATCTTTGAGCGCATGCGCAAAGGCGAGTTTCCCGATGGATCGCGCGTGCTGCGTGCCAAAATCGACATGGCCTCGCCGAACCTGAACATGCGCGATCCCGTCATGTACCGCATCCTGCACGCCGAACATCATCGCACCGGCGGCAACTGGTGCATCTATCCCATGTACGACTACGCCCACGGCCAGTCCGATTCCATCGAGCGCGTGACCCACTCGATCTGCACCCTCGAATTCGAAGATCACCGCCCGCTATACAACTGGTTCATCCAGCAACTCGGGATTTTTCCATCCCAGCAGATGGAGTTCGATCGCCTTGCCCTGACCTACACCCTCCTTAGCAAACGCAAGCTGCTCACGCTGGTGCAGGAAAAACGCGTCACCGGTTGGGACGATCCGCGCATGCCCACGCTCTCCGGCATCCGGCGCCGCGGTTACACGCCGGAGGCGATCCGCAATTTCTGCGGGGCCATCGGCGTTTCAAAAACCAATGGCACGCTGGAACTTGCAATGCTCGAACACTTCGTCCGCGAAGACCTGAACAAACGCGCGCCGCGCGTGATGGCCGTGCTGCGGCCATTGAAGGTCGTGATCGATAACTACCCGGAAGGTCAAGTTGACGAAGTCGATGCCATCAACAATCCCGAGGACGAAAGCGCCGGGAAACGCCAAGTGCCATTTTCCAAAATCCTCTACATCGAGCAGGACGACTTCCGCGAAGATCCGCCCAAGCAGTATTACCGCCTGTCGCCCGGACGCGAAGTGCGGCTGCGTTACGGCTACTTCATTACCGCCAGGAGTGTGGAGAAAAACGACCGCGGAGAAGTGGTCGAGGTGCACTGTACGTATGATGCGGCCACACGCGGCGGAAATGCTCCGGATGGACGCAAGGTGAAGTCAACCATCCACTGGGTCTCCGCCGCGCATGCGCTCGACGCCGAAGTGCGCATCTACGACACGCTCTTCACCAAGGAAGACCCCAATCAGGTTGAAGAGGGCCAGGAGTTTACTGCGAACTTAAATCCGATTTCGCTCGAAGTGATTGCGCAGGCCAAGTTGGAGCCATCGTTGGCGAACGCCCCGATCGAAGCCCGCTATCAGTTCGAACGCCTTGGGTATTTCTGCGTGGACCCGGATTCCAGGCCCGGACGTCTTGTGTTCAACCGCACCGTGGCGCTGAAAGATACGTGGGCGAAGGTCGAGAAAAAGATCGAGAAGAAATCGGGGTCGTAGATTCTTCGATCCCAGACGTCATTAGATTACGCCGTGTTTTTTGGCGCATTCTGGATTGATTCCGAGGTGGCGGACCATCTTACGGATGTGCCCAAGCTCAATCTTATCGAACTTCGGCAAATCTCGAAAAACCTTGCTGCCGAAGGTCACAACTCGGCTATGAGTCGCCAGTCGCACACTAAAACCATGAGCGCAATCCTGCAACATTCGCAAGACCTGGTTGTAGACCACGCTCGCCGACATCTACTAGGCAGCCCGGGCAACAGTATATGTATCCACCACATTGTCGCTTGGCATGAAATGCTGAGGCTTAGCGTTTGCATCCACGCGTTCAACTCTGATCTGAGTCGGATTGGTCTCCGGCGACTGTCGCGGCAGATTGGAGAACGGACCTGGCGGTGTCCCCGGTCCGCAGCGGACAGCCGTCAAGGCTCTCTCCCACAGACGTTCATCTTCATTGTCACTATCCGCCTCGCTGAAGAAACGCTCAACCTCAGCTTTAAATTCTTCGAACTCCTGACTCTCCTGTGCAATATCGAACAATATCTCTTTGTACCTGTTCCGAAAACGCCGGAAAGCTTCGTCTATGTTGCTACCAGACACAGCGATCCCGGCAGGAGACACGCCGTACATCCACCACTTTCCATCATCTTCCATCCGCATGAGCGCGCGCCCATACATTGTGATGCGCGCCAAGAAACCCTCTCCCGCGATGGCGTCTTGGAGCGTGATCATTATTGGATGTTCCTTCAGATCGACCTTCGCTTCGGTCATCGACATATCGCTCGCTGGCTCTCCCTGCACAGTTTATCGGCCTGTAGTGATTTTGCGATCATTCCGCAGACCGCTCAACGTTACCGAAGACAAGCTAGTAACACACATCGGCAGGCAATTTAGATGCCACTCAAAGGGGGAACGTTACCAAAGTTCACTTAACCGGGCATGGTATACCACAACGGATCGGGGAAGCAAGCAAAGGAATCGAAAAAATCGCTTCTTGGAGAATAAGGCTGCTTCGCTCGTGAACTTTACTTTTTGTACAAAAGAAATGATCGCACAATCACTTCCACGGTCCCCCAGTATGCACCATCCAAAGATCCGTCTCCGCCGATGCGATCACCTCAAACGGCATCCAGAAGTACCCTCGTTGTCCCCATCTCTCTCCCCAACTGTTCTGCATAAGCGCCATGTGGTTCGCCATGTTGTACCCAAGACAAAGCACTTCATGGCCGCCCTCCTGCTGCTCACCCGGTTTCGGCATCGGCATGATGCCAGTCTCGGCCACCTGTTGCGTCATGAATGACTCATAGACCCTGAAGCCAACCGGCACCACCCACGGCGTTGGGTCGGCCAAGCAGCTCAGCAAATCGCCCAGGCTTGGAATCCGATGATAGGCTCCCGTTTTGTACTTGAGCGCATTCTGCGCCTGCTCCGCCGTTGGAGCGGCGAACTTGCCCGCGACATGCGGATAGAGCGAAGCTTCACAGCAACCTTTCGCCGTGAGCACCTGACACCCGGTGCGCGGCATCGCGCCCTCATCTTTGGGGAACGTCCCATCGGCAATCAGTTCCTCGACATACAGGTACTGCGCGCTCAGCGTCGGCGAGGCCTTCTCATACTTCCTCGCAATCCATTCACGCGCCGACGAAAAAGCATGCCCACTGCAGCTGCCCTCCTCTCCCTGATCCTTGATCGGTCCGCCCCACTCTCGCAAGTCCATATCTTGCGGGACCGGACGCGCCGGCGAAGAAGCCCGGTACATCCGATCCCGCACATCGTGAACATCGCGCCGTGCGCCAAACTTGCGCCTTGTCACTGGCGTCGGCCGAATGCCACCGCCTGCACGAATTTCGAATGCCGATGGAGTTTTAGTTTCGGAGTCACCGCATCCACCGCCGCATTGCCCGTCGGCGCAACCAGAATGCTGTTGTAATCATCTGCAAAGCTGGAAACGCTGTAAGGCGGCGCGGCCTTCATGCTTTGCGTCGCAGCCCCGTTCTGGCAGGACGGAATCAATGCCGTGATTGCATTTACCGTGCCTGCCACCAAGCCGGTAAGCAGCATAATTTTCGTCTGCGTATTTGAATCGCTGACCTGTGCAACCTGAAGCACCAGTTGCTGATCGGCCTGGTATGCACTCACCGCCGCTTGCAACTGCTGGCAAACTCCCGGCGCGGATCCCGACGAAACCTTGGCAAAGTCAGCGGCCAGCGTCTTAATCACCGTTGCGTCGGCATTTATCTTTGCTGCAAGGTTGCTGTTAAGCGGCTTACCGTTGGCGACGGCGACGATTTGCAGAATGTTAACCAGCGCTGGTGCCGCCGCTGCCAGAATCGAATCGAGCGTCGCCACCCACGCGGTCGAACATGCGGTGCAGAACATCGCAAAACACAGTGCAACGACAAGAATTTTCTTCATAAATAGTTTCTCCCTTACTTTTCCGGAAATTGAATTGCTTATTTTGAGTTGACGCCGGCGCCCGGCGAAGGCAGCCAATGCGCCACGATGACGGCCAGCGGCGCACAAATCGCCGCGGCAGTTGCATGGTTCATCCAGAACGTGGCAATCGCCGGCGTGGCGGTGCTTGCGAGCGTGGTAAGCAGTAGCACAACAGTGGGCAGATAAGCAGCATATTTTTTCAAGATAGTATCTCCTTTTAATAACGTCACACTTCTACAACCGAGTTAGTGCGGTGACACTGGTCAAGCCCTGATACCAGACTCATACGCCGCCCATGGCGAACGTTTCGTCAATGCTTCCCGGCGGGATAACAATCCCTCTTGCGCCAAGCCAACATGAACCCATCCGTACTCGAGGATAAGTTGGTCGTATGCGAGATCGGATTTCAGAATTGCCAATGCGACTTCGTAAATAGTTCCGAACTCGGGGCAAGCGAAGTCGCAGGCCAAGCCGAAGCAGTGGGCGCTCGTCGCCACGCCGCCGACGGCCTCGTTAACTTCCGGCGCGCGGTAGCCGCTGTGAACCACGATGGGCCTGTCGCCGAGCAGCGTTCTAATTGTTTCCATGACCGCCGCTACCAGACCCAAATTTGTAATGACGTTCGGGGTCGAAGTGTTATCGAGTCCAAGCCGAACCGCCGCTTCGGAAAAAGACAATTCCTCCAACGTGAAATGGTCTGAGATTTTCATGGGACTTTGTTTCAGTGCTGGTTTCCGAGGTTTACTGCAAACACATCTCCGCGCTGATTCTGCGGGCCTATGTCCTGCCAAACCGTTCCCGTGGGACAACTTGTCGAGTAGGGAAGCGCCGGATTCATCGAAGCACCGGAAGCGCTGTCGCAAATCGTGTTTCCGGGCGCTGAGATTGTCGGGCCCACGGACGTGCTGAAGTATGAGGTCGGCAGCGCCGGCCCGGGTTGTGTCACTCCGGTCGCTCCGCCAACATAGATAGCCTGAAACACATCGTCCACTGCCGCGGCACCGGCCGTGCCCTCTATTGGATTACTCATGTTTCCCGCAACGTAGGTCGTATTTGCCGCCCATGGCAGCCCGCACACGCTCGTTGGATTGGCGGGAACCGCGGGAATAGCCAGCATGTCGACAAAGGTCCCGCTGGTCCATACAGCGGGAGTAACTCCGGTAGTGGATCCATTCTGGCAGTTCCAATCGCTCGACCAGAACAACCAGTTGGCGTCCTGCGAGTATTCGCTGATCTGGAATTGGGTGGAGAACGTCGCGCTCGTACCAGTCGCGAAGGTGTGCGTGAACTGCCACACGTTACCCACGCTCGTCGAGGGTAATATGTAGGCTGCCGGAGGCGCGTACCCTGTCGGATAAGTCGGCGACGTCTGATAGCACGTTTCCATGTTCTGCCATGCGTTAAACGCCGGGCCCAGAGTCGCATAATTGAAAGACGTGCCACAAACCGGGTAAGTGTCTGTGCCTGGGTCTCCAACCCAGCTTAAGTGGGAGTCGAGACTTTCCGACAAGTTGCAGTCCGGGTTCTTGATCGTAGTTCCCGAAGTAACATAACAACCGGGCGGCGTCGTCTGCGGAGTCGCTTGGCTCGCCAGGGGATTCAAGTACACACTGAAAGGAGGCGCGTAGCCTGATCCCGCCCCTTGGTCACCGTGAGCGTTATTCGCGTTGTAGACGCCAAGGAAAACCCCGGCGGTATATCCCCATCCGGAATTGTTGAAAGCCACCATCTTGTTCGCGCCGATGGCCCAGTGATTCATTCCACCAAAGGAAAACTGAAGAGATTTCGTGGCATCAAAAGTTAATGTCGTCGTCTGCCATAGCAAGAAGTTTTGGAGCGAGGTGCAGGCTGGGTACACATCGGCCTGGCTGACGATCATTGCGTACAGCCCGTTACTGCTGAGCTTTAGGTTGTGGATGTAGAACGGACATGATTGCCCCGTGTTCAATGGGTTCGAGAGCGCCAATAGCGTCCCCACTGTCGTTGCCATTCTTGGGCACGCGTAACCGGAACCGGAGCTGCACGACCAGTCCGTCCATATCCCGGTCAGGGTGTTCAGCAGGTGATAGACATTCGTAACCGAATCGTACTCGATTGCCCATGCGCCCGATCCCTGATCGGCAGTGTATTTAGAGTAAGTCGGCGCCGAGCCGTAGGAGTTAGTGGAAATGGCGATGCCGTACTTTGACGTGTAACCCCCGTAGGCTGTGTCTCTACTGATCCCTCCAAGCGCATGCCACAACTGGTTTCCGCTGGCGATCGGGTAACTTGGCCCGACGTTTGTCCAGACGATGCCATTGGTGTCTCCAACTGTAGCCGACAGTATGTCCGGGTGTCCCGTGAACGCTACCGTGGCTCCAACACTCGCAACAACAGTAACAGCGGTCAGCGCAGGGGTTGCGAGAGTAATCTGAGTGTTGGAGTTAACACTTAAGATTGTCGTGTAGAGCGTGGCTCCCAATTTGCCAGCCCCGGATACCGCGATTGCCTGCCCAGTCTGTGTCGCATTAAACGGAGATCCGCTCGCGACCGACAAAGTGGGAGAATTGACCGATGTTGTTCCAGTCGTCGTAAGCGTGGCTGGGCTTGCTACCCATTGGAACGACGAACTGGCTGAAGTTCCGGGGGCGCCTGTGTTCTGGTAAATGAACTGCGGCCCGCTGTTTGTGCCCCGCCATTGGAGTGTGGATGGAAAGAGCTCTTTAACGGTGTCGTTGGTACAAGGCGCGACAGTAGTGAACGCGGATGAATTCAGTAGCGTCGAATTCGTGCTCCCCGCGACGATGGCGCGGTACATGCACTGTCCACTGGCCCCGGGAACGATGATGTCGCCCGCACTGTACGAGGTGGAAGCGACATACGCCAGGTACTCGGGGGCGCTTGACCCGGGGGCGTTCAGCACGTGCGTGACATATGCACCGTACGGATAGGCAAAGCTCGCAGTTCAGTTTTGGGCATTCGACCCCATCGGTAGACCGTACTGGAAATCAACCAACGTAGAGCCGACACTGTAAGTCCCAGTCGCCGGGTTGATCGTGTAGGGTGTAACTGTAGTTGGAGTTGAAATGTCGTAAGAGTCGTTGCCAAACGTATAGAGCACAGTTGGGTCGGTCAGGGAGAAACTAAGCGCTCCGAAGTCGTTTACTGGACAGTTACTCGTACACGTCCCACCCGATAGTTGCCCAGTGGTAACAAAAATTCCAGACGCCGGAGCCGTTCCACCCCAACCGCTCGGCGGTGCCGCGCAGTGTCCCTGGTTCGTGCCTGTTGTGTAGAACCTGCAAATCACGCCCAGAGAGCTTTGGTCGGCACGCACCAGGGTCGTGTTGGTGTTCGTTAGCGTGAACACGCCTGACCCGCCCATCCCTGCGGTAAAATTCACATTGGTTTTTCCATAGGCGCTGACGGAATCTGTAAGCCGTGTAACTGGACTTAGCTTGGAGGAACTGAACCCGCCATGACCCACAAAAGAAGTATCGTAGGCCGTGGTGTTGTTATTCGTCGCTCCACCGAAGTTCGGCACCGCCCCCCACGGGATAACGTCGATTCCGGTGTAGGCGCAAAAGTTTGGTGCCGGGCAACTGCTGCTGCTGGAGGCAACGTATCCGGCAGAGCCCGAGTACACCTCGAAACCCGAGTACACTGCTTGCCCGAAGGCAGGAAGACAAAACAATACAACCGCACAAGCTATTTTCATTGCTCTTTGCTCCACAAGAAATCGCATGCCGCGTTAAACCAGGGCGAGGCCTTTGCGCAACCCAAGACCCCGCGCAGACCCGTGCGCTCTTCACCCAGAGTCACTCCCGGCTTCGCTATAATGTTGGTTTGCTCTTCCCCCGCCATTTGCGCAGGGCTTTATGGAAAGGGAACTATGCCGACTGACGTAGTCATGCCCCAGATGGGCGAATCAATATTCGAAGGAACCATCACCAAGTGGCTCAAGAAACCCGGTGACAAGGTCCAGCGCGACGAACCTCTGTTCGAGATTTCCACCGACAAAGTCGACGCAGAAATCCCCGCGCCCGCCAGCGGAATCCTTCAGGAAATCAAGGTTTCCGAAGGCAATACCGTTCAGGTCAACACCGTCGTCGCTGTAATCGGCGACGCCAGCGGCGCTTCTGCGTCCGTCCCCGTCAAGGCTGCCGCGCCCGCGCCCGCCGCTGCGGCATCCGCAAAGAAAGAAGCTTCAGCTCCGCCCCCGCCCGCCGCCAGCGCCGTCGAAGACGAAGAAGATTCCGACGTCCGCTCTTCTCCGCTTGTTCGCAAGCTCGCCCGCGAGCACAATGTCGACCTCGCAAAGGTCAGCGGCACCGGAACCGGCGCCCGCGTCACCAAGCAGGACGTTCTCGATTTCGTCGAGCACCGCACCGCTGCTCCAGCCGCGCCCCCCGCACCCCGCCAAGCCTCAGCCCCCGCGCCGGTTGTCATTCCAGGCGACCTGGTGCCCATGTCCCAAATGCGCAAGATCATCGCCCTGCGCATGATCGAATCGCGCCGCACCAGCGCTCACGTCCACTGCATGTTCGAGGTGGACATGACTCGCATCGTCAATTTGCGCAACAAACTCAAGAACGGATTCGAGCAGCGCCACGGCGCCCGCCTTACCTTCATGCCGTTTTTTGTGCGCGCTGCCATCATCGCCCTGCAGCAGTTTCCAATCGTCAACGGCTCGCTGGAAGGCGACAGCGTCCGCTACCACAAGCACGTCAACGCTGGCATCGCCGTCGCGCTCGATTGGGGACTTATCGTTCCCGTTCTCAAGAGCGCCGACGAGCTTAACTTTCTCGGACTGCAGCGCGGCATCACCGACCTCGGCGAGCGCGCCCGTTCAAAAAAACTCATGCCGGCTGACGTCGATGGTGCAACCTTTACCATCACCAACCCCGGCCAGTTTGGCGCCGTTTTCGGCCTGCCCATCATCAACCAGCCCAACCTCGCCATCATGGGCGTCGGCGGTATCACCAAACAGCCCCTGGTCATCACCGACAAAGACGGCGCCGATTCCATTGCCATCCGTTCCGTCGTTCACCTCACCCTCGGCTACGACCATCGCATTGTTGACGGCGCTCTAGCCGACCAGTTCATGGTTGTCGTCAAGAAGACTCTTGAAAACTGGGGTGAAGAAGTTGGCTAGCCAACATATTTCGACGGGGCAAACTTTTGCTGTTCGGAGATTCGTCAAACTAATCGCGTTTTTTCTATAAGCATCGGGCCACCGACCGAGCGGTCGATGAAATATTGCGCCTCGTCATCGCGGAGTCCAGATTTATTTCCTGTCCAACGCCACCATCCCTGGCAATCTCGCGCGATGTCGCTTGCGGGATTGAACGTCCACTTTTGCAGAAGCGCCCACCGCTTTCTATACGCACCCCCGGTCGCTCTCGGAGGATGACCGAAGAAATGGCAATCGCTTCGATGTGAGCATGCTATCCAGCACCCACCCCAGGGCCCCGTCCTCGATCCCCAGCGCCCCGCTCAGCCTTCACCACTTCGCGTCAAGACCAGAAGAGCAAAACTGCGCCCTTATTTGATTCCTAAATGGTCATGCCAGGCTATGGTCGCGCTGATCGCGAACGTAATCGCCGCAGTTATAAGTCGGTCATAAATAGTCCGGCGAAGGTCATTTTTCTCCAGCGCGACCACCCGATCTTCGGCCAGCGTCATCCGTCCCGGCTGTCCGTTTCCCACGATCATGTCCATCTTTGCTTCCAGCCGCCCCAGCTTCTCCAAAACTCTGAGATGGAAGTCCGTGGCGCCCAGCGTAACCACCACCGGCGGTGCCAATTGTTTTGGGCCGAGTTCTTCATTTGGATTCCTCATAGTGGATAGTCAACATGCAACGCCGTCGAATACCGCGAATACCTCGGCGGCCCGCTGCCGTCATAACTCCTCAAAAAATAGGTTTGTGCCCGTGCGTACCGCGTGAGCGTAAAGCTGCTGTTCGTGAAACGGCCCACCAGGTTTCGATTGTTAGCGACTCCCCACCCCGCGTCTGTGTACCGCACTTCGATTCCGCCTCCCGCCACGGGAGTGAATCCCACGTCCATCGTCACCGTCGTCGAGGTCACATTCGTAACCTCCGCGTCGGTCAGATCGGGAAGATAGACATTCCCCACCATGCTCACATCGATCGGCACCAGCACCTGTGTCTGTTTCACCAGTGCCGTCACAAAAACAAAATCCAGCGAGGGATCCCCCGCATCCACAAACCGCACTGTGTAGCGGCTGTTCTCCCCAACAATGTCCACGATCTCTACCTCCACTTCGCGCACGATCGCCCCGAACGACGCCATTCGACTGGGTACACTCACTGCCAGCCCATCTCCCGGAAAAATATCCGCCGCGCCGTCCGGCAGAAACTGGCTCCACGCCTGGTACTCGCCAGCCCATCCCTGCCCGGAGTCATCCAGCAAGGCCAGCGCCGCTGTTTCGCAATCCGCCGCAGTTCGCGGAACCGGCAGCCCAATCTCCCGCACGCTCCCGCGCACCCCATCGTCGCCGCCCCGCTGATGCGCCACAATGCTTGCCGAGTCCCTTACTCGCGCCATCGCATGGCCTTGCCCACGATAACTCACTTCGAGTAACTCGTTCGCTGCCGGTATGTACGCTGGATATAATTGCAGCGCGGGCTCGGTCGAAACATGGCACTCGGCGCCCGCACGCAGCGATCCCGTCCGCCGGGTCCGCGTGTTTTGCCCCGGCAATGTGCTGCGCACCAGTGCATCGACTGGCAGCCATACGAACGTGAATGCTACCGAACACTGCATGCTGCGGGCATTGATGAGCGCAAACATGCAAAACCCGGGTGCGTTCGTAATGAGGCCGTCATACAGCACGGTAGCCGGCGCGATCTGCGTCGCCGGATTCGTGGGATCAATATCGTGTACTTCCAGTACGACTCGCACATTGCAGGTGATAGCGCCGCCGCCTCGCGCCCCGCCGCTCGGATGCGCAGAAGAATGAAATACCTGCTGCATCCGGTACACTTCTGTCGGATACAGTTGCGTAGTGAACACGTAGTGGTGACCGGCTTGCGTGGCGAGCGCTCTGCCCGTGACCGACCCCCCGATTAGCGCCTGGATGTTGCAGTTGGCGCCCACGGGCGTTACCCGAAAACCGGCCACGCAGCCTGCGATCGAAACCACCCCGGCATAAAGTCCGCCGATCACTCCATCCGACGCTGCATTGAACACCACGTCGCCGTGCTCCATCACCAAGGCGCCGCCTAACTCGATCTTTTCAATGAACTCCAAAAGCGTTTGACCATCTGTCCCTGTTCCTCCCCCAACCTGTAACTGCCCATTGCTCACGCTAATCACGTGCTGCGGATCGGTGACGATCCAATGTGTCAGATCCAGCTCCGCGTATGTCTCATCAAGAATTGTGCGGTTATACAGTGGGATCTGATTGCTGCGCGTGAAGGGCTTCTGCGACAGGTAAAGCTTGGCCGTGAACCCGTCGCCGACGAAATAGTCCTTCACATGCGCAGTCGGCTCCACTTGCCCAAGAATTGTCAAGTCATTGACCAGCCGGTTCACACTTTGCAATTGGAGACCAGCCGGAGAAAATGTAACGGCATTCTCCGCGAGCGCATACGTGTTTGCCCCCAGCGGCGCAAAGAACAGCTTGCCATTGTCATCCCGGTAAAAGCATCGAGCGGCAAGCGCAATCTCCGCCGCCGATGCGGTCCATTTCTTCGCCGGGTTGACGCTGTAATAAGAAATCGGATCGCCCGCTGCGACGCCGCTCACATCAAACCATCCCGGCAACGCCTCCGCCGTCAACTGCCGGAACGCGTCACCAGCGTTCCGGTCCACAAACGGCGGATGCGGGGGAGAGGCCTTTTGATCCATCAACATCACGTCGCTCAGTGCGGCGATCTCGTACCGGTACACTAACCCGCTATCTGCCTAGCCCAGATACTGATATGTCGGCGTCTGAACCACGTAACCGGTGAACAGGTCGTTGCCGTTGCTGAAAGTTAGCGTAACTCGAGCCCCAATCACCGGCACCACAAAACTTCCCCCTCCAGCTACCAGACTCATTTTCAATTCAGCCGGGCTGTTTAGCTTTCGCACCACGCTCGGACTTTTACTAGAATCCACCAATGCCGTGCAGTCCTGCGCCCCGCGACTGTCAAGATTGTCAATCAGTAATTTCATGGCTTATCGGAAACCCCGTAGTCCCCTGTGTTTCTCTGTGTCCTCTGTGGTAAAAGCTCTAGCTCTTTCTGCGGGAGTGCCGGAGAACTCATCACTTGGTCGTGGCACTAGTAAACTGCCGCGCCACTAGCCGGGAAGTAACTCCGGTAACACAGCACCACCGCTCCATCATTGCCGTCCAGGGTAGGCAGCGCCGTAAACGACGCCCGCAACGCCAACGCTCCGATCGGTTTTTGAATCTCGATCAGGCTTTCCCGTTCCCATTCCGCCTTTACCGTGCACGGACTCAAACCCGGATAGTAGAAACACACGCGCCCGCCAGATTCCTCTTCCGCTACGAATAATCCCGACCACTGTTGCAGGAACGCGCCGCCTTCGCGGTCGACAAAAACCATCACCTTCTGCACCGCCGCCCCAGCCGCCGGCGCTCCTCCCGGTAATGCCTGCGTCAACAGCAACGACGTCTGCGTCACTTGCGCGACTCGGCCTACATTAAACGTTACCCGTTTTACATAGTCGGCGTTTCGCCGCACATCCACTGGATTCTTCACATACGCGGCCACGATTCCGCTGCCCACGTACCCAACTTGCTGCGCATAATCCACGTCGCACGCCACCAGGTCGCCAGGATGGAATCCCGCGATGCCGCCTGCTCCCAACACCAGTTCCTCAGCGGTTGAACCTGCCAGCAGAGGCGCCGCCGCCAACGGAATTCCGCCTGATCCTGCTCGCGACGCGCTCGGATCCGTTGCCAGCACATTCATGTGCTCTGCGCCTCCCGCCAAAGCCATCTGCAACTTTCCCCAGTCGCGGAATTCGAAATCAACTCGCGCTCCCAAAGCGTGCCGGGCTTGCCCCAACACCGCGCCCGCTGTTCCGCCGACCAAAGCCTCGATCCGCGATGTGCTTGTGCGCTGAAAGTTTTCAATCCATCCCAGGTCAATCCACGGCGCCGGTGCAGCATCCAACTCGAAGCCGCTGTCTTTCGATGGATCAAAAATCGCCGTAGGCCCGCTCACTCTATTCACCGGCGCGAAATAAGCGCGCGTCTGCCGTGTGACTGGCCGCAATCCCGCCCGCCTCACGCTTCCACCTCGGGCAAAAAGAAATAAACTCTCAGTTGCGCGTACCGTTCCACCCGGGCTGTGCCAGCACTCCACTGCTGTTTCTCAATCGGGATATCTCCCGGCGCGGTCCCCATCTCCGGCACCGTCCAGAAAATTCCCGACCCCAAGCCGGCGCTCGGACTCTGGCTGTAGTCGCGCATTTCAGCATGCGGCGGAGCGCAGATTCTTAGCAACTCCACATCCATCTCCGCCAGCACCCGCCCTCGATCCACTCCCGTTCCGCCGCTGCCCTCGCTCGCATACCAGATGTGGCAATCGAGCCCCAGCATCGGACGCGTGCTCTCCGCAATCAGGATCTCGCCAAAGTCCACGTAAAACGCTCCCGGCTGCGCTTCCCCAAACCGCGGTTCCATGTTTTCGCGGACCACGATTGCCGGCACCGTGACTCCGTCGATCACCATCGTTCGCGCCGGATTCAACGCCGCCAGCCGCTCCCGCAGCGCCATATAAAAACTGTCTTTCGCTGCCTGCATATTTCTCCTGTGAGTCCGTCATATGTCGTTGTAAGTGGAAATTACAACGATTACACATTAATAACTACAAACCAACGACTAAGAGCTGCTAAGACACCGCCGTTACCCGGTACAGATACGCCACTCCCGCAAGCCGCTCCACCACAAACCCCTGAATGTGGAACACTTCTCCGCAGTACACCAAACCCAGCGCCGTTTCGAACAACACCTCCGCCGAAGCCACATTCCGCTGACTTACTTGCTCCGCCATCGCTGAGTAACCAGCCAGGAACTCGATTCGCCGCCGCGGACCGGTTTTTCCCGTGGTTAGTTCCCGGACAATCACCGGCGCTATCGTCGCCTGCTCTACTCCCGGATCCACCAATCCCAGTGCCGCCACGGCATCGGCCGGCATCCCCGCAGCCGCAAACAGCAGTATCACTGCCTCGCCGCCCATAGTTCGTAACATCGCATCCGCTGTTCTTGCTGCCGCTGCTCCAGTAATCCCGGTCATCGTCATCCAACTTTCTGCGCCACATAGGGCGCCAGCAGCGCTTGCACCGTTTCATCCAGCAGCGAGTCGGAGAAGTACATCAGTTGCATCCTGTCGGGGAGCACATTCCTTTTCACATTCAGCGCCGGAGTCGCCTGCGCGTTCTTTACCAATTGCGCGCACGCCACCTTTACCGCGTCAGGAAACGGATTAAGCCCCGCCGTATACGCAATCTCCAACTCGGTGAACGCCCACCCCAGCACATTCACCGGAAGCGTAACCTCTCCTGTTTCCAGAAACACATCCAGGTCCGCCACATTCAAGTTCACCCACGTTCCCGGAATTCCGAACGCGAGTGCCGCGTCCCACACCATCGCCTCGTGCACCAACTCCCCCCGCCGCGGCGTCGCATACCGAGCCCGCGCCGAAACAATCGGCGACGTTGCCGGCGCCACCGCCGACAGCGGCAGAAACGTAAGCCGCACCGGCCTTTGTCCGTTTTCCGTTCGCAACCGCTCCGTGTACTGAGCGACCGCCAGCGTCACCCTTCGGCAATGCGCATCTACAATTGCCGACGCCGCCGTCACCCACGACAGACCAGTTGTCGTTTCCAGCCCATACGCTTCATATTCCGATGGTTGCAAATAATTCATGATGGGTTTCCTGTCCTCAAGCTGGTAGCCGGGTGCCCCACTCATTCGCGTCTTTTGCAAATGAGTGGGAATTCCCCCAGCGTTCGACTACCGGTTCACTTTTACTTCGTAGTGCGCATAGGACGCGCCCTTCACCACCACGCCGCCAAACTTCACCACCACGCTTTCCGTGATCAGCGAGTTCGGCAGTCCCAGTCTGAAGACTCGTGGATTTGGGTCCGTCAGCCAGTGGTACTCGATCATGTCCTCGCTCACGATGTACGCCGGCAGCACCGCCGTGCCGCTTCCCGGTGTGCCCGTATAGGGAAGAGCCCACTCCGGAATCAGCGGCAACTCGCCGGCTTGCGTGCTCAACGTTTTCACGGTCAGCCCCCCTGTGATCTGCGCCGTCGAGAGGATCACGTTGAACTCCGCCTTCATCTCGCGGTCAATGAGGTCCAGCAGCACCGGATTCGCATAGATTGCCGTCGGCCTTACCTCGTACGACGAACTTGAGACCATCTGCGCGATGGTGCTCTTCAGTCCGTCGACGATGCTGGCCGTGGTTGCGATGGTGGTGCTGTTGCCTCCGGCTTCGATCTGTCCGATGGCGCCGAAATACTGCGCCGTCGTCGGCGTGCTCAGCGAAGTGTCGTTGCCGTTCCACAACGCCACGTCGTGCGTCCGCAAAATTCCGTCCACAGCATCTGCCAGGTCCTTGGCTTGCAGATACGCGAACTGGCTCTGCTGTGTCCCCACCTCCATGTCAAACAGGTTGTAGTTGATCTGCGAGACCAGAGCCTTCAGCGGAACGCTGCGCTCCACTCGCGTCGGCGCTTGCAGTATCGGCGTAATGTTCCGCGGATCGACGAACGCCTGCGCCGCTGTGGGCGAAGCAATCGCCGTTTCCTCGAAAAACCGCGAGGGATGCCCCGTGGCCGGCATCTGCTTCATCCGTTGCCCGAACACTCCGCGCCGCCTCACAATGTCCGTGATCTCAGTTTGATACCGATTTACCTCGACCGCGCCCGGCCCCAGAAAGTCCGCTGCTGCATGCAAATCCAGAAAATTCGTTTTCATGTTTTCTCCTCAATTGAGTTGTTACTGCCGGGTGCCCCACTCATCGCGTACTTTGCGATAAGTGGGTTTTATCCACCCAAAAGAAAAAGGACGCGATCTGACTCGCGCCCCATCGATCAAATCCCCAAATCCCAACAACTAACAACCAACCCAGACTTACTCGATCATCCCCGCCCGCGCCAACTCCGCTTTTACCGCAATCCGCTGCTCCACGCTTAGTGCCGCAAGCGTCTTATTAAGCATCGCCGGATCCAGCCGTTCGCCTTCAATCTCGTGTTTTCCGATCAGCGCCGACACCACCGGTGACAGCGTCTTCCGGACCATTCGCGATGCCTGTGCTTTCAGATCTGCATTTGACTTCTCCAGTTGCACAACGCGCTGCTCAAAGCCGGTTCCAGTTCCTTCCGCCTGGCGCCGCTCTGTTTTTTGGCTAACGCTTTCCTCGACCGCCGCCACGATCCGGTCCACTTTCGCATTCAGCATTTCCTGCTGCGCATCCAGTTTTCCCAGTACGCGATCAAGTGTCTCCGTGGCTGCCGCCAGTCGCTCCGCCGCCGCCATCATCTGCTGCACCATTTCTTCGTTCATTCGTATTCCCTCCCTGGTTTGCCGTGCATTTCAATTTGTAACGCAGACCCCAGCGCCCGATTGCTACCACTTATCCCAGCTCGATCCACGTCGAGCAATACGCCGCTTTATCCCGTCGCAGCACCGCTGCCCCCGTAAACGTCACCCGGTTCAGCACCCACACGCTGGCCTTCATGTCTTCCACGAACGCATCCGTAATTTCGTACGACATTCCAAGCCCCCCACGGTTAGCGCGCACATTTCCGTCCGCGCTTTCCGCTTCCGCGGAGACCGGCACACCCGTCCGCCCTGGCCTCCCGATCTCCGCCACGATCTCCGGAAAATCCCGCGCATACAAAAATCCACCCACTTCAACCACCCGCCCCACTATCTCAGCTCGCGTGATCACCCCAATCTTTCGCCGCGCGTCGTGACGGTCAAGCGCCGGCGAGTAATCCAGCCCCATCCCCATCAGCGACGGAATTGCCGCCTCCGCTGCCCGCCGTGTCAACAGCACTCGATGTCCCCGTGCGCCCGACGGCGACTTGTCCGACGCAACGTCGACCATCGTCAATACTCCCCGGAATTCTGCCCGGTTCGGATGACCATGTACCGTAGGCATCTCAATCGCCATCGACTCCACTGACAATCCCATCTTTTATCTCCTCAGATATTCGCCTCTTACTCCGTCTGCCTTAGTGCTTTCCTGTGTAACTCCGTGTCCCCTGTGGTAAAGGTTCTTGCGTCGGCAATCTAAGTTCCGCAATCAGAGAATCTCGGCCATCCCTCGCGCTCGCCGTACTTCGTTCACCGTGACCACTCCATTTCGCAGCAGTATCTCGTCGATCTGCGCCTGCTGCATTTCGTCCTGCGCATCGACGTCGGTAAATACAAACTCCAGGTCCGTCCACCCGAGCTTTTTAGCAATCGCATCTCGCGTCAGATACTCAGCCACCAGCCGAGCCGTCGGAACTATCGCTGACCGGAACGCCAACTCACTCATCTCCGCTGCCGTCGACCGGTTCACATCCCGTTCGACTCCCAGAAACTGCGCCGGCAGATCGAACGCACCCGCGATGATCCGCAACAGAAATTCCTGCCACGCCAGCCGCAGATCCGCGTCTGTCCCCGCCCCAAACCGGAGCACCTCTGGCTTCGACTCCGCCGAAATAATCGGCACCCGCCCCGTCCCCTCAATCTCGTCCTGCCACCACCGGATCAGCCGCTCATGATGTGCCGGCGTCAGACCCTGCAGCCACAGCGCGTACTGCACCACCGAATTCGAAGCCAGCCGACCCGCATACCGGTGCGCGCTCAAAAATGCATTGATCGTTTCAAACGCCACCTCCACCCGCCCCAGCCCAAACGGCGTGTGCGTCCGCGGATTCAGCCGGATGTAACTCAGCTCGTCATCATTCAGTACGATCTGTCCATCCGCCCCATACAATCCCGTCACCTGCGCATACCGAGGCGAGTCGGGACGCCCATCCCAATCCGTTATGATCCGAATCGTCGCCCCGTCCACCGGCCACATCACTAGAGGTAGCTTGACCAAAGAATCCGCGCTCCACCCCTCGACTAAGTCGAGCTCGATTGCCCCAAATCCCCCGACAATCACATCCTCCAGCACCTGCTCCAGCAGCGAGCGAAATGAATCGTCAGGATTCGGCGCCTCGAAATTTTCGGTCAGCACTTGTATCCGGCGCGCTCCATCCGGAATCTGCTCCAGCGCCCGCCCGCGCCGCGGCTGGATGCGCCATCGCATCCCCACAATCCGATCCTTTATTACGTTGATCGCCCGCCGCGCCACCGGCGTCTCCGCAAACCGCCGCAGATTAGCCGGCGTAGGCTTCACCACCAGATTGTGTGGCGCGGACACTCCTGTTCGCGAGACCCCGCCCGCCCGCGAAAATCCAGGCGAAGAGAACGGAGCCAGGTTCGACCCCGCTCCCGCCGTCCGCCGTCCTTCCCGCCCGGCAAACAAATTTGTGGACACCCATTCCCGCAAAGACACTTCTCCCACCCGGCGCATCGCGCCGCGCACTCTTTCTCGAATATTCATTGATCTCCCCGTCTAGTGTGGCGCGGACACTCCTGTCCGCGAACGGCATGCACCTATCGAAACGCCCACTTAGTCAACCCGGCATCTGAACCGGATTTTCCCTGTGCACCTCTGTGCCCTCTGTGGTAAGGATCTTTCCACCAAAACAAAACGGCACGGCTTTTTAGCCGTGCCGCATTAACTACCCACCAGACATTACCCTGCAATCAGACTGACGCGGTCCAAACCCTCACGCCCGCAACTCCCGCCGCACCTCGCCCGCTATCTCCGCCATCTCTCCCACCGCCCTTACTCGCACTAAACTCTGCTCCAGCATCCCAATCGCGAACCGCGTCTTCTCTTCCTGCAACCCCATTTCCTGATCCACCACCGCCGTCAACGAAGCCTGCAGTTGCTCCCTCCGCATCCCCGCCTCAACCCGCGAGTAACGATATGCCAGCGCCAAAGCCTGATCCACATTCGCCGCCACCGATACCGCATGGAACATCTTCACCGCGCTTCCCACCCGATATCCAAAATCAATCCGGAACGGATCGCCCTGCCCCGTGTACTGAACCACGTCCATTTCTCTTTGCATCAACTCCAGCACGCACGCCCCGGCAAACGCCTCTTTCATTGTGCTAACAATCGCCACCCGCCCCGTGCGCTGCGGCGTTCGCTTTCCGCGTTCCATTGCAACCAGGTACATCGAAGTCAGTACTTCCATCTCTTTCGCCGGATCATCCGTAATCACCGCCTTCGTCGGCGCCACATCGATCATCGTCCCGAAGCGCTCGCTCAACAACTGCATCAGTTCTTCGCGCCCCCGCAAACTTCCCAACCTTCCCCGTATCTCCCGCTCCACCATCTGAAACCACTCCAACTCCACATCCGGAGCCACGCATTGCAGCATTCTCAAGTCGCGCGTAAATCGAACCTCGGCAAACCCCGCATCGCTTTCCAACAGCAACAGTCCCACCGTTACGAAATCGTCCCGCAATGCATGCGGCAAAAATCGCAGCAGGTAAAGTTCGAGTTGTCGCTTCTCAGCCATCAGTTATCAGCTGTCGAACCAGCAAAAAATCCGGGCGCACCCTGAGCCTCTTGCTGTGTGGTAGCTTGATCTTACAAGACACTGGCAACGGACCACTGGCAACTGCTCTTCAGTACTTACGCAACACACCAATCACCCGTCCCTGAATCTGGACCGACGCCGCCGGCAAAATGATTGGCTTCATCGCGGCGTTAGACGGCTGCAGTCGAACATTATCTCCCTCGCGAAAAAACCGCTTCAGTGTCGCTTCCGTCGAATCGATCAGCGCCACCACAATATTCCCGTCGTGCGCCGTTTTCTTTTTCTCCACCAGTACGTAGTCGCCGTTGAGAATCGCTTCGTCCTGCATGGAATCTCCCCGCACTTCGAGAACAAATACGTCTTTCGAGTGCACAAAATCCGCCAGCGAAATCGTCTCGTTATTCTGCACCGCCTCAATCGGACGCCCCGCCGCAATCCTGCCCACCAGTGGCAACACCACCGTCGTGTTCACCGCCATCGACTCCTTCAGCTTTCCTTCCATCGGAGCCAGGTACATCGAAGTCAGCACTTCCATCTCTTTCGCCGGATCATCCGTAATCACCGCCTTCGTCGGCGCCACATCGATCATCGTCCCGAAGCACTCGCTCAACAACTGCATCAGTTCTTCGCGCCCCCGCAAACTCCCCAACCTTCCCCGTATCTCGTTTTCCACCACCTGGAACCACTCCAACTCCACATCCGGGGCCACGCATTGCAGCATTCTCCAGTCGCGCGTAAATCGAACCTCGGCAAACCCCGCATCGCTTTCCAACAGCAGCAGTCCCACCGTTACGAAATCGTCCCGCAATGCATGCGGCAAAAATCGCAGCAGGTAAAGTTCGAGTTGTCGCTTCTCAGCCATCGAGATTAGCTCTTAGCCTTTAGCTCTTAGGTTTTTTCCGTTGCACCAAGCTAACAACGAACAGCTAAAAGCGCCTCTCATGCCTCATTCCCCCACTCCGGAAACGGCCGCCGCGGTGACCCCCGAAACGCCAGAATCAATTCCCGCACAATCGTTTTCCTTTCAATCAGCCGCTGCACCAGCGCCTCCAACTCATCCCAAGAACCGCCATACCATGCCGGAGGAATCTCTCCCGCCACTCTCCAGATCGCATCTTCATCCAGCTTCTCGATCCGCGACAGCCACGGCTCGAACGACTCCCACCCATTCACCCGCGCGTACACTTCATTCCGCGGATACACCCCGCGCAAAGGAAAGTCCGGAAACGTCCACTCTCCCGCATTAAAGCAATACCCCTGATCGATGAACGACGCCGAATACTTCTTCTCCCGCGTCTTCCGCCAAAATGCCGCCTGCCGTCCATCGGCATTGCAGGTCCATTTATCCAGCGCCAGTATCCCCGCAAACGTCCCCAGGTTCCGCACCCGGTCCAGCATCTCCGGAGGCAGGTAATCCAGCACCTGCCCTTCCACCGGACTTACCACATACCGCGACCCAAACTGCAATCCCGCCTCCACCTGAATCGCCCGGCTCCCCAACACAATCGTCAATTCCGCCGTGTGCTCCACCAGCCACGGCTGAACCTCCACCACCTCCGCCGCCGGCACCGGCAATCCCACTCGCTCCGCCAACCGCGTTGCCAGAAACTCATTCGCCAGCACACGCTCATGCTGCGGATTATTTCGAAACTTCACCACGTAGTAGTGCCCGTCGTCGCAACGCATCAAATGACTCTGCGCTCCGCCCCGCATCCTCTTTACGTGTTGCACCGCGGTAGTAGCCATAAAGCCCCGGCCTCTCCTTCGTGTACCTTAGTGCCTTAGTGGTAAATGCTCTCCGCCCTACTAAGACCTTCGCCCTGAAAAAATCGCGCCTCTGAACCCAGGTTTTGCATCGGTAGGGTTTCCTCTGTGCTCCCTGTGGTTCAAACTTTTGCCCCTTATCTCAATCCCACTGCAACGCTTCGCGCGACACTTTCATCAAACGTCATAAGCACTCTACCCCAGATCCAGCTTCCTGCCTGTGACCGCCATTACATCAAAAATGTTCACTTTTCCAGACTGTCAAGCTCCATCGAATGCTTGGCGACCCGCCCCGCATCCGACATCCGCACCTCCCACGCAATCGCCAGCGCCATCACGCAATCGTCATGCGTTCCCGGAGCCGCCCCCGTTTTCCCATTCGCATACCGTACGAACGTCCGGCACTCGTTCAAAAGCCGCAAACTCCGAAACCGCCCCGGCTCCTCGATCACCGCCCACGCCAAATTTTCTATCATCGCCGGACGGCTCACCGCCGTAGTCAACCACCCATCCTGTCCCTTCTGCTCGAACAGCCGCGGATACTTTAGCGTCCGAAGACACGCCAGCACCCCGTACCCGTGATTGTTTCTCTCCACCGCCAGCAGCGCCGTGTTGTATTCCTTCCCCAGCATCACCAGCTTCTCCGCGAACTCCCGCGGTGGCCAATGTCCGTGCAACTCCGCACACTGCGTTCCCCACCGACGGTCAATCACCTCTGCGCACGAGTAATCGCCCTCCACCCCGCCTCCCGCCGGATCCACTCCCATCACATATTCCCGTCCCGCTTGCGTCGGCAACCAGATCGTCAGCCGCTGGTTGTCCCGCACCTCCAACGGTTCGCTTAAAGCCCCAAGCGCCTCCTCCACCGCCGCCAGGTCAAACACGCATTCCCCCGACGCTCGGAAACACGACACCGGGTCCTCGGCATATTCCTGCACCGCCAGTCCACGCAGTGATGCCCATTGCTTCCGCCGCCATGCGATCTGTTCCGTTTTCAGCCCATGGAGCTCCGCCAGTTTCCCCTCTTCTTCCGTCAGCTGCGGAAAATTCGCCCCCGGTTCAATGGCGTAGGCCGCGTCAAACCACCACGGGAAAAAGTGACGCGTATATCCCGTATCCTCCGCTCGCTGCCACTCCTCGTAGAAAAGTCCACCCGCCCCGTTCGCCGTGGACTCCAGCACTATGTCGCCTCCCGGCACCACTGCCGCCCGCAACGACGCCAGCGCCTCGTCCCCTTCTCTGCCCCAGCGCGATACTTCCGAGCAATGCAGATTCTGGATTGTCCGCCCTCGTCCCGCATTCTCTGCCGCCGATGCCAGGCAGTACTCGCTGTCCAAACTCGGAAACACCAGCTGCCGCGCATTCCGGTGCGACGTTCGTAGATAGCCTTTCCTCAACTCCTCCGGCAAGTTCTCCCAGAACCGCCGCACGATCCGAAAAATGTCCTCCGCCGATTCCCTGTCCTGTGTCACTTGCATGCTCAACGTGCCCGGCTGCGTGATCGTCTGCGCAAAAAATCTCGCGGCAATGTACGTCGTGATCCCCACCTGACGCGCCTTCAGCACCACATTCTGCTTCGTGCACCGCCCCGAATACTCCTGCTGCACCCGGTTCAATCTGAAGTACGCTCGATTTGTCGTCTTCGTCCGGATCTTCAGCCATTGGTCAATGAAATGATCCCGCTCCGTAGGCTCCCATAACCTTCCGCCCCCCAACCCTTCCCCCGCCTCTTGTTCACCTTTCCGCCGTTCATCCAGGTGTTGTCCTAGCCACTCCAAATGCTCGGACGTCAATTCTGACGCCACTACAGCCCTCCTCTGAACATTCCCACTTCAGTGGGTCGCGCTAAAGTTCTCCGGTACATATGCGTACGCCCCTATCTCCCATCCCGCCCCATACAAGTTTTGATTGATTCCCAGCAGGTCGTATTGATACTCAACGCCTAGATTCGCGCCCACATCCCTTACCGGTGAATTTACCGTCGGCCGAAAATCCGCCTCTTTCCCACTCGACCCGCAAACGTAGTAGCTGCCCGCCACATAGCCCGTCGGCACCACATCGTTCGCCTGGCACGACAACAGAATATTCACCATCTGCGTGTTCGATTCCAGCGTCGCGCCCCCCTGCACCAGCGCGTCCATGAAGTTCGCCACTTCATCCGGCCGCAACTCGTTTACATGCCAGAAATATCCGATCGGCCTCCCCCACAGCGCGTTCTTAAATACATCCTGACTAACTCGATTCCGCATCTGCTGATAACCCAGACTCTGGTAGTTAGGCACCACTCCCTGACTTAGGATATTCAACACGTCATAGCCCTTTGCCAGCGTTGTATTCGCCCCGCAACACGGTTTCAGGCTGCCCGTTCCCCGCACCCCCGCATACCCCAGGCTGGCGGCGATATTCTCCGTCACCGCATCTTCGTAAGTTCCCGGCATCACATACACGCGTCTCGCCGGCAGCCCGGTGAAGTTCACATTCATCCACCCCTGCGCCCAACTCATCTCTTCCGTTTCCATCTGTGTTTCGTCAAGGTCCAGATTCTGCAGCAAAGTTTTGATGTCCAGATTCGCGACGTTGGCCAGCGAAATACTCCGCGCCGTGCTCTTCGCGTTCGCGTCAAGCGTCAGGGAAAACACTCCGCGCTGTTGCAGCGTGTATAAAATCCCACCCAGTGTGTCGAGCCCGTTAGAAACCTGCCCTGGCGCCGCCGGCGTCAAGTCCCAGTTAATATCCGCTGCCGGATCGTCCGGGAAAGTACTCACCGTCAACGTCGCATGCCCCGTCGCGGGATGAGCAATATTCAGCGTCACGCTTGTCGCGAGAGACCCCGTGTACTGCAAATTTTCAAAAGCGTGGCACAGAACTGGAAACGCTCCATTCGCCCCGCAACTAGCCGCCGGTGGATTCCAGTACTCATGCGATATTGAGTGCGCGTTGACGTCCCATCCCCCATTGATCCAACCCTGCACCTCACCGATAATCGACTGCGAATAGCTTCCGCCTGTAACTACCGCAATCGACAGCGGTATCCCTTTGGCTGTCATAATCGGCAGCAGCGAGTTCACATAAGTATCGCTATACTGCACCAATCCGGGATCGTCATAACTAAGCGTCGTATATGCTGGCCACCGGTGCCACTCTCGAATCCAGGGCGGCGTTTCAACTGCCACGTTATGCAACCCAGCCATCGGCCCGGGCGTCCCCGATGTATCCACCGTCACCGCCGTTGCCAGATTGTTTGCGTACAGATGGCAGTAGTCATAACTCACTGCTCCCTGCACATTATCCAGTATCCCGTATGCTCGATTCCCGTATGCTCGGCAGTTCTTAATCTCAAATGCGCACCCGCCCGCACCGCACCCATCAAAACGGTACCCCGCATAGTTCATGTTCGCGTCCGTGTTGTAAAGATGGATGTCAACTGGCGTACCGGTCGCATGTATGAAGAACCCAAGCGGCACCGCGCCGTTCTCAACTTCGCTGTCAACCGCCATATTCGCCAGCCAAAGATGATCGCTCGCTCCCTGCACCTGCACCCCATAGCCGTCAAACCAGTCAATTTGCAAATGTTGAATTTCCAGCCATGAAACACTATTCACATTCAGCATCGTCCCGCCGCTCAGCACAATTGGCACAACCGTGGTGTAATGCGCCGCCGGGTTTCCACTGGCGCTGTACACATATAAGTTGTAGTTAGTCGAGTCGTACCAGAAGTCTCGATCCTGACTAAGCGCCGCCTGGCTCCCCTGCGTCGTCCCCCACGTCGTCCCGAACCGCACATACTGTAACTGCGATGGCGGCTGCGTCAGACAGTAGAAGCCCCGAATCCCGCACTGCACAACGTTTGCCAGCCCACTCGTGGCCGAATACAGCGTTGTCGTCCAGACGTTTGTGCTTCCCACCTGCGTCCACCAGCGCGCTGCTATCGGCAAATAGCCCGTCAAGTGCGCCGGCTGTCCATTGCCATAGCTGTCGATCTTGATCAAACTCCCACTACTCCCGCTCGAAGGCGGAGTCAGCGTTTCAATCCACGTGCAGTCCCGCCTCAGGTTGATCGTGTCACCTGGATGAAAGCTGGAGATTCCAACTTCCAGCAAAGTTCGCCACGCCTGTCCCTGACTGGTCCCTGGGTTTCCATTCGACCCATAATTGCAATCGACGTAGTAATCGGAGGCGCACGCCAGCGGCGCTCCTAACAATAGAAGCAATAACACTCGTTCAATCATGGTTTCCTTGGGATTAATACACGATCAGCGCCGGTATCGAAGCGCCGGAGCTGAAACTATCGACCGGCAACGTGACGGTCGCAGGCAACGCCGCTCCGCCCGTCGTTACGCTCACCTGTACGTTAGCCGCCCAGGTCACGCCCGTGCCCGCTGCGCCTAGAAGTGCGCCGCAGGTTGTGCAATTACTTGTAAGTGCTATATAGACGCGGCCCGCAGGTACTGCAATGTTCGAGCCATTCCACGCTATGTGTTTGATTCCCGTCGAGGGCGCAAAAATCGTACCTGCGGTCGAGGCTGTGGTCGCGATCAACGTTCCGCTTCCCCCCGACGTTCCCGAATAGAGACCAAGCGCATAATTGTCTGACGTGTTATCCGCTGTGCCGACGACGTAGGCAACATTGCTGGTTACACACGGATAGGGGTTATAAACACCCCACACGATGGCCTTATTTGTTCCCGAGAACACATTGCCCGAGCCGCCCTGCGTAGGCACTGTGATCCAGGAGCAGGTAGGCGCCGGTAGTTGAGCCGTGGGAACCGTCCCAGTCGTTAGGTCCGACGCGGACACAATTATATTTGACGAAAGCGCGTGTCCGTTCACCGCCGTGCCGCTGGTCACGTATCCCGGCACGACCGGCGTGCCGGTAAAAGTAGGCGACGCCAGCGACGCCGCTCCCGTTACTTGCGCGACGGTGTAATCTCCCGATGCCGCCACAACTGCCCCAGTTCGCCCAAACACGCTATTGACGGCAGTGGCTGCTAATGGCCCGACCGTTCCGCCGTTGATCCGAGCAAATAAGCCTGTGGTCGTAGTCCACATATCTCCATTGACCGGGATCGTTGGAGCCGAACCGTGGGGGATGTTGAGACCAGATCCTCCGACCACTGACGCTGGGGTTGTTACCGTTCCGGTGAAAGTAGGCGACGCTATGGTAGCCTTGTTGTTCAACTGAGTCTGGATAGAAGATGTGGCGTCAACGAACGCCATCGTGGCTGGGCTAACTCCGTCCAGAGTCTTGCCAGTCAATGTCTGGGTGTCCGTCGTGCCAACCAGCGGACCCATTGGTGCCGTCAATGACGTTCCCCAAGCACTCGCTCCGGCATAAACTGCGATACCCGCAGCGGCTGGCCACGTCATGCTGCCGCCAGACCCAAATGGTCCAACCGTAGCTCCGTTGATGCGCCCAAACAGGCCAGCCGTGGTCGTCCAAAGGTCGCCGTTCACCGGAGCCGCAGGAGCCGAACCGTGGGGAACATTGAGCCCCGATCCTCCGGCCACTGACGCTGAAGTTATTACCGTCCCGGTGAAAGTAGGCGACGCCAGCGACGCCGCTCCCGTTACTTGCGCGACGGTATAATCTCCGCTTACAGCTACCACCGCCCCGGTGCGACCGAAAACGGAAAGTACCGCGCTTGCCCCGCTTGACGTTGTGCCGCAAGTAATGCCGCCTGCGTGAGTGAAGTTGAGGTGGTTTCCACTAGCATCGGCGCACGCCGGAACCGTGAGCCATATGCCAGTAGCGGATGCCGACGTTCCGATAAGTTGATCGGCTGCGGAGTTCGTCGGCACTGTCGTACCGTTGATCTTCGTGTTCGTGGTAACTCCAGCGGCGCTCATTGTTTCATCGCCGCTCGTAGTTACGATCCCAAACGCCGTTCCCCCCGCGTTGCCCACAAGAATCTGACCCGCTGACGGTACGGTATTGGGTACAATTGACGCTTGGGTCTGCGCGTTGTTAGTAACACTTCCCAGCCCAACCATCGTCGCCGTAACCCCAGCCACCGTTCCGGTAAATGTCGGGGATGCAATAGCCGCCGCTCCCGTAACTTGCCCCACCGAATAATCGCCGCTGCCAGCCACTACCGCGCCCGTCCGCCCGAACACGCTCGCAACAACGCCCCCACCCATGCACGATGCCCCGCTCGTCAACTGACACTTGAACGTGTTGTCCGATCCAACTCCTAGCGAAAAATCCATTCCGCCCGGCACCGTGACCGTCGTTCCCGCCCATTTCTTCCCCGACCACTGCGTCGGCCCTGTGCCCGTCTGGTTGATATTTCCCGCCACGTTCAGGTTCCCGCTGAGCGTCACGTCGCTGGAAAATGTTTTCGGCCCAGTAATCGTCTCAGCGCCCGCCAGGTGAGCAACAGCAGAGTCTGCCGCAGCCCCCGTAACTTGTGACACGGAATAGTCGCCACTAGCGGCCGTCACTGCACCGGTACGGCTGAATACAGAAGCCACGGTGCCGACACCACCACCTTGCGGAGGCTGTATGCTGACCCGGATTCCGTTCGTTTGTCCAGATATCGCATTCGTAACATCTACATAGCCGATGAGCTGTGCCGCTGGTTGCGCCCCCGACCCAGAGTCGTGACAATCGCCCGCTGTGCCGGTGCTCGCTATGACCGCATCTCCCGCGGTAGTCGCATTGTCGAAAATGCAATAGGCGTAGCCGCGCCACGTAATCACTGCGTTTCCGCTCTTACCGGCTCCGCCTTGCACCAGGCCGATCACGCCATTAGTCGACGATGTACTCGCAACCACCGCCTGCGACGGACTGTTTGTATTGAACACTGCCAGTTGGTTAACCACCGTCCCCGTCGGCACATCATTCGGAATCTCGAAATCGTTGCGCCCGAATACAACCGAGTTGAACGAAGTCTTCGCAAAGATGCTTTTTGCTGCGTTCCCGCCGTCACTACCTAGATTGAAGGTATTGTCTGTGAAGGGTTTAAGATTGCCCGCGGCGTCTACCACCCATTTCAGCCCGCTCCCAATCCAAAAGCCCAACCCTGGCGCCGTCGCCGATGTCGCGTTCTCGCTTCGTACCACAGCGTAGTTGTCCGTCGCATCAAATCCCAAAGATGTCCGCTGCCACGTTGTGTTATTCACAAAGCTCGAATACACGCGCAAGTTTTGCGCAACGGCCCCATTGCGTTCCTCGAGGTTGTCCGCAGGATCGCCGCCAGGATCCGAGTTAAACAAGTTAGTCATTCCTAGTTGAATAACTTGCCCGTTATTCTCAAGAACCCGTGGAGTATGAGTCGCTGAATCAAACCAGAAAACACCCCAGTTAGGAATTCCCGCGGGTGGCGTGGTTTCAGATAGCTGGATTACATTAGGCGTTGTGCAATTCGCATTCCCGTTCGCCGCAATGCCGGTCGCAAACGACCCGCTGCACTGCGTCGGAACGGCCGCTAGCGCAAGAGCGCTCCCTGCCTGTCCGCTGATATTCGAACTTGTAAAAGCAACCTGGTGCGTTGTGCCGCCTATGTTTACCACTGGTAACCCTGCCGCTGTATCCAGCCCAATGCCGCCAGCCGCGGGAACGAAGGCATTCCCCTGCGGCAATAGTAAATTTCCACTTATAGTGACATTGCTTGTAAAAGCTTTTGCCCCAGCTATCGTCTCGACGCCCGTGTTATGGACCACCGATGCATCCACAGCCGCCCCTGTAACTTGAGATACCGCGTAGTCGCCGCTCGCCGCGACAACCGCACCCGAGCGCCCAAACACCGAACTAACAGTCCCACCCCCGGTTCCGCAAGCAGCTCCGGTGGATGTAATCACGCCCGAAGCAATATTGAGGCAGCCATTCGACAGTCCGGCGATCGTAACGCTCTGATCGAACTTCGCTGCAACGTTGAACTCTTTCAGCGATGCGCTTAATCTTTCCGACCAGTTCGCGTGGATGCCATCCCCCGTCTGGGCGATGTAATTTGTGATCGTAATCGGGGCTCCAAACGCAAGCTGCCCCGAACCCAGACCCACTCCGCCGCTCGGCAAATCTGTTCCGATCCATGTATCATTTGCGCTCGCCGGCGGACGATATCCCCACGTTGCTTGCGTCAACGCTGGCTGGGAATCAATCAGCGTAATGATGTGATGCGCGGTAAGACTCGCTCCCGGACTGGTGGAGAAATTCAGTCGCCCCTTGGATAGCGTAAGGCCGCCTCCTGCCTCTGTCCCATCGGTGATAATCGTGGCTGATTGATTGGGAACGCTATTGTTGGCGGCTGTCACGCTCGCTAGACATGCTGTATAGCCTCCCGGCGACGTTGTTCCGTAGTTCGTGCACTGATTCGCGATTTGAAGCGGATTTCCATTCAGCCCCACTCCTACGACGCTCGATTGCTCTACATCTACCTTGATGCTCGTGTTCACCGATACCACCGAACCAGGCCAGAAGTTCAGGTTTCCACCGTAACTAGCCTGCTTGATCGTGTACGCGGAGGTGGACGACGCTCCGTTATCTGTGTAAGTACACACTAATCCACCAGAACACGCCGCAGATTGCAGAACTCCCGTTGCGACATATCCACATGCCCCGCCCGATCCACCAACGCATCCCCCGTTGTAGGGATAGACTGCACCGACTCCAGATGGTGTCGTCATCCGGATCACGTCATAAGTGATGGCATCATTCCCGTTCGCTACCCTCGGCCAACGAACTGGAATAGAATCGCTTCCGGTAGAAAGCCAATTGAGAATCTGCATCGGAGAGGTTTGCGTCCCGGCAGTCGTATCATTGGCTACGATGAAGTATGAATAGGGCGTAGAACCTGCCCCCCCCGTTGCAAACGCTCCCAGAACACCGCCATTCCCCGCAATCTGAAAACTAGCCGCTCCACTCGATATTCCGGCTATTAAGCCGGCAATTCCAAGACCTGGAAAGGGAGACCGCGGTGGAGAGAGCGGGTTTAGAGCAGTGGTGCTCTCGGAATACACATTCTTAAGGTAGGCTCCTTGAAAGTTTCCGGTGGTGTTGGATGAATACACCTGCCACGGACCCGTCGCTTGAAGGACGGTATTTTCAATATAGAGTCCGTTTGAATTGTAGACAGTCACCCCGTTCGAGTAATTCGCGGTAATGCTCGAGTCGCGCAGCGTGATCACCGGAGCAATCTGAGTGCTCTGGTTTCCTGCCGAGAACACAAACGACCCCGTCCAGTTCGCATTGTTGTTCAGCGGTATAGCTTGATTGTTGAAATGCTCGATGGTCACGTTCTCGTCGTCCCATAAATCGAAAAAATTGTTGAACGCGCCATTCTCTCCCACCTTATCGTATGAAATGTCGATCAGATGAGTATTTACAGCGTTATCTAACACCGCTACATACGCCAGCGCCACTACGCCGGGACTTGCCTGCACCGCGATGTCACCGCCAGAGTGTGCGTACTGGAACGTCGTTGAGCTCGGCACCGCCGTGATCGTCGCATCGCCCCAGTAGCTGCTGCTGTCGGTAAACAGGATCGTCACCATATCTCCCACCCGAAAGCCATGCGCGCTGGCCGTCGTGATGGTTGCAACCTGGGATGTCCTTCGCGTTTGGGTGATTGCGACTCCAGCAAATGCCGGGTTGCTTGCGAGATTCACCGGCGTGCGAAAGCTCAGCCCAGTAACGGTGTTGCTGGTATAGTTGTTGGAATTCTGCAGATCGCCAATCTGTAAGCAGGCGCCGCGTTCAAGGCAGTTAAGCGATGTTCCGTAACCGCCTAAAACAGATTGGTTGGAATGCAAATAAATCGTGCCCAACACGTTGTAAGTGGTGACAGTCCCGTTCGGCCCGCTTGCTGGAATCGTTACATTGCATTGGCTGTTTTTGTATGCGGTTGTATCGACTCCGCAACCCGCATTCAACGTCTCCTGAATACCGGAGGAGGCCGAACCCAGTGTGTATCCGGCCCCATAGGAATTGAATGGAGTGAACTTGATCGTTCCCGACGCTGCTCCTGACGTGCATCCCCCGGGGGTGGTGATTACGCTGACAGCTTCGCTGTTTCCTCCCCCGGAAAGAAAAATCTGATACCCGGCTCCGCTCGTTGTATCAATGCCAATCGGACAAGGAGTTAGCGTAACTGTTGCCTGCGACCCTCCTGTTAAAGAGCTGGAGATGACCTGCGTCCAATTCAGCGCCGTCGTAGCATAAGTAATCCCGGCCGGCGCGCCGCCACCACAAGATCCCCACGTCGAGTTACCGATTAAGCAAGTAGCCGCGCTGGCGATTCCCGCTCCCAATTCCCCGGGCGGAACAGTTCCATTCACCCGGTCCGCTTTCACCGACAGCCCACTGTCCACATAGTGCCGGTCGGCGGCCTGGTTAGGTGCGGTCGGATCTCCGGGCAGGGTCAACGGACCAGTCATCGAGCCGCCCGCCAGGGGGACGAATGCTCCCGAACCCACGTTCGCCACTGCCGTATCCACATAAATCTTGTTCGCGGCGTCATTGGCCCCGCTCGGCGCCGGAAGCGCTGGAGGAACTGCAAACTGCTTCGTGCCGGTGATCGTCTCCGTTCCCGCCAAGTGCACCACCGTTGCGTCAAGCGCGCGATTCGCCACCGCTGCATTCACGTATTGCTGCGTCACGGCGAGGTTCCCAAGCCCTGTACCCGGTGTCGTCAACACCAAGGCAATCGTCGTCGGCGAAGTCGCGGGAACTGCCCAATATTCCGTCCGGACGCTTCCGTCGTTCAGTTGGAAAACCACGACATAGTAAGTTCCCGCCGGAGACGCCCCTACATTGGGAACCAGTTGCGCGCTGAACGCGCCTAATGGCCCTAAGGTCACAGCTAGATTGCCAGCCGCCACCGCATCTCCCATGGCGGTCTGAAACGACGGCCATGAAATTAGCACCGTACCCGATGCGGCGCTTCCGTCAGCCCGATACACCGTATCGCTGATCGTCGTTAGCGCCGGCCCTAGCGCCTGCAACTTACTCGACAAGGTCAACGTCATCAACAGCGCCAGCAAAACGCATATCATCACTTCCGCTGCCATCGGACAATTCTTTTTCAACCCCAACGATCTGGGCATCTCTTGTTCTCTCCTCGTGAGCGCATGCAACCCCAATTCGGGCCAATAAGAAAGCCGCCCTGCCGAGCGGCGCCTTTTTTGCACATTCCCCTCACTCAATTTCGATTGTTAGTTTGAACTCTGCGGCTTGCTCTCAACTCGCGACTCCAAAAATCGCCGCACGCTCTCTACATACACATCCGCGAAGTCAACCACCGGCCTTCGCGTTTCGATCAGCACCATGGCCGCTTCTATTTCCCACTCCATTGCGCATAGTACCGCCAGCGTCATCATCGGAGCCCGGTGTACCCCTGCGGCGCAATGAACATAAACCTTCGCCTCCGGCTCGTCCAGCGCCGCCAGCGCAAAATCAACGCCGCGCTTCAACAGTTCGACGGGCTTCGGCAAAAAATCGTCGTCGGTCGGATTCCACAGCACTCGAACCCCGAGCGGCTCCGCCAGCGGCCGGTCATCGAACTCGATCTGCATGTTGAGCACGTGCGTAACCCCGGCTTGCGCCAGTTCTTCCATGTTTCGCGCATTCCATATCCCGCCGCCCAGCGCCACTCGTTCCGTGACCCACGTCATGTCCATGCTGCGTTCCGTTCGCCTTCCCGTCCCAATCCTCAATCTGCGTTTTACGATGATTCTGATTCTACGTCACCTTTCCCGGCGATCCCGTGGTCATGCGCGTTCCGCAGTTCGTCCGCCGTCTTGGGCTCCGCCGTCATTCCCTTCGACTTACGCGATTCCGATCGACTCTTCCTTGCCTTCGCCATCTGCCCGCCTAAATAGAAAAAGGGCGCGATTTGCGTCGCGCCCCTCAAAACTTTTATTTGTTTCTCGACTCTTATGTTTAGGATATCAAATTGGAAGGGGCTGGATGGACATTTTTCCGATATTTATATTCGCCTTCCTTTGAGTCACTTACCTCAAAATTGTGGTTTTTACCCTCTTGACAACTTTCCCGACCCCTTGTAACCAAAGGTAATTTATCCATCAAACCACCCGCCAGCAGTATCCGCGACAGCTGGTCGAGCGCATCCGGGAGGATCCGTCGGATCGTTTTAGGGTTACAACCGAGTAGCCGCGCAACCTCGTCTACGCTGTATTCCTCCAGAATGTTCATGCCCAACAGCTTTTTTTCAATTGCGCTCAGCTTCTCGATCGCCTTCTCCATGTCGGCCACAAAGATCACAACGTCCTCAAAGTTCCTCATCGTGTACGAGGTGACCCGCGTCCGGAAGAACTCGCGCCCCAGCAGCGACGGCAGCCTTCCCACCTCCACCGAGGCCCGCGCATACCGCCGCAGCAGCGCCACTGTGCGCCTGCGGTAGGGAGACAGCTCCATCTCCGTTTCGCCAAATACCACGGACGGCGGAGGTTCCGCCTGCCCCATCAGACTCCATCCTTGTGGTTTCGTCGTCTGCGCCCTTGTCATGCCCGCACCTCCATCGCAGCCACGCCCTGCAGATAGTCAATCCGGGCCGAAATCTGCAGGTCTGCTCCTTGAGCATTTGCTTGAAAATCCCTTCCCCGCGCGCGCGCTTTGCGGCGGCGCGTCTTGCGCTGCGGCGCCTCTTCAGGGTTTGCCATTCCCTCCAAACGGACCCGGCAGCTGCCGCAATACACGCCCTCTGTTCCTTGCGGACGCAGCCACAATCCCCCGCACCGCTCGCAATACTTCAATCTAACTTGGGTTTCCTGGCCTTCCATCCTGCCTGTAAAGTTCATGATTGCCTCTTTCTATGAAATGAAAAACCTTGAACCAATAAAAAGCCCTGGCACCGATTTTCTCGGCCCAGGGCTCGTTTCTCTTACGATGACCTGTATTGCTATTTAGTTGGGATTAAAGCTTTTACTGCAGCCTGGCGGCTACTCCAGACTCATGCTGCCGGAAGTAACCTTCCTCATAGCCAGATTTGAGCACTTGCCCGTTCTGAACTACCACGCTCAAACGCCCGCTGAAGTGAATGACCTGCAACAACCGTTCCATGGCTGACGAGAGCACTTCCGCCGAGCGTACCTTCCGGCGGAACTGTCCAAAGCTTCTTTCTTCGGTTTCGGGGGATTGTACTTCTATCATGGCTGATAACCTTTCCTGCGGTATAAGTGCATTTTGAGACATATAAGAACATCATCCTATAGTTCAATAACCGCTAAGTCAAGAAGTGCATTTCCTTATGGATGTTATACTTATGTAAACAATAGCAATGTGCTATTGCAGCGCGTTACACTCCCGCGATGAAATTTCGCATGCTTTAAGAAAATCTCCGCAAGGCCCTTTGGAAACGCATTGACGCAGGGGAACTCACTGGCTTGCGGCTGGCGGAACAGGCCGGCTTCAAGCAAGCGCACGTCTCTAACTTCCTCAACAGCAAGCGCGGACTTAGCCTGGAAGGCATAAATAAAATTTTAAACGTGCAGCATTTTTCGGTGCTGGATCTCATCGATTCCGCCGAAGTCAACAAGCGCGCCTCAATCCTTCCGCCGAGCGACGACGAATTCGACAACGTCATGGTCGCCGACCCGCAAATCGCAGCCTGCGAAGCGGTGATTATGAGCAAGCACGTCAAGGAGATGCTGAAGTTTAGGAAGATTGTTCTGAAGCGCTTGAAGGCGGAAATGGAAGGCAACCGCAGTGCCTGGGAACGCTTTGTGATCGTCAAAGCCGACGCGCACGAAGGAATGAGCATGGATCCCCGCATCACGCCCGGCGCTACCCTGCTGCTTGACCGCCACTATAATTCGACGACTCGCTACCGCAAGGACGAAAGCAACATTTACGCCGCGCGCAAGAATCAGACTTGCTCGATCAAGTATGTCGAAACCGCAAACGATCACTTGATCCTCCGCCCGCACAACCCGGCCTACCCGAGTGAAGTAATAATGTTGGGAGACGGCCAGAAGCCCGGCGACTGTATCGTGGGCCGAGTGTGCTACGTTGGGACCGATACTTAGAGCGCACTAAGTGGGGTGTAACAACCAGAGGGGATACTAACGCGGGGTGTACTAACGTAGGGTATTGCGGGCTGGCGCCGCTGCCGCTGCGATCCAATCCTTCTGGTGGTGCGCCGGGCGTCCCCGCAAGGTCCTCCACTATTTGCCCAAAAGATTGCTTAACGTGCCCAGGTCTTCCGTCGCCACGTTGCCGATCAGGAAATATTGCAGGCCGTCGCGCTGCCAGCTTTTCAGATGGAAGGACCGCGCATTTATCTCCCCCGCACTCGCGAAATCCACGGGCAGGGCTCTTACTTGAAAAATGAACATCGAGATCTGGTGCCTGCGGACTCGAAAAAGTAGTTGCGCGCCGGGCGATTGCTCCAGATAACTGACTCTTCCTCCAATCAACTCAAATTGCGAACCCTCTAACTCGGGTAGGTCGAAGCTGAAGGGAATCTTTCCGGCAAACCAGGGTTTGACGTTGTGTCGGTCGGAGGATACGACATCGACTGGATTCGCACTCGCCAGGGTCGCAACGTGCAAATCGGCCAATTCGCTCACGATCCTGCTTTCTTGAACCACATGTTCTTTCGGCCAGACTATTTTCTGCTGAACCATTCTGGCTCCAGCGAACAGCAGCAAGACGGCCGCTGCGGCGGCAAACGCTGGCCGCCACTGCCACCACACCGGCTTAGCGGGGGAAATGGTTTTTTGAATTTGCTCGCGCAGTGCAGGATCGGGCAGGTAACACTGGCCCGCCGAATGAATCGCGCGTTTCCACTGCAGCCGGCGCAGAGCTTCCGCAGTGCATGCTGAACACTCGCGCAGGTGCCGGTCCAGTTCGTGCATCTGACTGGAATCGAGTTCACCGTCGAGGTAGGCGTCCAGCTTTCCGGTCCACGATTCGTGGGTCGCCCCTCCTGTCATCTCTTCGGTCCTATCTTCGGTCATGGTGAATTCCTGTGCAGCTTCTGCTGCACCGCGTCGCGCAGCGCCCGGCGTGCGCGGGACAACCGCGACCTGGACTCGCCGAAAAGATCTGGCGCTGGTTGCGTACTGTAACTTTTGCGGCGCGCTGCTGGCGGCCGTGCCGGCGGTGCTGACCGGTTTGCTGGCTTGGCAGTGGGAACTGGATGGACGAAGGCTGAAAGGAATCCTGCTGATGCATCTGGCCTTCGGGTGCGCATCGCTGGTGCTGATCGCGGCGGTTTGGTGGCTGCAATGGAGGTACAAACGCCGCGGCGGCAAGCTTCCGGCTTTGCGGTGGGTGCTGCAGGTTCTGGCCGTGGCGGTGGTGGCGATGACTGGACATCTGGGAGGATTTCTTAGCGGGGTGAATCACCCGTAGCGTAATACCCTGCCGATTGTTTCTGGAATTTCCCTAACCAAAGCTCCGTACCTACGTCTGGCTATCTGGACCGGCGTGTGTCCAGGTACTGGAGACTGCCGCCATGCTCAAAACCTGCCTGCCTTTGTTCGTTGCCATACTCTCCTTCACGGCTCTTACAGCCTTCGCTCACGCGGACGATTGGTCCAAGGCAGCCTCGTCCGTCACGAAATACACGGCAATATGAATGGCGGCGGAATCCGATTGACCGTACGCACCAGCGACCGGTCGGTGACGCTGGATAAGTTTTGAGCGAAGCGATAGTCTCAAAGAGCAATTCGCGCCTTAAAACTTTATGAACTGGACAATCTCCGCTCTGCTTCTGGCGGCGCTTTCGGCGGCTCTGCCCGCTTGCGCCCAACTTTCCTCTTCCGAGCCGGTGCTGGATGTTTCCGCCATGGATAAAACCGTTGGCCCATGCGTGGACTTCTACACCTACTCCTGCGGCGGGTGGATCAAGAAAAACCCGATTCCGCCGGACCAGTCGAACTGGGGTACGTACAGCAAAATCGAGGACGATAACCGCGCGCAGTTGAGAACGATTCTGGAAGAAGCGGCGAAAGCCACCTCCGCGCGGGACGCGGTGACACAAAAGATCGGCGATTACTACGCGTCGTGCATGGATGAGGCGGCCCTTGACAAGCTTGGAGCCAAGCCTCTGCTGCCGGAACTGAAGCGCATCGCGGGTCTCAAGTCGAAGCACGATTTGGCGGAATATGCCGCGACCACCCAGTTCCCGCCCTCGCTCGACGGCGGAGGAACGCTGTTCACCTTCCGCTCGAATCAGGACTTCAAGGATTCGACGCAGGTGATCGCCGAGGCCGATCAGGGCGGACTCGGGCTGCCGGATCGTGATTACTATTTGAAGGACGATCCCAAATCCGAAGAACTACGCAAGGCTTACCTCGCACATCTCGCAAAAATGTTCGGGCTGCTCGGAGACAAGCCGGCCCATGCGGCCGCGGAAGCAGTCACGGTGATGCGCATCGAAACCGCGCTCGCCAGGGGCCAGATGACCCGCGTCGAACGACGCGATCCGCCCAAGCTCTATCACAAGATGAGCGTGGAGGAACTGCAAAAGCTGGCACCGGCTTTCGGCTGGAATACGTATTTCACAAAAACCGGGGTGGGATCGCTCGCATCTCCCCTCGGAACTTTGAACGTGGTGACGCCAGACTATTTCCACGTCCTCAGTGAACAAATTGAAAAAGAGAGTCTGGCGGATTGGAAAACGTATCTGCGCTGGCACGCTACGCACGATGCAGCCAAAGACTTATCCGCTGCGTTCGTGAAAGAGAATTTCAGTTTCTATCGCAAGACTCTGCGGGGCCAGGAGGAACTGCCACCACGCTGGAAGCGCTGCACCAATGACGTGGATGGCGACTTGGGAGAGGCGCTGGGCCAGGCGTATGTGGCGAAGTACTTCAGTCCCGAGGCGAAGCAGGCGGCACTGAAGGTTGTGCAAGAGGTCGAAGCGGCCATGCAGAGCGAGATCCAGGCGTTGCCGTGGATGGGAGCGGCGACCAAGGAGCAGGCGCTCACCAAGCTGCACGCGATCGCAAACAAGATCGGTTATCCCGACACGTGGCGGGACTACAGCGCGCTGAAGATCGTGCGCGGAGACGAAATCGGGAACTCGCAACGGGCGTCCTGGTTCGAGTTTCATCGCTGGCTCGCGAAAATCGGCAAGCCGGTGGATCGCAAGGAGTGGGGCATGACGCCGCCCACCGTCAATGCGGAATACGATCCGCAGAAAAACGACATCAACTTTCCCGCCGGAGTGCTGCAGCCCCCGTTGTTCAGTCCGTTCTCGGATGCCGCGCCCAACTATGGTGACACCGGCGCCACCATGGGCCACGAACTAACTCATGCGTTTGACGACGAGGGCAGCCAGTTCGACGCGCAGGGAAATTTGCGCAACTGGTGGACGGAGGCCGACCGCAAGGAATTTGAGCAGCGTGCCCAATGCGTGGTGGACCAATACTCCGGATACACGATCATCGACGACATCAAGATCAACGGCAAGCTGACGAACGGCGAGGATCTGGCGGATCTGGGCGGGACGTTGTTGGCGTATCTGGCGTGGAAGGAAGACACGAAGGATCAAAAACTGGAGCCGCTGGATGGATTGACGCCGGAGCAGCGCTTCTTCGTCGCCTACGGGCAGAGCTGGTGCACGAACGAGCGCGACGAGAATAAACGGCTGCGGGCGACGGTGGATCCGCACTCGCCGGAGAAGTATCGGGCGAATGGTGTGGTCGCGAACATAACGGAATTTCGCGCCGCGTTCCACTGTAAGCCGGGTCAGCCGATGGTGCGGGAAAACGCCTGCCGCGTGTGGTAACGCCGGCTAGTGTCGAGCGGACACTCTTGTCCGCTGCCTTTGACGTTGCTCCTAATAATTAACGAATCGAGATCAAATAGCACCCTCGATAAAACACAAAATTAAAGTCGGCGGGCAAGAGCGTCCGCCCCACACACCCGAGTCCCCGTCTGTACGGGAAACTCTAGCCGCGCTCGAAGGCGTGTTTTTCTTCCAGTTGCTGACGCGCTGCGGCCATCTCGGATTCGAAGCGCTCCTTTTGATCCATCAGTGCGGGAAGCGCCGTGGCGTAACGCCGCGCCAGAGTGAAGAACCCTTGCTGCGCCAGTCCGGCGGCGATTTCGGCGATGTGATCGGTGGTGGTATCGACGTAGAGAGCCTCGGTCGGGTCGCCCAGCCACACATCTCCGCCGACTAACCGCGTCTGCCAATAGACTTTGCGCTCGATCAGGCGGGCAATTTCTTCGTCGGTGGCCTTGCCGAAAACCCACTGCTTGAGTTTGAAGCTGTATTGGCGGCTGGACAAGGGCAGCGGCACCAGCTTGCCGGATTTCACGAACTCCGTCTGCTTGTGGTCCACCTCTTTGCGCAGAGCATTGATGATGGGCGCTTCCGTGTCTTTCGGCTCGAGCGAAGGCAGCGCCTCCCGCAGCGTGACCGAAAGATTCACCGCCACCAGTGCCCGCAGGCCTTCGGAATTTTCCAGCGTGATCACCGTGTGCAGGACGTCACAGTCCGCGCCGGATGTGGCGTGGCGGAACGGCCATTCGAGCTTGAAACTGAGCGGCAGGCCGGTGCGGGTTACATAGATCGTCTTCGATATTGGAGTCTGACTCGGGATGCTCATGATTGATCCTTGCCAACTTGTGAGTAGAAGCTGTCTCATAAAATGCTCCGGGAGAAGCGCGCCTTCAGCCGTGCCGCCCAGAGCCTATAAATACGCGGGCTTAAGCCCCTAAAAATCCCGGCAGTTGACCCCGCGTTTCATTATGGAACGGCGTCTACTTATTTTACCCTGCCGGATTTGTCGGGGCGCTACATCAGACGCGCCAGTTGCAGCAGGTTCCAGATGGCCGACGCGCTCAACAATCCGCACAGCCCAGCTGTTACCAGCAGGCTTTGTTGAGTCTCCAGCAGATCGGCGAACACTCCGGCGACGAATACAAAGAGAAACACAAGCATGGCCAGATGGAATCCTTGTCCCGGAAAATTGGGAGCGCCCAAAGCCAAAATAAGCAACAGCGCCGCGATCAGCAGCGGCGCGGTGTTGCCGAAATAGCGGGTGCGCTTCCATCCAAAGTAAGCGATCAACGCCACCGGCAAGGCGAGCATCAGCGGCGGGCTGCTGACGAAAATTGTTTGCAAAGCGCTGCGGTAGGAGACAAGCATGCGAAACCCAGCGGGTTCGAAGTTTATCCAGCGGGCGTGCAGCATTCCCTTCAAAAACAACGCAGGTTCGAAGAAGTAAGCGGCAAACAGCAGCACCACGGCGACGCCGATTGCGGTAGTCCAGATAACGAGCACGGCGCGTAGCCGGACTGGCGCCACCCAGAGCATGAGCGGCAAAATCACCAGCGCCAGCAGCGCCAAAGAAAACTGGTTGCCTGCCGCCAGTGCCAGAGACAATCCCAGAAGCAGAATGCGTCGCCAGTTCCAGAGCACAACTTCGCGAGGAGCGTAGAGCGTATGCGCCACTGCGATTGCGGTGAACATGGTTCCGAACGCTCCCCACACACCGCCCATTTCACCCAGACTCTTCGCCCCGGCCACGTTCACAATCATGGCCGGCGAAAAACAATAGAGTGCGAGCGCGATGTATCCACCAGCGTTGCCGTAGAGACGGCGCGCAACATACCAGAGCGAGGCTCCGAGCATGATGCCGAAGAACAAGTACGGGGTCGCAGCCAACATCGGCTGGAGTGATTCCGGCAACCACCAACCGGGGCGCACCAGAAGCGGCGCGCCGGCAACAAGATAGTAGAGGGGCGAGCGATCCTGATCGTAACCGTCGCGCACGCGGAGATGACCGGACCGGCCCGCAGATGGCACGCCAGTGGCCGCTTCCGAGCGCAATGATTCAGGAGTTCCCGCGATGACGCCGCTGTTCCATTGCTCAAGCCCCTGGTAGATGCGCAGAGCCTGGTCGGAGTCCCGCACCGACGCATGCAACGTTTGCACGCGCACCAGCCAGACGCACTGCAGAAGATAGACCAGCAGCAGCGCGGCCGCGGCAAACTGCGGAGCGCGGAAAGCCTCGAAATGAAAAATTCTCCGCAACATTTTCCTAACAAGGGGGACCGAGTGTTTTACCATGTCCGGGACGATGATGGATAACAAACCGTTGCCACCTTCTGGGGAGGAGCCGGAGCCGCCAGTGCCGATGGATGACGCAAAGCCACCTGCGTCTTCGCTTTTACCTGCCTCTTTCTTGTCGTCTCTACCATCCTCCCTACCGACGAAGGGCGCCCGCGACGAGTCTCCGCTGCGCGATGTTTTTCTCGGTCCGCAGGGAATTTACCCCGGCGCCCGCTGGTTAATTTACCTGGCGATGGCGTTTGTCATTTTCCAGGTGGAAGGCTGGCTGGCACTGTCGCTCCGGCCCTATCTGAGCGTCCTCTGGTGGCGCATCATGATTGAAGCCGGCATGATGCTGGCCGCGATCCTGCCGGGTTTTGTGATGGCCCGGATCGAGGATCGGCCGTTCGGCCACTTCGGCCTGCCGGCGCGGCGCGCATTCGGACGAAATTTCTGGGTGGGAACGCTGTGGGGCATCGGGTCGCTGAGCGTCCTCATGCTGGCGTTGCGCGTCGCGGGCGCCTTTGAGTTCGGCGCGTTAGCTTTGCACGGTGCGCGCATCTGGAAATTTGCTACGTATTACGCCGTGCTTTTTCTGCTGACGGGATTCTTTGAAGATTTTCTTATGCGCGGCTATTCACAGTGGGTGCTTTCCCAGGGAATCAATTTCTGGCCCGCGGCGGCCCTTCTCTCGTTTGCGTTCGGTTACATCCACGGCAACAATCCGGGCGAAGCCAAGACTGGCCTCGTGGCCGCGGGATTGATTGGCTTCTTCCTATGTCTGACCCTGCGCCGGACTGGCGATTTGTGGTGGGCTGTAGGCTTTCACATGGCCTGGGACTGGGGCGAAAGCTACCTGTATTCCGTTCCCGACAGCGGGACTGTCCTGCCCGGGCACCTCATCAACTCCACTTTGCACGGGCCAGATTGGCTGACCGGCGGCTCGGTTGGGCCGGAGGGAAGCTACCTGGTTTTCGCGGTGATCGCTGCATTGTGGTTCGTGTTTGACCGCGCGTATCCGGATGTGAAGTACGGAGTCCGCGTACGTCCATAAAAATACGCGAGTGCCCCACTCATCGCGTACTTTGCGATGAGTGGGGTCGACGCTCAATCCAATCACCACGAATAGTGAACCGTGTAAGTCACGACCTGCTCGCTGTTGGCTGCGACTCCCACCGGAAATTCTATCGTCTGCGCGTCGCGCTTCTTTGACTGGTGCGATTGCTCGGTGAGCTTCCAGTTGTTCCAGCGATACAAGTGCTCGACCACGCGCACGTTCGCGGCTTCCTTCTTGTGGTTGCGCACGCGGATCTCGAAAGTCTCGTCCATCCAGTGCTGATTGGACTCGACGTGAAAATTGGTGCGCTTGCGTTCGCCGACAATGTCGAAGGCGTTGCCCGTGTAAACGCGGATCATTTCGTCCTTCGGCGTGTGGTCAATGGTGTTCTCGCCGATGAATTGCAAGCTGCCGTCGGTGTCGCGGCGGTAGAAGCGCAGGCGCCCCTTGGGCAGCGCCATGCCGAGATGGTTGGCTTCGGAGTTCTTCAGTTCCTGCATCACCCAAACCTTCGGGTTCGAAGCCGTGCCGTATCCGGGCTCGTTGCGGATCTGCTCGGGCGAGTAGTAGCCGTACTGCTCGACCTGCGCCCCATCGTAGATGTAAAGCCGTTGCGACTGGATGCCGGTCGAGCGCACAAATTCGACTTGCTTCGTTTCATTGTCGTGCAGGGTGGCGGGACGCTCCAGCGTGTAAAGATGAAATTCGTCGAAGGACTTCTCGCTGACCACGGGCGCGGCGGCGTTCATGTCGGCAGCTTTTTCGGCACGGTACATGCGGCCGGAGATGCGCGGGTCCTGAAGCTTGCTGACATCGCCAGCCATCAGCCGGATGCGCGCATTCTCGAAAGTCGTCCCGCTGTGGTTCTGCATCGTGATCCATCCCACAAGATCGAGCGAGTTCATGCTGGAATTCTTCGCCCCATCGGAGACGACGAGGTTGTAGTCGGACTGCCAGGTCATCCCGCCGGAAACGTAGGAAATCTCAGCTTCGCTCCGGCCGGCCTGGGTAGTCGCGAGTTGCCAGGTCAGCGTCGGCTTGAGGACAGAATCATCGCTGAGCGCCGGAAATAGCGGCTGCCCCGGCAACCCGAATTGCAGGACGCCATTGACCTGGATGATGGGCTGCGCCGCCACTCCCTGAGGATATCCGTTGACGTAACTCGCGCCCGATGCGTAACCGCTGCGAATGATCTTGCCGGGGAAAGTTAAAAACTTGTCCCCGCGCTGCACCTGGAAATCAATCGTCTTGCCCTCGTAATACGAAAGCAGCATTTCCTGCGAGATCGGATCGGCGCGATAACTCTGCTCAAGTATCTGCAGCGGACGCCCGGTAAGGTCGCGCAGAATCACCGAATCAGGCTCAAGGTGGGCAGTGACTCCAGCAAACTCGACGCGGTTGGCGCCAGTTTTCAGGTCCAGCGTTAAGTGATCGCGGGCGACGAAGAAATTCTGGTTGTAAATCGTGAGTGAAGGCGCGGTGCCGACGTTGTCCTGTGCGGCGGCGGAAAGCGTAAGGCTAATACTCAATAGCGCGGCGAAAAGTTTTTGCATATCCCCTTTTCCTCTGAATCATTGTAGCGATGGCCGGGGGAGGCCGCCGCTTTCGTAGAAACGCGGGTTGCCGCGTCTTGTAGAGAGAACGGGGACTGCGGGAAGACTTGCGCGGTGGTTATTTACCAGTTGGTACTGATGGAAGTACCCCCCTCCCCCGGCCTTGTGGAATCATAGAGTTAGGGAGAAATCCCCGCCAGGTCTTTGGGTTGAAAGGACTTACAGCTAAAGTCTTTCAGAATCCATAACTTGGGTTGTCAAAGAGCGCTGCAAATGGCTTTGGGGCAGCTTCGAGGGTCGTCTTGGAAGACGGGCACACTCGCATACTGCCCCAATCAGACGGCTATTGTCGCACCGGACCGATGGGCATGTCTGTGACGGGGCTCACGGATGATAAGTGATGAAAAATCGATTTGCGAAGGTCATCGTGTGTGAATGAACTGGTGCGGGACGCGTCGTTGGGGCTCCAGTGGTTTCCCAGCGCATATCGTATCCGTGCAGCCTACCCCTTTCGATCTCGCGTCGTGGTAAAGTGTGTTCATGGCAAACACACGGAGCGCAACCCTTAGCATTCGGCTCAAGCCGGAAACCAAGAAACGGCTGGCGCGGCTGGCGAAGGCCTCGGGGCGCAGTTCGAATTTTCTGATTGCGGACGCGGTGGAAGTTTACGTCTCCGATCAGGAGCGAATGCTGGCCGAGGTTCGTCAGGCGGATCGCCAGGTGCAATCGGGACACTACATCAAGAACGAGGACATGAAGGCGTGGCTGTTGTCCTGGGGAACCGATCGCGAGTTGCCGGTCCCGAAGTGCGCCTGCGGCAAAGAACACAATGACGAGGCGCTGTGCCAGTAGAAATTGTCTGGTCTGCTTTGGCACGAACCCGCCTGCGGGAAATTCGCGCTTACGTGGCTCGGGACAAGCCGGAGGCGGCGCAACGGCTCGCCATGCGGATTGTCGCCATGGTTGAAGCTCTACGAAATCATCCTCACCTGGGCCGGGTCGGGGGCGAGCCTGGAATTCGAGAGCTGGTGATCGGAAGCACCCCGTACATCGTGTTGTACCGCGTGCAGGGCCAGCGCGTTATTATCGGCACGATCTGGCATGGGGCACAGCGCAGGGAAGTTTAGCGCTTTCCGTGAAGAGAAGAGATTCGGCGGATCTATTTCGCGTGAACTGATGTTTTGGGGGCGGGCGCGCCGCGTAGCAATCCTTCCGTGCTCAGGTCCTCGTCCAGGTCGGGCCAATGGATACCATATCCGCCGCCGGCAATCGCCCAATTCCGGCGTTGCGCCGGCGTGGCATTCAGCAGACGCGGATACCATACCAGCGGCACCGCAATGACGCGGCCGTCCCGCAGACTCACACTAAGCGTGTCGTCCGTGGATTGCACGTCGAGCACGCGTTCATCTGCCGCCGATGCCGAAAAACTCATGCCATGCCTCCAGGAATTCTTCCCTGTGCCCGGTCACCATCGATTGCATCGTGCGCAGTTCGTTGGCGCGAAACCCAAAATTGCGCGCCAGTTGGGGGTGGGTCGAGCCAGAACTTAGCCGACAGGTCGTCGCGATCGACATGAATGTGAGGCGGTTCGCTCGGTTCGTGGCTTTAAAAATAGAACCGGTAAGGGCCGGACCGGAGCACAGTCGGCATGCGCGGATTCTACAAAATTCACAACTCAAATCGCCGATCATTGTGGGCGCGAAGGTTAGTCCCGAGATCGTTTAGCGCCTTTTGCGTGTAGACGAGGCGGTAGTCCACTTTGGTAAGAACCGTCGGACTTCTTCCGCGAGCTAGGTTCGACCGGCTTCAGCGTCCCGCGTCCCTTCGTCAATCGCGGCGAGGGTCTGGGTTAGGGTTAGGTCGTTGCGCTGTCCGTTGCAATGGGGCCGAACTGCGCTCGGCTTGGACGGGCGCGGGCGCCCGTCCCTCCACAATCAAAAGCAACGGCGGCGGACAGGAGTGTCCGCCCTACACAACCTAGATGTCCAGGTTCTTTACGTCCAGGGCGTTGTCTTCGATAAATTTTCTGCGGGCTTCTACGTCTTCGCCCATCAGGGTGGTGAAGATGGTTTCGCACTCGGCTATGTCTTCGAGCCGGACTTGCAGGAGGGTGCGGCGCTCGGGATCCATGGTCGTTTCCCAGAGCTGTTCGGCGGTCATTTCTCCGAGGCCCTTGTAGCGCTGGACGATGTATTCTTTGCGGCCTTCGTTCAGGACGTAATCGAAGAGCTCGCGGGCAGTATTTTTCTCGACGATCTCGGGTTCTTTCGCGCGACGCGCCGGCGGCTTGCCGGTTTTCTTCTGCGCCTTCTCAGCTTCTTCTTTTTCAGCGGCGCTCAGATTTTCTTCTTCGTTGTTGTCGTTCTCGCCTGCATCCTCGTTCTTCTCTTCGTTTGCGTCTTCCGCACTGGCCTTCGTCTTTGCGGCTCTCACCACGCTCTCGACCACGAACGGCGGCTCCAGATACTGCTCGATCTGCTTGAACTTGGCGATGAGTTGCCGGCATTCCGGGGTCGAGGCCAGTTCCCAATTGATGACATGCTCGGCGCCCTGCGAATTCACAAAGCGCACTTCCCAAAGACTATGTTCTTCGTCGAAGCGTATTTCGACGCTCTTCAGGCCCAGGTCCTTCTGCAGGCGCTTGAGTTCTTTTTCCAGTTTCTCGATCTTCTTCGGCGGAGTCGTCTTGTCGCCTTCAAAGTCGGCGCGCTTGGCCAGGTCGAGTTTCGGCAGCAGTCCGGTAATGTCCTCTGCGCGCAGGCGCTTGTTTAACTTGTCGAGGAATCCGAGATACTCGTTCAGAACGGTGATGAACTTGGTCAGGGCTGCGCCTTCAAGCTTGGCGGCGCCGTCACCGTAGCGGATGGTAAGGCCTTCGGAAGCGCGCTTCACCATAACCTTGACGAATTCGTGCTCGTTTTTGATGTACTGGTGCGACTTGCCCTTCTTGATGCCGAATAGCGGCGGCTGCGCGATGTAGATGTTGTTGCGCTTGATCAGCTCCTGCATGTGCCGGAAGAAGAACGTAAGCAACAGCGTACGGATGTGCGAACCGTCCACGTCGGCGTCGGTCATCAGAATGATTTTGCCGTAGCGCACTTTGGTCGGATCGAAATCTTCTTTCGAGATGCCGGTACCAAGCGCGGTGATCATGGCGCGGATTTCTTCGTGCGCCAGCATCTTGTCGTACCGCGCCTTTTCCACATTCAGAATTTTTCCCTTGAGCGGGAGAATGGCCTGAAAGCGGCGGTTGCGGCCCTGCTTGGCGGTGCCGCCTGCCGATTCGCCCTCGACCAGAAACAGTTCGCAGCGGGTCGGATCGCGCTCCGAGCAGTCGGCGAGTTTGCCGGGAAGTCCGCCACCATCGAGCGCGCCTTTGCGGCGCGTCAGGTCGCGGGCTTTGCGGGCGGCTTCACGCGCCCGCGCGGCGTCGATTGCTTTGTTGATTATCTTGCGGGCCACGGCGGTGTTCTGCTCGAAAAATGCGCTGAGCTTTTCATTGACCACAGCTTGCACGATGCCTGCGATGTCGGAATTTAGCTTGCCCTTCGTCTGGCCTTCGAACTGCGGCTGTGACAGCTTGACGCTGATCACCGCAACCAGGCCTTCGCGGACGTCATCGCCGGTAAGGTTTTCTTTCACGTCCTTGAACAAGCCCATCTGCTGGCCCGCCGAGTTAATGGTGCGAGTCAGCGAGGTGCGAAAGCCGGAAAGATGCGTGCCCCCATCGACGGTGTTGATGTTATTGGCAAAACTGAAAACGGATTCCGAGTAGGCGTCGTTGTACTGCAGCCCGATTTCCATGGCCACGCCGTCCCGCTCCGCTTCCATGTATATCGGCTTGTCGTGCAGAACCGACTTGCCGCGGTTCAGGTGCTTGATGAACTCGGCGATCCCGCCGGTGTACTTGAAATCCGTGTGCTTGGCTTCGCCGCTCTTCGAGTCGGTCTGGCGCTCGTCGGTGAGCGTGATGAGCAGCCCTTTGTTGAGGAACGCGAGTTCGCGCAGGCGCTGCGAGAGCGTATCAAAATTATATTCCGTGGCCGTGAAAATAGATTTGTCGGGCAGAAAGTGAACGCGGGTCCCGCGCTTCTTGCTGGCGCCGGCTTTTTTCAGTTTGCCGAGGGGCTCGCCCTTCGAGTAAGTCTGCTCCCAAGTGAAACCGTCGCGCCAGATTTCCAGATCGAGTTCTTCGCTAAGCGCGTTGACGCAACTCACCCCGACGCCGTGCAACCCACCGGAAACTTTGTAGGAGTTGCTGTCGAACTTGCCGCCCGCGTGCAGCGTCGTCATCACCACCTGCGCGGCCGAGATTTTTTCGCCGTCGATCTCCATGTTGTCGACCGGTATTCCGCGCCCGTTGTCGACTACGGTGATCGAGTTGTCCAGGTGGATCGTAACTTCAATTTTGTCGGCGTGCCCGGCCAGCGCTTCGTCCACCGAGTTATCTACGACTTCGTACACCAGATGATGCAGTCCAAGCTCGCCGGTCGAGCCGATGTACATGGCGGGACGTTTGCGCACCGCTTCCATGCCGCCGAGAACTTTGATCGAGTCGGCGTTGTAGTCTTCGTTGGGCGCCTTCGCGGTCTTGCTTTTCACGTCGTTATTCTTCGAATCAAGGAGTTCGGCTTGCAATTCTTTTGTGGCCATTGTGCTCCGTAAAAAAAGCCGGATCGCGTACCGGGCTGAAGGGTCGATTCCGGAACTGCTCGGGTGAGCTCAACTGATTGAATTGTCTGCTATTTAGCGATCACCGGAGCTTGCTTTATTTTAACACAAAAAGTGCTCATTTTAAGGCCGGAATCGAGTCCATAAACCGCCGGTTTTGTTGCCCTTAGGGCCGTCGCTTGGAGGGTAGCGCCACCCACGCACGGACGAATTCTAATTCTAATGCCCGATCGTTTTTGCGACGCCAAAATGCAGCCCGTCCATCAGGTCGTCGAGTTCCTCTTCGCTGCCGGCGATAAAGGTGAACGACACTATCTCACCCTTCGCGAGCAGCACAAGCGTGCACTGGCGCATGGTAAGTTTATCGCTCAGCGTCTTGACGAAATCAGCGCGCACCAGTTGCCGCGACTCAACTTCCAGCCCATACGGTTCGCCTTCGGCTTTGAAGCCCTTGGAGGTCGCGAGTTCCGTGAGCGGGCCGAGGTAGTCTTCAGCTTTCTCGAGGCCGGGATAGGACGCTGCGCTTTCGGACGCGATCACAACCGCGGAGTTGATGCTTTCTCCCGTGGCCTTCGGAGGACGCTCGAAAACCGCGAGCAAGACTTCTGCTTTGCCTGCCTCATCCCCCTCTTGCATCTCCTTGGTGCGATCCACCCAGCCGTAGGGAATCTGATAGCGGAATCCGAAACTGGTGTTGCGGTAAAGCTGTGCGTCTCCGTTGTGCGTGGCCCCGGGCTTGGCCGGCGTTGCCACTGGCGCAGTCTTGCGTTGCGTTTGCGCTGTGAGGGTTAGGCCCAGAGTCACAACTGCAATCGTAGCTAGCCGGCAATGCATGAGGATATGGACCTGCATAACTAAATCAACGACAAGTTTACATACGTTTTCAAATCGCGCGCCGGACCGTTACTCCACGAACATGCAGTCCCCATAAGAATAAAACCGGTACCCTGCCTCAACCGCGTGCCGGTAAGCGCCCATCACGAGATCTTTCCCACCCAGCGCGCACACCATCATCAACAGGGTAGATTGCGGCAGATGAAAGTTTGTCAGCAGCGCGTCCACGATGCGAAACCGATAGCCTGGATAGATAAACACGTCCGCCTCGCCTCGCCCAGCCTCTACGCTATTTCCGCCGGTTCGTTCCTCAGCGTACTTCGCAGCGTACTCTAACGTTCGGACCGTGGTTGTGCCCACCGCCACCACCCGCCGTCCCTCGGCTTTCGCCAGGTTGATCGCCCGCGCCGCCTCCGCTGGAATTTCGTACCACTCCCGATGCAGCTTGTGATCTTCTACTTTTTCTACGCGTACCGGCTGAAAAGTGCCCAGTCCAACGTGCAGCGTGATCTCGGCAATTTCAATCCCACGCCCACGAATCTGTTCCAGTATCTCGGGCGTGAAGTGCAGACCAGCCGTAGGCGCCGCCACCGATCCCCGCGCCTGGGCGTACACAGTCTGGTAACGGTCTCTGTCCCGCTCCCCGGCCCGATCGTCTGGGTCAAAGTCGCGGTGAATGTAGGGCGGAAGCGGCACGTGTCCAAGGCGCTCGACGCAAGCAAAGAAATCGGCGACCGGGGCGAAGCGGATTCGCCGCTCCCCAAAACTGCCGCGTTCCGTGACCTCGGCTTCCAGTTCGGGTTGGCCGCCGGGGGGATGGCTAAAGTAGAGTTTTTCTCCAATCCCGATCTTCCGCCCCGGCCGTACCAGGCACTCCCACTCATTCGGATCGTCTGCCACCTGGCGTGTCAATAAAACTTCAATCCGCCCCAGGAGAAATTCCCGTGCCGCCGGATTTTCCGGCCTCAGCGGCTGGGCCCGCAGTCCGCTCCGGTGGCCATAGAGCCGGGCCGGGAACACCCGCGTATTGTTCACCACCAGCAGGTCGTCGGACCGCAGCAAGTCGGGGAATTCGCAAAACCTCCGATCCTGCCAACTCCCAGCCAGGCGATTCAAGTTCAACCGGCTAAGGTGCAGCACGCGCGATCCCGCCCGGTCCGCCAACGGCTCCTGCGCAATCCGTTCGGGCGGCAGATCATACTGGAAGTCCGAGACAAGCATCGAGGAGATTATAAGGTTTGATGACCGGCTCCAACCCGCCGCTGTGTCTGCCGGCAACCCGTCCCCCACTTTTTACACATTTTGATCTTCTAGTGGTTGTAAGGGTTACGAGGTGTGCTGTACCATGACCGCGCAGGGTTTCAATGGCCAGCGACCGTCAAAATCGTCTTGCAATTGTGCAGTTCGGCCGCATGCTGCACCAAAACGGTTTTGTTGCAGCCACCGATGGAAACCTATCCGTCCGTCTCGACGAAAACCGCCTGCTGGTGACTCCCACCTGCTTAAGCAAGGGCAGGATGCGCGCTTCCGACATGGTGATTGTGGATATGGCGGGAAAGCGCCTCGCCGGTAAGCGCAGGGTTTCAAGCGAAATCGAGATGCACCTGCTGATTTATCGCCTGCGACCCGACGTGTATGGCATCGTCCACGCGCATCCTCCGACCGCCACCGGATTTGCCGCTTCCGGTTACGATCTCAACCGGCCGCTGGTCTGCGAAGTCGTCGTCGGCCTGGGCTCCATCCCGCTGGCCCGCTACGGCACCCCGGGCACGCCCGAACTGACCGATGCCCTCGAGCCCCTCATTCCGAACCATGACGCCATCCTGATGGCCAACCACGGGGTCGTCACGTTTGGCTCCTCGCTCGAAAGTGCTTACATGAAAATGGAAACAGTAGAGCACTTCGCGAAAATCGCGCTGGTCACGCACCTGCTCGGCAACGAGCAACCGCTCGGTGAAAAAGAGGTGCAGAAACTTCACGAAGTTCGCCACCGCTACAACAGCGGAGCGAACCCGGCTCCGCCCCGCAGGCCGGTTGCAACCGACGATCTTCAATCCGATGGCGAGCCGAAAGAGACCGCCGGCAGCCGCCGCTAGAATTACTCCCCGCCGATCCGAAACCTCATCCCCAACCGAAAGTTGGCCGTCAACGCCGGGTATCCCACCACTTCGTTGTAGTGATCGTTAAGCGCGTTCTCGACATTCGCGTAGGCCGTAATTCGCGAATTGATGGCATACCATCCGCCCAGATCAACGCGAGCGTAGCCCGCCGCATGCGTAATGTTGAACCCCATGAAGAGGAAGTCCGAGTCCGCCCGCCTGCCCACAAAGCTTCCACCCAGGTTCGCTCCCCAGTGTGATCCCAGGTAAGTCATCAGGATGCTTCCCGAATGCTTGGGACGGCGCAGCAGCGGTTGCCCCGGCTGATGCAGCGAATCAAACGCGGACGGCTGCACGAGAATCTGTGATGACGTGTACACGTAGGCACTGGTGAGCGTGAGTCGCGACGTCAGCCTTCCCGCGAGCTCCAACTCCGCCCCATGCGCCATGGACTTGTTGATGTTTTCATACTGTCCCGCGAATGTGTTCGGATCGATGATCGCGAAATCGATTTGGTCACGGAACAGGTTGTTGAAATAGACGCCCGACAGTTGGTACTTGCCGCCGAAGAGCCCCTGCTCGAATCCCGCCTCGAATGCCCGGTTCTCCTCCGGCTTCAGATTGGGATTCGCAAAGACAAAGGGAGGGTCGGAAACAAACAATTCTTCAAAGCGCGCTTCTTTAATACCGGTTGCATACGAAAAGCGGAGCCGCGTTCCCGAGAAAATCTCGCCGCCCTTTACCGCCAGCAGCGTGAGCGCCACACGCGGCACGGCCTTGCTTGTGTTCCCAGCGACCGGTACAACACTGCTGGACGTTCCGCTGTGCACGTACCGCACACCAGCAGTCGCCGAGAGCCGCTTCCATGTCACATGCTGTTGCACGAATACCGCGTTATTAAGCCGCAAACCCGGTACAAGCTGCGAGAATTCCATAAAGGGATTGAATGACTTCGAGTCCGTAAAAAACCGCCCGTTTTCATCCTCGAACTCATATCCGACAGTCGTCTGCGCCCAACTTCGCGGTGTGTAGTCCCCCTGATACAGGAAGCCAACGCGATTGATATGCGCCGTAGCAAGGAACGGGCAGTCTGTGAAAATGAACAGTGTGTTGTCGCACCCCCGGTCTGGAAGGTCGTCCTCATTCAGCCGCCGCGTGTTGTATTCGTACCCCGTCAGACGGTGCTGCCATCGGGCTGGAGCTGAGATCAGCAGTTCTCCGCTAGCCAGAAAATTGTTGGCGCGCGCCCGCTGATCGATGTCCGGCGCCAGCAGACGCTGCCCGTTGAAGTCCCATTCTCCTGGAACTCCGGTGCGACTGTTCGAATGCCGCGCCCGCAGTCGAATCAGCACGCGCTGGTTCAATTGCACGCCAACGTTGCCGCCCTGCAGGGCATTGGTGTAACCCGCGTTCGGCCCTTGCCCGTGGGTGTTGAACTGGTCGGCAAACGCGTTGTAGTCGAAGCGCGACCGCGCCCCCGCCAGCGAAGCAAATCCATGCGCCGTTCCGAAAGTGCCACCATCGGCGCCGAAGCGCAGTTCCGGGGTCTCCGTTGTTCCGTTGCGCGTGAAGATCTGCACCACGCTGGTCATCGCGTCGGACCCGTAGAGTGTGCTCTGCGCGCCCCGCAAGAACTCCAACCGGTCGCTCTCCGCCAGGGGCACTGTCGAAGCATTCAATGTGCCCCCCGGATCGGTTACGGGTACACCGTCGATCAGCACCTTGTTGTATCGGGAGTCTCCGCCGCGCACGAACAGCGATCCCAGTCCGCCACGCTGGCCGGCCACATTGACGACAGCTCCCGGCAGGAAACGTAGAGCGTCGGCACCCGAAGTCGGCTGCATGGTCTCGATGGCTGCGCCGCTTAAAAGCGAGACACTGCTGGCCGTCTCCTGCTCCGCCGTCGGCGTGCGCGTCGCAGTCACCACCACCGTTTCCGAAGCGGTCGCTATTTGAAGCTTGATCAGCGTTACCGACGACGAGGAGTTTGCCGCCTCCGACCAGGCCGGCGCGAATCCCGGAGCGAGAACCTGCACCCGCAGACCGGTTGCGTTGTCCACATGAAAAATGGCCTCGCCCTCACCCGACGTGCTTCGAACCTGCAGCGGACTGGCCTCGCCCTGCCGGTAGATCGACGCTTGCGCCCCGGCCACCGCAACCGAGTGCGGATCGACAACCTTGATGTGGAGATCAACGGCCGACGCCCCAGAAATCGACGCCGTAGAGATAGAGAAGAAAATCAGCAGCAGAAAACCACAGTGACGCATACCATCCTCCTTCACACGCGAAAGGGTTGTAGGTGATGGTTCACGCCGGTCTCCTGGCTTGCGAGTAAGGACTCTTACCGAATCCGGCTTGCTGCGGTGTCCTTCCCAGAAACTTCAGATCTTCTTACCGAAGATTGCTCCCAGTGGACGTCCGCCATTGTCCTCGCTTACAGTTGCGCGGCAGCGCGGGATTTTCACCCGCTTCCCATAGCGCCGGCGTTTCGCCGGCCTACGATCATGCGCGAACCTAATTTTGAGAAAGAGCAGAAACAGCAGCCCAGTAAATCTACTGGCCACCCCGACACAAGTCAAACGTCAGCTCTTGATGATGGGAAATTCCCCCGATCCCACCCGTGCAACGTGCTCCTCCGCGAACCGAGTGACGCGTTCGAGCGCACCCTGCAACTGCCGGTGAAACTCTGCCATCTGCGCATCGTCAGCTTCGGCGGGAACCTGCACTTTAGCGCTGAACCGCACCAGCGCCTTCGAAAATGGCTTCGGAATCATCAGTGCATCCCATGTATTCAGCACCCACGCATCGCTGAGCGCCACGTAGAATGCCGCCATCGGCACAGCGCTGGCACGCGACAATAACACCGGACCCGGCTTGGCCACATATTTCGGCCCGCGTGGACCGTCGATCGTAAACACCACCGGAATCCCCTGCTCCAGCTGACCCTTCAATCCAAGCAGTGCCGTCGCGCCCCCGCGGCTGCTCGATCCTCGCACCGCGACGAACCCAAGTTTTTCTATGGTTCGGGCGATGTATTCCCCGTCGAAGCTGCGGCTCACCATCACCGCGGCACCGGCTTTTCTCCACAACCACGCGCCCGCGAACACGGCCCGATGCCAGAAAGCGTAAATCACCCGTTTTTCGTAAATCGTGTCCGCCGGCGAAGACAACTCCTCCCACGACACTGAATAGCGCAGAGTCGGGCCAATCAGCGCTATCGCCAGATAACCCGCCCAGCTGATGAGCCACAAAAAAATCCTTTGTCGCAGCGAAAATCGCCGCGCTTCCAATACAGGGGGCTGCTCAGGCTCGACCGCGGCTGAAGAAGAACTCACGCCGATATTGTAGCCGGGTCAGAAAGGTTTTAACTGAAGGATGAAAGCCGGACAACCGAGAGCGGCTTGCCTACGCTTCCAGATACGCCACGATCCACTCTTTCAGCCGTTGCCGCCGCTCGTCGCTAGAATCAAAGCGAATCCCGAAGCTTTTATTACTTTTCTTCCACGTGACCTGCCCACGCACCCAGACGCGCGGCAGCGTCAGCAATGAAAACGACACTTCCACCTGACTTCCTTGTTCGGGCACGTGATTACCCTTGAGCGACATCCCACCCGAACTGATCTCCTGGCTGGTGGCGGTGATGCGGCCACCGTCGGCCATCACGATCCCAACCTCCGTCATCAACGGGATTCGAACGTAGCGCCGGAATTCGTGCAGCACCAGCATTCGAGTCGACCGCACCAATTTCATCGCCGCTGACCGCTCTAACGGTTCGTGAAACACCGCGTTGAGGCACAACTTCGAATAACGCATCGCATCCTGCGCCGTCCCCCCCAGCCCGTAAATGATCAGCCGGCTGTTGGAAGCCGATCCTCGTGCCAGCTCGATGATGCTGCCCGCTGTTTCTCCCAAAGGCAAGACGCAGGCCTCGAACTTTTCGTGTTGCAGTCGTTCCGCGTGTTCGCGCGCAATCGAAACCGTCTCGATTCCAAATTGACGGAAACACTCCGTCACTAGTTTCTCAGACGTCTCGGGCAAGTCAAACAGCGCGACGCGCGCAGCCGTCTTTCGATGCACCGGGATGGCGGCGAGAACGATACCTGTCGATGTAGTCATCAGTCCCAGCGGGGTGAACTCCTCTAAAACCCCATTCTGACGTGCCTTTTAACGGTTGCATAGGTTTCCAAAGGGCTTAGCCCCTGTCCAATAGTGCCATTACGGAAGTTGTACCTCGACCCGTTACCCACGCTCCCTTCGTTTCTGCCTCTAGCCTCGAAACCTTCGAAAACCACCGCATTTCGTATCGGAGTATGCCTTCACCTGAAGCCATACCCTGATACAAAGCCTGAATTTTATCGCCGGAAATTTAACCGCGGAGGACTAGAGCGCAGCGCCCTGTTCGCGGCGTCGCCCCTGAATCTCGATATATACGTAGATCAGCGAAACAGCCGCTGGCGTCACGCCGGGGATGCGCGAAGCCTGGCCTAGCGTCTGTGGAACAACATTTCCAAGCTTCTCCTGCATTTCGCGCGACAATCCGCTGACTGCCCGGTAATCGAACCAATCCGGGATGCGGCGCTGCTCCGCCTTCTTCAGTCGCTCAATCGCCCGCTGCTGCTGGTCAAGGTATCCGGCATACTTAATTTCAGTTTCGACGGACTTGAGCTCGTTGCGGATTTCCGACGAAAGTGGAATTGGAAAAACGTCAACCGCAGAGGACGCCGAGTTTGCCGAAAAATCTCTTCCAAAAAATCCGGGCACTAGATTACTTAGGACCGGCGCCAGTTGCTCTATTGTGATTTCCGGACGCTTCAGCAGTTGCGCCAAGGGCTGCCCCACCGCCGAAGACAGATCGCGTGGCGCGGACACTCCTGTCCGCGAATTCTCGCCAGCGCCCACGGCAGCCCGCTCAATTTCCTCCGCCATTCCTGCCGTCACTTTCGTTCTCTCCAGCACCTGCTTCACTTCCTCCAGCCGCCCCTGTTTCGCCTCGAATTCCGACCACGCTTCATCCCGGATCAGGCCCACCCGCCGGCCGTGCGGAGTCAGACGGCGGTCGGCATTATCGATTCGCAAGTGCAAACGAAACTCCGCGCGCGACGTGAACATCCGGTAAGGCTCGTTGGTGCCTTTCGAAATCAGGTCGTCGATAAGTATCGCCGTGTACGCTTCCGTCCGGTCGAGCACCAGCGGAGACTCTTTCTTCACCTTCAGCGCCGCATTGATCCCCGCCATGATTCCCTGGCACGCCGCCTCTTCGTAGCCCGACGTGCCATTGATCTGCCCCGCAAGAAACAGGCTGGCAATCTTTTTAGTTTCCAGCGTGCGGTTGAGCTCCGTCGGATCGATCGAGTCGTACTCAATGGCGTAGCCCGGCCGCATCATCTCCGCGCTTTCCAGCCCCGGAATCGACTTAAGAATCGCGAGCTGCACATCAATCGGCAGCGAAGTGCTCATGCCGTTGACGTAGATCTCGTGCGTGCTCAGCCCCTCGGGTTCCAAAAAAAGTTGGTGCGTCAGTTTGTCCGGAAACTTGACGATCTTGTCTTCAATCGACGGACAGTAACGCGGCCCGGTCGATTGAATCTGCCCGCTGTACATCGGCGAGCGATGCACGTTCTCGCGAATGATGCGATGCGTCTCTTCAGTCGTAAATGCGATGTAGCACGGGACTTGCGAGTCGTGATGCGCAACGCGCCGCGTGCGAAAACTGAATGGCGTAGGATCCACATCGCCCGGCTGCCGCTCAAACCGCGACCAGTCAATGCTGCGCCCGTCCAGACGCGGCGGCGTCCCCGTCTTCAGGCGGCATCCGCGCAGGCCGAGCTTCTTCAGCGCTTCGCCCAGCAGAACCGCCGCTGGTTCTCCCGACCGTCCCGCCGGATACTGCTGCTCGCCGCAGTGGATCAGCCCGTTCAGAAAAGTCCCGGTGGTAATAATGACCGCGTCGGCCGAAACGCGCCGCCCATCGCGCAGCAGAATGCCCCGAATAATGCGCGGGGCGTCGTTGGTCGTTAGCCGTCGGTCGTTGGCAGTTGCGCCGCCACTTTCATCGGGACCCGCGACCGACCGACCACCATCCTCCAACGACTCCAGAATCACATCCGTTACTTCCGCCTGCTTGATCTTCAGGTTCGCCTGCGACTCAAGCACTTCGCGCATCTTCAGGCGATAGCCCTGCTTGTCGCACTGCGCCCGCGGCGACCAGACCGCGGGTCCACGCGAAGTATTAAGCAGGCGGAATTGGATTCCGACCGCGTCCGTGATTTCGCCCATGATGCCGCCCAGTGCATCCACCTCGCGCACCAGGTGCCCTTTCGCGATGCCGCCGATGGCAGGATTACACGACATCTGCGCGATCAGATCGACGTTCAACGTATAGAGAGCAGTCTTCAGCCCCATGCGTGCCGCAGCCATCGCGGCCTCGCATCCGGCATGGCCGGCGCCGACGATCACGACCTCGAAATGTTCGTCAAACGGCTGCATGTGCGCTGGTTCAGAACCCACAACAACGGCGGGAACACTGCTTGGTTAATTGTAACAACGTTGTTAGCGTGGTGAGCTGGTTCCACCCGAGGTCCATAGGTGTAGGTTGTGTTGACGTTGTTAGGGCGGCTCAAGCTGCATCCTTGAAATCCCAAAAAAGATTGTCCCGCAAAATCCCGGGTCTCGAAAACCGCAAAACCTGGGCCACCCGCCTGCTGCATTCTCAATCACTTTCACCCGTTGCAACTGTTTCTGACTCATCATCACCATCCCTAACGGGTGACAAAGTCTCGTTGCAGTTAGGGGGTGACATTATCTTGGAGTATCTACAAACTGCAACGAGACTCCTTGTTCTTCTGCCGCCCCAACCCGTATAGTGGGAGGGTTCCGAGGTAATTATGGAAACGAAGGCATTTCTGTCTCTGCTGGAAGAACGCATTCTTCAATACGACTTGCTCAGTCATCCGTTTTACAAAGCCTGGTCGGCGGGCGAGCTGACGCGCGACGATCTGCGCGAATACGCTGAGGACTACTACCCGCACGTGGACGCATTCCCGGGCTACCTGGCTCAGCTTGGCGTCCGCCTGGAAGAAGGAGATTTGCGTCGCGCCGTTCTGGCCAGCATGACCGATGAAAAGGGCGGAGAAGATTCCTTCGGCGAGCCGGAACGTTCGCACTCCGAACTGTGGCTGGACTTTGTGGAGGGCGTGGGGGGAAGCCGCGTTCCAAAACGGCGGCCGGTTGGGGAAGTTCGCAAGCTCATCTCCTGGTTCCAACGTGTATCGAGCGAGGGCACTCCGGAAGAGGCGCTGGCGGCTTTCTATGCCTACGAATCGCAGGTGCCGCGCGTGGCGCAAGAAAAAGATCGCGTGCTGCGCGAACTCTACGCCTTCGACGAGAAGACCCGCTGCTATTTCACTTTGCACGCCACCGCCGACGTGCACCACGCGAACGTGTGGCGTAATCAGCTGCAGAAGCGGGTCAAGGCCAATCCCGAGACCGCCCAAAAAGCATTGGCTGCCGCGGAGACTGCGGCCAAAGCTTTATGGCGCGCGCTGGATGGCTTCGAAGCGCGGCGGATGGAACGGACGGCGGCCTAACGGCTCGTGGTGCAAGTGAGATTCGTATCAGGGCACGCCTTCAGGCGCTGGATTTTGAATTCGAGTTTCACCACAGGCGGCCGAAACCAGTTTCACAAATAGCGTAAAACCAACTCTGCCGCGCGCGCATCAAACCCAGCCCTTCGCATCCAGGGTACCCCTGTGTTCCCCGTGGTTAAGCGCTTTCGCATTTGCAACGACAAACACCGACGACACTTCCCGTAAACCCGCCTTACCCGTTGACCAGATTCATCATGTACTCCGGGTAGCGCATTCCCGCAGCCGCACCGGAGGGAAACACTTCGTTCAGGCGGCGCAGATCCTCCGCAGTCAGTTTCAAATCCACCGCCGCGGCGTTTTCCTCGAGATACTTGCGCCGCTTCGTGCCGGGGATGGGAACAATGTCGTCGCCCTGCGCCAGCACCCACGCCAGCGCCAATTGTGACGGCTGACATCCTTTCTCGCTCGCAATCTCTCCAACTTTTTTCACGAGATACAGGTTCTTCTGAAAATTTTCGCCCTGAAAGCGCGGCGAGAATCGGCGATAGTCATCGGCCGCCAGGTCTTCGAACTTCTGGAATTGGCCGGTTAGAAAGCCTCGTCCGAGCGGGCTGTAGGCGACGAAGCCGATGCCAAGTTCACGGCAGGCCGCCAGAATTTCCTGCTCCGGATCGCGCGTCCAAAGCGAATACTCCGTCTGCAGCGCCGCGATGGGATGCACTTTCACCGCGCGCCGCAGTGTCTTGACGCCCGCTTCCGACAAGCCAATGTGGCGGATCTTGCCTTCCTTTACCAGTTCCGCCAGCGCGCCAACCGTTTCCTCAATCGGCGTATCCGGATCGACGCGATGCTGGTAGTAGAGATCAATGTAGGCGACGCCCAGCCGCTTCAAACTTGCTTCGCAGGACTTCTTCACGTAATCGGCCTTGCCGCTGATGCCGCGGACATTGGGGTCGCTGGGATCGCGGACAATCCCGAACTTTGTCGCCAGCACAATCTGATCGCGCTTGCCCTTGATCGCCCGTCCAACGAGTTCTTCGTTTTTGTGCGGGCCGTACACGTCGGCGGTGTCGAGAAAGGTGATGCCAAGTTCGATCGCCCGATGAATGGTCGCGATCGATTCGGCGTCATCGCGTCCGGAGTAAAACTCGGACATGCCCATGCAGCCGAGGCCAAGCGCGGAAACGCGAAGGCCTGAACGCCCTAATTCGAGGCATTTCATGAAGTACTCCTTATCCGCAAAAAAAAAGTGAAACGATTTTTTACAAAGCAACAAACGAATGTATAGATGCTGGAAGGTTCGGATAGGATTCCCTCGACCAGACCCCGGGAACCTGTGTGGAAAACCAGGGAATCGAAAGTGCCCGCCCGAAGCGTTCGCTAACGGACCATGATCACGGCCTTAGCCGCCGGAAGCACTTCGCCGATTTCAACGGCGGGAACATCGGCATCCCGCAGCGCCCGTATGAGCGGGCCGGCATCTTCGGCGGAAACCGAAATCAGCAAACCCCCTGCGGTTTGCGGGTCGAACAGAAGCGAGCGGATGTCGGCCGGGACTGACGCATCATATTCGACCGCGCACTCGGCAAAGTCACGATTCGCTTTGAGTCCGCCCGGAATGTGGCCTGCCTGGATGCAGTCCAGCGCCCCTTCAAGCACGGGAATGTTGGCGGATTGTAAGACGACGCTGACCTTCGAGGCGAGCGCCATTTCACGCGCGTGCCCGATCAGTCCAAAGCCGGTGACGTCGGTGAGGGCATGCACGGCAAACCGGCCATCGACTAACTGCCCCACGTCTAGCGGTTTTCGAGACGTGGAGCCGCCCTCCGCCGCGCCCGGTCCAACACCCGGCCCCACACGCCCGCCGGTGATGACCTCCGCCGCCGCCTTGTTCAAAGTTGTCATCGCCTTCACTGCGGCGTCGATCCACTCCTGCTTCGCGACGCCTTTCTTGATCGCCGTCGAAATCACGCCTGTCCCCAGCGCCTTGGTGAACAGCAGCCTATCGCCGGCTTGCGCGCCCTGATTGGCAAGCACGCGCTGGGGATGAACCACCCCGGTAACCGAATATCCGAATTTCGTTTCTTCATCGCGGATGCTGTGCCCGCCCACCACCGTGCATCCCGCCTCGATCATCTTCGACAAGCCCCCGGCAAGAATGCGCTCCAGAATCTCGATATCGGCCTTATCGGGAAAGCAGACAAGCGCGAGCGCAGTCAGCGGCTTTCCACCCATGGCATAGACGTCGCTGAGCGCATTGGTGGCGGCGATCTGCCCAAAGGCGTAGGGATCGTCCACGATGGGCGTGAAAAAATCCACCGTCTGGACGAGCGCCATCTCCGGCGTGAGCAGATACACGCCCGCGTCGTCGGCATGATCGAAGCCAACGAGTACATTCGGATCCTGTTGCCGGGCTAATTTCCCAAGCACCGTGTCCAGCACCGCCGGACTCAGCTTGGACGCTCAACCCGCCGCTTTTACAGACTCCGTAAGACGGAATGGTTTTGTTTCAGGCACGAGGCCATTGTAACGGACGTGTAGAGCGGACACTCCTGTCCGCTGCCCTTGACCTTGGGGTTGGTGTGGTCCTTCCGCGGGTGCCCCATTCTTGCGCGGTCTTTTGCGCAAGGGTGGGATTCCACAGTCGCCGCCCTCTTGGGATTTCTCGATAGGCTGGGCCACCAGCCGCAGACGTATTTCCTCTAACACCTTTCGTGTAAGATGTTCTCCGTCTCCCCCTCTTACTTCCAAACATGGCCGAACTCATCTGGGACGGCAAGTACGACGAGCACGGCAACAAGCGCGCTCCGGTTCGTATCGAGCTGCCTTTTCAAACCGTCGAGACTGTCAACGAGAGCGTGCAGGAGCGGCAGCGCACGCTGGAGCTGTCTTCTTCCGGCCATGACCCGGAGTGGCGCAACCGCCTCATCTGGGGCGACAAGAAGTACGTCCTGCCCTCGCTCCTGCCCGAGTTCGCCGGCAAGGTGGATTTGATCTACATTGATCCCCCGTTTGATACGGGTGCAGATTTCTCGTTCACGACAACCGTCCCGGGCACGGATCTATTGCTCGAAAAAGAACCATCAATCCTAGAACAGAAGGCCTATCGGGACACGTGGGGAGTGAGTACTGAGGACAGGGCGCGAGGCGTGGGATCCAAGGACCGTTACCTAAAGTGGTTCGGCGAAACAGTCATACTGCTCCGTGAGTTGCTCGCCGACACCGGCACGATTTATGTTCACTGCAATCAGACGATGCTCCCGTATCTCCGATGCCTAATGGACGAAGTGTTCGGAGCCGGCAACCACCTGAACGACGTCATCTGGTATTTTGAAAACAAGCCAAAGTTTAGTTTTTCCAAACTCCTTCCGCGTGACTGGGAGTGCGTTCTTGCTTATGCCCACACGATCGGCACTCATACTTTTCACCATCAACTCGTGCCCGTCAAACGAGTGCAAGAACAGGCAATAGTTGGTTGGGATCCGGTCCTAAAGAAACGAGTCGCCAAGCGTGACGAGAATGGTGACATCATCTATGAGACACGGACCGAGAAGCTGATGGGCAGCGTCTGGACTATCCCGATAGTGCATCCAATAGCTCACGAGCGTACCGGTTACGACACGCAGAAACCCGAACCTCTCCTAGAACGCATTTTGGAAGTTTCTTCGGACGAGGGCAACTTGGTTCTCGATTGCTTCTGCGGCTCCGGTACCACTGCCGCCGTTGCCGAAAAGCTCAACCGCCGCTGGATTACCTGTGATCTCGGACGCTTTGCTATCCATACGACTCGCAAGCGCCTACTCGACACCGCTAACGTGAAGCCCTTCATCGTCCAGAACCTAGGCAAATACGAGCGCCAGCAATGGCAGGTGGCCGAGTTTCCCGCAAATGGCAAAAACAGACTCGAAGAACAGAGAGAACGCGAAACCGCCTACCGTAAGTTCATCCTTGAGCTTTACCACGCTACTCCCGTCAGCGGCCACGTCTGGCTGCATGGCGTGAAAGCCGGACGCATGGTGCACGTTGCCGCCGTGGACGCGCCCGTCACCCGCGCCGACGTGAACGCCATCGCCGCCGAAGTCTGGAGAGCCAGCGGCAAAGGCCCCAACTCTCCGCAGAAGCCCGCCGTCGATGTGCTCGGCTGGGAGTTCGCGCTGGACATGAACGAAACCGCCAAGCAAGTGGCCGCCGAAGCTCGGGTGGATGCGGCCTTCAAGAAAATTCCCCGCGAGGTGCTGGAGAAGAAAGCCGTCGAGCAGGGCGATGTCTATTTCTTCGAACTGGGCGCGCTCGCGGTGGACAACAAGATCAAGAAGCGCGAGCTCACTCTGACGCTTTCCGATTTTGTGATTCCCTCCGACGACGTGCCCGCGGAAGTGCGCAGCGCCATCAAGCACTGGAGCCAGATGGTGGACTACTGGGCCGTGGACTGGGACTTCAAAGACGACACCTTTCACAACCAGTGGCAGTCGTATCGGACGCGGAAGAATCCGAAGCTGGAGTTGTCGGTGAAGCATGAGTATGGGGCGGCAGGGAAATACACGGTGGTGGTGAAGGTGATTGATATTTTGGGGAATGACACGACGAAGATGTTGATGGTGGAAGTGAAATAGCAACTGAAGCTTGTCCCTCTATGAAACTGTCATCCTGAGCGAAGCGAAGGACCTGCTTTCTTCGGGTTCGCCAGGAAAGCAGGTCCTTCGCTTCGCTCAGGATGATAGTTGTTAAAAAGATAAGAGATGAAAAATCTTTAGCGGGTGGGAACTGAGGGCGTGACACGGTGTGGATGAGGAGGAGACAGCAGGTCCTTCGCTTCGCTCAGGATGACAGTTCAAACAATTGCACGTTCTCAGGATGACAGTTGTTAAGAGAGATCAGGCTTATTAAGAGATATGCCGCGACGCAAACAATCTGCGGATGACGATCAGCCTAGCCTTCTCGACATCACGGCGAAGCTGCGTTCGGGAGCTTGCGTCCCGGCGCTCCGAGAGGCGGTCAAATCGTGGAAAGCGGGCGGCCGCAAAGGCATCACCGACACCACGCGCACTCTCTTGAATTACTGGTTCGAGGCCAGCCACAAAACCCGCACCGGCACACCGTTCAAGTACTACGACTTTCAAAGAGAAGCGATTGAGACTCTGATCTATGTCTGGGAAGTAGAGAAGGTGCGCACGCGCAAAGACCTGCTGGAACGCTACGCCCAGAACGTAACCGACCTTCATCTGCCTCCCGACGACGGCTTCGCCCGCTATTGCACCAAAATGGCCACGGGCAGTGGCAAGACAAAAGTCATGGCGCTGGCGGTTGCGTGGCAATACTTCAACGCCCGCCGCGAGCAGGATGAAATCGCCAAAGACTATGCCAAGACCTTCTTGGTGATCGCGCCGAACCTAATCGTTCTGGAACGCCTCAAATCAGACTTTTCCGGCGGCAAGGTTTTCCGTGAAGACCCCATTCGGCCAAAGGAATTCGATATCTTCTGGGACTTCGACTGCGTGATGCGCGGCGATGGCGAGCGGGCGCACTCCGAAGGCGTCCTCTTTCTAACCAACATTCAGCAGTTCTATGAAAGGCCGGATCGAACCCAGGATGACGAGCCGGATGCGATGACGGCGATGCTCGGGCCGAGGCCTCCCACCCAAAAGATCGAGCAGGTCGATTTTGCCGAGCGTATTTCGCGCCGCGCTGGACGGTTGCTCGTTATTAACGATGAAGCCCATCACACGCACGACGAAGGCAGCGAGTGGAACGCCGTGATCGGTAAGTTGCATGAGAAGACCGCGATGGTCGCGCAGCTCGATTTTTCCGCGACGCCACGGTTTAGCAAGACGGGCACCATCTTTCCCTGGACTGTTTCCGACTATCCGCTGAAGCAAGCGATCATCGAAGGTGTAGTCAAGCGTCCGGTGAAAGGCGTAGCTAAAATTCCCGAGCCCAAGTCGGACCATGCCAGCGTGCGCTATCGCGGATATCTCACCGCCGCAGTCGAGCGGTGGAAGGAGTATCGCGAACAGCTTAAACTTCTGCGCCGCAAACCTGTCCTCTTCGTCATGATGAATAGCACCGAAGAAGCCGATGACGTGGCCGATTGGCTGGCGAAAGCTTATCCCGCCGAATTCGGAGATGGAAGGACTCAGACTATCCACACGAAAAAGACGGGCGAGATCAGCGATAAAGAGCTCGATAAAGCCAGAGAAACCGTCAAGAACGTGGATCGCGATGACAGTCCGATCAACGCGATCGTTAGCGTGCTAATGCTTCGCGAAGGTTGGGATGTGAAAAATGTGACCGTGGTCGTGGGGCTGAGGCCGTACACCGCGAAAGCTAACATCCTTCCTGAGCAGGCAATCGGCCGCGGGTTACGCCTGATGTTCCGCGACCTGACGCCGGACTATACCGAGCACGTGGACATCATCGGCAACCAGAAATTTCTCGACTTCGTCGACGACCTCGAAAAGCTGGAAGACCTGCAACTGGAAACCTTCGAAATCGGCAAAGACAAACTGCGTATCCTCACCATTATGCCGCTCGAAGAGCGGAGGGCATTCGACATCGGCATGCCGGTGCTCACGCCAATTCTGGTCCGGAAAAAAAGTTTGGCCGAGGAAATCGCGGCCCTCGACGTAATGACTTTCCAGACGATGCTGTTACCGTTGACCCCGGACGACCCCAACAACCAAACTTTCCGTTATGAAGGCCACGACATCATTACGCTGCAAAAAATTGTTGAGCGCGATTATAAAGTGCCGGAGCCGCAGACTGCGCAGGAGTTGATCGGATTCTATGCGCGCCGAATTGCCCAGGAGGTAAAGCTGCCCTCGCAATTCGCGGCGCTGGCTCCGAAGGTCCGCGACTTCTTTGAAAACAAGGCATTCGGTCGATGGGTGGATTTGAGCGACATGCTCACAGTTCGCGCGATGAGCACCCAGGTAGCCTCGTACGTGTGCATACAGGAGTTCAGTCGAGTATTGAAACAGGCGAGCATCGCCGATCAGGTGCCGGAACTCTCGACGGCGGCCCGCATGCTTTCAACCTGCCAGCCTTTTCCCTGGTCGCGGAAAGTGTACGAAGCCGTTCATTGCGTCTTCAACATGGTGCCTTGTGACAACGATTTCGAGAAAAGTTTTGCGCGCTTTCTTGACAAGGCGGATGACATCACCGCATTTGCCAAGCTCCCACAACCGTTTGGTTTCTCGATTGACTACGTGGACTTCGGGATGAACCTACGTTCCTACTACCCCGATTTCGTGGCCCTGGATTCGTCAGGGCAGCATTGGCTGATCGAGACCAAAGGCATGGAATCGGCGGAAGTCTCGCAGAAGGACGCAGCGGCGGCGAACTGGTGCGAGAACGCGTCCACTCTTACTAAGACTCCATGGCGTTACGTGAAAATTTTGCAAAAGGGATTCGAAGTTCTCCAGCCCAAGCATTTCGCCGACCTAGCGGCATTGGTCCCCAGCCCGCTTCTGCGGTTTGACTCCTAACTATTTTTCATCACACCCAACCAGCGACCGCCATCACAGACATCCAACTCGCAATGCGTGATAATAGGAATCTGATTGGGGTAGCCAGAGGTGTACCCGTCAACTAAGACGGCCCTCGAAGCTGCCCCAAACCCATTTTCAGCGCGATTCGAGGAGCTAAGTCCTTATTCTGGAACACTTTACAGCTAAGTCTTTTAAAATCAATTACCTGGCGGGAATTGGGGGGGGGGGGTACAAAGCTTACTAGTAAGTTAGTAACTCCAGAGTAAATAGGCGACTTCTTACTTCACCGTGACCTGCGTGATCTCCAGATCGGGATAAGCGTGGTTCCACTGCGCGGAAATATTCTCAAAGGTCAGCCGGAAAGGTTTGCTTTCGCCCGCAGCGAGCGGCGACAGGTTAAGGTCCACGGCTTCATCGTACGGACCTCCAGTGCGCAAAACGCGGATGGGAAGTTCCTCGCGCTGCGCCGTCTGTCCGATTTCATCTTTGAACGTGACCTGCACCACTGCATGAATGACGGTTCGATCGCCCGCGTTGGTCACGGAACCATCGATGTAGCTGACCGTAGCACCGACAAAATTCTGCGCGGCGCTAGTCTTCAGGTCCGAAAATTTCAGGTGCGCGGCATAAGCTGGAGGAACGGCCGGTTTTTTCTGCTCAGCCCGGAAAATCAGCGCGAGGATGCCGACCACAATGCCTACGATGACGATCCCAATCAGAATCGGACGCAGGCTGGAGCTCTGGCGCTCCATCGCGGGATTTGCGTTCGGCTGGATCAGGCCATCCATGGCCGGATTGTACTACCGTCGCCTGCTATGGTGATGCCGCCAGAGGCGAGGCCGAGCTGCACTCAGTTTCGGCTGTCCCTATACGCAAACTAGCGAGCCCTCGGCGAAAGATGATGCTTTCGTGGCGTTCCCCGATAGCCGCGAATCGGAGACACGGTAGTGGTTGTATTCGATCGTCAGCGTGGCGCGCCCGCCAAGCCGAATGTAGCTTACAGACTCGTTGCGCCGGGGAAGCCAGAAATCTTGCACCTTCATGTACTCGTGCCGAATTTCGCTTTTCTTCGTCCAGAATGAAGGATTCTGCGCGGGCTCGGCGTCAATCCGGGTGACGGCGAAATCGGTGCCGTCAACCCACACTTTGCCGCGATAGAGGTACTTGCTTTTCGTTTTCGGGTAGACGGCGAGCACGTATTGGCTGCCCTGGTCCGCGATATTGACGCCCGAGGAGACGAATCCGATCAGCGCGAAGTCGTAGTTGTCGCGGTTCAGCAGGGTGCGAGCGTGCATTCCCGGCTCCACGGCTTCTTTTTCGCTCTCCAGCAACCGTTTGAATACGCGGTCGATGATCAGCTTCGATCCGCTTTGGGAGATGACCTTAAAGCTCTTGGTCGAAGGACTGTCGTAAGTGGCCTCCACGGTCATTTCGGCTTCGCGATCGCCGGGAAATCCGCGATACGCAAGGCGATAAATGCGAGTGGATTCGTAGTGGCGCAGAGCTTGTGCCCGCTCTCCATCCTTGCGGACGAGATTGTCCACGACCTGATCGACCGAGAGTGGCGCCGTAGTGATGGAAGGCGGGAGCGAACTGGAATCAACGCCAGCCCCGAACGCGCCTACCACTGTGGCCGCCAGCAAAAAGAAAAGTCTAGTCGAGCTTTGCATCGTAATCTGGATCGAACTCAAGACTGCGCCCATGGAGCATCCGTCAAAGAGCTTAGCTTACCACCATCGAGAGGCGTCCCCGAGTGTTGGGCAGGCAGAACGGGCGAGCGGCTGCAAGGTCGAGATTTCAGCACCGGATTTCGTCGCGGACCGGGCAAGTTTTTCGGGTAACACGAAGATTTGACCCACTTTCAACAAGCGGGCCGCAAGGTCCAGGGAATCTTTCCAATCACTTGCAAAAAACATTGAACGGGTAAATAATTGCTACCCATTAGGCGCAACAAGGAGCCCTCCCCCATGTGGACTCGTGAAAGTGACAGGTATGTTCATTGGAACTGGATTGCGATCTTCTCTTATGCAGCGTCGCTGGCTGTGAGCCTGGCGATCTGGAGAGGCGTATTCCGAGCCGCTGGATACTTAGTAAAGTAAGACGGAAAGCTAAGCGGTAAGGATCTGGCAGTACGCGGCGCCGGCGCTAAGTCCGGAAGCCGCTGACGCTGAGTTTTGCAAATTACCGGTCATAGTGCAGCAGCGAGAAGACGTCGTACTTTGCCAGTCTCTCGCGACCTCTAAGGAAATCCAGTTCGACCACAAACGCCAGTCCTGCAATCTGTGCGCCCAGGCCGCTGGCCAGTTCCGCCGTCGCGACAGCCGTTCCGCCGGTGGCCAGCAGATCGTCTACGATCAGAATGCGCTGGCCTTTCTCGATGGCATCCTTGTGGACCTCCAGCGCGTTGCTGCCGTATTCGAGCTCGTAGCTGATCTTCACCGTTTCGGCGGGCAGCTTTCCCGGCTTGCGGACAGGAACGAATCCCGCATTCAGCCGGTAGGCGAGCGCCGGGCCGAAGATAAATCCGCGGGCCTCCATGCCGAGCACCAGGTCAATGTCTTTACCGATGTAGTTTTCCGAGAGCGCGTCAATCAGCCGCGCGAAACCAACTTTGTCCTTAAGCAACGTGGTGATGTCGTAGAACAGGATCCCTTTCTTCGGAAAGTCGGGCACCTCCCGGATCAGCTTTTTCAGCCCGTCGCAATCTACTGGCTTGGTCGACATCGTAAGTTAAGCTCCTAGAACTTGAAATGAATTGAGTCCCGCGACCGGCTCGGCCTCGGATTCTTCTACGCCATCCACCCGGGCCGCTCGCGGCCCATCCTGCAAACGCGACCGCAGCCCCTCCAACTGGTCGCGCTTTCCCATGGCCAGCACTTCGACGCTGCCATCGGGATGGTTGCGCACCCATCCGGCAATTTGCAGGATGTGTGCCTCGCGTTCAACAAACCAGCGAAAGCCAACGCCTTGGACGCGTCCGCGAATGAGAAAGCGACGGGCCTGGACGGAAATTCGTTCAGCGGGTGGAGGCATTTGTGATTTCTAATTTGCAATTGGAAAAACCGGACCCATGGATGGGTTCAAATTACCAATTACAAATTACTCATTTTCAATTCTTACGCTCTGGACAGATACGTGCCTTCCGCCGTGTCGACTTTGATTTTCTCGCCTTCATTGATGAACGGAGGCACCTGCACGACGAGTCCGGTTTCGGTCTTCGCCGGTTTGGTCACACTGGATGCGGTTGCGCTCTTCAGGCCGGGCTCGACCTCCACCACGGTCAGCACCACGGTCTGCGGCAACTCGATACCAACGGCCTTGCCATCGAAAAACTCCACCTTGATCTGGAGGTTCGACGTCAGGTAATCCACCGCGTCGCCCAGCGTATCGCGAGTGAGGTGGGTCTGCTCGTAGCTTTCCGTGTCCATGAAGTAGTAGCTGTCGCCATCGGCGTACAGGAACTCCATGTTGACCTCATCGACGTTGACCTTGTCGATGGGGTCGGGCGAGCGGAAACGGTGCTCGAACATGGCGCCAGTGCGCAGGTTGCGCAGCTTGGCCTGGATGAAGGCGCGCAGGTTGCCCGGGGTGCGGTGCTCGACGCTGAACACGGAATGCAAATCATTGTTGTGCTTGATGATCATGCCGGGGCGGAGTTGGGTCGCTGGAATCGACATTGCTGGTTTACATCTCCTTACACTCTGCTAGCAATTCTGGGCAGCAAGGCAGGTCGCCGGGGCTTCCGCCGCACTTGGGGTTAACAGCTTATTTTACACAGGGGGAGAGGGTTGTGGGAAACGGGTCGCTGGGGAATTTGTAATTTGGCAATTGTGTAAATTGGCAATTTGGAACCCAGGACTTGCAGAGCTTCCAATTACAGATTACAAAATTACCAATTCAATATTCGGGTCTAGAATAGAGACTGATCAGGAGGTTCATATGCGCACTGGAAAATACGAGAGTTCTGATGGTACGACCGGGACAGCAGTCACTTTTCTGCTGATCGGGCTTGGCGTGGGCGCCGCCCTCGGTCTGTTGCTGGCTCCGAAGACTGGGCGGCAACTGCGGAAAGACCTGAGGCGCTCCTACGATGACGCCCTGGAAACCGCCTCCGACTGGACCGAGGAAGCGAAAGAGCGCTTGGATGACGTGGTCGAAAAAAGCGGTGACTTCGCCGACGAACTGCGGGCCAAAACCAAGCCGCTGAGCGACTTGCTGCGCCGCTCGTAAATTGCGGCGTTGGTCGTTCGTCGCTAGTCGTTGGGTAAGACGTGGTCTTACGGTTCGACCTGAGTTTCGTCCTCGAGCCTGCGCTTCTTCTTGTGCACGCTGCGGATGACAATGCCGACCGAGAATCGGACGTTGTCCTGCTTCTTCTTGGCAAAAGACGGAAACTGGGAGGCGGTCTGCAAGTAATCGGCCTTGAACCGCAATGCGAAACGTTGATTGATTTTGAAGTCGGCGCCGCCGCCGGCCACTAGCGCCCGCCCAGTTCCGATCTCCGTCTCGGTAACAACCCCCGCGGTCGCCTTGCCGCGGGTGCCCTGATGTCCGTAGAGAAGCTCTCCGAACGGCGTCCAACGTTCATACTTGCGGCGTGAAAATTGCGCGCCGAAAAGAATGTTGTACTCTCGGGTGGTCACGTTGAATGTGGGAGGCGTCGGGCAGAAATCCCCGCAGGTTGGAAATGGCGTGGGTACGGCTGTCGGGATTTTCGAGGTTCCGAAGTATTGGCCGCCTTCCACGATGAACCCCAGCCAGCTGGTCGCGTTCAGGCCGAGAGAAGCGTCCCAACCGGGCAGCCCCGCCCAGTGTCCGGCGTTGAAAAGGCCAGCCTCGGCATACGAGCCGCCAGCAAAAAATTCGACGCGGGGAAACTGGGTCGCAGGCGGCGCGGGGTTGGCGGTTGGAGCTGGAATATCAGCGAGCTCGGGGGCTGGAGTCTGGGCAGGAGTTTGAGCCGGAGCTTGGGCGGGAGTTTGCGTTGGAGTCGGAGCTTGTGCCCACGACATCACGCACAACGCAGCCACGCCAGCTAGAACTCCCAGATATTTCCTCACGATTCCTCCTTGAAATGTTCCTTGAATGGGCCCGGCTTCAGCCAGGCCGCTACGAGCCGCATAAACACTGGGCTTTAGCCCTTGAGGGAACTGTCCGTCCCCCCGAAAGCGATTTATGAAACAAGTCCTACTGACTACGGGGCAACTGGTTTTCCGAAAACTGTATTGTAGTGAAGCTGGATGTCTCCGCATGTTCCCTGCTCGGGCGAATAGACCACGCAGGTATCAAAGGGCCGCGAGTAGACGTGCAGCGTGACTGCGCGCTGGTTCGCTTCCCGCGGATTCAACACCCGGTGCACCGGTTCCCGCGGATCGACGGCGCACGGATTGGCCGCCGTCAACTCCACCGTGTTAGATGCTGCCAACTGGCACTTGCCTGCCTCGATATCCTGAAATCCGACGTAAAAGTTTTCGACCAGCAGCTTTCCCACCGCCGCCGCCATCCAGCAATTTTGGCCGCGATGATTGTGCACCGAACTGCCCTGCCCAACCTCCCAGCAGATGGCGATCAGTTCGTAGAGGTCTGTTTTGTCGATCAAGTTACGCGTGTAGTGCTGCCGGTCCCAGCTCAAATAGGGCGCGAGACTGGCCTCTTCGACGGGCATCCGCGCCAGTAAGGAACGGACCTCTTCCGTTTTATCGAAGGCCGATGCGGCAAGCGCGTGAAGTTCCCCGACCAGTTCATCAATGGAGACGCGCGGTGGTACGGTCAGCTCACTCATAGATGGGTTCGACAAACTACTGAGTATACCGTGTGCGGGCGGGTCGCTCAGGTTCGCAGTCCTTCCGGGCCCCTTCCGGGCTTGGATCTCGGTCTCGCAACCAGGTGAAAGGCAGAGTCGACGGCAGCGGACAGGAGTGTCCGGTCCACGCAAGCACTCTATACAATGAATGGAATCCATGGATATCAAGCTGACGGAATCCGAGGTGCGCGTGCTGGGGTCGCTGATCGAAAAGGACATCACCACGCCGGAGTACTATCCGCTGTCGCTGAACGCGCTGGTGAACGCGTGCAATCAGAAGACGAATCGCGATCCGGTGATGCAGTTGGACGAAGACGCGGTGCGCGACGCGCTGGACGGCCTGCAACAGCAGCGCATGGCCGGACCCGCACGCGGCGCCGACAGCCGCGTGACCAAGTATGAGCAGCGTTTGCAGGAGGTTTTTAATTTCACACGAGCGGAAATTGCAGTGCTGTGCGTGCTGCTGCTGCGCGGTCCACAAACTCCGGGAGAGTTGCGCGGGCGCACCGAACGCCTGCACCGCTTCGAAGCGCTGGAGGATGTGCAATCGGCGTTGCAGAAGTTAATGCAGCGCGAACCGCCGCTGGCGAAGGTTTTGCCGCGGCAGCCGGGAACGAAAGAATCTCGCTATGCGCATCTGCTGGCCGGGGATGTGGTGGAAGCGGAAGCGCCGGTGCAGGCGGGCGTAGCGGTTGACCGCAATCCGGCAGATGCGGAGCGCATCGCGCGGCTGGAAGAAGAAGTGGCTGAGCTGCGGAGAGAGTTTTCGGAAGTGAAGGATCAGCTGGAAAGATTCCGGAAGCAGTTTGAGTGAATATCACCGCCACGACGCCCCGTACGCTGAGAAACTAGTTGCATTCCCCTGTGCTACCCAGTGTCCCCAGTGGTTAAGGTTTTGATTCTTCTCGGCGACCTGCGCGTCTCGGCGGTGAAAAAGCTCTACAGCACCCGTTCCTGCGCATAGCCCGCTGCGCCCAAAGCCGAAATGATCTCTGCGATATGGTCCGGCCCGCGAGTTTCCATGGTGATTTCAATCGCGGTCTCGCTCAGGCCCACGCCGTGGTAGGCTCGGTCGTAGTCCGTCTCGACGATATTGGCGCGGTGCTCCGCGAGAATGGATGTGAGGCGATTCAGGGCGCCGGGATAGTCGGGCAGGTGGACGCGCAAGCGCACAAGACGCCCGTCTTTGACGAGGCCGCGCTCGATGATGCGTGAGAGCAGCGTGACGTCGATGTTTCCGCCGCATACGAGCACGGCAACTTTCTTCCCAACCAGGGACAGTTTGCGATTGACCAGGGCAGCGAGGGCGGCCGCGCCGGCGCCCTCGGCCAGAGTTTTTTCGCGCTCCAGCAACAGCAGGATCGCGTTGGCGATTTCTTCTTCTTCGACGGTAACGATGTCGTCCACATACTTCTGAACGAGCGGCAAGGTACGGTCGCCGGCGCGTCGGACGGCGATGCCATCGGCGATCGTGGAGGCCGCCATCAGCGTCACGGGCTTGCCTTCCGCGACCGCAACTTTCATGGACGGCAGGCGCGAGGGCTGAACTCCGAAAACTTGAATCTTTGGATTCGACTCTTTCAGCGCACAGGCGATGCCGCTAATCAGGCCTCCACCGCCGATGGGGACGACTACAGCTTCGAGGTCGGGATGCTGCTCGATGAGCTCCAGGCCGATGGTGCCCTGCCCGGCGATGACCGCGTCGTCATCGAAAGCATGCACGAAGGTGAGGTGCTCAGCCTGACTGCGGCGCACCGACTCCTCGTATGCTTCGTCATAGTTGGCGCCGTGCAAAATTACATCGGCGCCGTAACCGCGCGTCGCTGAGACCTTGATGAGAGGCGTGGTCAGCGGCATGCAAATCTGGGCGCGGATGCCGAGTTTGCCGGCGTGGTAGGCCACGCCCTGGGCATGATTTCCGGCCGAGGCCGCGATCACGCCCTGGGCACGTTCTTCGGCGCTAAGCGAGAGCAATTTGTTCAGCGCGCCGCGCTCTTTAAAAGAGCCGGTCCGCTGCAGGTTGTCCAGCTTCAAATAGACGTGGTTGGCGGTGGACTCCGAAAACGTTTCCGAACGCGCGCAGGGCGAAAGGTAGATGGAGCCGCGAATGCGGCGCAAGGCCGACTGGATGTCGTTGAGAGCGATCATTTTCCGACTGCGGCTGCGAATGCAAGGATGGCAACATCTTACCTGAACGCAAAGGAAGCAAAGGTAGAGACGGCGCAAGCCCCGTCTCTACAGGCGGGCCGGAGCATTTAGCGAGCGGCCGCCGTCCGCACAGCGGAGCGCAGCTCTTCGTACGAAAGCGCACCCGGATGATACATGGCCACTTGCCCGGCGCGATTCAGAACAACCAGAGTAGGCGTTGTGCTCGCTCCGTAAGCATTGAAGTTCTGATTGCTCAACGGCACAGGCATGTCCCGCAGGCCGGGGTAATATCTGGCGCGGACGGATTCGATATACGCGCGCTCGTGTTCGGGCGCGGCATCGGCCCCTTGCGCCGCATAGCCGTAGAGTTGCGTCGGGCCGATGACGACCAGGCCCTGGGGAGCGAACTCCTGCCGCAAGCGGGCAATGACGGAGCCTTCCGCTTTGCAGTCCCCGCACCAATGCGCCCAGAAAAACAAAAGAACGGGCGAACCTTTCAGCGACGCCAAAGTTGGCGGCTTCGGTCCGAGATACTGGGTCACTTGCAAAGGCGGCGCGGTTTGACCGACCAGAGCCAGCAGGTTGAGGTTTTTCTGCAGACGGGCTTGAAGGGATGTATTTCGATAGCGCGCCAAAGCCGTGCGCAGCAAGCTGACTGCTTTTGCGCGCTGTCCTTTTTCCGCCAATTCTTGCGAAAGAACTTCGTAAGCGGCGCCGAGTGCGATGGGCAGGTAAGGTTCGGCGTCCAGTTTGCGCTTGGTCGTCGTTAGTTGCAGCTCCGAGAGATTACGAGCCTCGGTGGCGTAGGCGGCGGCTTGGTCCCAGTGTTTGGTCGAGACCGCTGCGCGGGCCATCCACGACAAAGCTTCCAGGTACTCGGGCGTGACAGCATGCTGGACCTTATAGGCGCGAAGTTCAGACTCGGCAGCGGAAAAAGAGTTCTGTGCCAATTGAGCGCGAACATCCCCGATCAGGTCCGATTGGGCGAACGAAAGTGTAACCCAGGAAATAATCCCAATAAGAATCCCGGCGAAAACGAGGCCGCACTGCCCCATTCGAATCCGCATAGCTTGATGATGAACGAGGCTCCAGGAAGATGCAAATGGGGGAGTCAACTGCCCTCGGCAATTGACTGGGGTCACAGCGACGCTGAGTCCGATAAAGCCCCCACCGCCTGCTCGGCCTCGGCCACCGTGCCGTAGAAACGAAAGAAACTTTCCACCCGAGTAATCCCCAGAGACTGATGGATGCGCTGATTCACGCCCACCAATCCCAGGCTGCGTCCATTTTTTTGTCGAGCGACGCAGGCACCGACCAGCGTCCCAATTCCCGCCGAATCCATATGAGGGACCGCCGTAAAGTCCAGAATGAGCGCGTGCGAGGTGTCGGCTCGCAGCTTGGACTGAAAGCCTAATAGATTGGGAAGCGTCAGTGGTCCCGCCAGGCGCAGAATGCGGATTCCATCCCGCGTCGCGGGAAGATCTTCAATGTGCAACGGCAGCTCAGACATGCGGAAAATGGTAGCGGCTAGTGAATGTTAATACAAGGGTAATTCGGGTGAGATCGCTTGGCTGAAGAGCGTTTGACGTCGGCAATCTCAATTACAATCTTGTTCGGAGTGGAAAACGACTATGGCCCTCAAGGTTGGCGATCCGGCGCCGGATTTTGAACTTCCCGCCGTTGCCGGCGAACGCCAGATTACGATGTGCTCACGTGACTATCTCGGCCGCCAGAACCTGGTCCTGACCTTTCATCCGCTGGACTGGACGCCGACTTGAGCGGTGCAGGTGCCGGAACTCGACGCTAGGAAAAAAGAGTTCGCGGCGCTCAATGCCCAGGTCATGGACATCAGCGTAGATTCAATCCCCAGCCACATGGCATGGCGGGAAAAAGAAATTGGCCCCGTCGAGGTTCCCCTATGCTCCGATTTCTATCCGCATGCCGAGGTGACGCGCAAATTCGGCATTTTGCGCGAAGGCCCGCCAGTGCCCGGCATCAGCGAGCGAGCCGCGTTCATCGTGGATAAAGCGGGGAAGATTGCCTTTGCCAAGGTTTACCCGATCGACCAGTTGCCGGATATTGAGGAATTGCTGCGGGCACTGCGGGATCTTGTTTAAGGGCCTGTGGTGAAACTCGAATTTACAATCCAGCGCCTGAAGGCGCGCCGATACGAATCTCACTTACACCGCAGGCTGTTAATGGGAGCTATCCCTGCGCAAGCGTTGTTATTCTCCGCCTATGGTAAGCCCGTCGATGCGAATCGTCGGCGAAGCAACGCTGCCGCGGAATTCCAGGTCGCTGCCGACTTCGGAGATATTGCAGAACATGTCTTTGAGGTTGCCGGCGACTGTAATCTCTTCGACGGGATAGGCCGGTTCGCCGTTGACTATCCACATACCGGAGGCGCCGCGGGAGTAATCGCCGGTTACTAAGTTGGCACCGTGACCGAGAAACTCGGTGACATAAAGGCCGTCTTTGATCTCCGCGATAATCTGGTTCGGCGTTTTCGTTCCCGGTTCGAGAAAGTAATTTCCCGGTCCTATTCCGGGCGTCCCGGCCAGGCCACGAGAAGCATTGGCGGTGGTCTCCAGCCCCAGCTTCTTTGCCGTGTAGGTATTCAGGAGATACGACTTCAGAATTCCGTTTTCAATCACGACCGTGCGGCGCGTGGGAATGCCTTCGCCATCGAAGGGCGTGGTGCCGAAGCCGCCGGGCATGGTGCCGTCATCGACGACGTTGACGTTCGCTCCGGCAATTTTCTGCCCGAGTTTTCCCGCCAGGAACGAGGCGCCGCGATAGACCGAGTCGCCATTCACGCCCTCGAAAATGTGTTCGAGCATGGAGCTTGCGACCATGGGATCGAGCACCACCGGCACGTGCGTAGTCTTCACCTTGCGCGCACCCAGGCGCCGCAGCGTGCGGCGCGCCGCTTCTTTTCCGACCTGCTCCGCCGAGTCGAGCTTGGCCAGGCTGCGCGCCACCGAATACCAGTAATCGCGCTGCATGCCGCCGTTCTCATCCTGCGCAATGGGCACCACCGCAACCGAACAGTACGACCGCCGGTATTCGCCAACAAACCCGTGAGAATTCGCCAACACTTTTCTGCCGGTCGCGGCGTCGAACGATCCGCCTTCGGAGTTCTTGATGCGCGGATCGGCGTCAAGCGCGGCCTTTTCTGCGCGGCGCGCGTACTCGATACGCTCGGGGCCGGGCAAGGAGTAAACGTCCTCGTGATAAAGATGGAGGTCGCCGGAAAGCGATCCGAAGTTGCCAGCTTCGGGAATTCCCGCGTATGGATCTTCGGAAGTGATCTTCGCCAGTTCAAGCGCGGACTTCAACATGCGCTCGATACCAGCGGCGGAAAAATCGCTGGAGTAGGTGCTGGCCGCGCGCAGTCCGAAGAAAACGCGGACGCCGATGGCGCGCGAGCCGGACTCCTTCAGCGTCTCGACCTGACCCAACCGCACCACGGTGGAAAATTCGTCGCCTTCGCGGACGACACACTCAGCCGCCGTTGCGCCGCCTTTCATGGCGCGGCTGACAACGTCGGTGGCGATTTGCTTGAGATCGGTTGCGAGCTTTGTTTCGCTGGTTTCTAGTGTTGTTGTCATTTCAAAGCCAAAATCTACCACGGAGACACGCAGAAAACCAAACTTACTGATTCTTGATCCGTGTCCCCGCGAGAGAATAAGAAAAAGATTGGTTTTCTCCGTGTCACCGTGGTGGGTGTTACTGCATGAAGCCGCCGGTTTCCCGTTTTCCGGTCCCGCCGACGGTCAGGCGGTCAATTTTAATGGTCGGGATGCCCACACCCACGGGAACAGCCTGTCCATCTTTGCCGCAGGTGCCGACGCCTTCATCGAGTTTCAAATCGTTGCCCACCATCGAAACCCGGGTCAGCACATCGGGACCGTTGCCGATCAGGGTTGCGCCTTTGATCGGGGCCGTGATCTGTCCGTTTTCGATGAGATACGCTTCCGACGCCAAGAAAACAAACTTGCCGTTCGTGATGTCGACCTGTCCGCCGCCGAAGTTCACCGCGTAAATTCCATTCTTCACCGAACGAATGATGTCTCCAGGATCGTCTTGCCCCGCCAGCATGTAAGTGTTCGTCATGCGCGGCATCGGAATGTGCTCATAACTCTCGCGACGTCCGTTGCCGGTATCGGCCAGGCCCATCAGCTTCGAGGAAAGCTTGTCGCTGAGATATCCCTTCAGAATGCCATTCTCGATCAGCACCGTTTCCTGCGTGGGCTGGCCTTCATCATCTACATTCAAAGACCCGCGGCGCCACGGCATGGTGCCGTTGTCAACCACGGTGCATTTTTCGCTGGCCACTCGTTTGCCGATTAGGCCGGCGAATGCGGACGTCTTCTTGCGATTGAAGTCGGCCTCCAACCCGTGGCCCACAGCTTCGTGGAGCAATACACCGGGCCATCCCGGACCGAGCACGACTTCCATTTCTCCGACTGGAGCTTCGCGCGCGTCGAGTTGCAGAATTGACTGGCGGGCTGACTCTTTGGCAAAAAATTCTGGAGTTTTGTCGCCAAAAAAGAAGTCGAGCGCAACCCGGCCGCCACCGCCGGAAGTGCCGCGGCCCGAACTCGCATCCGTCTTCGCGATGCAGGAAACATTCAGGCGCGCCAGGGGCTGCGAGTCTTCCGCAAACGTGCCGTCGGAGCCGACCACCAGGATGGTCCGCAGTTCGTCGGCATAGCTGGCGCGTACTTCCTTGATTCGAGGATCGTATCCGCGAGCGGTGCGATCGGCGCGCATCAGCAATTCAACCTTGGCGGTAATGTCCGCGTCCACTGAAGGCAAGGCAACGGGGTACAAACTGCGGGCCGGTTTCTGCTGGAATCCGGCGACGGTCGTCTTGGCGGGCGCACTCGCGATCAAGGCCGCGGTGCGAGCAGCATGCAGAATCCGTTTCGGAGAAAGATCGTCGGTGTAGGCATATCCGGTGCGCTCGCCGGAAATGACGCGCACGCCACAGCCCGCCGAAATCCCCTGCGAGGCGGACTTCACCAGCGACTCATCCACCATCAGCGAGGTTGAGGTCAGGTATTCGAAATAAAGGTCGGCGTAGTCGCCACCCGCCGAAAGCGCGGCGGTCAGATAAGTCTCAAGATCGTGATTTGTAAGCCCGTAGTGCTCGAAGAAGAAGCGTTCCTGATTGGCAGTCACCATATTTGGATGCGCGTGGCTTTGCAGACGACTCGCAGCGGAAGATCTGTTCCCGCGTAGAGACGCGGCTTGCCGGGTCTCCCCACTATTATCCCACGAGCAGGACGCCGTCAGGATCAGGAGCGAGAGTACGGAAGTCAGAGTGCTGTGCCGGAGCGAAACCAAACAATTTCGCGGTCCAACCATCACTGACGCCGGTTTTGGCGGGGCGCATAATTCCGATCTGTGACCCCAGACTCGCTCAGCCAGATGCTCTCCGACTTCCTCAACGGCGCACGTGCCGCGGTTGTGGTCGAAGACGGCGCCATCGCGTTCGATCTGGCCGAGTCGAAGTATTCGGTTTCCGGCGAGTATCACAAATGCCTGCTGCATCTGTGGTCGAACGAGCGGAATTTCGTGCGGCGTGTGCTGGATGCGGAAGTCAAGGCCACGACGCTGCGGTTGCAGGTGCAGCGCATGGGGCAGAATCATCCTACCCGGCTCGACATCTGCCGCGATCGCGATCAGCGTTCGCCAGCGGCGCGGCGCGCGGCACGGGTCGCGTACGAGCCGAAACTGCGCCGGGCACTGGAGAGAAATTTCCCCGAATGGACGGTGGTCCGGCTCTCTACCAGCGTGGACCTCGAACACTCCTTCGGACCGGCCTACCTGCGCGGCTGGCTGCGCCAGGGACAGCGCGCGCTCGCCGTGGTCGGAGTGAACGACCAGGAAACGCAATCGACCGTCGATGGCACGCTGACCTGCGGAATTCTTTGGCTCGAAGTCTGCCGCGTGGCACAGCGGGAACGCCGCGTGGTCGAGGGACTGGCGATGGTCGTGCCGAAAGGCGCCGTTGCCCTGACCCGGCAGCGTATGGCGCACCTCCATCCAACGGCGGCAAAGTGGCATTTGTATGAATTCGATCAGGGGGAGGATGCGCTGGTGCCGGTGGATACCGGCGATCGCGGCAACATGGCAACGCGGCTGGTGCACTCCATTGATGAAGGCCAGGCGCGCGAACGTTTTGCGGAATCGATCGCGCGCATTCGCGGCATTCTGCCGCAATCCGAAGTCGTGGTGCTTTCGCCCGCGTCGGTTTCATTCCGGCGTTATGGCCTGGAATTTGCCCAGGCGCGGATTGCCCACGATCCGCGGAATTTCCAGAGCAGCGAGGAAATCGCTTTCGGGGTGGGGCCGGAAGAGCGCGTTCTCAATGCAGAGAACGAAACGCGGTTTGCCGATCTGGTGCGACTGGCGGCAGCCGTCCGTCATCAGGATGGTCCCAAGAACCACGCTTTGTGGCGCATGCATCCCGAGCGCTGGCTGGAATCGCTGGTCGTCCGGAACATCGCGGCGCTCGACGGACGGCTGCGACCCGATTCGGTGTATGCGCAGGTGCCCGCGTTTGCCGCCGCGGATCGAGCGATGATTGACATTCTGGCCGCCACTCGCGAGTGCCGCCTTGCCGTCATCGAACTCAAAGCCGACGAGGATATCCACCTTCCCTTGCAAGGCGTGGATTACTGGTCGCGCGTCGCCTGGCACCAGAGCCGCGGAGAGTTTGCGCAATTCGGCTATTTCCCTGGACGGGAGATTTCGCAGCAAAAGCCTCTGCTCATGCTGGTCGCGCCCGCTCTGCATGTCCATCCCACAACCGATACGATCCTGCGTTATCTGTCTCCGGAGATCGATTGGGAACTGCTGGGAATTGACGAACGCTGGCGGGAAGAGATCAGGGTCGTGTTCCGGAAGAAGCCGCAGCGCATCCCGGTTCGAGCAGCGTAAGGCTTATCACCGCCGAGACGCCGAGAAAACCCTTTTTGGGGTCTCTCGGCGCGCTCTGCGTCTTGGCGGTAAACAGGTCGTCACGCGGGAAGAATCTCTGGCGCTTCGCCTTTGTACACTCGTCCAATCCCCCGTACCAGCCGCCGCATTGGCAGTTCTCCCTTGGGATCGGCAAAGAAAATTTCGCCCGCGCGGGTTCCGCGATAGCACCAGCGCTTCAAGATCGCCAGATGCTCCATGCGCTCAATCGCACTCGCCGGCTGGGCCGCGGGAAATGCCGCGAGCGCAGCTTGGATGCGCGCTTCCATCGACTGCGACTTGGTGTGTTCCCCGCCGGAGATCGGAAACTCAAACGGCCCGGTGATTGCGCCACTGTCGACGCGAAACAAGGCGACGCTCTCCGAGGGCGCTGACTTTTGCAGGAACTTCTGTACGCACTTCTGTACGATCACGGCGTGCGACTGATCAATCCGGCGGACAAATTCCGGCAGTTGCTGCAGCACGGGGGTGAGCTTGTCGAGGCGCGCATGAATGGCGGCAGCCGTCTCGAATTCCATCTTTGCCGACGCGTCCTCGCGCTCCGCCGCCATCTGCCGCTTCAGCGATTCGCCGCGCGAGTCCAGAAAATTCTCGACCCGCACCACCTCGGCGCGGTACTCGTCATCGCTGCAGCCGCGAAAACAGGGCGCCAAACACATCTTCATCTCGGAATAAACGCAGCCGGGAAATTTCGGATCGGGATGGAGGTCCTCCACGCAGCGCCGCATCTTGAAAAAGTCGAGCGCGTCGTTCATAAATTTTTCCGCCGCCACGCGCGAAGCAAACGGCCCGTAGTAAACGTTTTTTGTCGAAATCCGCTTTCCCGAAATTCGTCCCAGCCGCATGGTGATCGAGGCGCGGGGAAATTCGTTTTCCAGATGCAGCTTGACCAGCGGAGCGAACCGCAGCCGCAGGCGATTCGCGTAGGTCTTGGGGAAGGAGGCGCGCAGGACTTGATAGAGCACGAATGCCGATTCAAAGTCGGAGCCGGTCAGCGTGTATTCAATCCATCGAACGCGATCCCGCAGGTTGAGGCGTTTCGTCCGCTCTTCCGGAGCGGAAAGCAGCCGCTGCAGCCTCCGCCGAAGGTTCGCGGTCTTGCTGACGTAAGGCTCGGAATTCGCGTCCTCGCCGCGCAAAAGAAACACAGCCGGAGCGGCGGCGACGCCGGAAAAGACCTCGGCGTCAACTTCGGGCCGGAACTCGATGCGTTCGGTCAGCACTCGCCGATTCTACAGCCGAGGACGCCTTGTTTTCCCGGTGTTCCCCTGTGCCCTCCGTGTCCCCTGTGGTTAGGGACTTTCGTGGTTAGCGCCTTAACCGAAACTGGCGCTCTTAAACTTCTGGCGGAAGTCGGGCCCGTCCATTTTCACAATGCGGCACATCTCGTGCAAGCGGGAGCGCATACGCTCGCCGATGCGGTCGCCGAGAGTTTCTTCGCGAGCGGCTGCCCGCGCCGGCGACAATGACGACGATCGAGCCACACTCGCAGCCGGCTCGTCGGCAAAATTCGTGGTGATGATGGTCGTTCGATTGTCGTTATAGCGCGTGTTAAGGATGAGGCTGACCGTGTCCCACACCCACTCGCTCGGTTTCACGGCGCCGAGTTCATCGAGCAACAGCACCTCGGCTTCAAACACCGGCCGCAGCACCTGAAGCTCGGTGGCCTTGACGGAATCGTTGTAGGAGTTCTGAATCTGTTTTAGCAGTTCGCGATAGTCGCAAAAAAGGCAGGCGCTTCCTCGGACCGCAATGAGTTCCTTGAGAATGCCCGCCGCGAGATGGGTTTTGCCGGTCCCGATCCCGCCGACCAGCAGAAGGCCAGCCCCGTCTCGGGGATCAAACTCCTGCACGAAGCGCGAGGCGCTGATCTGGGCCAGCGCAATCGAGCGATCGGCTCTCGGGAAATCCGTCGTAAAGTTCGACAGCTCGCAATGTTCATATCTCTTGGGAATTCGCGCCGCCGCGATCATGGCGCCGCCACGCGCCCGCAACTGGCAATCGCAGCGGGTGACGCCGCCGTCCGGCGTTCCGGAAACCGGCTTCCATCCTGAGCCCGCGCACGCCGGGCAAACTTCGCTTGCTGTTTTCATAGGTCTGAACTTCTTCTGAACTCAAGTTGTGTAATTAAACTCTGCACCCGAACCCGCCTGCGCCGCAACTGGAAACCGTTTCCTCTCTGTGCACATCCTGTGGAGAGCAGCGCCAGATTGTGGAGAAGCGAGGAAAAGCGAGGAGAAGCGAGGAAAACCGCGGGCTCGCAGCCCGTAGCTCGCAGGCGTAGCCAATCAATAAACCAGAACTGGCGCCGTCGACTCATGCTCCAATCACTACCCAACCGTTCGCCTCAGGTGTTAAAAGCGGCAACTGGCACGTGTTTCCCCTTGACAATCCCGCAGTATGGGCGAGAATTGCCATCGCCGGTGCTCGCGCGTTGAGCTTTCCTCCCCGGCTGATGCGCGGGAACCGTAACGACTAGTGTTAGGAGAGAGCATGAATAAAGCTAATCTGGTTGACCGGATCGCCGGAGCCTGCAACATTACAAAGGCCCAGGCGACGACCGCGATCGACACCACCGTGGACAGCGTTACCGCTGCCCTTCGAAAAGGGGACCGAGTAGCCTTGATCGGTTTCGGCACGTTTTCCGTTTCGCAGCGCAAGGCCCGCAATGGCCGAAACCCGCAGACGGGTGCCACCATCAAGATCGCTGCCCGTAGAGTCGCCAAATTCACTCCCGGGAATGAACTTAAGAAAGTAGTCAATAAAGGTAAGTAAGGGGCCCCAGAATTTTCGGATACGAGCAAAACGGCAGGGGGTCGGCCCTGCCGTTTTGCTTTGGGAATAGTCAGCTAAGAGCAAGAGCCAACACCAGCCTTGCTGAATCCTTCTTAACTCCGGTAGAATCGAATGTCTGAATCGAGGATTTAGGAACCGACATGAAAGCAGCCATCCATCCCAGCTACGGCGAGATCAACGTGCATTGCGCCTGTGGTAACGCATTCACTACTCGCTCCACCCACAAGGGCGGCATCAGCGTAGAAATCTGCTCCGCCTGCCACCCGTTTTTTACCGGCAAGCAGAAGCTTATGGACACCGCCGGCCGCATCGAGCGTTTCCGCCGCAAGTACGCCAAAAGCGATGCAGGAAAAGCCGAAGCAGCTGCCAAGCAGCCCGAAGCCGCCAAACAGGAGTAAGTGCCGCGCAGAAACGCGCATTTTTGAAAGCCTCCCTTTGTGTGGAGAGACGGACGTGCTCGCGAGCCTGCCCTGAGCGAAGACGAAGGGTCCAAGCTGAGCGCAGCCCGGCCTCGCCGCTAGCTCAGGGTCAGCACCAGGGTTGCGTCTTTGGGCAGATAGCTCTTGCGGCGAAACCAGTCTTCCATCGCATCCCGGAGTCGATCGAGCGGGACATGCGTTCCAATTTCCAGGCAGCCGTCGGCCACCGGCAGCGTGTCGTCAAAGACCGATGCGTTGGTGAAGTTGCGCATGCTGAAATTGTCGAGCCATTTCAAAGGACAAGGTTGAAGCTGTCCTTCGTGCTGGTATTCCACGCGGATTTTCCGGGCGAACATTTTTTAGATTTACCCCTAGAGAGACCTGTTCACGGCCGAGACGCGGAGGCCGCCGAGAACACCTTATCTTAGCGGTTTCGAAAGACAACCGGTTTCACCCCGAGGAAAACTTGACACGAGACTTTCTCGGCGCTCTCTGCGTCTCGGAGGTGACAGCAGTCGATCTATTTTTTGGCCTTCGCCAGACGGTCTTCCAGTTCGGCGACTTCCCGGTTCAAGCCTTCGGGAAGGTGGTTGCCGAACCTGGCAAAGTGCTCGCGGATCAATGGGATTTCGGCATGCCAACCCTGCAAGTCCACGCTGAGCAACTTGGCAACATCCGCGGGAGAAAGGTCGAGTCCCTTGGTATCAAGATCCGCAAGCTCTGGAAGCCTGCCAATGGGCGTATCGACCGCGTGCACTTTGCCATCGCAGCGCTCAAAAATCCATTTCAGGACGCGGCTGTTCTCGCCGTATCCGGGCCAGAGGAATTTTCCGTTGTCGTCGGTGCGAAACCAGTTCACGTAATAGATTTTGGGCAGCTTGGCACCGGGCGTGGCGCCGATCTTGAGAAAGTGGGCGAAGTAATCGCCCATATTGTAGCCGCAGAAGGGGAGCATGGCCATCGGGTCGCGACGAAGTTCGCCGACTTTGCCGGCGGCGGCGGCAGTGGTTTCGCTGCTGACGGTCGCGCCCAGAAACGTTCCATGCCGCCAATTGAAGGACTCGGTGACCAGCGGAACAATGCCAGCGCGCCGCCCGCCGAAAAGGATGGCGTCGATCGGCACACCTTTGGGATCCTCCCACTCCGGCGCAATCACCGGGCACTGGCTGGCGGGAACGGTGAAGCGGGCATTGGGGTGAGCTGCCTTGCGAGCAGAAGCCGGAGTCCACGGACGGCGCAACCAGTCGATCAATTCGGCGGGCTTTTCCGCAGTCATCTGCTCCCACCATATGTCGCCGTCGGGAGTCATGGCGCAATTGGTGAAGATGGCGTTTTTCGTGGCGGCGAGCATGGCGTTGGGGTTCGACTTCATGCTGGTTCCGGGAGCCACGCCAAAGAAGCCGCGCTCGGGATTGATGGCGTAGAGGCGGCCATCGTCGCCGAACTTCATCCAGGCAATGTCGTCGCCCACGGCTTCGACTTTCCATCCTGGGATGGTCGGGATCAGCATTGCAAGGTTCGTCTTGCCGCAAGATGAGGGGAACGCGCCGGTGAAGAACTTGACCCGGCCGGAGGGGTCGGTGATCTTCAGGATCAACATGTGCTCGGCCATCCAGCCTTCGTCTCGAGCTTGCACGGAAGCAATGCGCAGGGCGTGACACTTTTTGCCGAGGAGAGCGTTGCCACCGTAGCCGGAACCGTAAGACCAGACTTCGCGGGTCTCCGGAAAGTGGCAAATATATTTTTCCTGGGCATTGTTGGGCCAGGTCGAATCCGCCTGGTTCGGAGCCAGGGGAGCGCCGATGGAGTGCAGGCCGCGCACAAATGCACCTTCACTTCCGAGAACCTGGAGCACGCGAGAGCCGACCCGCGCCATAATGTGCATGCTGGCCACAACGTAAGGGGAGTCGGTGATCTCGACACCGATATTCGCAATTGGCGAGCCGATGGGGCCCATGCTGTACGGGATCACGTACATGACGCGGCCGGACATCGCACCCGCGAACAACCCTTGCAGCTTCTGCTTCATCGCCGTGGGATCTTCCCAGTTGTTGGTGGGCCCAGCTTCCTCACGGATTCGCGAACAGATAAAGGTGCGGTCTTCGACACGTGCGACGTCGCCGGGACTCGACCGAACCAGGATGCTGTTCGGGCGCTTCTCGTCGGCCAGCCAGATGGCGGTGCCCGTCAGTACCATCCGCCGTAGAATGGCCTGATATTCCTCGTCCGAACCGTCGCACCAGTACACTCGATCCGGCTGGCAGAGCTGGGCAACTTCTTCCACCCAAGCGCTCAGCCGTTTATGCTTCGTTCCAGTATTTTTTTCAGTCATGGTTTCCATATCGGAGGTTAGGCTGGACATAAGAACGCTTTTCTCGAAGAGCAAACTGCGCGATCCCCATAGAGCGCGGTGCAAATGGCGTCGGCAGGCGAAAAAGGAGAGTTTGCGTAAACAGATTCCGCCCGTGTCGCCAGGATAAAGACAAACCAGACATTGTCCTTCATTTCGAGGGTTCTTTCCAGCTAGCGGGTGGCAGGAACGGGAGGCTCGGCTCCGGCCACGACGCCTTCCAGGTGATGGAGAGTCTCCGCGATGGTAAGGGAATACATCTCGCGACCTAACCCTTCGCCCGATTCCAACGCCGTTTTTAGAAAATGGCCTGCGATTTCTTTGGCAAGAGAGTCGGTGATCAGTCTCCCGGTTCGGTTCTTGTATTCCACCCAGGCCGGGTGCGGCAGGGCCACCCAGACCGGGCGTCCGTCCACCAGGAACTTGATGTCCACCGCATCGGCGTGGCGGGTGGCGATGGCCACGATCAGAGCCTGGTAAAGGCAGTGGACTTGTTTCTTGGTCCAGCGGTCGTTCGCAGTGAAGTCAGTGAACATAAGGCACTCAAAACAGCGGTACCCGCTAAATATATCGCTGGGCGGGGGTGGGGAGCAAACGGTTGAGGCAAGAAGTAGTGGGTCAGTTTCACGATGCAACCCACAAAACCCTGAACCACCAAGGCCACGAAGTATCACGAAGGCTTTTGGTCACAGGCCGTTGCTTCGTGTGCCTTCGTGGCCTTTGTGGTTAACGGTTTCGCTCCGGCGGCCGCTTCCCCGAAATCGGAATCAAGTGCTCCTGGTCCAGGTATTCCATCGGCCCGTGATCGGAGTGCGCATTCGGTACCGCAACATCCCTCACCGCACTCATCAGTTCCAGTTCCGGAGTGGACAAAACCTGACCCGATGTCGTGGTGTAGATCGCCTCGTGGAAAAGAGATCCCGTTTTCGCCTGCGCCGCGGCAAACACCGGAAAAGCCTTGCCGCCGGCACATCCCACGGAGATGTAATCCGCCACCATCGTCCCGGAGAACGTATTCGGCAGCCACGTGAGCTGCATAGGACCGGCCAGGGTTTCTGCCGCGGTCCACGTTGAACCTGCCGTGGAAGACTGAATGAACCCGACATTCAGCAAGCAGTTGTTCACACAATTCGACACCGGATAAAAGTAATAAACGAGCGCGATGTGGGCCGTAGATCCTTTTGTGCCCGGCGCAATCGCCGCGCCGGTGATGAAGTGACCCACCGTGCTCGTAACCGGATCGATCGGCACGCGCTTCACCGCCGATCATGTCGTCCCGTTTGTCGACGTGCTGTACACGATGTCATTCGAAGAGCAGTTCGTGCGGAAGCGGCAATCCGGCCACATCACATACACTTTGCCCGCGGCATCCACCGCTGACGAGGCCAAGCCGGCGCTCCGCAGGCTCCCCGCCTCCGCGTAACTGATATCGCTGGCGATGTTGACCGCTCAATGGCACGCTGCGCGTCTATCGCGGTGACGATCTGCTGCTCACCCTGCCGCTGCCCTTGGAAGAATCGGCGGATCGCCGCCCGAACCGTCGCCCAGATCCACGCACCACCGCGCGAAAACGAAAACCCCCAACCCCACGCATCTACAACCTCTCCGGTCGCCCTGCTCTTGCGACCGTTACTTAATCGACACGGGGTGACACAATCTCGTTGCAGTTAATACGACATTCTCTCGTTGCAACGACACAAAGTTGGAAAACAACTTTACCCAGGTCGGAAAAGCTCTGCTAGCCTATGCTTATGCCGCAGTCCGTCAAAGAGCGCGTGGGAAAGTTGCGAGAAGAAATCGCCGAGATTAGTGAAGCAAACCGCCTGTACCTGCAAGGTGGCAAAAAGATGATCGGTGCATCCGATCAGGAACGGCGATTGCAAAGATTGCAGGAAATCATGGACGAACTAATGTCCTTGACTGACTGGAAAAAAACCTGACCTCACGTTTCGTATCAGGGCATGGCTTTAGCTTTAGCGATGTCGCCTGGCCGCTCCCAGGAAACCCCTTTAGGGGCGGGGCATCGAAGACTTTCAGTCCGACGCTTGCACCTGCATCGTTTCCGTAATCCAGAGCTGTGCCGGAGCGCCTTTGGTGGTGCGGGTGGCAGTCGCGCGAAAGCTGTCGCCAGTGCTTTCGACCTCGTAAATATACGGCGGGCGCTCCCCCTTGATGCTGATGTAGTTGCCTGAAATCAGCTCATCCAGCGAAGCATATTTCCCTTGCGACGCCAGGTATCCGCGCTCGGCACCAGCGATCCCGATCAGATCATTCTTCACGCCCGTGATGGTAGCGACTTCTTCAGGACTGCCGCTCCCGGCGCCCGGAGTCAAAGTCTTGACCTGCAGAGAATAAATGTACATGCCGATCGCCATCGTGATGATCGTCCCCAGAAACCCCAAAACGCGTCCCATAATTCGCTCCCTAACTGCCATTGCACCGCGAAACCAAACCCCGAGCAAGTAACCAGAGTGCGGGTGCTGGGATGATCTGGAGTTGTGTTTGCAGGAATGCCGACCTGGCTTTTGGAATGGTGACCCCGGAGGGAGTCGAACCCCCAACCCTCAGATTCGAAGTCTGATGCTCTATCCAATTGAGCTACGGGGCCATTCGCCGGAAGTCACATCGCAGGGAACCGGTGCTCTTGATTTTACACCGCGGGCCTCGAATCATCCTTAACAGCCCGTGGTGCAAGTATGTTTTGTATCAGGTGTATGCCTTCAGGTGTAAAGTTCCACCACATCCCTTACACAACGTTATCACCACATCCTTTACACTTTTCCCAGGTCGACGGCATTGCCGTCCGAGCGGAG